>NZ_JALBUF010000001.1:0-600000 GCF_022606465.1 Sulfoacidibacillus ferrooxidans
ACAGCATTTTATACTGAAAATTAAAAATATGTCTGTCTATGGCAGGCTTATATAGATGCGTCCAAAATCACTTCCCTTCATTGTTCTTAGAACTCAATTAAGTGCTTGACATTAGATAGCTGGTCTCTTGTGCTATTTGATTAGGCAATGCACCATCATAGGCAGGTAAATGTACACCATCATGCGCAAAGAATGGTTGTACAATAAATGACTGATCTAAAATGTTAAATTGTTGGCCTATACTTTCTGCCTCTAATGTGTTGACCAGATTATCTACAGGTCCCACGACAGAAATAACATACGGTGCCTTTACAGGTAAGTCATTGACTTCGATCACTCCAGAAAACGGGCCTGGCACATCATTAAAGCTCAAAATCGAACGTATGGCGGATGTTGTGACAAGCCTCTGCCCATTGATCACTATGCCTTTTGCACCAGCTGCCTGCAAATAATTAACAACCATTTGCAATTGTGTGGCTTCATCTACATAACGTAATCCAGGAATCAATGGGAGTGCCGGATCATAATTGATTGACACTGTGATGCCCGGACCCACAAGTTCCGTTAAGCCTGCCATTTGTTCGAGTTGATTTAGCTCCGCTTGGAGCGCCACTTGGCCTGCAGCATCATGCCCAGATGCCTCCAACAATACATTGCGTTGCTTTTCAACGCTTGCAAGCTGGCTTTCTAGCTGATTCGACGTAGCAAGTGCCACACTAAGTGCTTGCGACGCGGCTAAATAAGAGCTATACGTTCCTTTTGCAGAATGACGATCGACATGTGCATCTAATCCCACCATGACTCCTAAAGATAAGGTCACACCAAGAATAGCAACAAGTGATGATCGTTTCACGATGTACCACCCCCCGTTATCACCAAAGGGGTTTGATAGGCAGGTATACTGATCATTTTTTCTTGTATAGGATTCGATACACTGAGTCCGCGATTGGCTCCACGCAAAATATCAAGAGGACCGCCTGGTAAATTTAGCGCTGCACTGAGTACACCACTTTGCCCAATCGCGCGAATGATAAATGGTGGACCTATTTGCATAGTACCTACGCGCACTACTGGACCCACACAAAATATACCCGTTGTTTCAGTTACACGCGCTGAATTGATAGACACAGCATCAGCACCAGCTGCAAACAGTTCGTTAACAACCGAGCGCAAATCCCAATCGTGAGTAATAAATTGCGCCATGGCTACTTCATCCATTTTCCCGTCAGAGATCGTCACAGAAACACCTGGACCTACAAGTGGTACTGTACCTGCGAGAATTCGCGCTGCACGTAGTTCACGTTCAACGTGTGCCATTTCTCCTCCTTGCGCTAATGCCTGATCTTGTAACTGTAGAATTTGTTGCGTGATCTGTTTTGTTTTTTGATATACCTGTTTATTGTAATTTTGAACCGCCACTAGACGTGAATTGACACTAGCGACATCTGGCGAGCCAGCCCAAAGCGCTGCCCCTCCTAACTCCACATCATGGTACTGAACAGACATCATTGTTCCAAAAACAAACGCCACAATCGTCCATGCGATCATTTTGCGTTTAGCAGGGAGAAGCTGCTTCAGATCCACACTTAATTGCCACCCGCCTTAGGATAGGGTTGATAAACACCTTGTCCACTCGAAATAAAATCAATGATCCCTGGAGCTACTCCCATCGCAATTAGTTTTGCATGGATAGCTTGGTACAAATGTAATGCATGTACAAGTTGATGGAGTGGGATGAATAGTTCAAACCCATCTCGTGTAAAGGCAACTATTTCTTCTTGTGAATGAAGAGTTTGCACATGGAGCTCTGACAAACTGGCGCGTTCACTTTGTGGTACTTCAGGAAGTTGTGCACATAGTGCGAGTAATCCGGGATCTGTTACTTTACTCCCTAAACTGATGGACTGTGGTGCTGTAGTAGAAATTATAGGTCCTTGGATACCGGTGCCCGTCGTATCTTTTTGTAAAACCGTACCATCAGCTAATATCGTGTAAAAGCTACCATCTGCTTCTAGTAATCCGGCAAGCTTACGCTCTTTCACATCAATAATGACCTTTTGTTCCATGAAATTTCTTTTTATATTCACTCGATCCAACATTGGAAAATCAGTCAACAAGCGATTTTCTATAGATAAGATCGGCAACTGATACAGATTTTGACCAACTATGATTCCCGAATCGCGAATTAGAACAGTTGATTCTATATTCCCACTACCTATGATCGCGATTTGTTTTACTCTCGCTAACGGTGATTCCATATAAATAGCGAATAAAACGGCTAAAAAGAAGATCATAATAAGTATAGTATACGTAATTTTACGAATGGTAGATCGACTTGTTTCTGCTGACACGATGAGGAGTTGCTCCTTTCATCCACAAACTAATCAGGTAAGCATATAACAAGGGGCACAAGTCCGCGTTCGGTCCTTGTACCCCTTGTCTAGCAAAGATCAAGACGACCTACGCATCTGCTGACACACTTGCATCCTTGCCAGTCTCACGCACACGCCTGATATGTGCTCCTAGCTCGCGCAACTGCAGTTCAAAACCCTCATACCCTCGATCAATATGATGCACACGTTCAAGAATAGTCGAACCTTCAGCTGCCAATCCAGCGATTGCCAAAGCCGCACCTGCTCGCAGATCTGTTGCTTCCACTATAGCTCCTGTTAACTCCGTCACTCCGCGAATAAACGCTGTGCGAATATCGACCTTGATCGACGCTCCCATACGTTGCAATTCACTCACATGTTGAAAGCGATCCTCAAAGATCGTCTCTGAGATTACACTAACACCCTGTGCCATTGTCAAAAGTGACATAAAAGGAGCCTGTAAATCAGTTGGAAATCCTGGATAAGGGGAAGTTTGTATGCGTTCTACTGCATGAAGCGGACCCGTTCGTTTTATGTCAAGTATATCATGTAACCCAGTAACCTGCACACCTGCTTCGCGCAATTTAGTGGTTACAGCGGTCAAATCCATAGGGCGCACATTGCGCAATTGCACGTGTCCCCCTGTAATAGACGCTGCAATCATCAGCGTTCCTGCGACAATGCGATCGGGAGATACTTGATACTCACCACCATGTAGCTCATTAACACCTTCGATGACGATCGTATCTTCGCCAGCTCCGCGAATACGTGCACCAAGTTGCGTCAAAAGTGCTGCGAGATCGCGAATCTCTGGTTCGCGAGCAGCGTTACCGATGATCGTCTCACCTTTTGCAAGTACTGCTGCCATCATCAGATTCTCCGTAGCCCCAACACTAGGGAAGTCAAGGAAGATGGATGCACCTTGTAGTTGAGATGCTTGACACTCAATAAATCCATGTCGCTCCACAATGTTTGCCCCGAGTAGCTCTAGTCCCTTTAAATGTAGATCGATCGGTCTCGTACCAATCGAACATCCGCCTGGTTTTGAAATGCGCACCGAGCCAAAGCGAGCAAGCAGCGGTCCCATTAAGAAAATCGAGGAGCGCATCAATCGCATGAGATAATCTGGTACATTTGTAGTATGAATCGTACTTGAATCGACAATCACATCAGATTTATTACGTGTTACTCTCGCACCTAGTGAACGCAAGATGTCGAGCATTACAGCAATATCGTCCAAATTAGGCACATCGTGTATGATGGTTTCTTCCTTTGCCATAACCACTGCCGCCAAAATCGGCAATGCAGCATTCTTTGAACCGTGTACACGCACCGAGCCAGTGAGGCGATTACCGCCCTCAATGACCAATCGTTCCATGCTTGTCACCTCCGCGTATCGTCCTCTCCGACGATTCGCACCTCCGGTTCCAATCTCATCCCGAATCGTTGTTGCACCGTTTCTTGCGCACAGCGCATAAGCCACAGCACATCCGCCGCACGCGCCTGACCGACATTGACGATGAAATTTGCATGCAACTCAGAGATCATTGCATTGCCGTGGCGCAAACCCTTAAGTCCCGCGCTCTCAATCAAGCGCGCTGCAAAATCACCTGGAGGATTACGAAAAACACTTCCGCAATTTGGCATAGACAGCGGTTGTGTAGTCTGACGTCGCTTACTCCATATCCGAACCTGTTCTTGCAATTGTTTCGAATCGCCAAGTTGCAAGTCAAATTGCGCTTGCACAACAGTCAGTTGTTGTTCCCGCACAATACTGTGCCGATAGCGAAAGCCTAACTCATCCGGAAAAAGTTCGGTAATCGTTCCATCTGGGGTGATCGCAGTCACTTTGGCAAGCACATCTTTCACTTCTCCACCATGCGCGCCCGCATTCATAGTGACCGCTCCACCAACCGTCCCTGGAATACCGGTTGCGAATTCTAATCCGGAAAGACCATGCCGAATTGCGATGTGCGCTGCTGACACAATGGATCGCCCAGCTAAAGCAGTAAGAGAGTGACCGTTAACCTCGACTGCCGCCAATTCATCACCTAGTTTTAACACGGCACCGCGCATACCACCATCTTGAACTAACAGGTTACTCCCGCGACCAAGGATAAATAACGGAATGTTATGCGTATGTGCCGCTAGGACCACAGCTTTTACTTCCTCCATAGTTCTCGGAACAATGAATACATCAGCAGGTCCGCCTATGCGCCATGTGGTATGCTTAGACAGTGGTTCATCAAAGAGAACCGTAGGCGCTAAACCCGTAAAAACAGACGCTTGCAACAGCCGATCCATCAAAGTAACTCTCCCTTTTATCTGCTCTTCGCCTCATTGATGTCCGCTCGCGTAACACATCATATGTCGCGGTTCTATAGTGGTGACAAACGCCTAGTCAATAGTTTGTCGCTCGTGAAATATTCATCAAAACGCCAACTGCTGTCAACATGAGTGTCAATGATGAACCACCATAGCTGAGAAACGGCAATGTGATCCCCGTTACAGGCATCAGCCCTATAACTACGCCAATATTGATAAAAACCTGAACAGCAATGACCCCCGTTAGTCCAGTTGCTAAATAACTGCCAAACCGATCAGGCGCCCGCATCGCGGCGCGCAACCCTCGCCAAATTAACACTGTAAATAAGAGTATAACAAGTACCCCACCAATTAATCCAAGTTCCTCCGAAAGAATGGCAAAAATAAAATCTGTCTGAGGTTCCGGTAAGTACAAATGTTTTTGGGTGCTGTGACCGAGACCCACGCCAATTATGGCACCTTGTCCAAGTGCAATTAACGACATAATAATATGATAGCCAATGGTATCAGGATATTTCCACGGATCAAGAAAGGAAAGTACGCGCTGTAAGCGATAGGGAGCAGCCGCTATTAACCCTGCAAAGGCGACAAGTCCAACCATCCCCATGCCAACTAAATGCTCTATGCGCGCTCCTGCAACAAATACCATAATCATGGTTGAACCTGCAATAACGGCACTTTGACCAAGGTCTGGTTCTAACATGACGAGACCAATCACAAGGCCCATCATAAGAAGTGGTGGCACTAATCCTTTGCGAAACGAGCGCATGCGATCTGGCTCTTGACTTAAATACCAACTAAGAAAAATCAGCAGTCCAAATTTCGCAAACTCCGATGGTTGGATGCCAAACGTTCCAATACCAAGCCACGCTCGCGATCCACCGCGAACTTGACCAATGTGCGGAATGAGAACTAACCCGAGAAACAACAAACATAAGAGCAAGATCTGACGCGCATAGCGACTAAAAATGCGATAGTCTACCCGGCTCACCACATACATTGAGATGAGTCCTAGTGATGCCCACATTAACTGTCGCTTAAAATAATAAAACGCATCATGAAAATGCTCTTGCGAGAGAATCGTACTTGCACTATGCACCATGACAACGCCAATCGCTAGCAAAACGACTGTCACAAGCGGGATCATGAGATCAGGGGATGGGGATTTGGTATTTTGCACGCACAGACCTCCTACGCGGATACTTGTCCATGCTAAAGCATATGCACCGCCTCTTTGAAGATTCGCCCTCGCTCCTCAAAAGATGCAAACATGTCCCAACTTGCTGCCGCCGGAGATAACAACACTACATCGCCTGGTTGCGCCACTTCCGTTGCAAGCTTAACCGCTTGTAGTAGCGAATCGGCCACAAGCACCGTGGCAATACCAGCCGACTGCGCCATCTCAGCCATGCGTTTACCAGATTGACCAAGTACCACAACGGCCTTCATATGACTTGCCACAGCTGAGATCAGTGGTGTGAGATCATCTCCACGATCTAGTCCACCTAAAATACCGACAATAGGTTCTTCAAATGATTGGATCGCCTGCAGAGCCGCTTGTGGATTCGTTGCTTTTGAATCATTAATAAATGTAACACCTTCGTATTCACGCACAAATTCCATGCGATGTTCGACACCCGCAAACGCCCCTAGTGTTTTTGCAATCGCAGCAATGGATGCACCAGCTGCATACGATACTGCACATGCAAAAAGAGCATTCTGGACATTGTGCCGTCCACGCAGTGCGAGATCCGCAACTTTGATAACCGGTATACGATCACTAGTAAGCGATGTCGATGAAGGTGTCGCAAGCATCAGCCACTCATCGGAAAGATAAGCTCCAAGCGCAACCTCCTGCTCCATACTAACCCACCAGACTTGTGAGTGAAGCGTGTTAGCTATCTCCACGCATACCTGTTGATCGCGATTTAAAATGGCAATATCGCTTGCAGTTTGATTTTGAAATAGTTTAGATTTGGCATTGATATAGTTTTCTATAGTGCCATGATAGTCCAAATGCGCAGGATAGATATTGAGCAATGCAGCAATGTGCGGATGAAACTGCTGCGTGCCTTGTAACTGAAAACTAGACAACTCTACTACAAGTAAATCATCCGCCGTAACCTCTTTAGCTACAGCAGATAATGCAGTTCCAATATTGCCTGCAACCATCACTTTTTTATGGTCTTTACGTAAGATCTCACCTATCAGTGTGGTCGTCGTTGTCTTACCATTTGACCCGGTTATCCCAATAATCGAAGCTGTAATCACACGCGATGCAATTTCAACCTCTGTAAAAATCGGAATACCACGTGCTACAGCACGCGCAATGACTGGGCGATCATAAGAGATACCAGGGTTTTTGACCATTATTTCACATGCATCAACCAGTTCTAAAGGATGACCTCCCGTTACAACTGAAATGCCTAAACGTTCCAATTCTTCTACTTCTAGCGCCACTTGTTCCTTTGGATTTTGATCATTGACCACAACATGTGCGCCTAACTGATGAAGCAATTTAGCTACTGCCACACCACTTTTGGCAAGTCCTACAACGAGAACCGAACGATTCTCTACATCCATATCCATTCACCTCAGTCGTTACCTTACATATAAATAAAGCGCCGCAAGCGACATAGCTAAACCAAACAGCCAAAAAATCGTAACAACTCGCCATTCTGACCATCCAACTAATTCAAAATGATGGTGAAGTGGACTCATTCTAAATATACGTCGTCCAAATGATTGGAATGAGATCACCTGAATGATGACAGACAATGCTTCAATAACAAAAATTCCACCAACGAGAGCTAACCATATCTCTGAACGCGTGAGCACAGCGGCGGCTGCCAATCCTCCTCCTAGCGCTAGAGACCCCGTATCACCCATAAACACTTTAGCAGGGTGTCTGTTATATACTAGAAACCCCAATAGTGCACCCACTGTAGCCATAGCAAAGACGGAGACATTCCACTGACTTTCCCACCAAGCCATAGCAGCAAAAGCTCCAAAAGCGATGGCTGTAGTCCCTGTAGCTAACCCATCTAAGCCATCTGTAATATTGACTGCATTGGCCGTACCAATCATAAAAAATGTGAGGAACACCAAATAAAAAGGTCCTAATTGTAACGCTGTATTGAACCCTGGAATAAAGAGTTCAAAGTGCCACCCGCGAATATACAAGAACAAGTAAAACAATACCACAACGATGACCTGTAAGATAATTTTTTGTAGTGCAGTTAAACCTAAATTTCTATGTCGTATGACTTTAATACCATCATCTAAAAGTCCTATCACGCCAAACCCTACCATAGCAAACAGTAAGATATCTGTCGTTGGCGAATTAGAAAATCGCATAGCGGTAAAAACGACACTGATAATGATCATCAGTCCACCCATGGTCGGTGTTCCTGATTTTTTTTGATGACGGGCAGGACCCTCTGCACGAATCGCTTGGCCAAACTTAAATCTGTGTAATAACGGAATGACGATGGGCCCTAGCAACACCACAATAGCAAAAGCGACGACCAAAACCCAAGATAATGACTGTGCATCCACAGTGTCTCTCTCCTTAATTACTCGATCAATTTGTAAGGACGATTAGTGCATAAAAAAATCTTTTAATAAGATCACAAGTTGTTCAAATTGCATTTTTCGACTCGCCTTAAGGAGGATGACCGTTTTCCCTATACTTTGGTTAGACTGTATCAAGGATTGTAAAATGGGCCAAGCGTCCGTGATATTTGCTGCAGTTGCCACTTGAAAGGAAGCAGACTCGTTCACTTCCTGTACCATGTATTGCGCATAGTCCCCGACTGCAAGTAATGCATTTGTACCACTATGCATGACAGCTACTCCTACTTTAGCATGTAGACGCTCACTCTCTTGTCCGAGTTCCATCATATCGCCAAGCACTGCAATGCGATAGTCACAAGGTAGTTCTTGCAAAACCGTTAACGCCGCGTATGTTGAGGAAGGCGCAGCATTATACGCATCGTTAATCAGCGTGAGCGTATCTGACAACTCCACTACTTCCATGCGCATGTGTGTGAGTGATGATTTTCCTAACGCAGATGCCACGCTCGTGCCATCGATCGCAAAGAACTTTGCACACGCAAACGCACACAGTGCATTCCTCGCTTGATGTTTACCGTGGATAGGAAGGTTCACCGTGAGTTGATCAGGTAAAATCACAAAGCTACATCCACCATCTACCGGATGATAGCGGGAAATTTGTAACTGTGCTTCGGGAGATTCTCCAACATACCACACATCAACTCCAGGCGGTACGGTAAGATCCTGAATGAGCGGCTCATCATCTGGCAAGATAGCAAGCGCTCCAGGTTGCAAGGATTCAATCAATTCCCACTTTGCACGTGCAATATTTTCGCGCGATCCAAGCATACCAATGTGCGCTTCACCTATATTGGTAATCACACCTACGTCTGGTTGTGCAATCTCACACAATCTTGCAATCTCCAAAAGAGCATTCATACCCATCTCTAGAACGGCTATCTCTGTGTTTTCAGGCATACGCAAAATAGAGAGCGGCAAGCCAATATGATTATTCAAATTGCCTTCTGTTTTGTACGTGTTAAACTGCACAGAAAGAACTTGTGCAACAAGATCTTTCGTCGATGTTTTGCCATTGCTTCCAGTAATCGCAACAACCTTTACACCGAGTTCGCGGCGATAAAACAAAGCTATGCTCTGAAGTGCTTGCAGTGTGTCTGTAACAAGTACATGTGGTACATGGCTTACTTCCGTTGGCACAGGCAGCGATTGATCCCACAAAAAACTACTTGCTCCGTTATCTAGTGCCGCACGTACAAAGTCATGCCCATCAAAATGCTCTCCGCGTAAGGGGATATAAAGTGCCCTAGGAGAGACCTGACGCGAATCGGTGCTAACTCCGTGAAATTCAATATCTTGGGCTGGAGATAATGCATGCAATACGGCGGCGATTTGAGACAACGTAGCGCGAATCATAGATGCTCCACAACGATCTGAGCTGCGACCAGACGATCGTCAAAGTCATGTTTCACGGTACCTATAATTTGATACGTTTCATGTCCCTTCCCTGCAATCAGCACGACATCGCCAGACGTTGCATGTGTAAGCGCGTAGCGAATGCCATCCACGCGTGATGTATGCCGCACATACTCCACACCAGGTAGATGTCTGATGCCTTCCTCCATCTCATCAATAATGCACACAGGATCTTCAGTGCGCGGATTATCCGAAGTCAATACCGTCACATCGCTATACTTTGCCGCTACTTGTGCCATGAGAGGACGCTTTTTGCGATCGCGATCACCGCCACAACCTACAACAGTGAACACACGTCCAGTGCAGAATTCACGAATCGTAGTCAATGCATTTTCTAAACTATCCGGAGTATGCGAGTAATCCACTAAAATCGTGTAAGGTTGCCCTGCCTCGACTCGTTCAAAACGCCCAGGAACACCTGTCACTTGTTCTAGTGTCGAGACAATCGTGTCAACATCAATGCCAAGTGCAAGAGCACCGGCAGTTGCGGCGAGCGCATTGTACACACTAAAGCGACCCGTCATGTGCAGATGCACTTCCTTTTGAATATGGTGTGCACGCAGCATAAAACTCACACCATGTGCTGCAATGGAAACATCAGTCGCGCGGATGTCTGCCTCTTGATCAATGCCATACGTGAGTACCTGTTGCACCGTGTTTCCTGCATAGATGCGGCTCCACGGATCATCTGCATTTAAGACAGCTACAGGGAGTAACCCATCGGCCAGTGGTGTAAATACATTGCCAAGGCGACTAAATAGTTTTCCTTTTGCTTCTCCGTACGCTTGCATCGTCTCGTGAAAATCCAAATGATCTTGAGTCAAATTGGTAAACACTGCAACGCGATAGCCAATTCCTGCAACGCGCGCGAGTTCCAGCGCGTGTGAAGAGACCTCCATCACCACGTAGCGCGCACCGAGCTCACGCATTTCTTTTAGCGTTTGAACAAGTTGCACAGCTTCTGGAGTCGTCATACTGGAACTACGCAACTCGCCTTTACTCGTCCGCTGTTC
Organism: Sulfoacidibacillus ferrooxidans; assembly: GCF_022606465.1. Lineage (NCBI taxonomy): Bacteria > Bacillati > Bacillota > Bacilli > Caryophanales > Alicyclobacillaceae > Sulfoacidibacillus > Sulfoacidibacillus ferrooxidans. The sequence continues at coordinate 10,760 of NZ_JALBUF010000001.1, forward strand.
AATCGTCCCAATCAAACCCGTAGCATGACCCGCTTGTTGAAGAATTTGCTCAATCAGCGTAACAGTCGTGGTCTTGCCATTCGTACCTGTCACCCCAACCATCAATAAGTCATCCGCTGGCCGTCCCAAGATCGTATGCGCAAATATGGGTGCCACACGCCGTGTCGATGGTACAATCACTTGCGTGCAGAGAACATCTACTGGCTCTTCTACTAACACTGCTACAGCACCTGCAGCAACTGCTTGTTGCACATATTGATGACCATCCACATGTCCTCCGCGATATGCAACAAATAAATCACCAGGTGATACGTGTCGTGAATCATCGCTAATTCCTGTCACGTTGATATCTAGTAGCCCTCTTACTTCTTTTAACACGATCTGATCGACAATATGACGCAATTGCATGATAATCCCTCCAAGTTACTCAACCCACAAACGTTATCTCAAGGTTCACTCTAGAAAATGTCGTATCCTATGTCAACTAGATCCGGCGGGCGTCGGTCCAAGGTAAAGTCGCACGACACTACCTTGTGGCACTTTTGTTCCCGCTTGTGGCGACTGCGCAATAACATAAGGGCCTTCACCAACAACCACAACGCGTAAAATGGTCCCACTCTCAATCATCGAACGAGTCGCATCTTTATACGTGCGCATAGCCAAATTTGGAATCGTCGTTTGCACTGGATCAATACCATAACGGTATTTTTTGGCGATCCCTTCAACCGACGGCGGCACATTGAGATACTGCAAACTATCGGCCATTAGATTGCCAATCACAGGTGCCGCGATTACGCCGCCAAACACAGGTGAATCTTTTGGGCGCGGGTAATCAATCGCGACATATGCTACAAGTTGCGGATTATTTGCCGGTGCCATACCAATAAAAGATACAATATAATGCGTCCCAGAATAGTGTCCATTCTCCGCAACCTGTGCTGTTCCCGTTTTCCCAGCAATGCGATAACCCTCACGAAACGCGCCGCCACCTGTTCCTTGCGCAACCACGCTTTCCAGCGCACCGCGCACTTGTGCAGCAACACTTGGAGAGATCACACGTCGAACAGTCACTGGAGAAAATGTTTTTACCGCTTGTCCTGTCGTAGGGTTAACATAGGCGCTTACAATCTCTGGTTTCATTAGCACTCCACCATTAGCAATAGCTGACATCGCCATAACTTGTTGAATCGGAGTGACGGAAACACCTTGCCCAAAAGCTGTTGTAGCAAGTTCTAATGGTCCCACTTTACTTTGATTAAATAAAATCCCTTTACTTTCTCCAGGTAGCGTAATACCTGTTTTCGCTCCAAATCCAAATGCTTTAATAAACGAAAACAATTGCGTTTTACCCAATCGTTCACCCAATTGAACAAAACCTGGATTGCAGGAATTTTCAACGACATTGAGATAGGATTGCGACCCGTGCCCGCCAGCTTTCCAACATTTGATCTTGTGACCTGCAACTTCGTAGTACCCAGGATCATAAAACCGTTCTTTTAAGTCCACTTTTTTCTCTTGCAGAGCTGCTGCCAGTGTCACGATTTTAAAAGTAGATCCTGGTTCAAAAGTTTGCCAAATTGCCAGATTGCGATTATAGACCTCTTGTGGAACATTGCGCCAGTTAGACGGATTAAATGTAGGATAATTCGCCATTGCTAAGATCGCGCCTGTTTTAGGGTCAGCGACAATAATCGTCACGCGATCAGGTGTGTACTTCGCTACGATATTTTGAATCTCACGCTGTGCAAATTGTTGGATTTGGCGATTAATCGTCAATTGAATGTCAAGCCCTGGCACAGGCGGGATATAGTCATCATCCGTCTTTGGAATTTCTTCTCCCCGTGCATTAGACACAAATTGCAGGGCGCCTTTTTGACCTTCTAACTCTTTATTAAACTGCAATTCAATACCACTTAAACCTTGGCCATCTCCACCCGTCACACCTAATACTTGTGCCGCAAGATCGCCATATGGGTATTCACGCTTACCTTCCTCTGTCAAATAAATGCCTGGCAGACGCAGTGCACGAATCGCTTTTACTTTCGCTTCATCCAGTCTTCGGCCACGCGGGCGGATGTACACCATCATTTCGCCAGGCCGTTTCAACAATTTATAGATGCCTTGCTCTGTGCCTCCGATAATTTTCCAAAGTAAAAATGCCGTGCGCTGTTTATCCTTAATCTGCCTTGGAACAGCTATTATACTCGCTGCACTCGCTGTGTAAACGAGCGGTTTCCCGTTTGAATCAAGAATTTCTCCCCGCACTGCAGGTAATGGGATGTTGCGACGAATAAGATGCACAGCTTTTTCATTGTAAAACTGAACAGCGATCACCTGTACATGTACGAGTCGACCGATAAGCAAAGATGCCCCGCAGACAAAGGCCAATAGCACTAGAAAAATGCGTCTGCGCACTTTCGTTTGCGTAATTCGCATAGGGACTCCCCTCACCACTTTGCAAGTCTTGTCCCTGAAAATCTATGCGAACGCAGAAAAAAGTAGACGTGCTATTGATCTGATTTAGTGATATGCCACAAAAGTAACATTCATTTCTGATCCAAGTGGTACGGACTGACCTGCCGGAACACTTTGCGAAAAAGCGTATCCATCGCCGCTAGGGATAAGCGAAAGCCCTAACTCTGAACATATGCTCACAGCATCAACCATCGATAACCCATGAAGGTCAGGAACGGTTACTCGTCCGTTTGCTGTGCTTTGAGGACCTTGTGCGTCGAGTATAACTCGACTAGAAAGCGGTACATCCGTTCCACTTTGAGGCCACTGATAAGCGACGACGCCCGGCGCTGAAATCCATTGTTCTCGAATACCTGTAGTTTGTAGTGCAGATGTTGCTGCTCCGTAGGAATCCCCAATAAGATTAGGAATGACTGTATACGTAGTTTTTTGATATTGGTTTTGCATAGAACTTGCCGCAACCCCGTGTGGCGGGATATTTAAATAACGCAATGATTTCTCTAATACAAACTGCGCTGCAGGCGATGCCACATCATTGCCAAACTGAATCGCATGCAGCGGCTCGTTTACTGTCACATAGATTTCCAAAACAGGATGATGAGCAGGTACAAAACCGATAAATGATAAATTATACTTATGCGGTACATACCCACCATTTGGACTCGGAATTTGTGCGGTTCCTGTTTTACCTGCTACGTTGTATCCTGGAACGTATGCCATTAAGCCCGGATCTTGGTTCACATCTTGAATCATCACATTGGTAATTTCATTCATAATGGCAGATGAAGCCACCCGACGTACGATGTGTGGTTTTCGAAAATATACAACTTGGCCATCTGGCGCAACGATTTTTTGTACCAGATAAGGCGTCAATAAATCACCACCGTTGGCAACAGCCCCGACCTCTGCCACTTGTTGTATGGGGGTAACAGCTAATCCTTGCCCAAATGTCATGGTAGCAAAATCCACAGGGTTCAAATGGTTAGGATCAAACAAAATCGAATTACTCTCGCCTGGCAAATCAATACCCGTGGGCTGATCCATGCCGTATAAGTGGATATAATGATATAGCGTCTGCACGCCCTCCGCCTGCCCGATATGAATAAACCCTGTATTACTGGAATAAATCATCGCCATGCGGTATGTGATTCTACCCCATCCCCACAAATTCCAATCCCGAATAGGCACGCCATTGACGTAATCGACACCAGACATATACGTCTGGTTCAAGTTAATTGCATGAGTTGCCAAGGCACCTGTTAAAGTGACAATCTTAAAAGTTGACCCAGGTTCAAATGGATCAGAGATCGCCCAGTTCGTATCGAGTGTACTAGCAGGATATGCATAATATTGATTGGGATCAAATGTTGGCAAGGTTGCCATCGCAAGAATAGCGCCCGTATTTGGATCCGCTACAATAATGGCAGCATGTGCCGGTGTAAATCGCTTTTGGATCGTCGCTAGTGCTTCTTGTGCATAGTTTTGAATGGCTGCATCAATTGTCAAATACACACGATCACCATTTTGTACAGGTTTGGTTAAAACGCTGTCAAAAGGTAGCGGCTGTCCTAGATCATCTTGCATAAATTGTACAGACCCAGACTGTCCAGCTAAATACTGATTGTACTCCCTTTCGATTCCTCCTGCACCATTACCAGTCTGATCAACAAAACCCACTACTTGTGATGCAAAATCCCCATCTGGATATACGCGTTCATATGTTTTATACGGATTGATATCGTTACCTATATTCATCTGATGAAACACATGTACTACTTGTTCTTTTTTTGCAAGCGATACATGTACAAAGTATGGATATAAACGCAACCATACAACATCTTTCCGAGTGAGTGCCTGTTCAATGACACTCGTTGGGGCACCCACAATCTGACCAAGCTCACTCGACAATTGTTGAATTTTCACAGATCCTACTTGCTGTATTCCCGGCAAGTATAAATCGAGATCATAGGCAGGCATAGAAAAAGCCAATTGATCGCCATTTGCATCGTAGATCGTCCCGCGAATAGGTGCGATCTTCTCTTCTGAAGACCACTGATTTTGTTCAATACCTGCTAAAAAGTGATCTGATGCTTGTACATACCCAATTCTAACAAGAACGATAGACAAAAATCCTACCAATGTCACGCGAAGAATTCCGAGTCTAGACATGCGCTGCTTTTTCACTATCAAGGAGCGCTCGTTCCGACTTCAACAGGTGTGGCTGGTTGCATATCTAACACATGCTCAGCAATATGTAAGATGCGCGTAGGCGAAGATAATTCATACACGGTAGACTGGAGTGCTGCATCGCGAGCCACTTCATGTGAAAGTGTGACTTGCATACCTTGTACTTGATAATTTGTCACAATCAAGTTCGCATACTGGCCAACAAGAAAAATAGCAATGCCTGCACAAAAAAACAAGGATACGATCAAGCCAAACCGATCCTTTATTTTCGGATCAGCTGCAGTACGGATCCGCTTTGATGGGGAAGTTTGGTGCAGCTCTTGCGATACAGCATCCTGTGTCCGCATGTGATAAGTCAGCGAGGTATCGCGAATAGGGTTTGTTGCACTCATTGATTTCTCTCCTTTTAATTAGGTAACCTCTCTGCTACTCGCAACTTTGCGGAGCGGGCACGGGGATTCAATTCGATATCCACGTCACTAGGTACCACCGGTTTTCTTGTTATTACTTGCATGGTCGCTCGATGATCACATATGCATTGTGGAAAATCAGGTGGACAAATACAGTCTTTAGCAGCATCAATCAATGCCTTTTTCACGATGCGATCCTCAAGTGAATGAAATGTAATAAAAGCAGCTCTACCATAACTATCCAATAACTGTGGTATAGTGACAAGAAGATCCTGTAATGATGTCATTTCTTCATTCACAGCAATACGCAATGCTTGAAACACACGTTTCGCTGGATGGGGTCCGTCTTTACGCGCTGCAGCAGGAATAGCCGCCTTAATAATGGCAACAAGTTGCTCTGTAGTTTCAATCGGTGCCACTTTTCTTGATGCTACAATAAACTGCGCAATGCGTTTCCCCCAACGTTCTTCCCCATATTCAAAGAAATAATCTGCCAATTCTCGCTCTGAGCAGGTGTTTACTAGTTTTTTTGCAGTTACGGTTTGCCGATGATCCATCCGCATATCAAGTGGTGCATCCTGTTGATAGGAAAACCCTCGCCAAGCATCGTCTAACTGCGGAGAGGACACACCTAAATCACACAAAATGCCTTGCACTTTTGGGATGGCAAGTCGCTGTAAATGATTTCCTATCATCCTGAAGTTATCATGTACGACGATCAATCGGTCGTGATATCCTTCCCGCCATGTTTCAGCGTTTGTAACAGCTTCAAGATCTTGATCAAATGCAATGACACGCCCTAATGGTGCACTTGCCTCAAGCAATGCTCTGGTATGCCCACCACCACCCATCGTCCCATCAACATAAATACCTCCCGAACGAGGATTCAACATATCTACCGCTTCTGACAGCAATACTGTGTGATGAACAAATCCTTCAATGGACAAAAAGCACATCCCCCATCATCATGCGTTTTAACGAAGTTTACAGATCGAGATCGACAAGTCCACTCGCCAAATCACTAAACTGATCTGCAGCACTTGAAGAATAGGTTTTCCAAGTCTCAAGATCCCAAATCTCCACTCGTGCACCCACTCCAATTACAACGCATTCGCGAGCAATATGCGCATATTCACGCAAATTACCAGGTAAAAGTACACGTCCTTGTTTATCCAGTTCAGACTCTGCAGCACCGCTGAAAAAAAAGCGCATAAATTGTCTGGCATCAGCTCTAGACAGCGGCATCGCCCGCAATTTGCTTTCTAAAACTTCCCAATCCTTGCGAGCATAAACGAATAAACAATGATCAAGTCCACGTGTAACTACAAAAGAAGTACCTAATTCATCGCGAAATTTTGCAGGAATGGTAATACGCCCTTTATCGTCTAGGGCATGTTGAAACTCACCCATAAACATCAGCGCATCCCCACTTTCTCTGCAAGATTCCCCACTTCACTCCACTTCACACCACTTAGTTAGTATAATTCGCCCCAAACAACAAAAATCCTGCCTCTATTCCATCAGAGACAGGATTTTTTATAAAGAAAATTGTGGAATGGTAAAACCTTTTACAGGCATGAAGCTTTGATTTTAAAATCGCACATAGGTCATCGCTGTTGGTGAATGGGCAAGCTCCAATAAAGCAGGTAGCCAAGAGCTTCCATATTTTGCAACAAGCGAGAGAGGTGATAATATCCTTTCTTGCTCAGTGCCATGAGGGCGCAACCATGCAGAAACCACCGCAGCTGCGTACACTGTTTCTTGATCTTTTCGCATAAGTGCGCGAATACTGCGGTTTTCAATATGCCTTAGACTTCGCGTTACCATCTCTTCTGCACGTTCCAATGAAGGTCGCAATGTCTTATCTATGCCGAGAAAATAATCTTCGTATTCGTGTAACACATTGCGCAGTTTATCTTGCATTTCTTTTGTAACTGTAGCAAGCGGTGGCATTAAATCTTTCACCAATGATTCTTTGAGTAAATCGCGCTTAATTCCATCTTCTAACTCCATCCCCAAATGGTCAAGAGCTCTGGATACTGCAGTAGGAACTGCCATCACGCGCATACGCAATTGTAAGATCGGTAAATGCCGACCTGCTGCCGTAAAAATCTCCTTCATCATCCCGTGATAAGCAATCTCCGCAGCGCCACCCACATAAGTCAAAACAGGTAGCAAAAAGTCTTGCACTACTGGTCTATACAAGACACCCGAAGAAAAATCAGATGGATGTTCTTCCAAACGCAGCAATAATTCCTCTTTACTAAAATAAAGATCACTATCGCGCAAAATAAAGTCATGTCCATGAGAGCGATCAACATCCAATGCATAGCGATGTCCACGATCTACAAGAAAGAGCAGTGAGTGATCGGGATGAACGTCCACTTGCGGAGAAAATCCCCGTTTCACAAGTGCCTCTGTCCCCATTTGAGCAGCTTTAATAAAAGCGTTCGGATTGTGAATGACACGTGCAAAAGCATCTTTAACTAGACTGCGAAAACTTGGGCGAATCGGATTGACAAATAATATGGGAACATCACGTAAAAGTAGAGCCATGAAACGCGCAAAACCATCGCCCATATTAGAAACATTACTATACGCTTGTAGCAGATCCTGAAGTAATTGTTCCTTATATGTGCCCGCAGGCAAATCAATCTCTAATTGTGTCAATAACCTATCTAATTCATCACGTGATACCTCATGCATACCAACAGGCACGCGACCATTTGGGCGATCGTGCAAGTGTACATGGCTAACTTTTGCTTCTTTATTCACATAATAAGCCGATGCTACTTCATCAAAATCGTGATCCTCAGTCGCAATCCAAAATATGGGTACAATTGGACGACACATCTCTTGCTCGTACTGTTTTGCGAGCACAACAGTAGACACTGCTTTATAGACAGTATACAGGGGTCCAGAAAATAACCCTGCCTGTTGTCCTGTGACAACAACCATACTGCGCTCGTCAGACAATTTATCTAACAAGGCCGCTGTATGAGCTCCCTTTTGTCCTAATTCTAATGCATATTCCCTCATAGCTTTGACAAGTGCACTTCTATGTTTACGGTCCATCACATGATCTACGGTATGACATCGCCGTTTTAATGCGTCCGGTTGATGAAGCGAAAATTCAAAGCGGTCACTCATTCTTGGATCGCCCTGTAGATACGCATCCGTGAGCGCATTGCCTGTTAACCTCTCCGTTTGCCAGATCTCCATGGTATTGCAAACCCCTCGCATCTCTCATCCATAATAAAAATGCATGATCTCTACTAACAGAAACCTCATGTTGATGATACCCATGAGAATAATACATTACGCTTATTCATCATGTGAAACCAATCATCTCACTCATCATAAACTATAGCTGTTTCACTTAATAAAGTAAAGTATCTAACATCTGTCAAGCATGTCTGCGATGTTGCTTTACAATGGTAGTCGCTCTAATGATCTCCTGCATCACATCAACCATGGCTTGATCATCTAACATTTTTGCCTTTATATACACTTCACCAGTATCGCTAGCGCTATACTGCGGTTTTAGATGATTTAAAGTGATGGCTAAAATATCGTTTTGACATAGTTCACACGAGCACCCATCATACCCATTTTCAATAAAAGATTGTAAAGCTCGTCTCGCAACGTTTTCCATTACATTAGTTAACACGCCATCGCCTCACTTCACAACCGCAAATTACGCTTGTTTCATTCACAGTATCATAAACAAGTAAATTCAAGCAACTAGTGGATGAACATGTGCCCGATAGGTCAACTCAACCTTACCTGAATCCTCGAAACACTTTTGCACTGCTTGGGCATACTACAGTTTCAAGGAGGAATGAGAATGACAGATCTACATTGTTTACGACGCACACGCATTCATATGAATGGATTGTCCGACTTTAAAAATAGAGAATTATACCAATCACTATTACAAATGATTGATGGCGTAGTTTCAGTGACTGCAAACCCCACATCTGGTCGATTACTGATCGTGTATGATGATCGCAAAATTGCTAGCTGGCAATTAGTAGCACTAGCAGGACGGTTAGAACATTCACCTATGTCATTCCTGCCTGCAACTGAATACACCTTACGCAGACATCAGATGTATCTTACTGTGCCGCTTATTCTGCTGGCGGGCATTGGCGTGAAACGATTGATTGCTGGTAAACCAGCATTTGCAGATAGCCTTTTTGCATACCAATTGGCAACCATAGTCGCAGTCTTTACAGGATATCCCGTTTTGCGAGAGCGTGTGAATCGTCTAGCTGAAAAAATAGGAATTAGCGATCATATTCTCCTTAGTTTTGCAGCCCTTTTTGTTGCTGTCATACGCGAATCTCTGCTTGTTTTTAGCGCGTTATTTCTACTTAGCTATAATGCTTATCGCAAGCGCAATAACACCTTAACTGCCGCTGCCAAAGCGGGTGAAGTAGTAGCACTGATTGACAGTGAAAACCATGAACCTAAAAATGTAAAGCGTTTTGCAGATGTAGGGTCAAAAATTGGTCTTGTTGTCGCATTGGGTACATTTATCATCACAGGTAACCCACTACTTTTTAGCACTCTTCTCGTCGCTGCCAATCCACGTCCAGCAGTCATAGGAGCACGCTATGGACTCAATCACGCAGAAATCATGACACATGAGGATTGTCGATATATTCCTATGCACACAGGAATGGATCTTTATGATTTGCTTGATGCAAAAGAAATTACGATTTTACATGCGAAAACAAATGAGCATATTCCTACCATTTATCCCCCACTTGAACAATTTGCAAAACGCCAAGGCATAGCAGTCATTCGCACAACTCATATACACGAATTTAAAGAACCTGTCCCAACACAACGAAAAAGAAGAGCAGAACATCAACTCACCCATATCATACTGCTTTCTGAAGAAGTAGCTTATCCAGCTGTCCATCAACGTCAAGACCATTTAATCTATCTGCGCCAAAATCAAGAAGCATTATTTGAAACACTGCAATTAAGCGAACGATTGCATCGCAATATTCAAAAGAGCATGATTCGAACAGGAGCATTCAATGTATTCCTCACTGTACTCGCATTTGCCATGGTAGCTCCAGGGCGAATCAATTTGCTTGCGGATAGTTTTGCGATTGCTACACTTGGACTTTCTGAAGGGAAGGACCTTATCGGCTCGCACTCTTTGCAAGAACAACTCACAGCCATGTAATCACGATAAAAGCGCGGGATGGGAAAGCCCATCTCGCGCTTTTTATGAAACAGTACAAGCTAATGATACGTGCCTAGATCATCATCGTTTGTCTGGTTACTCTCTTTTTGAACAAGATCTACCATCCGTTCATATTCTGGTTTAAACCCTGCGCCCACTTGCTTCATATCATTTGCGAATTGCACCAATGCATCCGCATTCTTAACGGCAAAATCAGGTGGCATTTGTCCCCCATGTGTATGTTTTACCGCTCTAGCATCGTGTGATTGTGGCATCAAATGATCAGGTAAACGGTGGGGTAGATCGTCATCGATTTGTCCAATTTGACCAATCTCAACTGCCTGTGCGCGATTGGCACCTGCAAATCGCACTTTGCGACTAAAAAAATCCTTTGTCCCCTCGATCACTCCATCAGTAGCATTCATCGCTGTCGCCAAACCTCCCACGACCGCTTTGCGCACAAATGGCTGTTGCTTTTCGTTCTGCTCATGCCATTCATGTGTCTGTGCACTTTCTACCGTATCGTCAAGATGCTCACGGTTTCCTGTAGGTTCATGACTCTCCTCAGGCTGTTGTGCCCATTGTTTCACGCGATCACTTATGGCCATGACCCCAACTGCCGTTTGCACAGTCGTTTTGCGTATAAAATTTCGCACTGAAGGCACTGTGAGTAACACAGCAACACCTACAGTCACCCACCCTACTGGATAATCTGTTTTCAGCACTTTGCCAAAGTCTTTCATCGCCATGACTTCCCCTCCTTTATCCTCTCCTCCTATAGCATCCCCAAGTCAGATAAGTGCATGCGAAAAGTGCGGACTACATGCATGAATCAGGCTCATCTGTGGAAGGGTATTTCATACATCCACAGATTTTGGTATAGAAGAGGATACTAGGAGGATCAATACATTGAGGAAAGCACATAGTATGGAGAGTATCGTCATTGGCATTGGCATTGGTTTGTTTGCAACTATTATCATACCCGTATTAAAAAAACAACTTAAACCAGCTTCCGCCGCAGTCGCAACAGGTGCTTTAGCCATGTCAGAAAGTGCGCGCAAATGGATTGAGGTAGCAAAAGAAGAAGTCGAGGATGTTGTAGCAGAAGCACAATTTGAACGTATGAAACGCAAAATTGGACAAGAATTAGAAAACATCGAGGAGAATCAACAATATCCTTTAATGTAAATATACAGCACCTCTTAAAGGACACTGACAGTTGTCCGATCAAGAGGTGCTCATGCATGCATCATCTATATGCTTTTTACACTGGGTACACGGAGTGCTTGCGTCGCGCGAATACGACATTCTTCGCTTCGTATTCTTGTAACCGCACGACAAGTTCATGCCGCAAATCATCAGGCGCAATAATAGCATCAACGACAAGTTCCGACGCTAAGCGATAAACGTCGATATCCGCACGATACTCTTCTCTTTTTTGTTCCACAAACTCTGATTTTTCAGGCTCAGCTAACTCTGCAATTTTGTTGGAGTACACAGCATTTACTGCTGCCTCAGGACCCATTACTGCAATTTGAGCACTCGGTAAAGCAATACAGACATCTGGATCAAATGCGGGACCAGCCATTGCATACAGACCTGCACCATACGCTTTACGCACAATGACTGAAATTTTAGTAGTGGTGACTTCCGCCATCGCTGCGATCATTTTCGCACCATGACGAATCATGCCGGCACGTTCAACTTTCGTCCCAATCATAAATCCTGGAACGTCTGCAAGAAAGATCAGAGGGATATTAAAAGCATCACAAAGTGTCACAAATCTCGCTGCTTTATCGGCAGAATCCACAAATAAGACGCCACCTTTTACACGTGGTTGATTGGCCACAATACCTACGGAGCGCCCATCAATCCGCGCCAACCCAGTAATTAACTCACCGGCAAAAAGGCGCTTGATTTCAAAGAAGCTACCTTCATCAATTAACTGATCAATAAGGTCATACATATTGAATGGAGCATTTTGATTTTGGGGAATCAGCTCCGATACTGCTTTTTTACCCGACACCACATCAAGCGCTGGAACACGCGGTACAGGTGCCAAATAGTTTGCTGGAAAATACGATAAGTACGTACGAGCCGCCATAATGGCATGTGGCTCATCTGGTGCTAATACATCGCCACACCCACTGACAGAACAGTGCATCCGTGCTCCGCCCATCTCTTCTAGCGTGACTTTCTCCCCGATCACCATCTCTGCCATCCGCGGTGATCCTAGATACATGCTCGCATTTCCTTCAACCATAATGACAATGTCACAAAATGCAGGAATATAGGCGCCACCTGCAGCCGAGGGTCCAAACAACACACAGACTTGAGGGATCATCCCAGACATTTTTACTTGATTGTAAAAGATCCGTCCAGCGCCACGACGCCCCGGAAACATGTCAATTTGATCGGTAATTCGAGCACCCGCCGAGTCCACTAAGTACACCAACGGAATTTGCATTTTCATCGCCGTTTCCTGAATGCGGATGATTTTCTCTACCGTGCGAAAACCCCATGATCCTGCTTTCACAGTAGAATCATTGGCCATCACTGCAACTGTTTGTCCATGGATACGCCCTAGCCCTGTCACAACTCCATCAGCCGGCAAGTCACCTGCAAGTGCATTTGCAAACATACCGTCTTCTGCATCTAAGTCCTCATCAAACAATAAACGCAAACGCTCTCGAACAAATAATTTTCCTACTTCAGCGTTTTTTTCGTGATATTTCTGCGCGCCACCTGTTGTGATCGCTTGTGTCCATTCATTCAGTGATCGATTCTCTGTGTTGCTCACTACTCCACCTCATTGTCCTGTATACTGTGGTTTACGTTTTTGTGCAAACGCTTGTAGACCTTCTAAACGATCTTGTGTTCCCAATACCTCTTCATAAGCTGACATTTCAATGTGCAATCCCTCTTCAAGTGATACATCTGCCCCACTTTGTATAGCCCGCTTTGCAGCTCGCAAAGCCACTGGTCCACCCTCGCCTATCTGTTGCGCCACTGCTGTCGCTGTTTTTAGCACATCTGTAACGGCAACTACGTATTCTGCTAACCCAAATGAAAATGCCTCAGTTCCTGTAAATCGCCGACCTGTAAAAATCAATTCTTTTGCGCGTCCAAGTCCCACGATGCGTGCGAGACGTTGCGTTCCACCAGCTCCAGGAATGATCGCAAGTCTCGTCTCCGTGAGTCCAAGTAGTGCGGTATCCGCGACAACGCGCACATCACAAGCAAGCATCAATTCAAGCCCACCGCCTAGCGCTACACCTCTTACAGCTGCGATAGTTGGCATTTTTAGTGCAGCTACTGCTTCGATCACCGAACGAATGCGAGTAACAGCAGTCCTAACCTGCTCTTCGTTCATTCCACGCCGTTCTTTTAAATCAGCTCCAGCGCAAAATGCGCGCTCTGATCCTGAAGTGATCACCACACAACGCACCGTTTCATCTTGATCTATCGCCTGTAGGTGTACGAGCATTTCTTCCAATAGCACTTCAGACAATGCGTTCATGGCTTCCTCACGCTGTAAAGTAAGTGTCGCAACATGGTCATTCATAGTCAGTTCACACAGTGCCACAACTATCCCCTCCTTGCGCTTGAAAGATCTTACTCGCATGACTATGTAAAGGATGTCCCACACTGTTTTGCAAAAGGACGAGCGACGAAAGCAATGCAGCTTGATCGATCCCCGTGTTTACTTTACATCCTTCTAGTAAATACAAGAGATCATCTGTAGCCACGTTGCCGGAAGCGCCTGGTGCATATGGACAACCACCTAAACCACCTAAAGCACTATCGATTTTTGTAATGCCCATAGTGAGCCCAACTAAGATATTGGCAAGAGCTGTACCGCGCGTATCATGCATATGTAATGCCAACCGGTCTTGAGGAATCTCCTTTAGTAAACGTTCAAGTACGCGCTCCGTTTGAAGTGGCGTTGCCACTCCGATCGTATCGCCAAGTGAAATTTCATCAACGCCATCTTCCAGTAACGAGAGTGCGATCTGCAACACCTGATCTACGTCAACTTCCCCTTCATACGGACACCCAAAGACAGTCGAGACATACCCTCGCACATATGCACGCTGAGCTTTTGCCATTTGTGTCACAGAGTGTAATACCGGCAAAGTTTGCGCGATTGTTTTATTAATATTTTTTTTATTGTGCGATTCGCTCGCTGACATGAAAACAGCTACCGCTTCCATTCCTACTTCTAGAGCACGTTCTAACCCTTGTTGATTAGGAACAAGAGCACTGTACACCACACCTGGTTTCTTTTTTATACCAGCAAATACCTCTGCCGCATCAGCCAGTTGCGGAATCCAGCGCGGACTGACAAAACTAGTCACTTCAATATGCGTCAATCCCGTATCGGTCAAACTATCGATCCAGGCAATTTTCTCCTCCGTGGATAAGCGAGTAGGTTCATTTTGCAAACCATCTCGCGGTCCTACTTCCCAAATAGTCACTTCCTGTGGTAGCCTCATCGGTTATTCCAACTCCACAAGTGCATCGCCCTCATTGACAAAATCCCCTTCTCCGATGAGAACCTTTGCTACTTTTCCCGAAAACTCTGCAGACACTGGAACTTCCATCTTCATGGATTCTAAGATGATGACATCATCCCCTTCATGCACATCCTGACCAACTGATACTACAAGCTTAAACACCGTTCCAGCCATAGTAGATACAATCGTTTTCATGATGTAATCCCCTTCTCATATTCAAATAAGTGCCAACAAGCCATCACTACAACCCAAATTGTTCGTGAATAAACGCAGTATTGGTATCTCCCTGTGCAAACGCGTCATTCTCAAGTACCCGTTGTAAAAGAGGGATATTAGTCTTAATACCAGCCACTTGATATGCTGCAAGCGCATGGATCATCTTGTTGCGAGCGTCTAGACGATCGGTTCCATATACGATGAGTTTTGCAAACATGGGGTCATAAAATGGCGTAATAGTGTCTCCTAGTCTTACACCGATCTCATTTCGCACGCCAATTCCCTCAGGTATATGCAACTCGGTGATCGTTCCAGGCGAAGGAAAAAAACGCGTGGGATCTTCTGCACAGATGCGGCATTCCATGGCATGTCCTTGCGGTTTTCGATCCATCACGCGATGATCGAGCGCTTCTCCCATCGCAACTCGCAATTGCCACAAAACGAGATCAACGCCCATCACTTCCTCAGTTACAGGGTGTTCCACTTGCAAACGCGTATTCATCTCTAAAAAATAAAAATTGCCTACTTGATCTAATAAGAACTCCACAGTTCCTACTCCAGTATAATGCAATGCGTGAACCAGTGCTAAAGCCGCAGTTCCCATACGCTCTCGCAATGCATGATCGACAACAGGTGAAGGTGATTCCTCCACAATCTTTTGATGACGCCGCTGAATGCTGCACTCCCTTTCTCCAAGGTGAACTGCATGCCCGTATTGATCAGCTAATACTTGGATTTCCACATGACGAGGACGCTCAATGTACTTCTCAATGTACATGGTACCATCACCAAAATAAGAAAGCACTCGCTTTGAAGAGGAAGCAAAGGCAACACGTAAAGCAGCTTCATCATGGGCAACGACCATACCAATGCCACCACCGCCAGCTGATGCTTTTAACATCACTGGATATCCCATAGAAGAAGCCATCGAAGCAGCCTCATCTTCATCTGCGACAGCTCCCGGTGATCCGGGCACAACAGGAACTCCTGCTTCAAGAGCCACTTGTCGTGCTTCTACTTTACTACCCATGCGTGCAATGGCATCAGGACTAGGCCCGATAAAAACAAGTTTTGCATCGATACAAGCGCTTGCAAAGGATGCATTTTCAGAGAGCAAACCATACCCTGGATGAATAGCATCCGCTCCACATGCTTTTGCGATCTCTACAATCTTTGCACTTTGCAAATAACTTTGTGCCACAGGACTCGGTCCAACTAAGTGCGCTTCATCGGCTAACTGCACATGCAAGGCATTGGCATCCGCCTCACTATAAATAACAGCTGCTTGTATCCCCATCTCATGACAGGCACGAATGATGCGACAAGCAATTTCACCGCGGTTTGCAATCAATATTTTCTTAAACAAAAACAGCATCTCCTAACCATCGAGATCTAATAAACAACAAGGTATTGGATGGAGAATAAGTGCTCTGCACTACAGAAGAGTATAAAATAGTGCTATGATCATGCACAGTACTATTTTACCATGACGGAAACAAAAAGTAATTGTATAGGTGGGATTAACCATGTCACTGGATCAATCGTTTTCCACAACACGCCCTTTATTTGGACAAGTAGCATTAGTTACAGGCGCATCGCGCGGGATTGGTGCTGAGATCGCTCGCACTCTCGCTAAGGCAGGAGCGGCGGTTGCGATTAACTATCTTGTACAACGCGATGCCGCATTAGAGGTAGCTGCACAATGTCAATCTTACGGGTCAAAAGCAATTGCCATTCAAGCCAATGTTACTAATCAACAAGCAATTAACCAGTTGGTCACAGACACAAACGTACTACTTGGCACGCCTTCCATTTTGGTAAATAACGCTGGTCTTGCACATGCAGAATTATTTCTCGACACAAAAGAAAAAACATTTGATGAACTGATGAATGCAAATGTAAAAGCACCATTTTTCTGCGCTCAAGCAGTTTTACCTGCCATGATCCGCGCACAGTATGGGCGCATTGTCAATATAGGATCTATTTGGGGGATATCTGGAGGGTCTCTTGAAGTCGCTTATTCAGCTTCAAAAGGGGGATTACTCGCGCTTACTAAGGCATTAGCAAAAGAAGTGGCGC
The DNA here is from genome assembly GCF_022606465.1 of Sulfoacidibacillus ferrooxidans. Lineage (NCBI taxonomy): Bacteria > Bacillati > Bacillota > Bacilli > Caryophanales > Alicyclobacillaceae > Sulfoacidibacillus > Sulfoacidibacillus ferrooxidans. The sequence continues at coordinate 27,847 of NZ_JALBUF010000001.1, forward strand.
CATCTGGCGTAACTGTCAATGCAGTTGCACCTGGCGCCATCGAAACAGATATGTTAAGCCATTTAACAGAAGAAGACCTAGACCAACTAACTCGGGAAACACCCGTTGGTCGTTTAGGAACTCCCATTGATGTTGCGACTGCCGTACTCTTTCTCGTCAGTCCTAACGCTTCTTTTATCACAGGCCAAGTCATTAGTCCAAATGGTGGTCTTGTAATTTAAGATTGCACATCTTGAAAATTAGACTGCTTTTGTGCCCGTTCACGCTCACTCTTATTTAACTTCTTCTTGCGCAAGCGAATGGTTTTAGGCGTCACTTCACAGTACTCATCATCAGCCAAATATTCCAGAGCAGCTTCAAGTGAAAGAATACGCGGCGCTTTAAGGCGCGAGGTATCATCTTTGGTCGCCGAACGCACGTTGCTCATATGCTTTTCACGACAAACATTGACCACAAGATCATTGTCGCGAGAGTGCTCTCCAACGATCATACCTGCATACACTTGCGCACCTGGTGTAATAAAGAGCACACCGCGCTCTTCCACTGAGGCAATCGCATATGCCGTAGAAGTACCAGCTTCACTTGCAACTAACACGCCGCTTTGACGATCTGAAATATCACCTTTATACGGCTCATAGTGTAAGAACGTGTGATGCATCGTCCCATAGCCACGCGTCGCAGTTAGCAGTTCAGAACGAAAGCCTATCAATCCTCGTGCAGGAACATGAAACTCTAAGCGTGTGGAAGATGTTCCTTGAATCATCTGTACCAACTCGCCTCGACGTCCACCGAGTCGCTCCATCACAGTGCCTACGTGTTCTTCTGGAACATCGATAATCACATGCTCTATAGGCTCAAGGAGTTTATTGTTTTCATCCCTCTTGAAGATAACGCGCGGTTTAGACACTTGCATTTCATATCCTTCACGGCGCATCGTTTCAATCAAAATCGACAAGTGCAATTCGCCTCGACCAGAAACCAAGAACGCATCTGGAGACTCCGTGTCTTCAACGCGTAAACTAACATCCTTTTCAAGCTCCGCATATAAGCGCGAACGCAATTTGCGCGACGTCACGTGCGTTCCTTCAAGACCTGCAAAAGGACTGTCGTTGACAACAAACGTCATCTGCAACGACGGTTCTTCAATCGGAATCGTTGGCAGTGCTTCTGGTGCGTTGATATCAGCCACAGTCTCGCCAACAGTCAGATCACCAAGACCTGCCACAGCGACGATCTCCCCTGCGCTTGCCGTTTCCAATTCAACGCGACGCAATCCGCGAAATCCATACAACTTCGTGACTCGCTGTTGCGATAATTCACCATTTTGTTTCATAACAACCACTTGTTGACCCAGTTTAATCGTACCGCGAACAATCCGTCCAATGCCAATCCGGCCTAAAAATTCGCTGTAATCCAAAATGCTAGCTTGCCATTGTAGTGGACCTTCTGCATCGTCAGTTGGTTCAGGAATAGTCTCGATAATCGACTCAAACAACGGGCGAAAATCAGGACTTGGCTGCTCAACATCAAGTGTCGCAGTTCCATTGACAGCAGATGCATAGACGACAGGAAAATTAATTTGTTCATCTGACGCCCCAAGATCCATAAATAATTCCAGGACCTCATCTACTACTTCAAGTGGGCGCGCCATCGGGCGATCAATCTTATTAATGACGACAATCGGCACTAATTTTTGGTCGAGTGCCTTACGCAACACAAAGCGCGTTTGTGGCATACACCCTTCAAACGCATCGACGACTAACAACACACCGTCGACCATCTGCATAATGCGCTCTACTTCTCCGCCAAAATCAGCATGACCAGGTGTATCTACAATGTTAATCAAGTAATCTTGATATTGAATGGCTGTATTTTTTGCAAGAATGGTAATCCCGCGTTCCCGTTCGAGGTCACTAGAATCCATGGCTCGTTCAGTAACCGCTTCATTACTTCGATAAACTCCTGATTGGCGTAGCAATTGGTCAACCAATGTCGTCTTACCATGGTCAACGTGAGCGATAATAGCTATATTACGAAGATGTTTCACTTAAAAATCCGTCCCTCTCCGTCTATCTCATTTTGTTTGACAGTTTATTGTAGCACAGTTAAGTTGGTAACGGCTAATTTTATTAAAATTTTCTTTTAACCTATCCTGCACCGTAACCATACTTAATGGCAAACCATAAGATACATGCAAAGCCGAATGCAATGGATGCCAAATACACAACTTGTAGCCACCCTTTTTTTCTACTGCCTTGCATTCCAATTTCCCTTTCTAAAACAAGTATAGGTGTGATGACATGAAGCCAAAGAAAAAACGCTTATGGAATGTTCCACCGAATATTAGACAACGCGTCGTTACTGAGAGCCGTGCATTACATGTAACACCAGAAGAATACCTCGTTTTGATAACTCAAGTAGCTGAATCTATTCGCGGAGCTGTTTTGCCAGACGGCATCAAAGATAGCACTGCACTTCAATCTATTTTACAAAATCCTCTGATGTTACAAATGGCGTCAGCACTTGCAGGAACTTTGTGGAAGCAAATGCAGCAGTCACAGCAAAACGATAGTGAACCTACAATTGAAGCGGAGGTCACAGATGTACCTGATACACCGGCTTCGCAAACGTCACCTTCTGTACATCAAATTCCAAAAGATCCTCCAGCAACCACTCCACCACCTGGCATGATTGTCATCGATCCGATCACAGGTCAAATGATTCGCCTACCCCGCCATGTGCCATTTTAGTACGAACAGACTTATTCGGGCGGATCTAACTGTGTACCTAATCGACGCACAATCACTTTTACATGTAGCCTTGTCACTATTTTTGGCAACTGCTTATGCCAATCATAGTTTTCCATTGCATCAAACGTAGGAAATTGACCTCGCGCATAGCGAAAGAACTCAAATGGATCAACGTCATAGCGCGTGTACATCTCCTTTATTAATGCAAGTTCCTGTCTGGACAAATCCGCAGCTATTTTTTGCTCAAGCAAATGTCTTGCCGCAGGATTCACATAAGACGCATTGGTTTGATCACCAATTAATGTCCCTTCAAAAACTTGCGTAATATCTAACGTCTTCTTTTTCCCGGAAAGTGACAACGACACCTTCTCTGGCTGTGCATCATGAAGCATAAGACTAACTGAACTTTTTACGCCAATAGGCGAATCGACAACAACTAGCGCCCTATGCAAGCGACCAGATAACAATTGCATATATCGCGAGTGTTCCCCATCTAATATCAGTACCATACGGTCGTTGCGAAAGACGGCCGTTCCCACACACTCAATAGGATTACCACCAGCTCTGTTCAAGTGACCAGGCTCTGTTGTCGCACTATTTTCACGCAAATCGTCTGTCGATCCAGAGGTTTTTTTTGACTCTTTCGCTACCTGTTCATTTTCACTTAATACAGGAAGCACAGGATCAACATTTGGCATCTCCAGCGCATTCATCAATTCATGCACTTGTATCGAAGGCGCAAACCCCGTTCGTTGACTGGATTCCTGTAAATCTTCTATCACTCGTGTAGCCGATGTTTCAAGTACTGGCTTATCATGCAAAAATAGTTCTCCCAGACTCCCTTTTACTACATAGAGATACAGTGTTCTGCGAAATTCCCGATACCGCACAAGTGCACGCATGTACGGGAGAATTCCTTGTCTTGCAGCACGCTCGCCAAACATAATAGCTGATAGGTGCGATAAATTGATCGTGCGCTCTACACCTGCATTCATCACATCAAATGCCTCATGAATACTTTTCCCAGTTGCTGATACCACAGGAGTTGTGGATAAAAAATCACCTCCACCCCCACCTCCTCCACTACTTGATCCAGACAATTTACTTGGCACGGCAACGCGTCCAGTGACCACGAGATCATTGCCTTTTTTTTGCTTGTCAATCCCCATCGTGACAAGAAAGGCTTGCTCTTCAAGCTCCGCTCGATCGTAACAACCAGTTAACAATATACTTCCGACGAGAAATGTCGTTACAAATCCAACCCATTTTTTATACGCCATGCATGTAACTCCTTCCATCATTCTCTATAACCTGTTTAAGAAGGGGTCAGCTTATGTATGACAAGCAAAGAGAATACACAAAATTTTGTTTTGCATTTGTGTATAATAATGAAGAAGGTAAAGGAGGGGAGCTTATGTTTGACGTCGTTCGTTTACAAATCAATTATCATACACTAGAACAATTTAAACGTTTTACAGAAAACGGTCTTGAAGAACTCTCAATGTTAGATGAATTACATGAAAACATGGTAGAAAATCAAGTGGATAGCCCGTTTTATGGCATATACGAAGATGGTACATTAGTTGCTCGAATGAGCTTGTATCCCATTAACGCGAAGTACGACCGATACTTCGATCCTCCAAGAGATTATCTAGAGCTTTGGAAACTTGAAGTACTCCCAGGTTCAAAAGGAAGAGGACTCGGCACACAACTTGTGACCTATGCTAAATCCCTAGGACATGCTATTAAAGTCAATGTGCGCGGTCAATCTCACCCATTCTTTTTACAACTTGGATTTACCCCGGTGAAATACGATGCGCAAAGAGACCGTGGCGAAAATCCCTACGTATGGATTCCAAATGATGAAAGATAAGTACACGTAACAAATGTACATCACGTCTTTTCTGCTGATTGTGCTATAATGGAAATGAGTTAAGTCGCCTCGTAGCAGTCGACAAGCTACATATTCAAGGGAAAGAAGGGACTTTTATGGCATTTGAAACACCAGCACTTCCATACGCTGCAGATGCACTAGAACCGCACATTGATGCCAAAACAATGACCGTCCATCACGATGGTCATCATGTTGCATACACAAACAACTTGAACGTTGCACTTGAAAAGCATCCTGACTTACAAGCAAAAACTGCAATTGATCTCTTAAAACATATTAATGATGTACCAGAATCCATTCGCGCCACAGTTCGTAACAACGGTGGCGGCCACGTCAATCACACTATGTTTTGGAAATTGCTGAGTCCAAATGGTGGCGGCGAACCAACAGGCGCATTGGCAGAAGCAATCAATAAAGAATTTGGTAGCTTTGCTAAATTCAAAGAAGACTTTGTAAAAGCTGCAGCCACTCGTTTTGGTAGCGGTTGGGCATGGCTTGTTGTCGATCAGTCTGGCAAACTCTCCATTATAAGTACGGCTAACCAAGATAGCCCATACATGGATGGTCTCACGCCGATACTTGGACTAGACGTCTGGGAGCATGCGTATTACCTAAAGTATCAAAATAAGCGTGCAGATTATATCGGCGCTTTCTGGAATGTTATCAATTGGCCACAAGCTGATGAAAACTACGCAAACGCGAAGTAAGTGATCGCATAAAGAAGAGGCAAACGGGGATAACCTCGCTTGCCTCTTCTTTATGCGTCTTCTTCGTGATCAGTAATATGTACTGCCACATCGTGAACTGCACGCGCTTCACCCAATTGACGTTTGCGCGCTCGATCCACAATCTCAAGAAGGGCTTTGTAGTCCTCATTGATCATCTGGTACTCAGTAGATAAATCGTGTAATCGTTGCAACAAATCAACTTTATCTTTGCGCAACTTATCTACCTCTTGGCGTGCTGTATCTACATCGCGCTCCAATTGTTTGACGCGCGTCTGTAGCGACATAAAATCTCGCCGATATTGCCTTAAAAACCGTAAAACCGCATTCCATGTCAGAGCGTGGCTTTGCGCCTCTTCCCCCTCATCCGCTTGTTGTAGCGGATGTCTTAGCCGTTCATCACGATGCTCTCTTCGCTCGAGTTTAGCAAAGTCAATCGCAGCTAAAAATTGTTTTCGTACGCAAGCATTCCAGCGATATCCACAGGCTGCCGACGTGCGTTTTAGGGCTTGCGCACCTTCCTCGAATGCGGCTAATTGGGTACTGCCCTCACGAATGTGGCGCAAAATAATTTCGGCCAGTTCGGCGTCATCTTCAGGAGTCCACGCATCCTGTCTTATCGTTTTCATGCCCGTTATACCCCTCCAAATACGAGGCTTCTACGGGTATATATATGCAAGCACTACAACAAACCATCACTATGAATTGAATAACTTTGTCAGAAGATATTTAACAACTATTTTTCCCTATTTTCGCGTCGCAAGTGCAACCATGAATCGATCTCCAAAGCCCCCTGGCAAGACAAGTTGTTTTAACTTTTGACTTATCATCGGATCTGTGTCCTGCATAGCACCATACACGTCTTGCAAGGAAGATATGTTCATCAAAAATGCACCTTGTCGCACAACACGATCCATGTGGTACCCACACTTCTCCATTACATCCACCACTGCAGTAAAATCAATATCGTAGGTCAAATCCACTTCTCCAGATCGATCCATCCATGCATCGACAAACTGATGGTGCTCATAAGCACGTAGTGAACCATGCGGCCGATCTAACCCCACAACATCCCTTGTCCATCCACCGTAATCGATAAACGCTATCTGCTTTGGCGCAATGGCCTCTACGATTTCTTCAAGAAAACGAGCGAGATTGGATTGAACTTCTGTCACTACTACTTCTGCATCTTGTTCTAAAACAACCGGTAGCAGATAGTGAATAGCGTAGTCATACAAGGGTCCGTCTGTCACTTGTTCAAAAACAGTGGCATATAGTTTCCCTTGAAATGGACCCTCTAGATAACCTAGCGATTCTAGAGATGAAGGTCTATCACTACTGACCATTAAACGCCAAACACGACCCTCTTGATCCACGCGAACAATATCACAAGGTAGCGCATCTAATACTTCATTCCCAATGACAAATCCATCTTGCACGCGCGGATCTAATCTTTCCTTCAGTGCAGTAACAGATGGTTCTACATAGATCGTCATGGTATTGGCATGTTCTTCACCTACAAGTTCGTTCAACCGTTTAGTTGTACGCGCACGCGCTACAGCAGACACATCGATAGCCACATACACTATATCTCGCCACCTTGTAGCCCCAATACGCAACCACTCAGCGATAACAGCCGCCGCAAAATCACCATCACCACAGCCCAATTCCACCACGCATAAGGGAACGTCGTTCATTTTGTGTTCTTCTAAGATAAAACGAGCCCACAGGGCACCAAATAGCGGTGACACCTGAGCGCTCGTATAAAAGTCACCTGAACGGCCGAAGCGACTACGTTTTGTCATGTAGTAGCCTTGATCTCCATACAATGCATTGTGCATATACGAAGAAAACGGATATACAGAAGAACTCATGAAATCAATACCTGGTCAATGATTCCGTATTCTTTAGCTTCTTGTGCTGACATAAAGAAATCCCTGTCTGTATCTTTATCAATCTGCTCTAAAGGTTGACCAGAATGATCTGCAAGAATACGATTCAACCGATCGCGTGTACGCAAGATATGATCAGCCGCAATTTTAATATCGCTCGCCTGTCCACGTTGGCCTCCAAGTGGTTGGTGAATCATAATCTCGCTATTTGGCAATGCTGAGCGCTTCCCTTTTGCGCCACCAACAAGTAAAATAGCTCCCATTGAAGCTGCTAATCCTACACAGATCGTCGCGACGTCAGGTTTAATCAGGTTCATCGTGTCATAAATCGCAAGCCCTGCCGAAACAGACCCACCTGGGCTATTAATATATAAAAATATGTCTTTCTCTGCATCTTCTGACGCTAAAAAAAGTAATTGTGCGACAATCGCATTGGCCACATCATCATCAATTTCTGAACCCAAAAATATAATGCGGTCTTTTAACAAGCGTGAATATAAATCATAAGCTCTTTCTCCACGGCTTGTTTGTTCGATAACTGTCGGGATGACGCTCATCTCATATTCCTCCTTCAGGTGATTCTTCTTCCCTATATCATGAGTATGTAAAAAGGATCGGCCACTTCCGATCCTTTTTATTTCAGTGGTATCATATCACATTTTGCGAGCTAATAAAATGCTCACAACAATTGCTCAATGGATATTCATCCTTCCCTGCAGGAACCCCGTTATTTTTAAGTTGGGTGAAATAACGGGGTTGTGAGATCCAGTAAAAATTCGTATGATAAAAGAAAAGGAATGTCATCATTTATCGTTTGCACGATTGACCCGAAAAGCCACTTTCTTTTCAGGGAGCGATAAACATGATTACCCAAACCGAATTAGATGCTCTGCGCGTAAAACTACTGCCATCTGGAGCACAGCGCGTGATTAAAGTCTTAGACTCACATCGCGACCATGTCGAAATAATTACCATCGTCATGGATAAAGTGCCTTTACTGATTATCGGCCGCCATGGAATGATCGCTCGTCTACCAGTTGACGGAGTTTTGCAAAAGGTTTCCGAATCTAAAAACATTGTCACTTTACTTGATCTGTTTTTTAAACAAGATCAAACGCTGTATTTATTTGTGAATATCCCTCATATCCAAGTGCCAGCTCACATTAAAGAGATGTTAGCGCACATTGAGGCGCAGTACAACGACAAAAACACGCTTCGTGCCGCTATAGATGATGCATTGGACCGTAAGGATCGCGCAGCATTTATGGCATATACAGCGGAATTGCAACAGATCTTAGATGCAGGAAGCATACACATTTCGCCCTAGTAAGCATCTCTATGAGCGAATCACGACTGGAGTTTAGATATGGAATCATTAGACATCATGTACGACGAAACCGAAGATTGCGCGGTACGCTATGTAGGTTTTATCGGGGAGAATTCTCACTACGATTTGATTATCGTCACTACACAGCACTTTTTTGGAAAAAAGCTAGTGATTTCAACACAGACTGGTCGTATGGCTATTTTAACAGCACAAGAGGCAGAAGACAGCGACTACATCGCTACATCATTTTCTATTGATGTAACTGAAGCAACTGAACTATCTGCCTTTCTTAGTACAAATCTTTAACGAAGTGACTCGTTACTGACCTACAGAAAAGAAATTTCCGTACCGCTCCATAAATGCATCCGATACACGCGCGTGTTCGCTCGGATCAACTACTGCTTCGAGCGAGGCCGTGTCTCCTTCGCCAACAATCTGCATAAAAAATAAAGTTTGCTCATCCGTGCCGCGCTCGTAGTAAGCGCCGTACGTATCGTCATCCACAGGGAAATATGTACCTAAAGCTAGGTGCTTTGGTTCTCCCCCATCCTCTGACATCTCAACTAATAATACTCGATCCACAGCATCGCGCACTTTTTCCTCAAATAACGCCCCCGGATAATCTAACTGTAAACTCGCGTCTTCCGTATCGCGAATTAAATAAAGTTCCCGATGTGATTCCCGTTGAAAAATAATATATAAAAGATGCGTATCTTCATAGAAAAAAGGCAAATATTCGGCACGCGGAAACTGTATCTGTGGCGAAGTAGCCATGCTCCACTCATCCCCTCACATAAACTAGATCAAAAACACAAAATAACCATCATTCTCACGATGATTATATCACAAGTAGACCGTCCATCATTTTACGAAAAGCATGACTCAGCACGGTTTTTCAGCTATAATAAAAAGAAATATAAACTGCAAGCATTGAAATATTGTTCAAAAAGGAGTTTGAAATTTATGCCACGCGGTATTCGCTATCTGTTTTATGCACTTATTTTTGCATTTGCACTCGCTGGGCTTGTGCTTGGACAACAGATCATACTTGGCATCTGCCTCGCGCTTAGTATTATCATCGGGGTAATTGCTGATGGATTTGATAATAAACGCGATGAACCGTTTAAAAAATACAATGTAAAACACAAACATCATAAGCCAACCAACGCATCTTGACATCACCCTACACACGGTCGTTTCTTTAGTCCAGATGTCCACATACAGAGTGATGTCAACAGCCATTTTACAGGCGATATCCTGCATGCTGATGTGAAGAAGTTTTTTACGATCAAATAACTATGGCTGCTTCTTGTTTAAAAAGCACCATTTTCCATGACTTTTTTCATCCATGGACCGGGCAGACCATACCGCTCTAACCAATTAAACGTCTCGCGCATCGACGCATAGTAATGATGATTTTCCAGTGTGTGATGTCCCGTTGCATAGAGTCTGATATCAACAACTTTCGATTGCATGCGCATTTTATCATAAAACAATTGCACTGCTTGCCACATAACGTGATGGTCTTCTTCTCCTTGAAGTAACAAGACAGGGGCTTTTATACCCGATATGTGATCGATAGGAGAACGGACTAGATACTTTGCAGGTTCTGATCCTTTAGGTCCATATGCATCCTCGATATAACTGATGTCATACACTCGACTTTCGTGCAATTGTTGCGCTAGCGAAACGGTGACATCATACCCAACGAAAGGACTTGTAGCAACTACTGCGCGAATGTCACTCATTGTAGAGGCAAGCATCAGCGCAACGCCACCTCCCATAGAAACACCCCATAAATAAATGTCATCTGGTTTCACTTCGCCAAGGGATAGCACCGCCCGAATCGCATTTTGTGCATCTACTGTGTCACCGAGCATACCTGCAACGCTTCCCCCGCTCTCCATATACCCTCTGTATTCGGGAGTGATCGTGATAATCTTAGAAGAATATACGCCAATAGCTGGTTGACCGTACTTCGCGTGTTGAATCCTTGCATCAGCTACAACATAACCTCCATGTAAAAACACAAGAAGTGGATAGTGCCCTTTGCGCTTTGGTTCCGTAAGAAATGCCTCTACCTTCTGTTGATCGCTCCAATAAAAAAGCTTATAAACATTGATATGGGGATTATCTATTTCACCCTTTAGGTTGACTAACGACATCGATGCAATTTCTCCATTTTTTTCACTGTAATTCATCGCATCTGTATGAATAATAGGAATAAAATAAAAACTAACGAGTACACATGTAACGATATATATGGCCACGATGCGGACACGTCTGTGCACTCCACTTAGAAATGGTGTCATCCGCGCCATGATCGTCACCCTCACAGTTATCTATATCAATCGTACTCTTCATCGCATGCCTATAAAATAAGCAAATAATTGAAATATCTACTTATTTATAGTATACTATCAGAAGACATAAAATCAATATAAGATTCTGTATGCCACTTTATGATATGCACTCACCATCAGTAGTCAGGTTTTGCATGAGAAGTAGACGGCACCTTCGTTTTTTTCTTCGCCCTCCATTGTTTAAACAGTTGAAAGTACTTGACCAAAGCAAGTAAAACAACCACTCCACCATATACAGGTTGCATTTTTTGCGATAAGACCACATCCTTAAAGTCAATGGCATCCGATAATGTAGGAGGGATAAGTGCTCCATAAAAAATAAGCGCTGCTATACTAGGCGCAAACCGGCGATAATTATGAGCACGTGCAATTGAAGCTGCCATCAGTGCGAGCAAGTACATCATTAACCCAAGTCTCGCAAGTGCAACCACCAACCATATGACAGCATACACTGCCTCCACGTGCTGAATGTACCTACCAAAATAGATGAGTTTCACCGCCTCCATAAACGGGAAAAATAAATAATCATCTGTTGGATAAGGAAATTTCATTTGCACGATGGCCAATCGGATCATGCCGATAATCAGTGTTGCAAAAGCAACGATGTAAAAAGATCGACGATAACTCGTATAACTGCGAACATACGGTCTTAACATTAAATAATCTATAAATTCACCTAAAAATCCAACGTGTAACACGCCTGATTGTAACAGCGTAGGAATGCCTGGACCTAATATCGGAGGTAAATTATGTATACTGCAACTTTTTAAAGTTAACATATCCCATACGATTAATATGCCAAACAGCATCCCAAACACGATAAGATTAGCTCGTCCTAACACCTCAACTCCATAGTAAACTGGAATAATCATCGCTAAAATACAAACGAATAAGGTAACTGCTACTGGTGTCGTCGGCAAAAAAACAGATCGTATTTGTTCACTATCAAATGTGACACTCATCGATACATCCATTAATAACGGAATAAATAACATCATTCCAAAGATTGTCCCTAATATTGGGCCGAAAGTTTCAGCGATATGGTCAATCAAATTTTTAGATGGGTCTTTAAAGAGAGGCAGCAAAATAGTCATTAATGCAATGATGCCAAGTTGACTGATCATAAGCAATAGATCAGCAGCACTATGACCCCAGTGAATGAGAACAAGGATAGCAGGATCCATTTCCTTAGCCATGACTAAAATAAAGAAGATAGCTATTAACTGATTTGGGCTAATATGACCATCTTTAATCACTAAGAAAATCTCCTCACAAAGTACCATGCTTTTTTACAGATCATTATTCTTTGTCTTTCCCCAATTGCAGGCTAATTATCACATCTATCACCAAATCTTCACAAATAGGATGCGCAGATTGAAAGTGATCTCCTCTACTTTGAAAAACCATGATCTAATGATAAGATGGGTATGCAGAGAATGCGCAGATGCGCAGAGAGAAAGAGGGGCCTCCCATTGTCAAACCACGACGAACACGATGATGAACACCAACACGATCATGAGCATGAATTCGTTGATGAAGAAGTCGTCATACTAGAAGATGAAGACGGCAATGAACATGAATTTCTGATCGCTGAAACATTTGAAGTTGAAACGCGAATTTATGCAGTACTTGTATCTGCAGATGGCACGACAGAAGAAGGATTTATTTTCCGTGTAGAAGAAAAGGATGTTGATGGGGAACAATTTTTGGACTTCATCGCCATTGAAGACGATGCAGAGTGGACAAATGTAGAACGCGTGTATAACGAGATGCTTGAGGAAGATGAACAAGAATAGTGAGCAGTACTAGCACATGGCGCAAGAGTAGGCAAAAAGCTAATCACCTCTCTATGCATCCCATAAAAAATGCTTCCCGCATGTACTAACAGTGCGCAGGAAGCATTTTTTATGGGATGCGTGTAGAATATCATGAAGAAAATCGCTCCAACCATCGATCATCGCTTAGCAAAACCAGAAAAACACACGCAGTTTTACGACAACAAATCATAAACACAAAAAAGATGCTTCTCATTATCGAAAAAGCATCTTTTACTACTTCATGGAGCCACTTCCCGGATTCGAACCGGGGACCTGCTCATTACGAGTGAGCTGCTCTACCCCTGAGCCAAAGTGGCAATAATTCATGGTGGCGGAGAAGGGACTCGAACCCCCGACACTGCGGGTATGAACCGCATGCTCTAACCAGCTGAGCTACTCCGCCGTCTGGCGGAGAGAGTGGGATTCGAACCCACGAGACGGTTAAAGCCGCCTACACGATTTCCAATCGTGCTCCTTCGACCAACTCGGACATCTCTCCGTGCGACAAGAGATAATATACCACAAATCCTTGGGACAGGCAACTAATATCATGCAAATATAGTCTAAAATTAATTGCACACATCTTCCTTATACTGCCTATACATGATGATCAACATCAACTATTTTGATTTTGGCAATTGCGCAAGTTGAATCTTGTATGCACGTAATAGTCCGAGTAAATCATGAAACCAAGGACCACCATACGCAACCAACACTCCTGCAGATAAGTAATCCATACCATCACCTACCCACTCAGGCGATATATTTGCCCAGATTGGCGTAAGCTTTAGCATTTCTAAGGGATGAATTTGTGCAACACCCGCCAACACGGTGCCATTTAAACCTGCGAGAAAGTGAATATTGACGTTACGCAGTGCATCCTCATAGAGTTCATCCCACTTACTATCGTTTGGCTCTGCCTTTGCCTGTAAATGCAAAAAATGTAGGCGTTTTTTCATTTGTTGCGTAATCGCTTGTGCACCTGTTGATACGGCTGCCATGACGGCAACAAATTGCATCAATTCATCCACATGATTCACGCCCCTTTTCATCTGCCCCTCTCTCACATTACTCCACACAATTTGTCCGTTAGAACATAAAAACAGTGTGGATGAACACCCACACTGTTTTTATGCAAGATTCTTCTCTCACCAACCATCATGCAGGAATCCATACGCTTAATAACTCCTAATAAATTGTTGCACGTAAAGCACCTAGCTTATGGTCGCATTCCTTCCATTCTTGGTCTGCATCTGAATCAGCTACAATACCAGCTCCTGCTTGCAAATAACACACGTTATCTTGATAGACCACAGTGCGAATAATAATTGCCGTATCCACGTTACCAAGCACATCAAACATACCAATAATTCCACCATAAGGTCCTCGGTGAACATCTTCTAATTCATCAATAATTTCCATCGCCCGCACTTTAGGAGCACCAGACAACGTCCCAGCTGGAAATGTAGATAAAAACACATCAAAAGGACTTATGCCATCGAGAATTTTTGCAGATACCCGCGAAACCAAATGATACACATGTGAATATTCCTCAATTTCAAGTAACTGCTCTACTTGTACAGTACCTGGAACTGCGATGCGACCAATGTCATTTCTACAGAGATCGACTAACATCACATGCTCTGCGCGCTCTTTTGGATCATGTTGCAAATCATCAATCAACCGCTGATTTTCTTCAGGTGTACTACCTTTGCCTTTTGATGTTCCTGCAATAGGTCGCATTTGCACATCTTTTCCCTCGATACGCAATTGCATTTCTGGACTGGCACCAAAGATGAGATACGATCCATAGTGAGCGTAAAACATATAGGGAGATGGATTCATCTTGCGTAAACGTCCATACACTTCGAGTGTATCAACGTCTCCCATTACACGTAACCGCTTAGAAATGACACATTGAAAGACATCTCCAGCACGAACATACTCCTTAATACGCTCTACACGTTGACGATATACTTCAAGTGAAACGTCCTCATGGGAAGTCAGTTTCGTTTGATCATATCCTCTAAAGAAAAGTGGCTGTGTTCTAGCCGTCTCCATAATACGCTCAACGTCTTCAATTAAAGGACCATCAACACCGTCTATATCATGCACATAAACAACCGTCATCTCCGGTGTGATATGCATCACGATGCGATGAATCTGCAAATGAAAGTCGTCAATTTCGCGATCATCGTGTGTTGACACAGGAATTTTTTCAAAATAACGTATCGCATCATAGCCAAAAAATCCAAGATACCCAAAAGCGTATGCTGGTAACTGTACCTCTACAGCAAACGAATGTAAGATTTCATCTAAACGTGTCGAGAGATCACCACAGATCGTTTGCGAAGAATCCATATGAAGTCGTTCTACTACCGATTTGTGACCACTCAGTGAAAGCTGATTTCCTTTCCCCTTGACAGCTATCATTGGGAAAAGACCAATCATCGACGAGCAATATGATTTATTAGCATCCGTAACAGAGTCGAGCAAAAACGCTTGATCTTCCCCATATTCACGAACAAATGCAACAAAAAATGCAAATGCCTCTGCTTGTGTTTTCAATTCATAACGCGTCGTCCGCACTCGTAACTCTTCATCTACATGTGTAGTCATACTTGAACCTCCTCAGAGACTGAAGTTTTCCTACCTGTAGTTGAGGATGAATCGGTTTGTTGATGCTTTGCCCATTCATCCGCGATCAAAAGGAAATTCTCGATTAATTCATGCCCATACTCCGTTAAAACAGCTTCCGGATGAAACTGGACACCAAAAACCGGATATGTTGCGTGTGAAAGAGCCATGATCACACCGTCATCTGTTGTCGCTATAACGCGAAGCTCTTGTGGTAGAGAATTTGGCTCAACAACTAATGAGTGATATCTAGCTGCGGTATATCGTGCCGGGATACGTGTAAACAACTCTGACTCTCCATTGTGTTCAATGATTGACGTTTTTCCATGCATCAGTGTCTTAGCTCGCACAATTTGTGCACCAAATGCTTGACCGATCGATTGATGTCCCAAGCACACCCCTAACATAGGAATAGAAGTATATAATTGTTGAACAACGTGAACTGAGATCCCCGCTTCAAGCGGTGTGCATGGCCCAGGAGACAGTACAATCCCATGAGGATTGAGTGCTTTGACCTGCTCAACCGTTATCTCATCGTTGCGAAATACACGAACATCCGCTCCAGCCATCTTCATATATTGCACTAAATTAAACGTAAATGAATCATAATTATCAATCACAACAATCACGCCGGGAACCCCCCTCATAAAATTGGCAACAAAAAAACCGCGCCGGTTCCGTCGTGGTTAAGGTTATCTTTGCATGCTAAATAAACATGCTGCTTAACATATACAAAAACGCTAAGCTCTCCTCAACTCAAACGACTCTAGTCTAACGCCGAAAAACGGCGACTCTTCTCTTGGCTCATTGCAAGCATACTGCGTATCCAGCATTGCGTCAATACTCAATCGAAACCTTCATGATGATAAAAAGAGTTTACTAAGTAACGATGACTTAGTAAACTCTTTTTATCACTTACTCGTTTTTTGACTATGGTGGGCCTAAGTGGACTTGAACCACTGACCTCACGATTATCAGTCGTGCGCTCTAGCCAGCTGAGCTATAGGCCCATGGTTGCGGGGGCAGGACTCGAACCTGCGACCTTCGGGTTATGAGCCCGACGAGCTGCCAACTGCTCCACCCCGCGACGAGTGTACATCCAATTTAACAGTGAATTTATGGTGGGCGGTGGCAGGATCGAACTGCCGACCCCTCGCGTGTGAGGCGAGTGCTCTCCCGCTGAGCTAACCACCCATCCTATCACAATAATCTTCGTGTCACAATAAACTTTCATGGTGACCCCAAGGGGATTCGAACCCCTGTTC
This sequence comes from Sulfoacidibacillus ferrooxidans, assembly GCF_022606465.1. Lineage (NCBI taxonomy): Bacteria > Bacillati > Bacillota > Bacilli > Caryophanales > Alicyclobacillaceae > Sulfoacidibacillus > Sulfoacidibacillus ferrooxidans. The sequence goes on from NZ_JALBUF010000001.1 coordinate 44,517, forward strand.
CCACCGTGAAAGGGTGGTGTCTTAACCGCTTGACCATGGGGCCTTTATGGCTCCCCGAGTAGGATTCGAACCTACGACCCTCCGGTTAACAGCCGGATGCTCTACCGCTGAGCTATCGAGGAATATCTGGTGGAGCTAAGCGGATTCGAACCGCTGACCTCTTGAGTGCGATTCAAGCGCTCTACCAACTGAGCTATAGCCCCCGATATGAACTACACATTCAAGAGAGTGGTGCCGAAGGCCGGACTCGAACCGGCACGGGGGTTACCCGCGCGCTTTTGAGGCGCGTGCGTCTGCCAATTCCGCCACTTCGGCAACTAATGGTGTGCCCGGAGAGATTCGAACTCCCGGCCTTTTGATTCGTAGTCAAACGCTCTATCCAGCTGAGCTACGGGCACTTGTCTTAGCGACACGAGTAGAATATCATTTTCGCCTATATGAAGTCAAGTCTAGATGCTTATTTTTTTAATGTTCCCGATAGTATCGATGAACTACTAGAGATGAACTACTCTCTTACTAAACAATCATTGTATATGAACATCCTACTACAATTGATCCAATATGTTTGACAACACCTGCCCTCACCTATACCATTAGGGGTATATATGAAGTAGTTTACATGTAGGAGTGTTGAACGATGGATGTTATTATTATCGGCGGCGGAGTTGCTGGCCTTAGTTGCGCACTGTATACGAGCAAGGCAGGGATGGAGACTGTGGTTATCGATCAGCAGACCTCTCAACTCGGTTCAGTAAAAGCAGTATTTAATTTCCCTGGCTTTGCACAAGGCATCGCTGGTGAAGACTGGTTGTTAGCTGCACGAGAACAAGTAACGACAGCAGGCGCTACGCTAACTTTAGGAAAAGCTACAGAGCTTAAAACAACAAATAGACCCTATACCGTCATCACAGAGGATGGTCGCAGCTTCACTGCTCCTTATGTCGTATTGGCTGTCAATCTTGGATTTGAATTACTCACAAAGCACGACTATGCTTTACTTGTAAACGAGCATGTACCTAGTCGAAAAATCCGTCATATTGAAGGTATCGGTTATGATGGGAAGACTGCACAGCCGGGAATATATGCAGCAGGTCTCATCGCTAATGTTCCAAGTCAATCAGTGATCGCAGCAGGCCAAGGAGCCTTTGTTGGTGTTCAAATTGCTAGTGAATTTTTACAAAAGCCTTTTATGTGGCACGACTAATCGCTACAAGACGTACTCATGGCTACCCTTCTATAGGCATACTTAGTCGTCTATAGAAGGGTAGCCATGAGTGTTTCAGAAAGCAACTTTGAACAAGTAAGCTACACTCTTCTCACCACTACGTGCGCTAGTTATAGCGTAAACATTGCGTTGAATTATAACTGAACGATCAGCATGTACTGATCCTCATTGGGTTCCCACTCGTCAATATGTACAGCATGTAATGTCTGGAGCTGTTCAAGAAGATCCTCTTTCGCCAGCCGTTCAGAAACAGGAGGCCCATAAGAAGTAGGCTTTTTCTCCCATTCAATAATCCCGATTCTGCCACCTGCTTTTGTAATGCGTTTTAACTCTGCAAGCGCATTCGGAAGCCGCTCGACTTCATGAAGAACCAAAGCGCATAATGTACAATCGACTAAGCCTGCATCTAAAGGAATCTCGTCCGCACTACCTAGTACCGTTTTTACATTGTGTAACTCTAATTGAGCTGCGCGCTCCTTAAGTGCAATAAGCATCTCTGGTTGCACATCAACGCCATAGACAGTAGCTTGTGATCTTTTTGCAGCTGGCAACGCAAAATAGCCAGGTCCTACACCCACATCAGCAAAGGAAGTTTCTTGCGTGTGCCCGATGCGATCTAAAATTTGCTCTGTCGGCAACATTTTTTGCCGTTCTGGTGAAAGTAATCGTTCTAAATGTGCAGGATTAAATCTGTGTCCCATCTAATTTCCCCCAAATCATAAAATCATACGGTGTTTGCACCGATCAGTGCTCTACGTAGTCTTCATCAACGCTCGAATAGCTTCTTCAATGGCTTCAGTAGACGGTTGTCCACTAGTCACTTCTTCCCGTATGCAACGCTCCATGTTGGTTGCAATCACATACATTTGCACTCGTTCTACCCCAGCGCGAATGGCAGAAAGTTGAGTCATGACATCGCGACACCCTTGCTCACGCTCCATCATATTCAAAACCCCGCGCAATTGTCCTTCTATGCGCCGTAATCGATTCTTGATTGGCTTTGGATAGGTCGTGCTATTATTCAAGGTATCGCTCTCCATTCAACTCGCTCTCCTTTTTGTTTACTCCATATGAATTATACGCTGATTTTGCGCACTTAGGGAGTGCGAAACAAAAAAACTCCTAAAAGAAGGTGCATAGTTAGATCAGGATGTCTCATATCCTTCTCTACATTACACTTTCTATAGGAGTTAAGAAACACTTGAAATATAATCGTGCTGATCCACTAGCGACTGCGCATCAATGCCTCTATCGCTAGCCGAATGACTTCATCAGCTGGAGCACCTTCATCCATTTCTTGGCGAATACAGCGCTCCATATTTGCACCAACGATATACATTAGTACGCGATCGACAGCAGTTCGAACAGCAGTCAATTGCGTAATCACATCTTGACAGCCGCGTTCGCTTTCCATCATACCGAGAACACCACGCACTTGGCCTTCTATGCGACGCAAACGATTTTTGATGTCTGCTGGATATTCCATCTCCTCGTTAAAACGTTGCATGTCGTCCATAGGTCACTCCACCTCTTCGCGCTTGCCCCTTTAATCTTCCGTTATTTTTTAATAGGACCATGCCATGCGCTAATGCCGCCGGACACATTGATCACATTTACATATCCTGCTTTTTTTAATATGTTAGCTGCCTGCATACTGCGATGGCCACTGCGACACATCACATACACTTCGTGATCCTTAGGTACTTCACTGAGGCGGCTAGACAACTGACTTAACGGGAGATTTTTCATGCCAGCCACATGTCCACCTCTATATTCTCCCGGCTCCCGCACATCAAGAAAACTCTTCCCGTTTTTGGATTTCATCGCTTCTTCCAGTTGACTAGCAGGAATCGATCGCACACCCGCTCCTCCCCTGCGTTTCATGGCAGTATATACAATCAAAAAAACAATGACGGCTAAAATAATAAGGGTTGTTGAATGCATATGTCTATCCCCATTCATATACTCAAATACAGCAGAGGCCTCGCCCAATAAAAGAAGACAAGGCCATCTCATACAACGTCATCAAAATCTTTAACTAGAAAGTCCTCCCACTAAAGATCGTACATTGGTAAATCCACGTTGTTGTAAAATCGTGCAAGCTTGTGAACTGCGATTACCTGATTTGCATACGACTACAATCTCATCATGTGGTTCTATCTCATGTAATCGATAGGGCAATTCGTCTAGAGGAATGAGTACAGATCCTTCGATATGACCTTCTCTATACTCTGATATCTCACGTACATCAATCACCTTCACCTTATCGTGAGCATACAATTTACTTTTCAATTCAGGAAATGTAATTGTCGTGCGCGTAGCCACTATGTGCGATCTCCTCTCTAATCAATTGTTTGTAAGATTTTCTCCAAAAATGCCGTTTCAGGAACTGCACCTTCCATACTTCCCGTATCATTGATCACTGTCTTCGGAACTCCATATACGTCAAATCGCTCAGAAAGTTCCGGGAACTCCGAGGCTTCAACCATATCTCCGACCACTTGATCACTAACAAATGCTGCCATATGCGCAAGCCGCACCGCGGCTGGACAGTAAGGTCAGGTAGGAGTTACAAAAACCTGAAGATGTACCTTTTGTTTCAAATTCTTAAGTACTTCCACCGTCTTTTCAGTGAGCGATGTTTTTCCGGTCGACACCATCATAATATCTTCAATCAGCGTAGAGAATTCGTACCCTGATGGAATTCCATAAAACCGAATGCCATAATCTTTGTCTTGATCATCAAGCAGTACAATCGCTGGAATTTTTGTGATGCCATACTTTCTAACCGCAACTTCATCTGTATGGTAGTTGTAAATTTCTACATCAATGTGCGGTGACAACGCAGCCACTTCTGTAACTAATTCTTTTGTTTGTGCACAATACGGGCAATCCATAGCAGCTTCAAACAAGACCATGCGAACTTTACCAGTCAGTGCCTGAAAGTGAGATGAAATGGCTTCTTGATCTTTCTTGCCTATTAGCATACGCACACCCCCCTAATTCAACAACATCATCACATATGAGAAACCCACGCGTAGCCTTATAACCTGCTGCGCGTGGATCAACGTCACACTGCCATTATTGCAACAGTGTAAAACTTAAATAACATCGCCGTCCCAACCGGACATGCCACCCATAAGATTATAGATATTTTTAAAGCCCGCGCTTTGCAAAAAGTTGCAAGCAGAAGAGCTACGACCGCCACTCAAACATACGATCACTGCTTCTGAATTCTTATCGATCTCACCATGACGCTCTTGCAATTGACCAAGGGGTATCGAAATCGCGCCAGGAATATGTCCCGAATTATACTCATATGGTTCACGCACATCAATAATCTGTAAATTTTTATTCTCTTTTAAGCGTTCTTTTACATCAATCGGCATCCACTGCGGCACTGCCATATCAAAATCCCTCCTGCATTCTTAGGTCGTCAACACTTAGCCTGCTGACACCGTTATTATATACCCTATAGGGTATATGTCAAGCGTCTATACCTGGATTTTGAGACTCCCACTCGCGGTACATCTCTACAAATAAATCAAGACCCCGCTTACGCGCTAGAATGTCCTCATGCCACTGATTTAATTCATGTCTTCCTGCGTCAGTTAGGCTATATACGCGTCTGGGTGCCCCACCATCTGGAGTATCCCATGTAGAAAGAAGAAGTTTATGTTCCTCCATATCCCGCAAAATACGGTAAATCCCACCGCTATCAATGGTCCAATCAGGTAATAATTCACTCAGCTCTGCCATGAGTGCTCCACCGTGTCCTTTATGTTTTGCGATCAATAGTAAAAGGAATGCTGGTAGGTGCTTGCCTGTTTGACGTTTTTGTTTCGAATCTGCCGATAAGCTCTCCGTAAAGGTCACTCTCCTTTTATCATAGTTAATTCTTGTGCTATTTTGTGCCGCAAAAAATGCGGTAATACTACGAGTACGATCGCTATAATGGCAATTCCTGTAGCGACCCAAAATGCAAAATCAAAAGCAGAAGTAAAGACGTGACTAGGAACTAATCTCATGGCAACATCATGTCCACGGCTGTGACTTCCGAACATTTCAATGCCAAGCGATAGAGCAAGAGCCGCAGAAGTAACACCAAGTGAACGACCAAAATTGCGTTCGGAGGCAATCAACCCTCCCACGATCCCCGTTAACTCCGCATCTGCTCGATTAAAAATTTCTGCGTTATTTGGAGAGCTAAACATGCCAGCTGCGATTCCTTGCAGTGTCATTGCTCCAATCGCAAATAAAATGCTTGTATGCGCACCGAGTCGAGTAAATAAAAGATCCGCTGCGACAAACAACACCATCCCCACAGTTGCCGGGCCAATCGTGCCATACCGATCGCTAAAATAGCCGCCTATTGGCGAAACGATAAGCATTGCAACACTTTGCGGTACCATCAGTAATCCAATCTCCCATACGGGTACATGCAATATTTCCTGCAAATAAAGAGGCATTAAAAAGGCCGGGAATAACATGAGAATCCAATATAAAAGACCTGCACCCATCGCTGCACTAAACAGCGGACGACGAAAGACGGATAAAACAACCAATGGTTCTTCGCGACGTAATTCGACGCGAATAAAAGCATATAACAACGCCACCGAGGCTATCGCAAGTATTCCATCTTTTAAGGATACTGCAGAATGTGACAGATCTGCAAACAGCGTTAAAAAAACTACAACAAAGGCTGCGAATAATCCCCCGCCTAAAGTATCAAATCGCCGTCGCAAAGGTTTACCTGGAAATTTGGGCACATAGCGTAACACGCCAATGATTCCTATGATCCCAACTGGTACATTGACAAAGAAAATGCTTGGCCATCCAAACCACGCGATCAATAGCCCACCCAAAATAGGCCCCATGAGCGTTCCACCTGCAACTACGCTCCCAATCGTGCCAAGCGCTCTACCGCGCATATCTTCTGGAAACATAAGCGTGACAATCGACATGACATTGGCTTGCATAATCGAACCCCCAATGCCTTGCACCCCGCGCGCCGCAACCAGTTCCCAAAAATGCTGTGATAATCCACACGCAAGTGAGCTCACGATAAAGATGGCGAGACCAATTGCAAAAATACGCCGCCGCCCCAATACATCAGCTAACTTGGCAACAATCGGGAGAATGGCTGTAATCACTAGAAGATACATAGTCACAACCCACTGCAATGATGCAACACCTAGATGAAATTGATGCGCTAAAGTAGGCAAAGCAACATTGACAATACTGCTATCCACATTGACCATAAAAGTCGATGTTGTTACAAAGGCAAATGCGAGCCATAACTGTCGTTTCGTCATACGATTCCTCCTACCATTACAGATTATCACATTATACTGTATTAGTCATTATATCATTCAGTAAACAATCTCATAAAAGTCAGAGACGACTAGTCGATCTTCTGCATATCATAATGACCATATAAGGGCAAGTAAAGAGGGGTCGAATACATGTGAAGAAACTTTCAAAACTCCGCTGGGTACCCATGATTGTCAAAGCATATATCGATGCGCGAACTCAGACATTGTTAGAAAATGAAAAACGGATACAAACAGAACCAGTCACGATGCCCCATCTTACAGAAAGCATCACTAATTCTAACCATCATCCAACAACGCCTTTACTTGCACCGCTTCCAGCGACTCGGAAAAAAAGAGCTCGTTCTACTACTCAGCATTCGCAAGTTCTTTCAACTGTCACTCCAAAATCTAAAGGTTCATATGATCTTTTATATAAAGAACTGTTAGAAGCCAAACGAAAAATCCATCATTTAGAGTCTCTCCATCGTGAAATCGGTCACGTTCAAAGTGACCTTGACCACCGGTTATTAGAAATTGCAGGTCACCTTCGTAAACATACCACAAAACACCATTCCACTAAACGTCATCGTTAATATTATTACTAAGCAAGATCAACTTCCCCTCATAAAAAAAGGGGGCATATGCGCCCCTTTTTATTTATCCGTATACATAATGCCACATACGCCAGTGATGATTCGGGTTTTGCGGATTTAAACGCTGTGCTGCTAACCATTGAATGGCTCCTGCTCGTTGTGCAGGAGTAATCGATACCCCGAGCACACCACATAAATGATCTACTAGGCCAGCACATCCATCCGGTGTTGCCACCGCATCTGGTGGTAGTGCGCGCAAACAACTATGCACGCGCCGCCAGTATACTGGATTCGCCATTTTTGCACGAAAAACATGAAGCAACCGCGGATCAAGTGTGTTCATGTACATTGTCACCTCCTTGATTACACTTCTTATCAAGATGACTTCGTGACCAATCAATACCCAGTCACGTATCACAATAAGTTCATCTACTATTTACTACGCTACTGGAACTGTCTGACATACCTCACGATAAGCCGGTACTAATAGGAAAAATAGTACAAAGATAATAAGGAAAACAACTGCCCACTGTGTATACGCTCCAAATACCCCGTACATTGAACATCCCCCTCTCTCAGTTAGCCATACTTCAACGTATGAACCAGCGCTGCTATCCTCAAATGACACACACCTATAAAATAGCCTATTTTTTACATTTATTATCGTTCTTGTTGCCACGCTAAAACCACAGTCATCGTATTGCATATTTAATCTAATTTAAGTATATTTATTCTGTATGAATGCTTTTCAATATAAATCACACAATCAAATTGCTGGTTTTTGCATACGATACGATGACATCCACCCTCACAGGGTGTATCCTTGCACAAACGCACGATGACGAGAGGGGCTTATCAATGCAACTGTATGGAACCAGTAAAATAACAGAAAATGGAGAGCTATCCATTGGAGGTTGTCCAGTATCACAACTTACAGAAACGTATGGCACACCTCTCTATGTTTACGATGAGGATTTTATTAGAGAACAAATGCGTGCATATAAAAGACCTTTTGAACGCGCTCATCTACCTCATCGGATTGCTTATGCATGTAAAGCATTTTGCACAATAGGCATGTGTCAACTAGCTGATTCGGAAGGTCTATGGCTTGATATTGTCTCTGAAGGAGAATTATATACTGCGATACGCGCCGGAATTCATCCAAGCCATATGTGCATGAACGGCAATAATAAGAGTGACCATGAGTTGCGCTATGCAGTTGAAGTTGGCGTCGGGCTGATTGTTGTTGATAATTTTTATGAAATTGATCTTCTGGCCTCTATTTTGCATGAGCAAAACCGCTCTATGGATATTCTCTTGCGTGTAGCACCGGGCGTAGAGGCTCATACACACGAGTTTATTTCTACAGGACAACAAGATTCTAAATTTGGATTTGATTTAAAAAGTGGTCAAGTACAACAAGCAGTTAAACAAGTAAAAGAACATAAAGAATTACAACTTGTGGGCCTTCATTCGCATATTGGATCGCAAATTTTTGATGTGGAAGGATTCCGACTAGCTGCCCACAGACTTGCGGAACAATATGCGTGGCTCTTGCAAAACTACGAGTTGCATTTGCATGTGCTCAATTTAGGTGGAGGGCTTGGTGTACGATATACAGAAGAAGATACCCCCACTCCCATTGAAACGCTTACAGAAGAGTTAATTGCAGTTACAAAAGAAGCTTTTTTGACACATGGTATGGATTTACCACTGCTCATGCTAGAACCTGGACGTAGCATCGTTGCGCAAGCAGGAACCACACTCTACACAGTGGGAAGCCGCAAAGAAATCCCCCACGTTCGCACCTATGTCGCAGTCGATGGGGGCATGACAGATAACCCTCGTCTCGCTCTATATGGAGCAAAGTATGAAGCGGCATTAGCTATGCGCATGCATGAACAACCAACAGAAAGCATTGCAATCGCAGGAAAATGCTGTGAAAGTGGAGATATGCTAATCTGGGATGCACCTTTACCACAATCACACCCCGGAGATCTGCTCGCTATTACCTGTACCGGTGCCTACAATTATTCGATGGCAAGTCACTATAATCGCATCCCAAACCCTGCAGCCATCCTTGTCAAAGACGGCACAGCACGTACTATAGTCAAAAGAGAGACAGTAGAAGACCTATGTCGTTTCGATGTTCGTTTAGAATGATCGATGAGCATCAACTACATACACATGGCAATCGCCTATACGAGCTGAAATTTTAGCTCGTATAGGCGATTGCCATAGAAAACATGATTCTCTGCACTATTTACCTTTCATGCCCTTGTGGATACTTTGCAGATAGGGCTGCTGCATACTGCGGTTTTAACGTACTTGGCGTGCCTACACCATAGTGATACACCATGGATCCACCGAGCGATCCCGTGATACTTACCATGATCACAGCACCTAATAATAACAAGGTTGAAAGTAATGACGACTTTCCTCTTCCAGTTTTAAACAAAGACCAACCTTGTTCTCTGCCCTTCACTTCACGCATCGGATATTTCTTAATGACGCGTACAACCCACGCAGCAAGCGCAAAAACACCTGTCAATACAGCATCCCTTTGATGCGCAGAAAGTAGTGCCGATGTCGTAGGTGTAAACCTTACATACTGTTCTGCGAGAATCCCTGCAAGTGCAGTGGCCACTAACGCAAACAGCGACAACGTCAGAATCCAAAAACTAGCGCGATCAAAAAATCGATCGCCTCTGCTTTTTGTCACAAATCGAATGATCTCGACCAATAAAGCGAGATAGAGTAATGCAATAGGAAAATGAACTAGCATTGGATGAATCGTATGCGGGAAGAGATGCGTTCCAATTGCAATCCATCCCGATAAGAGTCCATTCCAAAGCCCTTGCAAGAATGACACGTTGACCAGCCGTCCTTTCAAAGGCGTATTCTCTAACCTTGCTACCATAATACAATAGAAGTCCTGAAATCAACCTGGAGATGACGACAATGATTTCAAAACGCGGATTTACTAGACTTAAGTAAACATCTACTCCATAGATAAGCCGCCATTAACAGGTATGTACGTCCCAGTCACAAACCGCGTATCCTCACCCACATACATAGCAATGGCATGCGCCACATCTTCAGGTGTTGCTACATGTTCAAGGGGAGTCATGTCTGCTGTTCGCATGACATACTCTTGTGGTTGAAAACGTGTTGCATCCGTCATCACAAGACCAGGTGAAATGACATTGGCTGTGATTCCAAAAGGCCCATACTCTTGTGCTACATAGCGTGCAAACTGTGTTAATGCAGCTTTTGCAGTTCCGTGTGCAGCCATTCGTAGTCCTGGACGCTTGGCAAGACCACTTGCAATATAAACGATACGTCCGTATTGATGTTCCACCATCTTTCTCGTCACATGCTGTGTAAGAAGGAATGCTGCACTCATCTCGTCATTTAGCTTTTGCGAAAATTCTTCCCAAGTCATTTCAGCGAGCGGCTTCATAGCAAATGACATATTGGCGTTATTGACGAGAATATCGATTGTGCCCCATGTTCTTACGACTTGCTCTACCATGTGTTCCACTTGCAAAGCGTCACGCACGTCAGCCTGTACAGCAAACGCAGCGCCTCCATGACTTTGAATGGTAGTGACTACTTCTTGTGCACTCGCTTGATTGCCAACATAGTTGACAGCCACCTTTGCACCACGTTCTGCAAGCAATGCACACGTTGCAGCTCCAATCCCACGACCACCACCAGTAACCAATGCTACTTTTCCATTTAAATCTTTCATCGTAATACCTCCTGACACTCTGAATCTTCTCTGTAAGATCTCTCTTATGATAGCACAATAAAATGGGTAGTTATCTTTAACGTACAAGATAACTACCCATATTGGCGGAGAGGGTGGGATTCGAACCCACGAACGGTTCTTAGCCGTTGCTCGTTTTCAAGACGAGTGCCTTCAACCACTCGGCCACCTCTCCAAGCGAACAAAATGTATTATACCACAATAAAAGTATTTGTCCAATGTAATCTGCCTATAGGCGTCTTCATGTGATAGTGAACATGATAGCCGCGCATACTAAACAACAAAATATCTCTGAAGGAGGACACATACGGTGAGCATACGGCGCATGGTCACAGGCACGATCGCACTGCTTACTGGAATGGTCTTCATCGATTTGACCCTCTTTCCAAGTGTGCAAAAACAACTTTTTTCATACCTATCACTACATCATAAACAGGCATTTGGACACCGTGCAGTACATGCATCAGAAGGGCGAAAACAACATGGAATACATGTCGTACAAAACATTGTGTATCCTGTAATCCCATCATTTATTGCATTAAGAAAATTCCCTTATCCCTATGATGCGATGTTAGCCATTACATCAGATGCAGATGGACTAACGCTCGACAAATTTAACATCATTCACCGCTTTTTAAACACCAACGAAAAGACGATCATGGGCACAGGCCTTGGTCTTGATATCAGTGACTCCTGTTTTTTCTTTGTGGGAAATGATCGTCCAGGTTACCTAGATGCTCATAAACACATTACTTGGCAAGATCAGATGAGCTATTTTTATCGCTTATCAACGAGCGATCTTCACGATGCATCACCCATTATTTACTATAGTAAAGTTGGTTGGATTGATTCACTACACGGATTTGGCGATTTTTCATTACTAAATAAAAAGGATACGTTATTTCACCGCGTTTTTGCACAAGCAGCGGTCAATGCTATCAAGGAAAATAACCTGTTGTATCGCGTCTGGATTAACCATGGCAATGAAAGTAATGTAGGCAATTTCGGAAATATCAAATCCTCTTATCAACAAGGAGATCTACCCTCATCGCCCTACTATATTGCAGATCTTGCAAGGAGTGCTGGTGTTCAGTTTATTTGGACAGGAAGAGATGATCATTTTGGTCGTGATAGTTTGATCTACCCAATTAAGTTGCGTGATGGATATCGTTGCTTTGGATTCCATCGTTATACAGACGATGGTTATACGACTTCTCACGGTGTTCTTTGGAATTGGAATCCAAGATTCTTAAGCCGCCAGCTATCAATTGCGCATTTACATGAAGTAGAGAAAAAACATGAGTATGTATGTATCGCACAACACTTAGGTGGTAATCCAAGCTATCCTCCTTTTTATGGAGACAACCTCACAGCACTCTTACGGTTAAAACAGGAGTACCAGCACGGTCATATCCTTGTTACTCGAACAAGCAGACTACTACAATATAACGAAATACAGCAATACATCCATATACATAGCTATATTAAAAACGGAATGACTACCATCGTCATTGACCAAATTCGCGATCCTGTGCTAGGCTACTATCGCCCAACTTTGGAGCAGCTACGTGGAATCACGTTCTATACATCAAACCCACAAGCGACAACACTGAAGGTTGGCCGCTTTACCATACCGAAGGAGCAACTCGTATCCAATCAACCAGATTATACAGGCCAACCCAGTATTGAAATCAAATGGTTCCCTGCTAATACGAACGATTACACAAAAAAATTCAGCCATCTTGAACAAAAAAATGGTGATACGCAGCAACAAACAGCACACATGACAGAAGATACACCTCATCCTTCATGGATGTATCAAGAAGACCCGCTATAATATATGATTGGACTGATACATGTGATTTCTGCGTCTATGACTGCGCTTCTTAGCATAACTGTACTAAGTACCATCGCTTTTTTCATCCCGCGATTGCCGTGGTTTAGACGTTATTTTATACCTGATGTCGCAGTCCTTCTCTTGCTTGGTGTCATCTCAAATATCCTGTTTCCATCACTTCATACGCTCGTACTAACGATCACTCATCGCTTTTGGCTCACAATGGCCGCATCGCTGCTCATTTTTTATGGCGGTGCAGAATTAACACATCAGACCATGCGCTTGATATGGAAGCCTGTCGCTTTACTTGCAGTACTTGGCGTGCTAGTTAGTGCGCTGATGCTAGGCATTTTGCTGTTTACTTTCTCTGTTGCACATCTACCCTTGGCAGTCGATATACTCATCGGTGCAATACTTGCTGGCACAGATCCAACTGTATTGATCTCACTACTTGATGTAGTATCCCTACAGGCACGCATGAAAGAACTGCTCATCGCAGAATCTGCACTAAATGATCCCGTCTCAGCACTGCTTGCAACCAGTCTGCTTACAGCGCTAACACCACATGCATCTCTTACTACAGCCGTACTTCTTTTGCTATGGCAAGTTGGTAGCGCCATTTTTGCAAGTATGCTACTTAGCTATTTGATAAAAAAAATTCAGTCGACATCATCTCTGTTTTTTTATCGACATCAGCAACCATCTGCAACACGCATACAGATAGATTCTCTGTCATTACGTGTCCTTAGCATCTTTATCTTCACAAGCTTGACTAGCTCCATCTTACACAGCAGCCCTTTTTTAATGGCTTTCTTCATGGGGTTTATGACACAACCACTAGTCCAAACTCATTCTACGGCTCCACAGCGCGTGCCTATAAACCACACTACTGTAGTACAAAGTGACAATCACTCCGCATTACCAATCATTTTATTTGCAGTGCGCAGTTACCTATTTCTTTCGTTGGGATTGTCATTCCCATTACATGCGTCACTACAAGAATGGCTTTATGCCGTCGTCACTGCAATACTTCTGATTACTGTGGCGCGGCCGCTCTCCGTATTGGCAGTTAAAGGTGTACTTGTTCGAGACTTTCCACTTCGTGAAGCAGGATTTTGTGCATGTAATCGACAAACCGGAGTCATTCCAGCACTTTTTGCAAGTGAACTGCTTCGTACTCATATGGCACATAGCCATTACATCGACCTTGTCGTAACTATTGCCATACTAGCCACATCTGTTTTCTTACTACCTGCTTTTTTACCTCTCGCACGACTATTTCGTGTCACTGATGAGTAATATAATTTCATTTGGTTTGCCATTCTCTACGATCTTGTCCTACGCTTCCCGACCATATCCACAAGTGGTTCATAGGACCTGTAAATAACATACTGCTAAATACTGCAGAGGCATTCGCTATGTGCGGTGTACATCCAAGCATGTGACCAAATAAATGAACACCCGCTACCTCTATACACAGACCCATGGTATAAACGAGATAGTATCGTAATGCGCGCATTTTTCGTGAAACTGTAGTCATCCACGTTAGCTGTTCACCAGCCAACCAATTAATCGGCATCGCAATACACGCTGCAAAAATAGTCGCTGACTCATATGACCAATCAAAAGCGAGTAACGTCATGCGAAAAACTAGAAGTGTTACACTCACACTAATCATGCTTGCTATTAAATAACGCGGCCAAAAATGCCTTGCAGAAATCATCAGGTAATCTCCTAAGATGTCGTCAAGCGCAAGCGCTTATGTATTACCATTGTCACCCTAGGAGTTCGAATCATACCTCACATGCTTACAAAAGAATTACGGAAACAAGTTCTCCTTCTCGCAATTCATCTTCTCCGCCAATTTGTGCTAGCGCCATTTTCCCTATAAAATTAGTCATGACACCAGAAGAATGTTCGCCACTCACATCAATCCATAGTTCATTTTCTATAAAAATAAGCTGTCCCGCAAAAAAACGAGTGTGTTTAACACGCCTTTTTTGTGGAGGATTTTTTAATCGAGCCTTAACGTCTACTTGTTCGTTTTTTTGACCTGATAGTACTCGTAAAAGAGGAACTAAGAAAACGATCGCATTGATAAATGCGGCAGCAGGATTACCCGATAGCGCTAATACTAGACGCCCGTCAAACGTTCCTGCATAAACAGGGGTACCTGGACGCATCCAAACCCCCCAAAATAACCGCTTCACACCAATTGCTTCAAGAATAGAAGGTGTTAAATCGTAATCCCCAACAGAAACTCCACCCGTTGTCACAAGAATATCACAAGTTTTAAGGGCTTCCATAAATCGCTCCGTTAACTCCTCCTTATGATCGCTTGCAGGTGAAAAGGAGATTGCCTGTGCACCTGCTTGTGTAACAAGCGCCGTGAGCATTGGAGTATTGCTGTTATAGAGTTGACCAAGTTGAAGCGCTTGTCCAAGTGGTACCACTTCGCTGCCCGTTGCTACGATAGCCACTCTAGGTTGACGCGTAACGGTCACAGTATGATAGCCGTGCGCCGCAAGTACTGCGATTTCCATCGGCTGCAAAACCGTGCCTGACGTGAGCAAAGTGTGTCCTGCCAGGATATCATGACCTCGTTCTTGAATCGCCTCATGTTCATCTACTGCACGATAGATACGCACAATCCGCTCATTGTCACGAGTCAACTCTTCTGCATATTCGATTCTTACGATAGCATCTGCTCCTGTGACAATAGGTGCACCTGTCATTGTACGCACGGCTGTCCCAGCCTCCACATGAACATGCGGAACATGCCCTGCACCGACAGTCTCTAAGACTCGTAGTTCAACCGGCTGATCTTTAGTAGCTGCCACAATGTCGGCCGCCTTCACAGCGAATCCGTCTAGCATCGCTCGATCAAAATGTGGAACGTCTAATAACGCTTGCACATCAACTGCTACCACACGCCCTAAGGCACGATCGAGCGCCACTTGTTCTACTTGACACACTGTAGCCGCTTCCTGCAACCGACGACTTGCCTCTTCAATTGAAATGAGTACATCCATCATAATCCCCCTACAGATACCTATATTGTCAGACAAAAATAACAGATGGCGTTCGCAAACTTGCGTTCACCATCTGCATCTTACCACGATTCACTCGTTATCTGATCATCCCTAACTCACACTTTCGCATCCCTCCACGAGTGCAACCTCGTGAAGAATGCGCTTTATGACAGCTAGCCCTTCCGCGTTGATCATGGCTACCGATTCTATAAAACGCGTGGCACAGGCAATGTGTGCTGATATATCCATGCTTCCGTCAACAATACGCGATAAGATGTCCACTGCATCCTCCACAGATTCGTATACATAGACTGCGTCACTCGGCAGTGCATGGGGAGAAAGTGTTCGTTGATGCACAAGTACAGGTTTTTTAAACCACATCGCTTCATAAATCGATGCAGATACTTCAACGCTCTGGCTTGAATCCACAACGACCGTTGACATTTCATAGAGCACAGGCATCCATGCGCGATCGACTGCACCAATATATGCAATGCCTGCTCTTTCCATCTGTTCTATCCAATTTCTTGCTACCTCTACATCACCAATGGGGCCCACTACTACTCCACGCACATCAGGACGTATTTGCTGTAGTCTGTCTACTGTTTCTATAAAGACTGGCAATGATTGCGTTGCATCTAAACGTCCTGCAAACAACACCATCTTTTTTTTAGCGATTGCATATGCAATACGCCGTTTCGTTGCATCTTGTCTTTCGAGTATCTCACCATCGTCTTTAGCACCTACTGAAGACTGTACAAATTCCTCTATTTCAATACCAACAGGCAGTTCTTCTAATTTAAGTTCTATGCGCGGATCAAACAAAACCCATTGTTTGGCCAACTTTCTGCTAGTTACAAAAATCACACGCGCTTCGCTAAAAATAGCCTTTAAAAAAACATCCATGTGAGAACTTTGCCCATATTTGTGATCATAAAGAGTATTTTTGAAACTTGTCAGTGTCACGCTGATCCCTTTGTGTGATCGCATCCACACAAGAAATGTTTCTACATCACAGGTTTGTTCGTTCATCCACTGCATGACAACACCTACTGGATCGATCAGATGTACCCATGATCCTACACTATAAAATATTTCTTCCTGTAGTGGGGCCATTGCCGTCGTTGTTAAGCCACACGTACGAAAGGCGCTCTCATAACGACGCAAACGAGTGACTATTCCTTGCTCTTCACGCGTTGCAGGCGCAATCAATAGCACGTGATCCATCAATACATACCCTCCCCTAGTACAAAACAAACTCTACCAGAGCATTATCTCCGAATCTCAGTAGAAATATGTCTAACACGTCCCACATGGTTGCACAGCACTGTACTCAACAGATAAAGAAAAGACCCTCGGGTTAATCCCGAAGGTCTATTTCCTATATCACATATACGTTTTCAAATGCGGTCAAGAGGACTTGAACCTCCACGGGGTTACCCCCACAAGAACCTGAATCTTGCGCGTCTGCCAATTCCGCCATGACCGCTTAACAGATTATATCTTATCGACTCATAGATCATTTGTCAACTTATCCTCCGTATGCTATCGTTCACTTCATACTATCATGTTGACCTCATGGCCAACATGATAGTAACCAATCCTACGTTAAAAGGTGTGACTACATGGTAACTGGCGTTGATATAGTAGAGATCGCACGAATTGGTCGTCTGTCTTTACGGCCTAGATTTTGTGAGCGCATCTATACGCACCATGAATATGCTTTAACACAGCATGTAACGTTAACTCGAAGGAACGAACTGCTGGCCGGGCGCTTTGCTGTAAAAGAAGCTGTCATTAAAGCCCTTTACTCCATCGATGCAAACCGCATGTGTTCTGCTCAATCACGCGAAAAAGGGATTGCATTTTTAGAGATTGAAACACTATCACACGCGTCAGGTGCCCCATGTCTCTTGTTGCATGGACAAGCACAGCAAGTGGCACAAAGCTATCAACTCACTCAGTTTCACGTAAGCTTGTCTCACACAAAAGAACTGGCTATCGCGTTTGTCGTTCTCACTTAACCAACTGGGCTATACCTGCACGTATCTTGATATTTTGTAAGTGCTACGTTTGCGCCGTGTTGGCGCTAGATTCTTTTCCTTCATCATCATTTGCTGGCGCAGGACGGGTGAAAAAGAAGAAGAACACGGCAAGAAACGCTAAGAGATAAAATGTGGCACCTTCACTCAACTTCCATTTACCTTTGCTCAATACCGACCCTCCTCTATGTCACTCCCCTTCCTCTCTTTCGCTTCCGTGTGCGTTTCGATTTTGGAATAGGGGGCCGACCTGATTTTTTTATCTTTCCTCCCGTTTTGATAAGACCAAAATGTTTCATGGTCATCGTTTCATATTGGTTAAGAATCGATGCAGGTACACCTGGTAGATTGGCAACAGAAGGCTTACTGCCAAAAGGTGGGCCTGCCACTACGATTGAAAAACGATGAGAGGTTACATAGATCCCTGTCGTCCCAAACACTTGTGCAATTAGCAGCACCGCAGTAATCACCTCAAGACCATCCATCACAAAAGCGGCACCCGTAGTGGTGGTGGTAATTTCCGTGGCTCCTATGATCGGTCCTGAAAAAGAGAGCATAAATCCTTCCGGTACAACAAACATACCCACAGGCTGTAATTGACCCGTTAAAATCAGTGCTGCTGTAAGTAAATCAATCCCATAGTGTATTGACTTTACTGCGAGAAATCGGGAATACAGGTCTACTTTCGTCCCCTTAGTAAACGATCGTATCCATTCATTCAAAGTCCCCCCTCCCTTAACCAACAAACAACGTGATGATCATTGACACGTCAAACTATTCTATGCGCTTTTGTCCGAAATGGTATGGTGGTGTGCGGATGTCCTATTTTTTCCCATGCCTTATACATAGCTCAACCACAAATTGGGGAACGATAACATGTATAAGACGAGAAGTACATTCTCACGAGGAGGGCGCACAGTGGGCTTTATTAAAGGTACACTCGACTGGATAGTAGATTTAGCTGAGCGTGATACAACATACCGCACCCGCTTTAGCTTAAGTCCCTCTGCGACTCACCGCGAGGGTGTTCAAAACACAGACGAACAACAGGCGAACCAACAACAACAGGCTAATCAGCAACCACAAGCTAACCAGCAACCACAAGCTAACCAGCAACCACAAGCTAACCAGCAACCACAAGCAAGCCAGCAGCAACAAGCTAACCAGCAACAACAGGCTAACCAGCAACAACAAGCTAACAAGCAACAACAGGCTAATCAGCAACAACAAGCTAACCAGACTGTATCCATTAACGATATTAAGCGCATGAGCATCATCCAAAGGCGAGAAAAACAAGTGGGCGAAGAGCGTGGGTCAAATGAAAATATTATGCGTCATCTTGATGATGATGTGAAAACCCACTATCTACCACTCACTTTTTCTGAGCAAGTTGAATATTTACAACGGCTTTTACACTATCCACGCAACGGCGATATACAATTTGTTACCCATTATACGAAAGCGCATCAAAAAGTCGTTACTGTTTTTTCGCAAGTTGCCATCGATACGAAAGAATTCGAAAACTTCATTCTTACTACTGTCGTCAACATAGATTTCGAACTACATCGCATGGAAGATCTATCGGAGCGCTTACCTGCACGCAACTATGCCCTTGTGGACAATGTTCACACACTCGCAAACGCAGTCATCGAAGGTAACGTTATTATTTTAATGGGTATGGCCCAAGCATTAGTGTGCTCTTTTTCAAAATTCCACGCCCGCTCCATCTCTACACCAATTAATGAGACGGTGATTCGCGGATCACAAGAAGCGTTTACTGAGAGCATTGAGAGCAATATGTCACAACTGCGCCGCATTTTACGATGTCCTGACCTGGTCATGGAGATGGTCACTTTGCGCGATTTGGCACGCACTCGCCTGTGCGTATGCTCGATGGCACATGTCACAAACCCGCGACTACTGTCTGAAATGCATCGACGCATTACAAATATTGGTCCAATTGCACATGTGATTCCTGGAATGGTCGAACAGCATTTAGAAGACCACTGGCGTTCAATCTTTCCAACACTGATCTACACCGAACGTCCAGAC
The DNA here is from genome assembly GCF_022606465.1 of Sulfoacidibacillus ferrooxidans. Lineage (NCBI taxonomy): Bacteria > Bacillati > Bacillota > Bacilli > Caryophanales > Alicyclobacillaceae > Sulfoacidibacillus > Sulfoacidibacillus ferrooxidans. Next base: position 64,385 of record NZ_JALBUF010000001.1, read on the forward strand.
ATCACCACACGCTCCATCGCACAAGGACAAGTAGCCGTTCTCATCGACAATCTCCCAATGGCAATTATAGGGCCAGCTACTTTTTGGATGCAGTTAGCGACGGCAGAAGATCCTAATTTACGCCCTTGGTATGCGAATTTTTTGCGCATGATACGACTACTGGCACTCTTTGTGGCACTAGTATTACCTGCATTATATGTGGGACTTACTAATTTTCAACAAGAAATGATTCCGTCTGACTTATTGCTAGCAATGACTGTATCTAGACAAAATTTGCCATTCCCGACAGTTGTCGAGGTTCTCATTCTCGAATTGGCATTTGAGTTGATTCGAGAAGCAAGTATACGAGTACCCCACGTCATCGGTTCTACAATTGGAATCGTTGGAGCACTGATTCTCGGTCAATCTGCAGTGGATGCCAATCTAGTCAGTCCAGTCGTTGTCATTGTCGTGGCTCTAACGGGTCTTGGCTCTTTTGCGATCCCCAATCAATCTATTGGCTATGCGTTTCGCATTTTACGGTACTCGTATACTCTAATCAGTTTCATTTTAGGTTTTTTTGGAATTGCAGTTCTGTTTAGCGTCATGACTGTATACATGAGTTCACTGCAATCCGTAGGAGTACCTTATCTCACACCAATTGCACCACTGCGCAGTAAAGAAGAAGGATTTTTTCGTAAAACAGTGCTCGCATACTCTTCTCGCCCGGGATCATTGCGCTCCTTACCTGTAGAGAATCCAGAGATTCAAAAGAAAGATGATATGGGTGGCGATTCACCTGATGCACAACCGGATACAGGTGCAAAGTCATCGTCGGAAGTGATTAACCAATCACATATTAGCGCAAGTAATAATGCCACCACAGACAAAATGGCAGAGGGAAACAATGATCAATCGAAACCAGCGCAGCCTATGCAAGACACTGCAAGCCAAGGAACGGAAGCGCCAGAAAGTACTTCTCAACAAGGTACTTCTCAACAAGGTACTTCTCAACAAGGTACTTCTCAACAAGGTACTTCTCAACAAGGTTCAAGCACACAAGATACAGCTTCGCAAACCAACTCACAGTCATCCTTTACTGGAGCAAGTAATTCATCAGATCAAATGCAAAATGCAAGTTCAACTGCCGATACCTCGAATCAACAAAGCAGCAGACCATGGCGTAAACCACGCCCGTGGCGCTCAAAAACAAAGGGGATTTAGCTGTGATTAAAGACGGTCACATTAGTCCTTCACAACTTCTGGCGCTGATGACAATCATCATCATGGGTAAAGGGTTTGACTCATCCTTGCTGATTTTAATTCACTGGGGTCATAATGCAGCAGAATTACTTCTCATCATCAGTGAAGGATTAATGATTGGGCTCATCGCACTCCTATTACCACTTATGCACGATCAACAGAAAAATCTAGTCGATTTATTTTACGAGACACTCGGGCCCATCATTGGTTCTTTATGCTGTCTCATCTTGTTCATTTCTTTGTTATTAGATTTTTCGATGAATGTGCGATACGACCTAGATCAGATTCGAGTAGCCTTTTTACCTACCACACCGCCCATGGTTATTTTATTCATAACGATCATAGCTGTGATTATCCCTGTATATTATGGGATCGAAGTATTGGCACGTTTTAATCTACTCATGTTCACTGTGTTTATGTTCATGTTACTCACGTTAATTTTTGTATCTTCCAAGCTAACTCATATTTCCTATTTGCCGCCTGTCTTAGGACCAGGATTACCCACCCTCATAAAAAATGGCGTGCAACATACAGGGTATTTTGGTGAGTATCTTGTATTTCTTATGCTGCGCCCTTATGTCCGTAGTTACGTAAGCTATCGTCGCACCTTTTATCTTACTTCTAGTTTATCCATTGTGCTTGGCGTAATAGCTCTTTTAATCAATCAAATGATCTTTCCCTATCCAAATAACGATATGCTCTTTTTCCCATTTCTTGAAATGGTGAAACTCATCTACTTTGGACGCTTTATTCAACATATCGAGGCGATCTATGCCGTTACATGGCTTGTCGTTACATTTGCACGCCTTAGCCTTCTGATGTATATCCTCTCACTCATGGCAGGGAGCATCGCGCGTGCACACAACTATCGGCGATTTGCACCATCGATCGGCGCAATGGTGTTTTATATAGCCATTCTACCCGCGACATTATCAGATGCCATTGATTTTAAAGACATCGTTTTAGAAAAACGCGGCATCCTCCTCTATGGGGGTATTCCAATTTTATTGTTGATTGTGGCCTACTGGAAGAAATGGAGGGGTAAATATCATGCACACAAACCACCTACAAGTGGACAAAAGAAAAGTAAAAAAGAAACCAATCCACAACCACAAACGTAGTCATGTCAAGTCATCCATCATACGCTTAATGGCCGTTACTAGTCTCACGACACTTTTACTCACAGGATGCTGGGACAATCATGAATTAGAGAGCTTAGCTTTTGTCACTGTTCTAGGCATCGATGAGGGAAAACATGATAACCTAAAAATCACCTACCAATACTTTACGCCTACGACGGAAGCGCCAAAGGTACATGGTGCACCACTCATTACCACATTTGAAGCACCTTCATTTGGCGTAGCAGAAAACATCGCCAATGTGACAACTGATCGCATGATCACATCACAACAGTTAAAAGTAACCATGATCGGAGAAAAATTCGGAAAGAAGAACGACGTGGCACGAGTATTAGAAGGAATGGTGCGCTCACGTACCTATCGGCGCGACATTATGCTCATCACAAGCATCGAATCTGCAAATACTACCATCCGTGCCAATCGCAGCAAACTGGGCTCAACTAGTCTTGACTTTATCGAAAATATGCGCAACCAGCACTCCTTTACTGGACTTATGCCTGTCGAAACTTTAAACGATTTTTTAGTTGCAAATGAGAGCGGCGATCGTCTTGCCTATACTGCACTTGTTGCGATCAATAAACCGGCACCTCTTAGCAAAATGGCTGGAGAAGATGTCAACCGCGAAGCTGGGCAATTTTCACGTCAAGGAGGCGACGACAAAGTCGAGTTTGCTGGTGCAGAAATATACCGCGCAGACCGTGCTGCAGGGAGGTTGACTGGACAAGAAGCTCGCATCTTACTCATGCTAAAACATGAAGTAAAAACGTTTCTCGTCGGTTTGCGTGATCCCATCCATAAAGAGCGGCGCAATACACTGCTCATACATCAATTTTTATCTCCGCGAGTCAGTGCCCATTTAGACAAAGGGCGATTGCACTTTATCATCAATGTCCCACTTGATGCAACACTGGATAGTTCGACGGCTGAATTAAACTACGTTCAAGATGTCACATTGCGTCACAAATTAGAGAAACAGTTTAACCACAGCTTTGAACAAGAAACCATTGATTTAATTAAACGTTGTCAAACGGAGTTTAAAGGCGATCCATTCGGACTTGCCTATGCGATTAAATGGAGATTTTTAACGGAAAATGATTGGAAAAAATTTAACTATACTAAACACTTTAATGAAGCCCGCTTTACTGTGTACTACGATGTACAAATTAGTAACTTTGGAAAACAACGCGCTCCCTATGGAAGTGACTGAACATACATCCGTCAGAGGTGAATCATCCATGTCAGCTTTTTTGAGTTATATCATGCCAGGTTTACTTGCCATGATCCTTACAGAACCAATTTTCCCTATCTTGTGGAAAAAACGCGAGTTTTCTTCTATTGCTTTGCTGTCATTTTTTTCACTTGCCATCATCGCAGGAGCGATCGCTACGTGGATAGAGTACGTCATATCGCCACAATAGTGTTAGTTTATGATATACTTTATATTGTTCTATATGTTTCGGATACCGAAATAAAAAGGAGTGTCTTCATCATGTCAAAGCGTCTCCCTGCCGCCGTACTGGCGACAGCCTTTGCTACACTGATCGCCTTTATGGGTATTGGTGTAGTTGACCCACTATTACCACTCATAGGACGTGCAATGGGTGCAACACCTTTTCAAGTCGAGTGGCTTTTTACAAGTTATATTGCAGTAATGGCGCTGACCATGCTCATCTCAGGCGTGCTTGCAACACGTCTTGGCGGACGTAAAGTCATGCTGCTCGGCCTATCATTAGTGGTGTTTTTTTCCACATTAAGCGGACTATCACCGAGTATAGAGTTTCTTGCGTTCGTGCGAGCTGGCTGGGGACTTGGCAACGCATTTTTTACCTCCACAGCACTATCGATTATCGTTGGGGCATCTACAGGTGGAATAGCCTCAGCCATCACACTCTATGAGGCGGCGCTAGGACTTGGTATTGCATCCGGCCCATTGATTGGCGGATTCCTTGGAAACATCACATGGCGCTTGCCGTTTTTCGGAACGGCAACGCTCATGTTAATCGCTGTTATTTTTTCGTATTTTCTTGTTCGAGAACCAAAGCGCGAAGCTCCTCGCTCTGCAAAAGATTTGTTTCGTGCAATGCGATATCCAGCTATTTTGATTAATGCACTCATCGGGCTAGCCTATAGTTATGCTTTCTTTACGATTTTGGCCTATTCTCCGTTAACACTACAAGGTCTAAGTAGTATTGATCTTGGCATCACGTATTTTATCTGGGGCATACTCGTTGGTATTTCATCTGTTTTTGTCGTCAACTGGTTGCGGCCAAAACTAGGTCCAGTTCGCCTTTTGCAATATAATTTATTTGGACTGATCGCTATTTTTATTGCAGCTGGACTCGTTCGCGGATCTTCTTTACTTGTTGTGATCGTATTGTCAGGCTTTTTTTGTGGCATTTCAAACGCGCTATTCACGACACTTGCAATGGAAGTATCTCCTTATTCGCGATCCATCTCTTCAGGAACGTATAACTTTTTGCGTTGGTCAGGTGCTGCACTTGCTCCTATTATGAGTGGTCTTATTGGACAACAACTGGGTATGCAGATACCTTTTTTTATTGCCGCCTTATTACTCGTAGTAGGAGTCATTGCTCTATTTGTTGCACGTCCAATCTTAGAACGAGCTTTATTAGAAAATGGTGAACCAGAAGCATCACACAGTCATCACTTGGCGACTACTACACAAAGTATATAGGTATAAATATCCTAAGTTTTACAACATAGCATCTCCCTCCTTGACGACTGCCTCCTTCGATCATTATCATGAAGAGTAGACAAGTGCCCTATGAGTGTCGACAAGGAGGGGTTTCACAATGTCAACAGCCCAGTATTCTGACCACGATAGCCATCAAAAAGACGATCAGGTCTCTCAAAAACCCTCCACTACCCTGACAACAACTACAACCACAGTTCTAGACACACTTGCGCGTCCTTTGCGCGATCTACGCATCTCTGTGACAGACCGTTGCAATTTTCGTTGCACGTACTGTATGCCAAAAGAACTATTTGGACCAAACTTTGCATTTTTACCACAGAACGCATTACTTTCATTTGAGGAAATCACACAATTAGTTCGTCTTTTTGCACAACTTGGTGTGACAAAAGTACGTCTCACAGGCGGAGAACCACTCTTGAGACGAGATCTATATAAACTGGTCGAGATGATCCACCATGTTCATGGTATAGACGATATCGCACTTACGACCAATGGTTCCCTGCTTACGCCAAAACTTGCGCATACATTAAAAGAAGCTGGACTACAGCGCGTTACGATCAGCCTGGATTCACTTGACGATGAGATTTTTATGCGCATGAACGATGTATCTTTTCCTGTCCAAAAGGTGTTAGATGCCATCGCCGTGGCAGACGATGCAGGTCTCTCTCCCGTAAAAGTGAACATGGTCGTGAAACGTGGCGTGAACGACAAAGGGATTCTTGCGATGGCCGAACATTTCCGCAATACTCCTTATGTGCTGCGCTTTATCGAATATATGGACGTTGGCAACAGCAACGGTTGGAGAATGGATGACGTGGTAACAGCAAGTGAGATTTTGTCTACCATCGGAGATGTTTGGCCACTTACACCCATTGATGCTTCACGCCATGGCGAAGTAGCCACGCGCTACCGGTATGCAGATGGACTCGGAGAAATCGGGGTGATTGCCTCCGTGACGCGCGCCTTTTGTGGCGGCTGTACGCGCGCAAGGCTATCATCTGAAGGGCAATTGTACACTTGTTTATTTGCAGGAAAAGGTCGAGATCTGCGTACGCTTCTGCGTAGCGGTGCAAGTGAGCAAGAGATTGTCGAAGTGTTAGAGAATATCTGGCACATACGCAACGACCGCTATTCACAGCTACGAACAGAAGCGACACCACATCTCCCTAAAGTTGAAATGTCACACATTGGTGGATAGTGCATACTTGTTTTCTACAAAAGACTTTTCATATAGTTGACTGTACATGCCACCTTGCGCGAGCAATGTTTCGTGCGTTCCTGTCTCGACGATGCGGCCACGATCTAACACAATGATCTGATCCGCATCGCGTACGGTGGATAGACGATGAGCGATGACAAGCGTCGTACGATGGGTGGCTAGTTTTGCAAGGCCCTGCTGCACCAATACTTCTGTCTGACTATCCAGACTGGCTGTCGCCTCATCGAGGATCAACACACGTGGATTTTGTACGGCGATGCGCGCAAACGAGAGTAGTTGCCGCTGTCCCATCGATAGATTGGCACCCTTTGCGAGAATCTTCGTATGATATCCTTCTGCTAAGTGCAGAATAAATTCCTCTGCCCCAACAGTTTGCGCCGCTTTGATGACCTCATCTTCAGTTATTTCCTTGCGAAATAATCGAATATTATCGATCACCGTGCCGCTAAACAAATGAACATCTTGTTGCACAATGCCGATCATGCGCCGCAAGTCCTGCTGACGATACTGTTTGATGTTTACGTCGTCAAGCAGTATATTGCCTTCATCCACCTCATAAAAGCGAGTCAACAAACTCATGATGGAACTTTTCCCAGCCCCTGTCGCCCCGACAAATCCGATTAGCGATCCTGGTTGAATACTAAATGACAGATCTTGTAGGACATATTCATCCTTTTTATAGCCAAATGTCACATGGTCAAATTCAATTTTCCCATTCCCTGATCCAATCGCTACAGGTTGATCCACATCACCTATCGCAGGTGTTGTAGCAAGCAAGCGTCCAATGCGATCTGCTGCAACGATTGACGATTGAAGCGTGTTCCACTGCTGCGTAATGGAGTTAATTGGCGTGAAGAACTGTCGTACATAACTGATAAATGCGTACAACGTGCCAAACAAGATGGCTTTATGAAGTACTTCCCCGCCACCAATCCACACAACAAATGCAACTGCAACATTGCCAAGGAGTTCAAGTACACGGTTAAATTGCACAGAAACTTGGTACTCGTGAATATTCGCTTTGCGGTGACTTTGGTTTAGCGTGTCATAGCGTGCTGATTGACGACTTTCTTGATGAAAAATCTGCGTAATACGCATACCCGCCAAATTTTCAGCCAAAAACGCTACGATATTGGAAAGTCGCGTCCTTGTCGTTTGATATGCCGTACGCAGTCGTTTACGAAAGAGGATCGATATCATAAAGATCAGTGGAATCAAGATCATTGCAAATGATGCGATGCGCACGTTGAGTGCAAACATCATAAAAATAATCATGAGCAGTGACAATCCGTCACGGACCATACTCAAGAAAAATTGTGTAAAAAACTGACTAATCGTCTCTGTATCACTCGACACATTGGTCACAAGGCGTCCAATCGCGTTGTTATCAAAAAAACTCATAGCTTGGCGCTCAATATGTGAAAACAACTCCAGTCTAATCTTTCGAATAATGCTCTGCCCAGCATATTGTAAGATGATGAGTTGCAAGTAGTTTGTTATCAATCCAAGCAACACCGCACCTACGTAGACTGCAGTAATCACATATAGTCCATGAACATTGATGTGACTACCTGAGATATCGCGATCAATGGCGATCTTCACAAGATATGGTTGCAGTACGGAGGTTGCACTAAAGATCACAACAAGTACAAATACAACAGAAAACTGCAGCACATACGGGCGTGCAAATGGCAATAAGCGCAACAGACTACTCATGCCCTCACGTGGTTTGCGTTTCGTCGCACCTATGTCTATACTCACCCGGAAACCTCCCCATCTCCTTGTTGTAACTCATACAAGTTACGATACATCCCGCCTTTTCGCAGCAACTCCTCATGGGATCCTTTTTCCACTAAGCGCCCCGCATCTAGCACAATAATTTGATCAGCATGGCGTACAGCCGATAAGCGATGGGCGATGATGATCGTCGTCTTTTTTGCGCGCAATTTTTGTAAACGTGTGATCAATTGCTTTTCAGTATTCATATCCACTGCAGATAAACTGTCGTCTAGAATCATAATTGGGGCATTTTTTAACAGTGCTCGCGCAATGGCAACGCGTTGTTTTTGACCACCTGATAATGCGACGCCGCGCTCTCCTATCTGTGTATTCATCCCATCTTTAAACCGCATAATATCGTCGTATACTGCAGCATCTTTTGCTGCTTGTTCGAGCGCCTCCGTAGTAACTTCTGTCTCAGAAAATCCGATATTCTCCGCTATAGTCGTTGAAAAAAGAAACCCATCTTGCGGTACATAGGCGATCGCTTCGCGCAAATCCTGCACACATATCTTACGTACATCGACTCCATCCACAAACAGCGATCCAAACGGCGGATCGAATATGCGTGGGAATAAGTTAGCAAGCGTCGTCTTACCTGATCCCGTACGACCGACTATACCTACTGTCTGCCCAGGCAAAACTGTAAAGGAGATGTCCGATAGAGCCGGATGATCGCTATCTGCATACTGAAAGGTAGTCAATTGCACGTCGATTGCTCCGCGCACAGACGGCATAGCCACAGCGTCTTTATCGTCTACAATCTCAGGTTGCGCCCCAAGCAATATGCTAAGGCGCGTGAGAGAAGCAGATGCGCGTTGGAAATTATTTATTACAAATCCTATTTGCTGCAAAGGTGTAATAATCATAGCTAAATATAGGGTAAACGCAACGAATTCGCCCAATCTAATTTCATGATACACTGTTAGATAACCGCCATATAAAAGTGCAATAGCAAAACTTAATGAACCTAACAGCGGAATAAATGATTGAAACATCGCACTGCGCTTAATCATCTGCATCTGCGTGTGAACAATCTGCTCAATTTGTGTAGAAAATCGATTGGCTTCCACTTCTTCACTTGCAGTCGCCTTAATGAGACGGATGGCAGATAAGCTTTCTTCTGTGAATTCCGCCATATCAGATAGTGATTCTTGCACTTCGCGCGAAGCTACGCGAATCTTTGGACCCCACCAGATCACTAAAAGTGGCACAAAAAGAATGGGGATGATACTAACGAGTGTCAATTTTACACTGATCGTCGTAAATGTCATATACAAAGTTGCAATCAGTAAAAAAATAGCGTTGGTAAGAATATTGGCGCCACCTGAGAGTGCTTCGCGAACAGCCCTGACATCATTCATCGCGTGATTAAGCAAATCTCCAATACTGCGCTGACGATAATAACTTGTAGATAGTGATTCCCAATGCAAGAACAGTTTTTGGCGCAACTGGTATTCAAATATTCGACCACTGCGACCATTTAACAACTGACCTACACCGTATAAGAGTACATACGTCACGCCAATGACGAGAAGCTCTAGGGCATAGCGCATGACGAGCGACATACTGAGCGCACCCCGGGATAACGAATCAGTAAACTGACCAAGGACGTTTGGAAACTGTACGGAGACAATTTCTGATAAAATAATAGACGATATCGCAATGACATACGTCCATCGTTTGTCTATCAAGAATTGCCGTAACAGGTGCTTAGGATCTTCGATGGCAACTCCCTCCCGAAATGTTTTTGTCTTTTGCGATTATAACATAATTAAACGTTTACGTTAGATTTGGACGGTGAAGTTCGTGACAATCCATTGTTTACCCTACAGAGCTCGCAGCATACGAGCGCTGCTCACATTACTGGCGTTGTTGGCACTCGCTTTTTTACTGCTTCCATTTCTTGCGTTGTTGACGCATACATCATTTTCTTCCCTTGCGCAAACGTTTAATCAAGGCACCGGACAAGCCATTGAAACGTCTGTCTTTTCTACACTGATTGCGGTCGTTGTCATTGTTAGTTTTGGAACGCCACTTGGTTGGTTGCTTTCACGTCGCAAGAGTGTCTTTTGGCGCCTCATTGAATTTTTCCTTTACATACCTTTACTTATGCCACCACTGGTGATCGGCTTACTACTCGTCTACTTTTATGGTCCATATGGATGGATAGGACATTTTTTAGAAAATTATCAGATTTCCGCCACCAATAGTTTCTTAGCTATTGTGATTGCAGAAATATATGAAGCTATGCCGTACTTTGTCTTCTCTGCTATCGCCGCCTTTTCTCAAGTCGATCATCGCTTAGAGCAGACTGCAATGGCGCTAGGATTGACACCTTTCCATACTTTTAGGCGCGTCACACTTCCCTTATCCTTTCCTGGTCTAACCGTTGGGATCGCGATGGCATTTGCGCGTGCGCTCGGCGCATTTGGAGCCGTCATCATCGTGGCGTATGATCCCCATACGTTACCTGTGCAAATCTGGATTGCACTAGAGGAGCAAGGACTTCCTACCGCGCTACCAATCGCTCTCATCCTGATGTTCATCGCTTTACCACTTCCATTACTCGCCGTCTTTTGGCGTATCATCAGAGGTACTACTACCAAGTAAAGGAGACTTCCACCATGTGGTCACTACCTGTCCAAACGCTTGTCCCAGTAGATGAAGTTGCAGCCAAAACTCAGGATGTGTACGGCACATTGTATGAAGCCAATACGGTCGTCGGCAAAGCACTGGCTATTCTTTTAACGCACGATGAAGTGGCCAATCTACTGATCTGGCAACGCCATGTCTTTGCGATTGGGCATGAATTTTCAAGTGGAGCACCATTTGGATCAGGGGGTGAATTAGAGTGGTTAAGTGCTCATGTCAAGCGTTTACAAGTAACTGTCCCATTGGCTCAATTTATCTTACCAAACGGCACACAAGCCGCATGCGAACTTCGCCATGCAGCTGCAGTGTTGCAACGTGCAAGTCGCGAGATTTATCGCCTAAGTCGCATGCGGCCTGTTGGCAGTGTCAGTGTGAGTTATGTCGATCTTTCATCTGCATATCTCTTTTATCTAAGTTTAGTTATAAATGAAGAAGCCGGTTTTAATGAGATTCCTGCTCACTCTGCACCTATCCCTGAGTAACAGCCTGGTGCGAAGATTTGTAAAAATGACCTGTTGCAGTCGCAATGACATCTCCCTCTTCATCCGTAACAAGTGCCGTAAACAACGCTAACCGATAGCTATTTTGAGTTGGAACCACTTGACAGTGTAACATCCCAGAAACGGCTTGTTTGACAAAATTCACTGTCAGGTTTAGCGTCACTGCTTTTTTTAACTCACCATCAAGCAAAAAGGCTGTTTCCGCCATCGCCGTGTCAATGAAGGTCGTAATAACTCCACCGTGTACAATTCCATAGCGATTGAGTAATTCATCCCCAATTTGCATTTGATACATGTACTTATCTGCACCATCTCCTACAACTCGAAACTGCATGACTTCGAGCAAAAAAGCTAATGGTTGATGATATGTACGTTTTTTAGCTTCAATTAATCGATAAATCTGCTCTAATTCACCCTCACTCATCGTATCTAATTGAGCATTAATTTGATCGCGCATGGTCCTCTTCCCTTCTCTCTACCTTTTTGTCCTCTATGTAGCATATGCCTTGTATGAAAACAATGCCAGTTGTACAAACTACCCTAACATTAAATATTAGGAGATTGAGGTAATGGGAACCATTGTAGCTGTCGAAACGGCTGTACCTTCTTATACAGTGACAAGGGAAGAAGGAAAAGAAGTTGCACGCCGCCTCTTTGCAGATCGCTTTCGCGATATTGATCGCCTACTAGCCGTTTTTGATCATGCAGAGATTGAAAAACGACATTTTTGTGTCCCTTTAGATTGGTTTACTACACCACGAACATTTAAAGAGAAAAATGAACAGTATCAACATTCTGCAGTAGAACTTAGTGTTCAATCTGCACAAGCTGTGTTGTTAACTGCAGGAATTGCTGCCAAAGACATCGATGCCATCGTCTTTGTGTCTTCCACAGGCATTGCAACACCTAGTCTCGATACGCGCATCGCACAAATTCTTGGTATGCGCGAAGACATTGCGCGCATTCCACTGTGGGGGTTAGGTTGTGCCGGTGGTGCATCTGGTTTAGCTCGTGCAGATGACTATGTACAGGCACATCCAGAAGCCATTGTCCTACTTGTAGCAGTAGAATTGTGTGGCCTCACATTTGTGTATGGCGATGGATCGAAAAGCAATCTCATCGGCACAGCGTTATTTAGCGATGGAGCTGCATCCGTCATCGTAGTCGGAGAACAGCGCACACAAGATAGCGGTCAGCCATTTCACGGGCCGCGCATCGTTTCTTCAAAATCTCAACTGTGGCCTGCTAGTGAGGATGTGATGGGCTGGGATGTTCGAGATGAGGGCCTATCCGTAATTTTTTCACGCGATATTCCTTCACTCGTGCGCAAAGAAATGGACGATCAAATAAGCCAACTATTAGACGCCAATCAATTGACACGTCATGAACTCACTCAATTCATCGCACATCCGGGTGGAGCTAAAGTGTTACAAGCTTATCAACAAGCACTCGATCTTCCAGCAGACTGGTTAGATGAGGCACGGCTTGTCCTGCGTGAATATGGCAATATGTCCTCACCTACTGTCCTGTTTGTTTTACGACTTGTGATGGCTCATCTACGACATGATGCTATCGCCAATCACGGTTATGGCGTATTAGCAGCCCTTGGCCCTGGTTTTTCCTGTGAACAAGTCTTGCTTCACTTTGGTTCATAACATACGTTCACCATCTTTACGAGACTCATGGGATGGCACAAACACGTTAACATACGAGGAGGAGCCATTTTGATTGAACGTTTCGGTGTCATATTGATCGTTCTTATCATTGCACAACGTCTGCTAGAACTACGATTAGCTGCTAAGCATACAAAAAACGCGCGTCATGCTGGTGCGATAGAAGTTGATGCAAAAAATTTTTATTGGTTCTATCTTTTACATGCAGGTTTTTTTGCGTCCCTTCTCACTGAGATTTGGTTATCACGCTTTTCCTTGACAAATATCTGGATCCCAGCGTTAATCGTCTTTATAGGGGCACAATTATTGCGTATTTGGAGCATCGCTACGCTTGGTGGCAACTGGAATATTCGCATTTTTGTAATTCCCGGCACCACTCCAGTAACTCGTGGCCCCTACCGATATGTGCGCCATCCAAATTACCTTGCGGTGACGCTTGAAATACTTAGTCTTCCGCTCGTATTTCACGCATATGTGACAGCCATCGTCTTTTCAGTTTTAAACTTCTTCATTTTACGCAGACGCATCAGCATCGAGGAAGCGGCATGGATGCAACAGTCAGAGTATGCTACTCTGATGCACACACAAAAACGCAGTTGGTTCTCTCGTCACACTTCGTAGATGAGAGAGCAGTTGTTGTTACACGGAAGTGAGGTACAGACAGCCATTGTGGTTAGCATTTGTATTGATTGCCATCTTTCAAGGAATCTCAGGTTGGAATGATGGTGGGAATTTACTTGGATTATTCGAACATGCAGGAACAAAAACGCGCTTCTCACTCACGTTACTTATAATCGGTATCCTGTTTGGCCCCTTCATTCTAGGTTCACATGTAGCAAAAACAGTGGGTCAAGATATTATTCATTTGCACCACGGCGATATCCATGTTTTAAATGAGGCGTTGATTGCAACGCTTACCACGTTGCTCTTAACATGGCTTATTAAATTGCCCACTAGCACGTCTCTCGCTTTAATCGGAGGATTAATCGGTGCAGCATGGGCATCGCTCGGAATCCATGCCATTCATTGGACTGGTTTTTGGATGACCATACTATCCGTATTGCTATCTGTTGTATTTGGATTTATCGCAGGCTATCTCGGTTATCGCATAGAGCGCCATTTTAGACATCGCACACCTGGTTCACTTGTTTGGCTATGGCCGCGACTATCGTACATATTAACAGTTGTACAGGGAATTGCTTACGGTGCCAATGATGCAGAAAAGGCCATCGGGCTAGCTGCACTACTTCTGCTGATCGGACATGAAACGGCTCATTTTGCTGTAACCCCGATCATTGTATTTTGTTCTAGTGTTGTGTGGTTAGCAGGATGTCTCATCGGTGGGAAACGGATTGCAAAAACGGTAGGGAGCGCCTTTTTTACATTGAAGCCAAAGCATGTCGTAGCGATTCAAGGTGCTTCGGCTATTGTGGTGGTGGCAGCCGCAACACTTGGTGGACCTGTAAGCACAACGCAGACCAGTGACAGCGCATTATTTGGAGTCGGCCACGATCTGCACCATCAACACATCAATGCACGCAAAGTTGCTCGTATTTTTATCGCATGGGGACTTACGCTTCCTGTCGCATTGGTGCTTGGAGTGCTCACCGCACTGATCGCAAAAGTCATATAAGTATTACTTTCGATCCTCCAATGGTGCAGGTGTATGTAACTGCAGTGCAGTCTGCAACAAAGGATCGGTCAGTTGTATATACACATCTGGCAAGTGGAGATCTGTGATCGTTTCTGGTGCAACGATGAGGTCGTGAAAAGCGGTCGGAACGCGCGCAAATACTTGATCGATATCTTTGCACAATTGAGACAAATCTATATGCTCATAGACTGGCAAAGAGGGCGCAAGGTAACTTCGCGCACGCAACCACATAGCATATCCCCCTCTCACGTTGCCATTATGTAGATGATACAAACACACTGCGGCTTGAATGAGACCTTTTAGAACGATCGGCCGCCCCGTATCTAACCACAGAGATTCCCCGTACTCATGGCACTCATAATAGTCTTGCTTCTGATTAAAAAAATAAAGATAACTCATTAACCGATCATCCATGTCACATTGCCTCCACGTATGATTGTGCGTACGCATAACGTAACACATAACACAGCAAGCCCGCCAGGTATTCCCTAGCGGGCTTGCTGTGTCAAAGAAGCAATCGATAAGCCGAGTTCTGTTCCTCTCGTGCTACAAGCGGTGTCATTCGCAAAAAACAAAAAGCGTGTATCACCTCGCACTCTTGAGGTGGTAATCATCTATCTAGGCGACGTGTTACCACGCCACTCAAGCAACCTACCCGAGTGCGTGACGGGCCGCCACAATGCACTCCTATGCGGTCTTGCTCCAGGTGGGGTTTACCTAGCCGATGCGTCTTCGCACCGCTGGTGCGCTCTTACCGCACCGTTGCATCCTTGCCTGTGCGCTCACGTGAGAGCGCCATCGGCGGTCATCATGTCTGTGGCACTTTCCTTAGGATTACTCCCACTGGGGGTTACCCAGCACCCTGCCCGATGGAGCTCGGACTTTCCTCCCGCGCGACCTTTCGGCACTGCGCCGGCGATTACCTTGATTACTTCTTCGAAAATATATTAAATCACAGATTGGCCACTTTGCGCAACTATTTCCTTTGCGAACCTTTTGCGCTTAGGTGAATGGGATGATGGTAAGACGATGCTAGCTTTCGTGAGCATCGAACAAAGCTCTTCTGAACAAAACACTTAGTACGTGCGTCCTATATCATGAGCAAACATTCAAGGAGTGATATAATTGAATTGGGATGTGCAATTGTATTTTTTGATTTACCATATGCATAATTACACGCCGTGGCTAAATGGATTGATGATTGGCCTAGCTAAAGATGGCATTTATATGTATGCACTACTTCTCATTATCTATTGGTTTATTGGCCATACACATGATCAGCGGATAATCCATCGCGAAGCAGGATTATCCGCTGTAATCGTCGGTGTTTTGGGCTTACTAATCAACATCGTGATCTCACATATCTGGTTTCGACCGCGGCCATTTGTTACATTACACACAGTGCCGCTCATCCACCATGCAGCTGACGCGTCATTTCCAAGTGATCACGCCACAGGATCTGCAGGACTAGCCGGTGGAGCGTACTTAAGGGATCATACGATGGGCAAATTTTTTGCTGTCTTAGCTTTATTTATTGGTTTCTCCCGCGTATATGTCGGCGTTCATTATCCAACAGATATACTTGGTGGATTTATCGTTGGATTACTTTCGACATTTATGATAGCTTTGGCCAAGAAAAATGTAGACAAGCTTATTTATGCACTCATTGGCGTTTGGGAAACCATCGCTGCTGCATTTGTCAAGAAAAATACCTCACAAAAGTAACGATGTACACGAGCAAGAAGGGGCGTATGAGCATTTGACGGGGGACGACGAACTCCTTATCACTCTCGTTCGCCAAGCACAACTTGGAGAGGAATCGGCGTTTGCTAAGCTAGTTACACTCCGTCATCGCCATGCATACCAAACGGCATATGCGATCGTTCGTTCGTCACACGATGCTGAAGAAGTTACTCAGGATGCCTTTATTAAAGCCTTTCGTAAACTTCATACCCTAAAGGATCCAAGTGCTTTTTTAGCGTGGTTGACGACGATTGTAACGCGCCTTGCGATCGATCATGTGAGAACTAAAAAGCGCCATATAGCTGAACCGATCGAGAATATAGCAGATGTACCCGCGCGCGCTATTGATCCAACTTTGCGAACGATTCTTGAAGAAGCACTTGATCAGTTGACGCCCGCACACCGTGCCATCTTGATTTTACGTGAGCGAGATGGCTACGACTACGCGGAAATCGCCCGTATGTTAAATATTCCTATAGGCACTGTAAAATCTCGGTTAGCCTATGCAAAACAGTCTCTTCGCAACTTATTATAGTTACGTACATGCATCTTAGTAACAACATCTAAAGGAGGATCGCCATGCAAAACGATGATGATAAAAAGATAGATGAACAGCTCGATATCGCCATTTCAACTGCTCTATTATCCGCCTTTTTAGTTGAACCAAGCCACGATCTTTGCGCACGTATTCTAACAGCTACATCGCAAACACAAGTACAAAGGCGCAATCGACTAGCCATAGCCACTATGCTTTTTATCCTTATCGGCATCTCATCACCCCTTGTCCTACTCCTTCTCTTCACACCGGGGCGCACATTGGGATATGCTTTTTGGCGTTTGTCTATCAGTCTACAGGGCATGATGTTACAATACTCTGCACACAGTTCCTATGTGCCCTCCTTGCAGGCATTACTTACCACGGCTGTTTTACTGTTCATAGCTATGCTGTTAGCCTTATCTGCTACGCGTTTAGCACGCACAAGTAGGTGATGGGATGAAACGACAAATCACCATACCACAGCTCACAATCGTTAGTGTTCTGCTTATGCTAGTACTCATGCTGTCACCTATAGTGCCTGTCCACTTCGCTCATGCTGCAACAGGTAGCGAACGTCCTGTAACTAGCACCATATATATTCCTAAAAAAGAAAATATCGATACAGTAATCTCCATTCAACATCCTGTAATTGTCGATGGAATTGTGACCAATTCCATCATTGCAGTAGGTGGAAATATCTTGCTACGCCCCGGATCGTATTCTGCATTTGTGTTATCTATTGGGGGCAATGTGACTCAGGAACCTGGAGCTGTCGTATCTGAGGGGCTATTTGCAATCGGTCCAGATAAACGGATATTTACTACATTGACACTGGCTAGTTTTTTAAGTATTGGCTTGTACTTTATCAACACCAGTCTTGCTGCAGTTTTATTTGTCACCTTCGCAGCTGGCGGAAGTATCATTTTTAGACGAGATGAACGCATAAGTGCTTTTATTGGAAGGAAGTACATTCGATTGTTTGCGACGGGTATCACCATCACGATCATTCCTGCTATTCTAATCATCGCTAGCTTTGTGTCTCCAAGTATTTGGATGGCTACGATCGCGATCTTTTTACTGTATGCGCTATTAGGACTGTCTGGCATGATACTTGTCACCAATAAGATTGGACGAACCATTATCGACTTTACAGGGAGAAAAACGGGGCGCATTGCAGCTCTTTACGGAGCGATTGCCATTCTCTTAGTCACCAATTTACCGTTAGTGGGTATTCTTTCATTTCTTGCGCTATGGATTCTCGGGGTTGGAAGTATGTGGACTCTAATTCTACGCCCAAGTATTATTCGTATATAAAAAACACCTAAAGGCGAGCGGCTTTAGGTGAAAGATCGCTATAATAAGTCATGAGCAAGTGATTGAGCGCCATGCGATCCATATCCATACATTCCATGCGCTGTTTCGCACGAAGTGTATCACTCTCTTTAAGACTGTGTATAATCCATTCCAACTTCTTCAACTCTTCTTTTATCTGCGCCAAAACGTGAGGACACTGCATAGTTAGTCCTTGTAGACCAAATGTATACATCCATTGATCATGTGGAGCTAACTTCTGATAAGCCTCTCGCAAACGATTGGCATTTGGTTGCATGTTGCGCCTATCGACTTCCTGACTAAGGTCAAGTCGCATCACTTCATACCGCATCTGATTGTCTATCACGCGCTGATCTTCACTCAGGATATACCCTGCCTGCTCTGCGTAATAGCGCATGAGCCCACCATTTGCCATCGGCTGCAAAACAAGGCTCACATGACGATCAGATGCCAGAATTGTATCTGCATGCGCTGTTGTAAGTATATCCCACATCGTTTCAGCGCCCATCCCTGCAATGACAATCTGATCGACCTCATCCGGCTGTAACGGGGCTACACCATCGCCAAGTCGTGCCTCAATCTTATCTTGCATATGAGCTGCCATAATCGCTTGGCGCGTAACAGCGTAGGGACCTTCCACTACTTCTACTGCAATCGCAGCGTCTGCCTGGCCAGATGCAACGAGAGCGATAGGCAGTAGTCCATGATCACTCCCAATATCGGCGAAACAAGTGACTTTACCCATTTGTTTAGCTATCATCTGCAACCGCGTTGAAAGTTCTTTCATTCTCACACCACCACTTATCTCTCATGATACACATGCATATCCAAAAGTCATATAAAAAACTACCCTCTCACAGACACAAATAAAAGGCAAATGCCAAATATCTGTGTCGTGAAAGTGGCAGTCGGTATTATTTCTTACACATATAACACGGAGTTCATCTGATTTAACATCCAATTTGCCTTGCGATGACAAGACGTTGTACCTCTGATGTACCCTCACCGATTTCCATCAGTTTAGCATCGCGCATAATACGTTCCACAGGAAAATCCTGTACGTAACCAGCACCACCGTGAATTTGTACTGCTTGATCTGCAGCACGCATACATATTTCCGAGGCAAACAACTTAGCCATAGCTGATTCTTTCGTAAAAGGGCGATGCTGATCTTTTAACCATGCTGATTTTAACACCATATCACGTGCCAATTCAATGTGCATCGCCATATCAGCCAGCTTAAATTGTATAGCTTGAAACTTAGAGATAGACTGCCCAAACTGAACGCGTTCTTTTGCGTACTTTAATGCTGCCTCATAAGCTGACCGCGCAATGCCCACGCTTAGTGCACCGATACTTATTCTCCCACCATCAAGAGTATAGAGAAATTGCTTAAATCCTTCAGATTCACTGCCAAGTAAGTTTTCTGCTGGTATACGAACATCCTCTAACGATAATTCAGTTGTATTACTTCCGCGCAAACCCATTTTTTCATACGTGCGGACGATAGAAAATCCTTTACTATCGGTAGGAACAATAAAAGCGCCTATACGATTTTTACCGCGTTCATCTTTACCAACGACTGCAGTCACTACAATCGTTTTTGCATACCCTGCGTTGGTAATATACGCTTTACTTCCGTTAATCACATAAGTATCGCCATCACGCACAGCTCTTGTCTGCGTTCCACCCGCATCTGATCCTGCGTTTGGCTCAGTGAGTCCAAATGCTCCAAGTTCTTTTCCACTCGCAAGCGGGACAAGATACTTCTCCTTTTGCTCATGTGTTCCAAAATAGTTGATAGGTCCACAACCAAGCGAAACATGAGCGGCATAACTTAATCCCGTACTTCCACAAGCCCGACCGATTTCCTCAACAGCTAAAGCATAGGATATCGTGTCACCACCTGCGCCTCCATACTCTTCACTAATGGGTAAACCAAGTAACCCTAAAGCGCCAAGCTTTTCAAATGTCTCCACTGGAAATCGAGCGTTACGATCCACTTCTGCGGCTTTTGGCGCAATCTCACCCTCAGCAAATTCGCGTACCATTTTCACGATCATCGACTGTTCTTGCGATAAATCAAAGTCCATACATGTCACCCCAAACATAAAGTATCCGGATATCGGTCCGACTGAACGATCAGTCAGATGAAGTAATGAAACCCCTTACGCACTAACTTCTATGATTATATCGTTTCTCACATCAAAATGACAAACTACTAGCATTTCTTTTTAAATAAGAGTAGATCATGTACACTGCACATGATCTACTCTTTTCAATTACATAGGGTTGATGTTTCCCATTACTCTAGGAAATCCTTTAACCGCTTACTACGGCTAGGATGACGTAATTTGCGCAATGCTTTTGCTTCTATTTGGCGAATCCGCTCACGTGTTACCCCAAAGACTTTTCCTACTTCTTCCAAAGTCCTTGTGCGCCCATCATCTAGTCCAAAACGCAAGCGCAACACATTTTCCTCGCGCTCTGTCAGCGTATCGAGCACATCTTCAAGCTGCTCTTTTAACAATTCATACGCCGCTGCATCAGCTGGTGCAAGTGCATCATCATCGGGAATAAAATCACCTAGATGTGAATCGTCCTCTTCGCCAATTGGAGTTTCGAGCGACACTGGTTCCTGTGCAATCTTTTGGATTTCCCGAACCTTTTCAGGACTCATATCCATCTCGATAGCGATCTCTTCTGCACTGGGTTCGCGTCCTAGTTCCTGCAATAATTGCCGCGAAATACGAATCAATTTATTAATCGTTTCTACCATGTGCACAGGGATCCGAATCGTACGCGCTTGATCGGCAATAGCCCGCGTAATGGCTTGACGAATCCACCATGTCGCATAAGTACTAAACTTATATCCTTTGAGATAGTCAAACTTCTCAACGGCTTTAATCAAACCCATGTTGCCTTCTTGAATAAGATCAAGAAACAACATACCGCGACCCACATAACGTTTAGCAATACTCACTACTAAGCGCAAGTTTGCCTCAGCCAAACGCCTTTTTGCTGCCTCGTCGCCTTCTTCAATGCGTTTGGCAAGCTCGATCTCTTCCTCAGCAGATAGGAGTTGAACACGTCCAATTTCTTTGAGGTACATCCGCACAGGATCGTTAATCTTAATGCCAGGTGGCATGCTAAGATCGTTTAAATCAAACTCATCGCGACGTACATCTTCATCCGCCAACTCCATCTCGGAAGGCATGTCACCATTGATCCGTGGATCGTCATCACCTTCGTTAATAACTTCGATGCCTAATTCGTTAACCTGATCAAAAAAATCTTCGATTTGATCACTATCTTGATCAAAAGGAGATAATCGTTCCATGATCTCGGTGTATGCCAAGGCGCCCCGTTTTTTCCCAGAAGCAAGTAAATGCTCCCTCACATCCTCTAGCGATCGTCCTGAGCGCACATCATCTTGCAACTCCTTGTTCATCGTCCGCTCCTCCTTCCAAATATGGGCGCCTGCGTCGAGCCTGCAGCCTGATTACTCTGTACTAATGCAGCACGCAATCTCCATAGTTCTTCTTGTGATTGGTTCATTGCTGATGTATCACCTTGTTCAATGGCATGCTTGAGTGCTTCTGACACCCGTTGCATATCACGTTCTAATTCGTAGCCTATAAGACACTGTATATAATCACGAACACCTTGCGGATCGGGAAGTTTCCCAGGTTCCAGAAGAGAAACTGCTTCATGCAACAACTTCGCTGCAAATTGTAAAACAGCAGGATCGTCTATTGTTGCTAGCAGTAGTTCCGGATCCGCATGCTCGTGTTCTGCATAAAAGGTGTACACATACGCTTGCAATGCACTATGCAATGGTAAAGAAAATTCAGAGTGGACACTCATTTGTACTTGTTTAACCACGTCTGAATCGAGTAACATATAAACCAGAAGTTGCCGTTCTGCCACAATGTGTTTCAGAGGTATACGTTCACCAAGATCGGATCCCGTTTTATTCGATCCATGATCTATATGCACACGTGAGCTAGTATCCCACTTTTTTACACGAACATTCGTCTCTTTACGTTGACTTTTTAGACGAACTTGTGTATTTAAGTCGTCCTTGAGTGCCGCAAGAGAGATGGCGTATGTCTTGCTGAGCCACTCAGCCATTGCCTCACGTTCAATCGAACTCTCTTCCAAGGCAAGAATAGAGATCGCATCACGTAGATAGTCGATTCGATCTGTGGTCATATGTTGCGGATGCTTATGTGTCAACTGAATCAACTGATATTCAAGTGCACTGACTGCCTTATCTAATACATCCGATCGAAAAGCATCTACACCTTGTTTTCGAATTGCCTCATCAGGATCAACGTCTTGTGGCATTTGTGCTACGCGAATTGGTATGTCCATATCGCGTAAAATTTCAATGCTTTTTTGTGTAGCCTTTTGTCCCGCGCTATCACCATCGTAAAGTAAGATGACTTCATCGGCCACAGCACGGCGTAAAATGGCAGCTTGCTCCGTAGTAAGAGCTGTACCTAAAGATGCAATAGCATGGGTGATTCCGTGCTGATGAAGTGCAATCACATCCATGTAGCCTTCAAGCAAAACTGCCTTACCTGTTTTTCGAATTCCTTGGCGCGCAAGTGCATAGCCATACAGGATATTGCCTTTTCGAAAGATCGGAGTTTCTTGGGTATTGATATACTTTGGATCATCACCTGTGAGTGTCCGCGCGCCAAACCCGATCGTGCGACCTTGCAGATCAGCAATTGGAAACATCACTCGATTGCGAAAACGATCAAATAATTCGCCATCAGAACTGATTAATCCTAGTCCAGCCTGTACGATCAGATCGACAGAGAATCCGCGTTTGCGCAAAAATTGAACTAAGTCACGTCCATTTGCTGGCGAATAGCCTAACTGGAACTGAGCTATCGTTTTTTTTGTCAATCCCCGCTCTAAAAGATAAGAAAGTCCTTGCGCTCCAGCAGGGTGATTCATTAAAATATGATTGTAAAGCTTAGTTGCAAGTGCATTAACTTCATAAAGTTGTGCCCGCAATTTGCGGTCTTCACTTTCTAATAGATCGTCTTCCATCTTTGGGATGGGTAAGCCCGACTTCTCTGCAAGCCTTTCAATCGCTTGCACGAAAGTCAATTGCTCAATCTCCATAACAAAGGTTATCGCTGTTCCACCTGCCCCGCATCCAAAGCAATGATAGAAGCCTTTTTCAGGAGTTACGTGAAATGATGGTGTTCGCTCAGAATGGAACGGACAAAGCCCGACCAGGGAACGACCGACCCTCTTTAACCTTACATACTCAGAAACCACATCCACAATGTCGACTTTTTGGCGTAATAGTGAAAGAAATTCCTCAGGGATTCGCATGCTCACAGAATAAAATCCCCTTTCGCAAATGCGACGTTTTACTCTGAGTATCATGCTATAGGTTTTCTTTTATTTCATACGTAACTTTATTCGTCAAAATTCTACACTTTCCTGCTATCGGAGCAGAGAAATTTATCGACAAAACGTCTTCGTCCACAAACTGTTCGACATTTGACTATTGTAACTCTTGACGGCCAGATCTAAACCTGCATACGTCATCCTTGTATATAGATGTACGCGATAAAACGCAAATAATCCTTCTCATTTACTGCAATTTGTTCAATAGACACAAAAAATACGCAATTGCCTATGGAAATGTTCCTTTTCTATCTTGGCTCAATAAGGCTTAAAATAATACTTGCTGTTTCCTCTACCGCTCTCCTAGATACATCAATCACCGGACAGCCTAATTGTTTCATCACATAGTCCGCATATTTTAGTTCCTCAAGTATGCGTTGTTCACTCGCATAATGCGCTTCTTCATGTAATCCGAGATGACGCAGCCGTTCCTGCCGTATAATATTTAGCTCTTTTGGACTAATCGTCAGTCCAATGACTCGGTTTTTAGGTAGTTCAGATAATTCATCAGGCGGCTGCACTTCTGGAACTAATGGCACATTGGCTACACGTACTCGCTTGTGTGCCAAATACATACTAAGTGGTGTTTTGGAAGTTCGCGATACGCCTACCAATACGACGTCTGCACGCAATAAGCCACGCACATCGCGCCCATCATCATACTTAACTGCAAACTCGATCGCTTCCACACGCCTGAAGTAGTCATCGTCCAATTGATGGAGTAGCCCTGGCCTCAGTTTGGGGGTAGCGGTAAATACATCTTCAAACGCAGCCATCATCGGTCCCATGATATCTACCGCGCGGACAGACATCCGTTTTGCTTCTGTGCGCATCGCCTCACGCAGTGCCGGCAAGATTAATGTATATGCAATAAATCCCCCAACTTCGTCAGCCGCTATAATAATTTCTTGGATGGTTTGTACCGAATCCACATAAGACATTCTTCTGATCTCAAAATGTCCATGATCAAACTGACTTGCAGCCGCACGAACAACAAATTCTGCCGTTTCTCCCACAGAGTCAGACACCACATAAACAATTGCTGGTAAATTATATTCCATGTCCATGCCCCCAACATTTTAGATGTTTCGCAGCGAATCAAGTTCAACGACAAGTCGCGTGATCGTTGTCTTTGTAATCCGTCCGACCACTTCAAATTGTTGATCTGCAACCATTTTAACGACAGGGAGCGAATCTACTTCTGCCTCGATCAATTTGCGAGCTGCATCATACATCGTCGCTTCAAGTTCAATTGTAGTAATATTTGGCATACGCGTCATAGCCACATACACTGGAAATTCATGTAAGTTTGATTGACCAATGGCTACTTTTAAGAGGTCTTTGCGCGATACAACCCCCACTAAAATACCTTCTTCACGAACGACAAAAAGTGTGCCAACATCCTCTAAAAACATCGTCACGACTGCATCATACACAGTGGTTTGTTCCTGTACGACGACAGGTAGTGATTTATAATCCTTGACGAGGTATTTGCGAAATAAATCGGCAAGCATATCCTTTGCACGGTGGTCGCCAATATAAAAATATCCTACTCGTGGTCTTGCATCCAAAATCCCAGCCATGGTTAAAATAGTTAGGTCCGGGCGTAATGTCGCTCGCGTTAAGGATAATTCGTCAGCTATGCGCTCCCCTGTTATTGGGCCGCGATCGCGCACAATCGCGACAATCTGAAGTTGTCGTTTTGATAGTTCGATCATTACTCACCTCGCTGACCTTCTCAATCATCCTTGGCGTGAATCAAATCGACATGGTACAATCACTCTATTAAAAACTGATTCAAATTTATTTGATTACAGACATCAGAAAGGTAGGTTCCATTATTTGCATACTATAATAAAGATGGTTGCTCGTCTTGTCCTCATCATTGTGTGTGGTTTAGTCTCAGCCCGTTTTTTCTCTTATGAAAAGGGTAGTCCGTTTGGCATGAGCAAGGCGATGTTTAAGAGTCGCTATTTTTGGATGGGTGCCGTCACTGGCATGATCTTTGTCTTTTCAGACTATCGTTTTGCCCACTTCTTTGCACTTCCAGCATAACGAACTTCAAGAGTTTCTATCTTGCCATTCAATGACAAGCCACTGGTACATGCCAAGTGGCTTGTCATTTGTATGATTTACTCCAGTTGCTCAATTACTTCTAGAGAACGCAGTGATATACCTGCATATTCGCGAAAATAAAGAGTAAGAAAGGTACGAATTTCTTTTTCTACATCTGCTTTTACGCGCACATCACCAACAAGTGACACTGGTATCTGACTTAATTTTTGCATGATGGAACGCGCCTTGTAGTGGAAGACTACCGCCTTTTTATCAGCGCCTTTAGCCGCACAAGACGCACAAAGAAAGCCACCATATATAAAACTATAGTGGTTTGCATCAAACTGTAGTTCTTGCTGACAGGATGCGCAGATAGAGTAAGAAGGAATGATACCAAGTGGCACAAGCGCTAATACTTGTAAATGTACGAGTGCCATAGAAGGAGACCGTTGCATGCGTAAACGCGCAAGGCTTGCTATTAAATGATCGTACAACGAATACCCAATAATCATCGAATCCATCGTGCCTCGCGCGTTATGCTGTACCCGCAAACACAATTCAAGCATGGCTTGCGCATATGCCAGGGTCATCACATCCACACGCAAATCCCCATAGCTATCAATCATCGACGCCTGTCTCATCACGTTTACAGTTATACCCTGTTGTAAAATGTAATCTCCCACTACAAGTACCTGTGTCACTGCAGAATAGGAGGTTGTTTGTTTTTTAGCACGAGGGGAAAGCACACGTAAAAGGCCTGCTTGTTTTGTCATAAGCTCAAGTATGAGATCATCCTCACCCTGCGCATACGTTTTTAACACAATGCCCTGAACGCGGCTTAGCATCTGCGTGCTTTCCAATCAATGGATGAGATTTTATGGAACTGCGTCACTTTCCGCCTCCGTCAAAAGTGCGTTCGCAATAGTCAATCCTTCTGACTTTACTGCGATCTCCTCATGTTCTTTGTACAGCAGGTAAGCGTCGATCTCTCCTGTCTTGGCAAAATAGCTCCACAAGAAATCTCGCATCGCGATCATCCTTTCTGTACCGGCAAAGCAGGACCAGTTACCTATAGGATGAATCGCAACTCCACAACTATACGATGTAAGAGTTGGAAGTCATTTTTAAACGCGTACACAAGCAGTGAACTACTCTTTCTCAAAACCTAATGACCGCAACACATGTTCTCGATTGCGCCAGTCCTTTTTCACTTTAATCCATAGTTCTAAATACACTTTAGAACCGAATATACTTTCAATGTCTTGACGCGCTAGCACGCCCACACGTTTCATTAGATCTCCGTTTTTCCCAATCAAAATAGCTTTCTGTGAATCTCTTTCGGTGTAAATAAGCGCATGAATATGCAAAATATTTCTATCTTCGTGCATTTCTAATTGTTCAATGACCACAGCTACGGAATGCGGAATTTCTTCACGCGTTAATAGAAGGACCTTTTCGCGGATTAATTCCGCCATAATGAACCGCTCCGGATGATCTGTGATCGCATCTTCTGGGTAGTACATTGGGCCAATTGGCATGAATCGATACACGACTTGCGTCAACAGTTCAACTTGATCGCCTGTTTTTGCGGAAATAGGTAAAATCTCAATAAATGGATAGGCTGCTTGATACTCCTCAATTAAGTGCAGCAGTTGTGATTTATCAGAGATGCGATCTACTTTATTTAATACGAGTATAACAGGTACACGCGATTCTTTAATTTTCTCTAGCACATATTCATCTTTATCGGTTCCGCCACGCGATGCATCTGTCACACAGATCACAAGATCAACTTCACGAATCGAGTTTTCCGCAATCTCCATCATATATTGACCCAATTGATGCTTTGGTTTATGCATCCCCGGTGTATCAAGAAACACAACTTGTCCCTCTGGTCGCGTTAAGATTCCGCGAATACGAGTACGTGTTGTTTGTGGTTTATCAGACATAATAGCAATTTTTTGCCCAACTAAGCGATTTAATAGTGTGGATTTTCCTGCATTTGGTCGTCCTACAAGTGCGACGAAACCGGATTTGCGGTCATTGTTCAAGCTCACTCATATCTCCTTTTACAAATGCATATGGCAATAATTCTCCAAGCGTTGTTAGCATCTTTTGACCCTGTACATTTGCTAGAATGACAGGTGTGTTTTCCTCGCCAAACTCCGCCAATACCTGCCGACAGGCTCCACACGGAGAGATCGGACGCGAAGTATCAGCAACCACTGCAATGGCGCGAATCCTTTGTTGACCATGTGCTACCATCTGAAAAACAGCGGTACGCTCCGCACAATTTGTTAAACCATATGAGGCATTTTCAATATTGCATCCAGTAAACATGTCGCCATGATCTGTTTGAATCGCTGCGCCAACGGCAAAGTGAGAATAGGGCACATATGCCTTTAGACGTGCTTGTTCTGCAAGCTGTAACAATTTCTCTTCCTCTTCATGAGCCACTAGGATGAACATCCTTCCCGCGTAATCGAATGCGCACAGCATACCCTGACACAGCAACCATTAAACAAAGTACGCTAATCAGCAATACCCCAATAAAAGGCGGTTGCACAAGCGTATCCATAGAGCGCCACTGCACAGGATTTAATTTATCATAAAATATCAAATATGCGACTGCAACCGCATTGACCGCAGCCACCAGCACTGCGGCAGCGGCTACATCTTTTGCGATTTTAGCTAGTGGGTGGAAATCTTCAGTAACCATATCGACAACATGTTCAATCGCAGTATTGACCATCTCAAGAGTAATCACAAGTGCAATGGAAAATAAAACGGTCGTAATTTGCAAAATAGGAATAGATACTACCGTTGCAAGAAAAATCACAACAAACGCAGCCAAAAAATGAATTCTCATGTTGCGCTGTGTGGCAAGTGCATACGCCATTCCATCAAACGCATAGTGAAAACTTCGAAGTAGTCCTTTCATGGGCTAACGCAAGAAACCAAGTGCAGTTAATACAGACTCTTGCAGTCCGAACATCGCTTGTTCTGTCTCCTTTGTTTGGTGATCATATCCAAGTAAGTGGTAAAATCCATGGGCGGTCAAAAACGCTAATTCACGCTGGATGCTGTGCCCATATTCACTTGCCTGCTCACACAAACGAGGAAAACTGATCACAATGTCCCCTAGTGTTTGAACGCCTTCTTCAGCTTCGATGATTGGCTCATCATCACCTTCAAGCATTGCAAATGACAATACATCTGTCACTTGATCAAGTCCACGATAATCGCGATTAAGTTCCTGTATCGTCGTATTGTCAACTATTGTGATAGACACTTCCGATTCTGACAAATCTTCGCGCAAAGCAATTTCTCTACAAACAGTAGTAACAATCCGCTCCATTTCACTTTCATCAGGAGATGTGTCTGCAAGCTCACAAACAAATTGAACCACTACTTGCTCATCGTATTCCACATGCTATGCCCCCTTTCATAAAAGCAACCGATATGCCTGCTATTTCATCACTTATGATTTAATGCGGTTTTGAGCAATTTTAGCAGGATCCGGGTATTCGATTCGCTCATGATAAATTCCCTGTAATGTGCGTAAAAAAGCCTCAACCATGAGTTCTAAATCCTTAAATGTGATATCACAATGATCAAGTTGTCCATCTTGTAGGCGATCTTTCATGATTTTTCTAATAAGCGCTTCAATGCGCGAAGGGGTCGGTTTCCCCATCGACCGCACGGAAGCTTCAACCGCATCGCACATCATGACAATAGCTGCTTCTTTTGACTGTGGCCGAGGACCTGGATACCGATACTGATCGACATCAGGCGTGTGATGCTTGTCCTCTTCTAACGCTTTATTATAGAAATACCAAAGCACAGTGGTACCGTGATGCTCTGCACAGATATCGCGTATAGGAGCTGGAAGTTTATACTCTTCTAACATCTTTAATCCATCAGATACATGCGAAGTAATAATTAAATATGATAGATTAGGAGATACCTTATCGTGAGGATTATCCCCAGAAACCTGGTTTTCCACAAAAAATAATGGCCGCTTCATCTTCCCTACATCATGATAATACGCACCTACACGGCAAATGAGCGGATCCGCACCGATCGCTTCTGCAGCTGACTCTGCCAAGTTCCCAACAATTAAGCTATGATGATACGTCCCAGGTGCTTCTAACAATAACCTGCGCAATAAAGGATGCGTAGGATTGGCGAGTTCAAGTAAGCCCATATGTGTCACGACACCAAATGCCGTTTCTAAAAACGGCATTAATCCTATCGTCAATACAGAGGACAATAAGCCACCCACCACACCATAGATCACTTCATACGTCAGTTCATGTAATCCAGAGTCAGTCGATGTTAATAGAAAATGCATGATGATAATCGTACAAGCATTTAACAGTGCTGTCAAAAAACCTGCCCTCATAAAAACACTGCGGTGCTGTACGCGAGTCATCGCCATGACGGCACCAAGAGATCCTAACAACGGAGTAAAAAAGTGTTGAAAATCAAATCCAAAAACTGCACTACTTAAAATAGCTAGTAATAAAGATGACAATACAGCAAGTGAAGAGCCGAAAAACATAGTCAACATCATACTGGCCATAGCTACAGGTACCGCATACGAAACATCTTGTGGCACGCCTACATCAATCGCTGATTTTGCAAGTAATATAAATCCTGCAGAAAAAATAACGATGATGGCATGTAAGAGTAAATAGAGATTATCTCGCGAAATTCGCGCTCTTCGCAATTGAATAAACGCAGCGGTAGCAAGTACTAAAATAGCGATGAAAAAGAAAAACGCAATGACTATACCGTAGTCTGGCTCTGTTTTAAGTAACTTTAAATCTTGCAGTTCACTCATAATCGTCGACGTGATGAGTTGACCTCGACGCACAATCACGTCTCCACGGTTGATCCATACATCGGGGACACTATGTTCTGCGGCAAGTCTAGCGGACTGTGTCAGTACTTCATTGTAAACAAGATTAGGTGCTAATACAGACTCCACAATCTGACCAATGATCACTCGAACTTGTTCATCGACTTGCAATGTCACTAACTGCTGATCGACGATAAGTGACGCCCGATCCATGTCTCGCGCCGAAAAATTGCTCTGCAATAATTGTTGTACAATGCGCACTGCGTTACTACTCACAACTGTGAGTTCACTACTTTGCATTTGCAAAAGTGCAGAAATCGCTGCAGGTGGTAGTTTGTGCGGAGCGGACTGGCGCACCTGACTTAATGCTGCAGCAGCGCTTAATCCCTGCTCTCCGCGAACAATGTTAAGCGAATTAAATAAGCGATCTAATGCTGCTAGCGAATCTTGCTCGGTTGCTGGATTCACATCATAGCGTGCTGGAACGAGCGCTGCTGCAGCTTGTTTTGCTGCCTGTGTGGCATACGTATCTACAGCATCAATTGGAGCGCGAATGGTCACTTGACTAACTTGGCCTATGGAAAGGTCATACCGCTCCGGCAATACAGTTCCTACGAGCATGAAAAATAATGCGAGAGTTAAAAAGAGATAAATCGCCACTCGAAATCTCGTGCCAAACCGTACATTATAGTCTTTAACAAACCGGGTCAGGGTAGACTTCGAGGTCTTTTTATTCTTCATTCCCGTTCAACCTCATCTTTTGCATACGCGCGAATAATTTTTTGCACCAATTGATGTCGAATGACATCCGACTCTTCTAATAGCACAAATTCTACCCCGTCAACATCAGACAAAATGCGCATCGCTTCACGTAAACCAGATCGTTTCCCGCGAGGCAAGTCAATCTGCGTAATATCTCCCGTAATAACCATCTTGGATCCAAATCCTAGCCTAGTTAAAAACATCTTCATCTGCTCTGGTGTGGTGTTTTGCGCCTCATCTAAAATCACAAAGGCATCCTCTAATGTGCGTCCACGCATATAGGCAAGTGGTGCCACTTCAACCGAGCCACGCTCCATCGAGCGCGCCAGATGCTCAGAGCCCATGACGTCATGCAAAGCATCATAGAGAGGCCGCAGATATGGGTCAACCTTTTCTTGTAAGTCGCCAGGTAAGAATCCTAAGTTCTCACCGGCTTCGACTGCGGGACGTGTCAATACGATTCGCTTGACTTGTCCATGTTTTAAAGCTAAGTGAGCGAGTACCACCGCAAGATAGGTTTTCCCAGTTCCTGCAGGACCCACACCAAAAACAATGTCGCGCTTACGGATTGCATCCACATACGCACGTTGCCCGAGCGTCTTCACTCGTATGGTTTTACCTTTAAAGCTTTGCGCCAGGTCCTCTTGATAGAGATCAAGGAGATGTGCTAAGTCCCCTTTCTTTTGCAACTCCAAGGCATATTGCACATCTCGTTCAGACAGTTGATGACCCTTACGCAATAACTGCTTACATACTTCAACTAGTTCGACCACTTGCCCTACGTCTGTTGCCATCCCTTGAACACTCAATTCATTGCCCCGATTAATCAGCGTACATGGGAATGCCTGATCTAATAGACGCACATACGCATCTTGCGGCCCAAAGATCGCGCGCGCTTCTTCATTATCACGCAAGAGAATCTTTTGCGACACCATGCTGTTTTCGTCCAATCGCGTCCCCATCTCCTCTGGCTACTCGCTATCCACTATCATCACGTTGTTTTCTTGTTAGGTACTATGAGGGGAGGGGAAATCGGTTGATTGACCCCAATATCCTGAAGTACTTCTGTCCATATAGTCATATATAGCTTACCATGCTCCAGTTTACGCTGTAAAACATTTTGACGAAGAACTTTGCCATCTCCCTTGCACTGACTTAGCACATCCACTGCAGCAAAGTGCAATCCACGGTTAGTTAACTCTGCCTCAGTTACATTCTGTGTATACGG
The DNA here is from genome assembly GCF_022606465.1 of Sulfoacidibacillus ferrooxidans. NCBI lineage: Bacteria > Bacillati > Bacillota > Bacilli > Caryophanales > Alicyclobacillaceae > Sulfoacidibacillus > Sulfoacidibacillus ferrooxidans. Next base: position 96,920 of record NZ_JALBUF010000001.1, read on the forward strand.
CATGGCTTCATACACAGTTTCTGTGCGCACGTCAATTGGCAATGTAAAATCCCCTATTTTTAAGTGGTGATCGACATTTTGAATGGCAACATGCTCATACGGAGGATGAGAAAATCCCCAAAATTGAAGTGCAAACTTCCCAAATACAAGATAATCGTGTTGTACGTGATTGCCTAAGAGCAACTCAGTGGTCGTTTTTTGAGGCAACGTAAGATCAGAACGATACCATACTATTCCTCGCACGATACCATCTGCATGAACAGTTTTTCCGTCCTCAAGTGCCCCTGAGATCAGCACGGTACCTGGGGTGACATATTGACCTGGCTTCACTGAAGCATGTCCATTATCAGCCAAAATCGTTGCGATGACAGCTGGCACTCTCGCTACGATATTTTGCGGATTAGACGGCAATACTGTTGCACCAGGAATACGTGGAATCACACGAACATAGATCGATGTACCATGGATTCTCACACCGACCCACGATAGGTCTGGTAGAGCATCTAACAAAGCTAATTGAATAGTATCTTGATCGAGCACCTTATAGATCAGCCCGCCAGGATAGACATGCATCTTTTCAAGTGCCATTTGTACTGCTTCTGGCTGATCTGTCCCTTCAATATTCACATGCCAAATAAATCCTGACAATGTATAGAGCGCAACAACAAAAAAAATAGCGCCCACAACAAACGCTTTTCTTCTTTTAGCTCGCCATATGATAAATGGCATTCCCCACTTACGTATAAAACGCACTTTTACGAATGATTGACGAGCCGCTTGCACAAGCGCCGGCACATGAGCAAGGCCTACAGTCAGTTCATACTGGTCTGCCGCAATGTACTTAACGTCATATAGGGGGAAGCCCCGCGCGACCAACGCCTTTAATACAACGTGACTATGGTCCTTCACGACAAGCACGCGAACAGAACCGCTCAAAAACTCTGCGATGCGTATCGCCACTTTTCTTCCCCCTTATTGAAAGTCCACACTAGACACAGTACCTTCAATGACTAGTTGCTCTGGAACAATCACTTTTAGGACTAACCCATTCCCTTTAATCGCTACCTCACCTTTCACAAGTGCGATGCGAATCAGTTCCGGTTCAAAGGAGAGGATAGCCTTATAGTTGTCCACAACGACTTGTTCATTGCCAACCAACATCACTCGTGGCACATGCAATAAGGTGTCTTTTGGCACTTCAAGAAGATCGGCCGCCATGTGTTCCGTTTTATCTCGCCATCGGCGCTTCATGGACATCCCTCCTCGAAAGACGTTTATGCAAAAAAACGGAGAGATATGCCGATATAGCAAAAGGCGACCTAATATAGGTCGCCTTTTGCTTTCAACTACACTATGTGATTTAAACGATACTTTGACTCACTCTAGGTTAAGTTAGCAAGTACTTCTTGAACGACTTGGCTGACTGTCTTTCCTTCCGCACGCGAACCTACTCGTTTCATCACTACAGGTATGACTTTCCCCATGTCTGCTCGCGATGTAGCTCCCGTTTCATGAACAACCTCAACGACTACGCCATGAAGCTCGTCTAGGGATAGTTGCGCCGGCAAATAGGAGTATAAGACCTCAAGTTCGGCTTCAATAGAAGTAATAAAATCCGCACGATCAGACCCTTTAACAGTCTCTAGCGCATCCTTGCGTTGCTTGATCTCTTTGCGAATAACGGCCATCACTTCTTCGTCAGTTAACGCTTGATGAGCTTCAATCTCTTGATACTTCATCGCAGCTTTAATCATTCGCAAAACGGACAAACGTACCTTATCCTTGTCCCTCATAGCCTGTTTTAACTCATCAGATAGGCGATCGGCCATTCCCACGCGCCAGTTCGCTCCCTTTTCGTAAGCTGATTCATCTAATCACAGTTGACATCTTTAAAATTTCTTTTTATTTTTACGTGCAGCTTCCGATTTCTTTTTGCGAGCCACACTTGGCTTGTCGTATTGCTTCCGTTTCTTAACTTCGGCGAGGATGCCGTCCTTTGCAGTAGCACGCTTAAAGCGACGTAACGCGCTATCCAAAGATTCGTTCTTACGGATCTTGATCTCGGACATACAGGTTTCCCTCCCTCCACCGAACACTTGCAAGACTAACTCATGTTAGTCACATACATATCACAGTAGATTATATTCCACGATAACAAACACTGTCAACCCAAGCCGTGTTGCAACATCCATTGATAGGTTTTCTGGAGTCCATCACATAGTTCTGTATAAGCAGTGAACCCAAAGAGTTCTTTGGCCAATTGAGGAGACAAGGCACTTTTTCTAATATCCCCTGATCGCTCTACTTCACGCATAATGGGAACTTCTCGCAATGTGATCTGTTCGAAAGCATGAATCAACGAGCCTGTCGTGGTTTCAATTCCCGTACTCACATTGCACAAAATATTGCTATGGTGGTCTGCAGCTAAAAGGTTGGCGCGCACAATATCCCCTACTCCTCATACACATCTTACTATGACGCATGATACGAGCGACACATCTGCTAATTGAGCTTTTTTTGTCGTTCTCTGATAAATATTTCCCACAGCGAACCAAGCGTCTCGACATTTTCTTTTAAAAGTAACTCTAACTGCTTTTGCCATACAAGTGTCGTCATCCATGCATCCCCTAAGGCTGTATGTCGTTCTAAAACGGCTATATCATATAAATGCAATAGCATATCTAACGTTGGATATTTGTGAAATTCATGTAAATGCAATGCCACTTCCCCTGTATCAATCACAGGTACGGTTAACTCCATCCCCCACGTTTTACGCAAACCGGCATTTAAAAAACCCATATCGTGACCTGCATGGTGAGCCACTACGACACGGTCGTCAATGAAAACGACTAGCTGTTGTAACACGTCTACAAGCGATGGTGCATTCTCCACATGTTTCCTTGTGATTCCTGTCAACTCTTGAACCGTGTCTGAGATATCCATGCCTTGCTGCAGTTTTATAAAGGAACAATAATGAGATGCCACTTGATGATCGTCTATTTGCGGAAAAGCGACAGCCGCAACAGAAAGTAACACATCTAGTTGCAATGAGAACCCAGTCGATTCTGTATCAATAACAACATATTGCAAATCTTTTAATTTTTTTTCAAAATAACCTTGTTCACGCATCGCATGAATCATGTTGCGCAGTTCCACTTGCCCCTGAAAAGTTTCGAACTGATCGACTCGGCCGTAATCACTGCTTCCTCCAAATAAATGACGCCATACTCGAATTCGTTCAAACCCCATCTGCGCTCCCCCGTTCGCGGAAACTTTTCACAGTAAGAAGTTGAAGCTTGCGCACAAAGCGTATCGCCATTTTCAAGCGTTCCCATTCTTCAGGCGTTAGTTTTGTCACATTAAGCATATCAGTAATATCTGTTTTACGAAGTAGACACTCGACGTGTATGCGCACCCTCCAATCGAGTACTTGCATAAATACTTGCTTAGCTTCTGCTCCGAACGCCTCCGTCCAAGCATGTTGTTTCACTAGGAGAGTCATACGCTCTAGGGTAGAAGGTTCCTCAATACTCATGCTATGCGCCCACAGACGGACACTATTTACAAGCGGAGTATACAATGTCTCTTTGATCGAAAGAGAGCCTCGCTTCCATAAGGGAACCACCAATTTATCTACTCGGCCCTGATCTGCAATCTTCCACCGCATAAAAGGTGAAGTGGCAATCGCATGTACAGCTTGTTTTCGCATGGTGACAAGAAGTTGCCAGTCCCCGATAATTGGCACTGAGTCCGCAGCTATGAGCAAAAAACGGATATTCTCCCACGTGGGCTCAGCTTGATAATTGATAAGACGAATAGACCATTCTTGCGCCATACCACGCCATCTTGGGTTACTAGCCATCACATTACCAGTACACAGTGCATATCCAATCTCGTACAAATAAGCAGCAATTAACTCTGTCAATTTAGCTACATAGATCTGTGCAAGTGACTCTGAACTGTGCTTTGCCATCACAAAGATTAGTGCGTGATCTTGATCTACTCGCAGCGCCTGTTCACTTCTAGCACCGCTCCCTAGCATCACAAAACAAAAGGCTTCCCATGGAGGCAACAACCCTTCGAACTCTAATTGCTGTTTAGCAAGTAAAAAAGCCTGTTGATGCATGGTATGGTGATGTATAGAAAGGAGACTGTATGTCGTTTCAAGCAAATCGGTTTGCAAGCTTGTGATGATTTGTTTTGGTAACATAGCATGCTGTTCACGCAATGCTGAAAGATTGTAAATGATTTCATCTCCAAAGGTCAGCATCCGTCCATCCCCTGTCCGCTCCTATGACATACGATACACTATAAGTTTAAAATGGGGTGGGAAAAATGAAATTTAATACACTATTAAAAGCAGGAACATTGGCGTTCGATATCATGAACCACCAATCAACACAAGCATTGAGTGGTCTCGTGAAAAATGGGGTTAAACGACGTGCTCCACATCTTGGTTCATCTGCGTTAAAAACTGAAGATAAAGCTGGCGCACAAAAAGAACCTTCATTACTTGACCATTTCCTCGGAGCTTCTGCACCGCATCATCCTACTACACATATGAGCGGACATTCCGCTATGCGAGCCAATTATCCTTTCTCACATCAAGGACATGGCGCAACATCCAATCGATCCATCTATCACGTACCACAACAACCACTTCCAACTGAGCATATTAAAAAAGCACTAAAGTATGTAACACCAGAAAATATGGAAAAAGCCATGCAGTGGCATGGCATCATTAAAAGTTTTATCAGCAAAGAATAGTGAAACAACACAAGAGCGCGGTGAGCTCCCCTCTTTCTATAGAGCTCACCGCTAAGAATGCACGCCTCAATGTATCTCCTCTTCTGTAGAAGTACCTTTGACGGCTGCAAACCATTTTTTCCGAAAAATCACACCTAGAACAAGCAAAATAGCAAATGGCACTGCTGCACCTACAAACCAAATGGCAGCCCCGTGACTAACCCCCATAAATAATGCTCCCATAACTAAATCAAACGGAACAATACCAAGTGCAGTTGTCCATACGAATGGCCAAAGATCTACATCTAGTAATCCTGCAATGTAGTTGAGTGCATGAAATGGAACAAATGGAACAAAACGTAAAGCAAACAAACCAAGCGTGCCTCTTTGTAAAACCCATTCATTAACTTGTTGTTGACGCTTATCAGGAAGTAATCGGCGCACATAAGGCTGTCCAAAAAAACGTGTCAAATACATAGCAAAAACAGCACCAATCACGGCTCCAACCCACGAGTAAAAGAGCCCCCATCCTACACCATAAATAATCATGTTAGCCACAATTAAAAACTCTGATGGGACCGGTAGAATACATAAGATAGCCATCAACAAAATGGCTACTAAAATCCCATACACACCAGCAGACTGAATCACAATAATCGCATGGTGAATAGAGAGTGAATGCCGATAGTGAAAATACAGCCACCCTACTCCAGCCAATAGCAATACGCCAATAAAGACAGGAATCGGTTTTAACTCGAACGGCCGCTCTCGTTCATCAAATCGATCTTTCTTGATTGCGGCCCACCTCCCACGCCAAAATAAGTGGTTGCAAAACATGTAGCCATTGTACAAGAAAGGGCATATCCCTTTTTATAGAAACCACTTCTATTGCCCATTCTTTTTCCTTTTTCCTGTGGGTGTAGGTTCTGCCTCTTCCCGGTACAGGCGTACAGCTCTTGACGTAAACAAAATTCCATCTAAATGATCGATCTCGTGTTGGATGCAACGAGCTCGAAAATCAGTCTCTTCAAATTCAATCACTTCACCTGCTGTATTCCACATCTGCACTCGAATATAGCGATAACGTGGTGTATCACCAAATAATCCAGGAATAGATAGACATCCATCAGGCCCAATTTCTTCATCGCGTCCTTCTAGTATCACCGGATTGATTAAATCAAGACGCCCTTTCCCATCCTCCACATCGACGACTGCAATGCGCTTCAAAATATTCACTTGTGGTGCCGCAAGTCCAATACCGTTCGCAAATTTCATTGTTTCATACATGTTATTTAAAACTCGCAAAACATTTGGCGTCACCTTTTCAACAGGCTTTGCAGGTGTGGTCAGTACACTGTTTGGAAACTTGACTATTTCATAAATCGCCATAATGATCCTCCATACGTTAATTACTTATGAACTTGTGATCAGATCCCATTTTACGAGATTTTCTAAAGCAATGGAAATCGCAACACCTACAAGTAATCCATTTCCAAGAAATGTTCGCCATTCACTGGGCACAGATAGAAATGCTGTACCAGGTATTGACAGTAGTGCGATCCCCACGAGAGTGGGTAGTGCGATGCGATAAATAGATTGTGAAGTAAACACAATGCCATCTAATTTTTGTAAGGCAGATCCAAACAGTTGTAAATAGGCAACCAAAAGAACGGCGTCTCCAACACTGACAGGTAACGTGGAGAAGAACGAACTAAGTGGAGACACCATTCCTAGAATCATAAACATGATAGCACCAAGTGCAAACGGTAAGCGTCCGTATATCTGCGTTGAACGTAAAAAACCAATAGAGGATGTATACGGTGCGTAAGGTACTAAACCAAAGACACCCGAGATGACCGTATGAAACCCGGTTACAAGAAGCGATCTCCTGTACATCTGGTCGGTTGCTCGAATTCCAAATAATGGTTCAATACTTTCTAGCGTTGCCACAGTATTGGTCGAATTGATTAGACCTGTACATATAGCAGTAATAACAATACCCGTATCAAAGTGCATCGGTCCCCACGCAAAGGGGAGAAATAATTGTGTGAATCGAGCTGCAGGAGCAAAGTGTACTGGTTCAATACCCACTTGAAACACTACCCAACCCATTGCGATGCCAATCAAAATCGAAAAATTGCGGATCAACCGACTTCCTTTTACACTAATCCACACGACGACCACAATCAATACAATCGAAAGTGCAGCTACTTTTAAGTTAATCACTGATTGGCTTTCTAATCCCAACATTCCGCGAAAAAATATGGAGATCAGTTCCGTCGCCAATAGCATCAAAAACACAGATGTTGCAACTGGAGTAAACCATGTGCGTAAAACACGTCCAAGCCCAAGTGCACCTAGTAACATAATGAGGACACCTGATAGTATGATCCCAGTCTCAAGACTGCCTCCTGCGACAAGAAGTGGTATTCCTGCCGCCTTAGCACCTATGAGTACGCTAAGTACAACACCCCACCATACTCCAGATTGACCTTCGAGAATCGGAAGTCTGTGTCCAAAGAATAATTGAACCACACATGCAAATCCAGTGTAAAGAAAAGACCGTTGTGTGAAAGCGGCAATTTGCAACGGCCCCATATGTAGTGCGGCACCAACTGAAATCGGTATGACTACAGTATTGGCAAACATAAAAAGTAACCATTGGCTTCCAGCCAACCATGGCCTAACGAATAAAAGAGGTGATACAATTGATTTCATTGATGGATCCTCAGAGACGAGTGAGTATAGATATGCAAGATCACAGCCATGAAAGTGCTACCCCTCTCTATATATGCAAATCATTTCAATGGTAAGGTAACATTATAGTAGCATAATCAGAAGCATCAATAACATAGATTTTTTATCACGCAAATGATTGGGTAGTCTCTCCTAGCGGAGAAACTACCCAATCATTTAGACGTTACACCATTTGTACTCTCATGTCATATCTACACTATGCTAAACAGATGCTTCTGAAGGAGGTGACGCTACTTCTGCGTGTAACTCCGAAGGAATATTGGGTCGTTTTAAACTTCCTAGTATACTTGATGCCACATCCCAAGTCAGTGTTTCAGGATAGGCATTTTCATTATGCAAAGCTACATCTAACCCGATTTTTTCTTCTTCTGCTGTCACTCGTAAGCCCATAACCACATCGACTAGCTTTAATAGGATAAATGTACCGATGGCCGAGAATGCCCATGTGGCTGCAACGCCAATAAGTTGTACAACTGCTTGATGTGGATTGCCGTAAAACAGGCCGTTTCCCCCACCTGAATTCACTGATACTGTTGCAAAGAGCCCTGTTGCAATGGCACCCCATGTTCCGCCTATCCCATGTCCACCAAATGCGTCAAGAGCATCGTCATAACCAAAATGCCCTTTTAACAATGTCGAGGAAAAGTAACAAATGACCCCGCCGAGTGCTCCAATGATAAGAGATCCTTCAATATTTACATATCCACAAGCAGGCGTAATCGCTACAAGTCCTGTAACCGCTCCTGCACTTGCTCCAACGAGCGTTGCATGACCTGTCATCAAGCGTTCCACTAGCATCCAAGCCAGTGCTGCGGCGGCAGTTGCCGTATTGGTAACTAAAAACGCATTGACAGCTAGTTGGTTTGCGCCAACGGCACTTCCTGCATTAAATCCAAACCATCCAAACCACAGTAGCGATACACCAAGTAATACCATTGGCACATTATGCGCTTTTATGGATGAAGATCCATGCTCAGCTCGCTTACCTAAATACATCGCACAAATCAATCCAGAAATTCCGGAGCTAATATGCACGACTGTACCACCCGCAAAATCGAGAATCCCCATATTATGAAGCCACCCACCAACACCCCAGACCCAGTGTGCAAGCGGATCATAGATAAATGTTGCCCACAAGGTGATAAACACGAGGAAGGAAGAAAACTTTACACGTTCTGCTAACCCACCAACAATGAGTGCAGGAGTTATAATAGCGAACATCATCTGAAATGTTCCATATAGTTCATTTGGAATGGTGGGAGCGTAGTTTGGATCAGGTGCCGCTCCTACATGATTGAAAAATGCCCATTGTAAATCGCCAATCACATGAAACACATCTGGACCAAATGCTAAGCTATACCCAAACACAACCCACTGTACAGACACAATTAACATCACTGCAAATACTTGATACAGCGTGGTGATCACATTTTTATTGCGAACCAGTCCTCCGTAAAAAAATGCAAGCCCCGGCGTCATCACAAGGACAAGCGCTGATGAAGCAAGAATCCAGGCGATATCTCCTGAGTTTAATATTGGCATTGGCTTCCCCTCCGTTATATTCAATGACGCCTGGCGTCATGTTTATTTACATGTCATATTACATGGGGTCAAATTATCTGTCAATACAAAATTATCAATGGATACAAAGTTTGCAAATCCCTTATGAAAACAGATCTCCCAACCTGTTGTTTAAGGATTACAAACGTTCGTACAACTCTACATAGTTCGCTGCTGTATGCCGCCATGTACAGTGTGTCTCCGCATGCATTCGTCCAGCCTGCCCCATGCTCTCTCGCACTGCCTGCTCACTCGCTAGTTTTGACAGCTGTTTTGCAAAGGACTTAGGATTTTTATAATCCTTCACTAAAATACCTGTTACATTTGGCACAAGAGACTCCTTGATTCCCCAAGCTCCGCTTGCAATGACAGGTAGACCGCTTGCTTGTGCTTCAAGATTGACTAATCCAAAAGCTTCGGCTTTTTGTGATGGGCACAACAGGATATCACTTGCACGAAATAGTCCGGCTAACTCATTTCGACTTTTATACCCTAAAAACGATACGGGTAGGCCACGCGCAAGACGCCTGAGTTGCTGTATATACCCATCTGTACCTTTAGGGGTACTCCCTACAATCCATAGCGCCACTTTAGCACCATAGCGTTCTCTCGCTAGACTTAGTGCTCGAATGGCCACATCCACACCTTTGCGGGAAATAACGCGTCCAACAAAAAGGGCAACCATCTCTTTTCCCTTGACATGGAGGCTACGTCGCACGCGTTCGCGCTCCCTTGCCTCACTAATCGAATGTAATGGATGAAACAGTTTTGTATCTACTCCTGGATGAATCACACTGATCTGCGATGTTGAGACCGCAAAGCGCTCGTGTAACTCAGATTTAATAAACTCACTATTCACGACAATATGGTCTGCAAAAGTTAAGGCCTCTAGTGCCTTATCAAAGCTTATCCTCTGCGGCTCTAAGAAGGTCAATGAATGCAAACTAAGTACGATGTGCGCCTTTGGTAATGTGGTTTTTACCTTTTGTAGGTATTTGGGGCGATTATCAATCTGAATAATATGTTTCATCCTTACTGATAATTGTCGATCATGCAAAACACAGTCGCGCATAACAACTGGAAGAAAGTGTTCACCGTACGCCCCTGGTAGTCGCGTTTTTTGTTTCTGTCGCTGCTTACTTCGCAAAACCGTTTCTTTTGCATATAGGCTCACGTCGACACCTCGCGCCATGGCACGCCATAGATCATATAGATAGATTTCCACAGAGGTAGATGGACGTGGCGGTAAATAGGCTCCGCCTGGAGCGATAAGGCTCACTATTAGAGATTCCAGTGCACTGACCTCCTCTGTATAACATACCCATAACTACTATACACAGCGCGTTACACCCGAAAGTGAGTGAGGTACATGGTTATTGCCGTTATTGCTACAGAGTATGAACCCACGATCATCGGAGGTCTTGGGATCGTTGCTACACGGCTGTCTGAAGCACTGGCAGCCAGAGGGCATGAAGTCATTGTTTTAACCAGAGGCTCGTCAAGACACATCGAAGAAATAAGAAAACGCCATCTGCGCGTATTTCGTTATCCACGCGAATCACAATACTTTTCAAAGCGTACACAGACATTCTATGCAGACCCTATTCTTAAACATTTAAAAAAAATGAATATTCGCCCAGACCTCATTCATCTTCACAGTGTGCAAGGTGATCAATTAGCAGAAGCCATGGCTCGATATTACGGTATTTCAACCATGTACACCTGCCACTCACTACTCGCACAAGAAACCATTCAATCATCATTTGCACGCCGCATGGAACAGCGGCAGTGCCACATTATAGAACGGTCTGATGCAATCATTTCTCCAAGCCGCTGGCAGGCACTATTACTCACGTCACAATATCCAACAGCAGCAGAAAAAATATTTGTCGTACCAAACGGTACTCGAGTAACACGTAATCCTCGCATTTGGAATGACCGATCCATGCAACACATTCTCTTTGTTGGACGGTTGATTCGATCAAAATGTGCACTTGAAACAATTACGGCCATCTCTACTTTACGAAAAATCGATCGCAACGTTCATCTCGATCTTATCGGGCAAGGCGGCCGTGATTATACAGCTTTATTGCACAAAGAAACTGCACGCCTACACCTTACACCGCATGTTCAATTTCTTGGCTCCTTATCGCACAAAGACGTGTTAAAACGCATGCAACGAACAGGTATTGTTGTGGTACCTAGTCGTAACGAATCATTTGGCCTTGTTGCATTAGAGGCAATGGGGACAGGTACACCACTTGTTGCCACCCGAGCAGGTGGATTATCAGACTTTGTATCAAACGACACAGCAAGTATCATCACAAACGTAACTGCACAAGACATTTCAAAAGCCATACAACACGTTTGGAATCATCCAGATCAAACATTAAAACGGCGTTATCTTGGATACTCCTTAGCAAAACAATACAGTTGGGAGGAAATTGCACGGAGCTATGAGAAAGTAGGCACCGGAAAAGGGGACTTATTTAAGCCACAAATTGAAAGTGAGGGGCACATAGAGTGACTTCTAGCTTATGGATCATCGAAGATAAATGGAAAAACAAACCTCAGGGTCAGGTCTGGCGTGTCATCAACGAACAAGGAGAACAAGGATTTTTCAAGTTTGCCTATCCCTCTCAGTGGTATGACGCAGGTCCTATTGTAGGAAACGAGTGGATCGCGAAGAAACTCGCCGATCTGCTCCATCTCCCATGTGCCAATCTCCAAATTGCAGACATACAAGATGGAGCGGACACGCTGCACGGTATCGTATCACTCCCAAGACACGGCGTGCATATAACAAGTTGGAATCGCGCTCCTACAATTGTACATGCCGATCCCTTTCGCTACGTCAAACACTTTGATCGCTTGTTATCTGTAATCGTATTTGATATTTGGCTCACCAATATTGATCGAGGGTCTGGGAAAAACATCATGATCTATGAACACAAGCAACATTTTCACTGGTATCTCATCGATCATGCCTACTGTGCTTACGGGTGTGATAGAAAATGGAAACCAGGTCCATGGACAAATCCGTACTGGAAAGAAGCTTGGAAGTTTTACCACATCCCCAAAGGATGGCTGCGCTATGTTCAGTTAGAACATTTACTTAGTATGGCAAAACAAATTACAGCCATCCCAGACCACACGATCTCTGAGTTGCTTCATAGCGTTCCCGATCCGCTTTATACGAAAGAACTAAAAAAGCAGATGACTGCTATGCTCACTTCGAGAAAGCGTGATTTACCTGCCTTATTAAGTGAGTGGTTTTTCTACAATGGAATAAAAGAATCTCAATTGTAGTCCATCAGTTAGAGGAGGTCATAGTAGATGGGAGATCCACGCCCTATACCCATTAGCAAATGGACCAAATACTGTATCCTTAAACAGGATGCCAAACTTTCGCCCTATTTACCAGAAACACATCCATATTCACCTGCAACGCTTGCAACCATGTTACAAGCGCATGGGCGTGCGGTCATTAAGTCAGAAATGGGTGAAGGCGGTAACCAGGTTGTATTTGTTCATAAACGACACCGCGGATTTACTTGGCACGATAAGCAAAAACGCTATCGCGTCGCGCATTTTCGTGAGTTGAGCTCACAACTACCTGATTTCACCAAACGCGAGCGATGCATTGTACAGCGCTATGTTCCATTACAGCGAATGCATGGACATGCAACCGATATTCGTATGATTATACAGAAAAACGAACGTGAACTGTTCGAGGTATCTGGTGCGTTTGTTAAAATTGCACCCTCGCATACATTGATTACAAATGTAAAACAAGGTGGTACTATAGATACCCTGAGTCATTATTTGGAGTATTGCTACAGCAATAATCTCAAAAAAGCTTCACGTGTTCGTCGTGAATTATATGTTGTTAGTTTGTCTATTGGAGAAAGTGTACATTCCACCTATAGCAATACAGTATATGGAATTGATTTTGGAATAAGTCCAAGTGGTCATCCTTTTATTTTAGAGATAAATACAAAGCCTAGTCTCAATATTTTACAAGAAGTGGATACAGGAATGTTTAAACGCGCTGTAGAATTACGCACGTATAACCAACTACTGCATACATAAGGAGGTCCAAGTTTGAAAATGCTATAGAAGTTATAAAAAAAAGCCGCAAGAAGCTGTAACGCGGCTATAAAAGGGAGTGATGGCGTGTGGCTGAATACCATACAGAACACGAGCAGCCAGAGCATGTGTTAGGTATTGACCCCAAATACACTCATCGCGCTAATGATCTTCCGTCTGCATTGCGTATGGATAAAACTAAGCAGGTAAATTTTGAAGCCATTCGTTCGCGGCAGTCGGAAGATTTCATAATCAATCCTACACGTCAGAAGAGATAAATATGGACATGAATTAAAGGTTCGCACTGAATTCTATGTGCGAACCTTTTTTTATACTTTGCAAAACTCTCTTATCCATGTACAATAGTCGCAAACCCTATTATGAAGTATTAGGAGCTGATACTAAATGGAGTTGTATGATGTCTCCATCATTGGTACAGGATCTGCTTTACCTGACCAAGTAATTACAAACTCTGATTTAGAAGCATTAGTTGACACGAATGATGAATGGATTTTTTCACGCACTGGTATTCGTGAACGCAGAAAATTAAGCGACGATCAACCCGTATCCGACATTGCAATCCAAGCAGCCAAAAAGGCGATTGAACACGCTGGTATTGATCCACAGGAGATCGACTTAATTATTGCAGCTTCCATCACACCAGACCTTATCTTCCCTCCTTTAGCATGTATGGTTCAACGCGAGATTGGCGCAACCAGAGCGGCCGCATTTGATACAAACGCCGTTTGTGCAGGATTTCTTTTTGCACTTGTGCAAGGCTCACAGTTCTTACAAACGGGCGCTTATAAAACGGCCTTGATCATCGGAGCAGAAGGAATTACGCGATACGTGGATTACACCGATCGCAACTCTTGTATCTTATTTGGAGATGGAGCAGGAGCCGCCATCTTGCGCGCAACTCCAAACGAAGGAGAACGCAAAGGATTGATCGACTTTGACCTTGGCTCCGATGGAACTCGTGTTAATGTTGCTATTTGCCCACGTGTACACGCACCTAAAGAGTGGCTTGACACGCTTACAGATCGCGACGAAGTCACCCCTTATATTTGGCAGGATGGACGAGCAATGTTTAAAGCAGCCATTAATGGTATGTCTGAAAGTGTAAAGCGTATCCTAGCCAGACAAGAAATCTCCGCGCAAGAGATCGATTGGCTCGTTCCACACCAAGCTAATTTGCGTATTATTGAAGCCGTAGGCGAACGCGTCGGCATACCCTCAGATCGTGTAGCGCTATGCCTTGAGGAGTATGGAAATACATCTGCCGCCTCCATGGCCATTGCACTTGATAAATGGATGCGGCTTGGCCTGATTAAGCCTGGAAACCGCATCATGTTTACAGCATTTGCAGGTGGTCTATCGTGGGGATCTGCACTCTTTACGATGTAAGTTATCTCGGTCGCACTTCAAAAATAGCAAATTTCAAGTAATCATTTTCGGCCATCCCCACTAGTTGTGGATGGTCTTTTGCTGCACTGCGATATTCTACTAAGCGCAAGACTTTACGAGCATCTAACGCCGCCTCAACAATCACTTCGCGCCATTCTTCAGGTGCTACGTGCGAAGAGCATGATGCTGTCACAAGAAAGCCACCCTCACGGACAAGCTTTAACCCGCGTAGATTAATTTCCTTATATCCACGCAGTGCACTCTCCACAGCATCACGATTTTTTGCAAACGCCGGAGGATCAAGAATGACCACATCAAATTGTCTGCGATCGCGCTCGTATTCACGTAACAGATCAAACGCATTACCTACAACAAACTCACAACGGTCGCTAAAACCATTGCGGGCTGCATTTTTTTGTGCTTGCTCCATCGCCCGTTCAGATGAATCTACAAGCGTTACTTGTTGTGCTCCATAACGAATGGCATTTAATGCAAATGCTCCCGTGTGTGAGAAACAGTCTAAAACTTGAGCACCAATGCGTGTAGACTGTACGGATGTGGCTTGTATAATGTCCGCTTGTTCTTCACGAAAGCGCTGATCTGGACGAGGCTTCTCTTTTGCTCCGAAGCGAACGACAGGTGCAATCGCTGCCCTGTTTTCACGTTGATCAAAAAAATGACCAGTTTTTTGTCCATCTTTAATATCCACGTGATAATAAATACCATTTTCTTGAATTTCTACTTCAGCAGGGCAATCCCCAAACAAACACTGTTCAATTGGTTCGAGTCCCTCAAGCAATCTAGTCGGGGCATCACTTCGCTCGTAAATAGCTGTCACACCAAGAACATCCTGAAGTACGGGTGCAATCCAATCACGCCGTATGTCCATGGCAAGTGAGGTGATCTGAATAACTGCCACACTGCTGTATTTATCTACGATCAGACCTGGTATGCCATCTGCCTCACCGTAAACGACTCGACAAGCATCCGTATTTGATAAAAAACGCTTGCGATAAGACCATGCCTGCACCACTTTGCGTTTTAACCAGTGACGATCCACTCGTTCAGAAGCATCATACGATATGATTCGCACCGCAATTTGGGATGTTGGATGCCATAATCCAACCGCTAACTCGTGACCTTGGTGATTTTTAACCATAACCATTGCACCAGGTTCTGGTTCGCCACGCACTTCTTCAATTTCATTGCGATAAATCCAAGGATGTCCTGACTCAAGACGGCGTTTACGTTTTTGTTTTAAAATGATTTGTCCCATAATTTTTTCCTCTCTTTTACCCACAGCATGCAAAATGTGCAGCCTGTCCGCATAAACATCATCTATGATCGCGAAATGCGGGGGGCAATATACCATGTCTTATTCGATAATGAAGACTGCAGTGCTCATTGTCATAGGTCTCTGCGTCTTTATCGTCGGCCTGCTCACCATGCGCCACGGTCTAGCGCAGGCGACTTCAAAAAAAATGGAACTTTTGATTGCACGTCTAGTAAAAACGCCTACGAGGGGTCTACTCACGGGTATCATTGCTACACTTTTTACGCAATCTAGCGCCGCTGTCACCATTATATCCATGGGGCTTGTCGCGGCAGATGTTTTACAATTTACAGACACGATTGGAATTATACTTGGTACGAACATCGGAAGCACCTTTACAGTAGGATTACTATCATTAGATGTTGCCAGATTTGGTCCGTACGTGATTTTACTTGGCGTTATTCTTTATTTACTCAGTCAAACCTTACAAAAAAGTCAAGCCACTCGCGACCGTTTGAAATACCTTGCCATTGGTATCATCGGTTTTGGCACACTTTTTGTTGGCTTTCATCTCATGACAGCCGCAGCTACACCACTTGTGTCATTACCTATTTTTGCCCACTGGCTACTACTTGCCAAGATTCATCCAATACTTGGTTTGCTCACAGGAACCCTTATTACTGCGATGATCGGGAGCAGTTCAGCGACTACAGCACTCACCCTGACTCTTGCGAAGACCGGTATGCTATCACTACTTGGCGCAACCGCTATTGTTTTTGGCAATAATATTGGAACTTGTACCACTGCTATTCTTGCAAGTATTGGCGGAACGAAACCAGTACAACGCGTAGCTGCCACACATGTTTTTTTAAATGTCACAGGCGCTACTCTCTTTATGTTATTTCTTCACCCATTTGTAGTAGCCATACAAGAACTATCTGGAGACATCGGTACGCAAGTTGCACTTGCTCATTTTTTGTTTAATGTGATCTCATCTTTACTTGCATTACCTTTTGTGGCGCAAATCGTATGGCTACTAGAAAAATGGATGCCCGATCGGTTAGAATCCAAGTGACAGTGCGGAAATAACCAGCTTTGCACCAGAACTCGTCCCAATCCGTGACGCTCCTGCTACAATCATCTCATCTGCAGTCTGGCGCGTTCTTATGCCACCAGCCGCTTTTACGCCAAGTCGATCTCCAACCGTTTCGCGCATGGTCCGCACAGCCTCTACAGTGGCACCTCCACTCGCAAAACCAGTTGATGTTTTGACAAATTGTGCGCCAGCGCGAATAGCCGCTTGTGCTGCATCTTTGATCTCAGATGGAGATAACAGGCACGTTTCTAAAATAACTTTAACCAACGCACGGTCGCCTGCTACATCGACTACTGCGCGAATGTCAGCTTCGACGCGCGGTAAATCATTTGCTTTCAAATAACCCATAGCAATCACCATATCTAATTCTTCTGCACCCTCTGCAACTGCACGCAAAGCTTCTGCCACTTTAATCTCTGTTTTTGTAGCGCCTAGCGGAAACCCGATAACGGTGCACACCTTAACAGGACTACCACCGAGTATTTCAGCAGCTAATCGCACAAAAAGCGGATTGATGCATACGCTTGCAAACTGATACGTGCGCGCTTCCCGACACAATCGCACGATCTCTTCAGGTGTAGCTGTAGGGGCTAACAGTGTAGAGTCAATCATCGAAGCAAGTAGTGTGCCAGACAGCGCTTCTTGCTCCACCATGTTTAATCCTGCTTCAACCACAGCACGATTATTTTCATAGCCTTTTTCAGTCATTAATCGCCGAGCCTCATCCAGCGAGACAAAACGCGCCTGAACGATTTCTTCTACCTGAGGGATAATTTCCCCGGCAATCGCTTCAACAAGGTAGTAATATGCTGTTTTATTGATGTCCTGTCCCTCATACGCGAAGGAATAACTAACTGTACCAATTGGAGAGATAATACGACCGACTACACCTGTCTCCTCCTCAATCTCTCGAAGAGCTGTCTCCTCCAACAGTTCGTCCTCTTCCACATGGCCTTTGGGTAAAGAAACATGTCCAAAGCGGTCTTCGATGATCAACACTTGTGGTTCCCCGTCTATCAATTGATACACCAATCCACCAGCTACACGAACAAATGTAGTCATCACAATCCCTCCCTAAGGTCTACTATATCGACTCAGATCCATCTAACTAACTATTGCATGCAAGCTCTTCATTTTGTGTGAGTACAGACTGAAGTACACCCATCGAAAACTCCGTTCCAGTATCGGTCACCTGCACATTGCAAATTTCTCCATGTAACGCTTCGCTTCCTGTAAAAGCAATTTTCATATAGTTATCTGCATGGCCGATGAGATACTCCTGACCGTTAATCCACTTTTTTTCTTCCGGGATCACTGGCAGCATTCGCCCGCTAAAATGACTGTGATAGTCGCGTGAAAGTTCTTTTGACAAGGCGATGAGACGTGTTACGCGGTTCTCTTTCACAGCATGATCAATTTGATCCACAAATTTTGCAGCAGGCGTACCAACACGCTTCGAGTAAGGAAAAACATGTAATTCAGAGAATTTTTGCTGACGAATAAAATCCACAGTCGTCTCAAAATAAGCATCTGTCTCACCAGGGAAACCTACGATCACATCACTCGTGATCGCAAGTTCTGGTAACGCATAGCGCACTCGATCTAATTGATATGCGTATTCCTCTATTGTGTAATGTCGATTCATTTTGCGTAAGACTTCGCTATGTCCAGCTTGCAATGGTATATGCAGATGTCTGCACACTTTGTTTGAACGTCCAATCACATCAATAAACTCATCCGTGATTTCACTCGCTTCTATCGAAGAGATGCGAATACGGTGCAAGCCATCAACTTTTTCTAAATCCAATAGCAACTTCGCCAGTGTGTACCCATCTAGATCCTCACCATATCCACCCGTGTGAATCCCTGTGAGTACTATTTCGTAATAACCTGCGTCCACAAGTCTTCTCGCTTGTGCAAGGACGCTATCAGGCTTTCTACTGCGCACAAGACCGCGTGCGTAAGGAATAATGCAAAATGTACAAAAATGGTTACAACCATCCTCAATCTTGAGTGATGCTCGCGTACGTTCTTTGAACATCGGTACATCTAAATCCTCAAATTCTTTTTGTGCGAGTATCGGTGCCACTGCTGAAAATGGTTGCCGTTCTATGGACACTTTCTCAACCATGTCCACCATTTGCGAGCGAAACTGATTGCCAACCACAAGATCTACACCGTCAATCCCCAGAATTTCACCAGGTGCCATCTGTGCATAGCACCCTGTAACGACGACGACTGCATCCGGGTTATTGCGCACCGCACGGCGAATCATTTGTCTTGACTTTCGATCACCCTCATGTGTAACCGTACATGTATTAATCACGTAAACATCAGCTTGCTGTTCAAAATCCACCTGCTCATATCCACGCGCAGAAAATAACTGCCATATGGATTCTGTATCGTAATAATTGACTTTACATCCGAGTGTATGAAACGCTACTGTTTGCGTACGTTCCACTTCACTTCACCTCCATGTGGTCCAATTCATAGAGAACAATTGCGGCAGTAACTACAGCCGCAGTTTCCGTGCGCAATATGCGCGGCCCAAGCGTTAGAACTTGTCCGCCTTTTTGCTCAGTCAACCACGACACCTCACCAACAGAGAAGCCACCTTCTGGTCCAATCACAAAGCCGATGGATACATCCTCTGATAAAAGCTGATCTTCACTTGCATCAACGATAGTTCGCAACACTGTTTTTATCGAAGGCATCTGCCCATCTTGTCGTTCATATGGAATGAGCAGTGCTGTTGGTGGATCTATGTCTAGCGCCTGCACAATAGACGTTGCAAAAAACACATCCGGAATGCGCCTACGTTTTGCTTGCTCTGCAGCTTCTTTAGCGATTTTCCGCCATCGCAAAAGCCTTCCTTCACGTTTATCAGAAGAGATCTTTGCAACGGAATGATCTGCAGCATAAACAATAATTTTCGTGACTCCAACTTCACATGCCTGTCTAATAATCAGATCGATCTTTTCACCCTTAGGTAGTCCTTGATACAAGGTAAGCTGATAGGAAGTGTCACTTGCTGGTAATACTTCTAGCAGTTCAACTACAACCTGATGCTCTGTAATATCAACAATGGATCCGAGATATACTTCGCCCTTGTACCCGATCTGTACTTTCTCACCAAGTGACATCCGCATCACATGTACAATGTGGTGGTAGTCCTCTAAAACAATTGCCACTCTGCCTGCATCTAACGCCACATCATCTGAAAGAAAGTAACGTTGCATCTTTTTTACCCTTTCTTACAGCCAGAAATAACAGCCCAATCATCCAAATACTGTACACTCACATCAACAAACTGTGCTTCTTCCATCGCCTTTACGATCCGTTCAACTTGTGACATGACGATTCCTGAAAACAGAACTACCCCACCCGGAATGATATATTCATCCAGATCAGGAAGCACACGTAGCACAAGATCAGCAAGTAAATTTGCCGTAATGATGCGATAACCCTGTTTAGGTACATTGTGCAACAAATCCGAACAAAATAAGTCAATGCGCTCGTCTACTTCATTTAAACGTGCATTTTCTCGAGCAACACGTACTGCAACCTCATCCACATCTACGGCAATCACTTTTTTTGCGCCAAGTTTTGCTGCTGCGATCGCCAAAATGCCAGTTCCTGTCCCGATATCAAGCACCATCATATCTTTTCTAACAAGCGATTCTAACGCTTGCAAACAAAGCAATGTCGTCTGATGTGTTCCTGTCCCAAAAGCAACACCTGGATCGATCAACAAATACGTATGGCCATCGATAAGTGGTGTCTTTCCCTGTTCCCACGATGGAATGATTGTCATTTGCGATGATACGTTGATCGCGTGGTAATCTGCCTTCCATGTATGAAGATAGGATTCACTTAATACCTCCGTCCACGCGTAAGAAAGAGAACCAACATCAAGGCCTGAGAGGCGCACACATTCTAACCGAGACTCAATACTGTCATCCATTGTTTGAGGAAACGTTTTTGACAGATACTCAAAGTATCCGTGAACCAGAGCGCCTTCCTTCAACTCTGCAAAATCCTTCTCCCATACCCATTCACCAAACTTTGGCTCATGCAATTTGCGCTCCCACTCTGCACGATCTTCAATTTCCACCGCTACCGCTCCAACTTCCTCCAGTGCGACACTGACCGCATCTGCCGCTTCCGATGTGGTAGAAACGGAAATACGCCACAAATCCACTCTAAAAACCCCTTTTCCCTGCATGGACACAATACTTCCGCACAATAGTTAACATTAGGTGTAGTGTAACATACTAGAGGGAGCAAAGCGAAAAGAAAGGTAGTGTAACGAGTGGATGATTACTGAAAAGCTACGTCCTGAGCTACTTGTGTTATTTATAGGATTCAATCCTTCACTTCGATCTTATGAGCGAGGATTCAATTATGCAGGACGTGCTAATCGATTTTATAAAGTACTTTATTTGTCTGGATTAACAGAAAGACTATATGCACCAGAAGAAAGTGATCAGCTGCTTGACGACTATCGCTATGGATTTACAAATATCGTCACACGCCCAACAGCTCGAGCAGATGAAATCACCAAGAACGAGTATCGCGAAGGTGCAAAGATCCTTTATCAAAAAATATCATTGTATAGGCCAAGAATCGCCTGTTTTGTTGGTAAAGGTGTATATCTCTCCTATAAGGGGACATCTAGACAGCAGTCTTGGGGCTTTACAGAGACCCCGACTATACAGAATACGCGAGATTTTGTGGCCCCATCCACCAGTGGATTGGTGCGCATGAGACTCGCTGAACAAGTTGCAATCTATTCACAACTTGCAATCGCCATACAACCATGTAAAGGTGCTACGTAAATGTTCTTCTTGTAAAGTGCAGTGGTACTTCATACAAAGATAGCCGTAGTCACTTTACATGATAAAAGTGACTACGGCTATTCTAAGCATGCAACACGTCTATCTTGCAAAGATCATTATTCTCCGCGCAATGCGCTTTTTACACGATCAAAAAAACTGCGCGACTGTTCATGTGCTTCTTCTCCAAATTCACGTGATAACTCCCTAAACAACTCACGCTGTCGATCAGTCAATCGACTTGGCGTCTGCAAAACGACACGCACTCGTTGATCGCCACGTGCTACGCCATTGCCTAAACGTGGCATCCCCTTGCCACGCAACGTAAAAACTGTACCCGTCTGCGTGCCTTCAGGGATTTTTAGTGTTTCGCGACCATAGAGCGTTGGCACCGTTATCTCGTCGCCAAGTGCAGCTTGAACGATTGTGACAGGAACTTCACAATAAACATCATTTCCATCGCGTTGAAAGAAATCGTGTTTATTGACGCGAATGACAATATACAAGTCTCCGGACGGTGCACCATGATCTCCCGCCTCGCCAGCTCCATTGACGCGCATTCTTGTCCCAGTATCTACACCAGGCGGAATCTTCACTTCAATCTTACGGCGTTTGCGAACAGTACCCGATCCTCGACACTCTGTACAAGGAGTGACAATTTTCTTCCCTGTCCCATGACAAGTTGGACAACTGCGCCGATTGACCATGCGACCAAGCGGCGTATTGGTTACAAATTCTTGTACGCCACTGCCTTGACAGGTTGCACAAGTTTCCACTTTTGTACCAGGTTTTGCACCACTTCCTGAACAAACGGTGCAAGTCTCCGTACGTGGAATTTCAATCTCTTTAGTCAACCCAAAAGCTGCATCTTTAAAATCGATAGCCAGTGTATATTCTAGATCGGCTCCGCGTTGCGGACCTCGTCCACGCCCACCGCCGTTGCCACCAAAGAACATATCAAAAATATCACTAAATCCACCGAAATCCCCTTGGAATCCTGCTCCACCAAACCCGGCTCCTTGTTGCGTCGGATCTTGGTGCCCGAAGCGGTCATACTGCGCTCGCTTATCTGAATCAGACAAAACTTCGTAAGCTTCGCTCACTTCTTTAAACTTGTCGCTTGCACTCGGATCGTCTTTATTGACGTCCGGGTGCAATTTACGAGCAAGTGAACGATACGCTTTTTTAATTTCGTCCTGCGACGCCGACTGACTGACCCCGAGGACCTCATAATAATCTCGTTTACTCACAGTGGCGTCCCTCGTTTCAACCTACTTCTTCTCTTCGTCTACAACATTGTAATCGGCATCAACAACAGGCTCAGCGCCATCTGAAGTTGGATTTGCAGTAGGATCTGCTTGTGCTGCTTGCTCATAGAGCTTAACAGCTAATGCTTGCACAGCACTATTTAACTCATCGTACGCAGACTGAATGGCTGCGGTGTCGGTACCATTTAAAGCCTCTTGCAGTTTTGTTTTAGCACTTTGCGCATGCTCTACTTCCGTAGCATCTGCTTTATCGCCTAAGTCTTTTATGGTTTTATCTGTTTGATACATCAAATTATCCGCTTGGTTGCGTAACTCTGTTTCTTCCCGACGCAAACGATCAGCTTCTGCATTTAATTCTGCTTCTTTGACCATGCGCTCAACTTCGTCTTTATCGAGGCCACCAGACGAGGTAATCGTAATGCGTTGACTCTTACCTGTCCCTAAATCTTTTGCTGACACGTTCACAATACCATTTGCATCCAAGTCAAAAGCCACTTCGATTTGTGGAATACCGCGTGGTGCAGGCGGCAAGTCTGTGAGTGTAAAGCGTCCCAACGTCTTGTTGTCGCGCGCAAACTCACGTTCCCCTTGCAACACATGAATTTCAACAGATGTTTGATTGTCAGCAGCCGTAGAGAATACTTGCTTCTTGGAAGTTGGGATGGTCGTATTACGCTCAATTAAACGAGTCATCACACCACCTAGTGTTTCAATACCAAGTGAAAGAGGAGTGACATCAAGAAGTACAACACCTGTTACATCTCCTGTCAATACACCCGCTTGAATAGCAGCGCCAAGTGCTACGACTTCATCAGGATTTACGCCCTTTGAAGGATCTTTGCCTGTAAGTTGACGAATCGCTTCCACGACAGCCGGAATTCTAGTAGATCCACCGACAAGAATGACTTTGTCTAAATCATTGACTGACATTCCTGCATCAGAAAGTGCTTGCCTTGTAGGGCTAAGTGTTGCTTCCACCAAATCACGCGTCAATTCATCAAACTTAGCACGTGTTAACGTCAATTCTAAATGCTTAGGTCCAGAAGCGTCTGCCGAGATAAATGGCAACGAGATACTTGTAGATACAACACCTGATAACTCTTTTTTCGCTTTCTCCGCTGCATCTTTCAAACGCTGTAATGCCATGCGATCTTTGCTTAGATCAATGCCTTGTTCTTTTTTAAATTCACTCACTAGATACTGTATGATCTTTTCATCAAAATCATCGCCACCAAGATGGTTATTGCCACTTGTCGACTTCACTTCAAATACCCCGTCGCCAAGTTCCAAAATCGATACGTCAAATGTACCGCCACCTAGGTCAAACACGAGAATTGTATGATCACCTTGTTTATCTAAACCATAAGCAAGTGCCGCTGCGGTAGGCTCATTGACAATACGTAAAACTTCAAGACCAGCAATTTTACCTGCGTCCTTCGTCGCTTGACGCTGACTATCATTAAAATATGCTGGCACGGTAATAACAGCTTGCGTAACCGTCTCGCCTAAGTATGCTTCTGCATCTGATTTTAATTTTTGAAGAATCATTGCAGAAATTTCAGGTGGTGTATATTGCTTATCATCCACTGCAACCTTATAATTGGTCCCCATCTGCCGTTTGATCGAGATCACTGTGCGATCAGGATTGGTAACTGCTTGACGTTTTGCTACATCCCCTACCAACCGCTCGCCATTTTTAGCAAAACCTACGATCGAAGGAGTTGTGCGATTACCTTCTGCATTTGGAATGACAACAGCCTCCCCGCCTTCCATTACAGCTACGCAGGAGTTTGTCGTTCCTAAGTCAATACCAATTACTTTTGCCATATGATTATATCTCCCTTCATACCTATTGATCTATTCGCTGACTTTAACCATAGCCGCGCGTAAAACTTTATCCTTCAAGAAATATCCTGGTCGCAATACCTCCAGAATTACACCTGGATCGCGATCCTCAACATGCTCTGAGACAACCGCTTCATGCAAGTTTGGATCAAACGAGTGACCAAGGACATCCATTGTTCGCAGACCTGCGCTATCTAACACAGATTGCAATTGCTTAAATACCATGTCAACACCTTTTGCCAATCCATCACTTCCACTAGATGTTTCAGCTGACTTCAAAGCAAGCGCGAAGTTGTCTAACACAGGCAACAAATCAGTCACCAACTTTGCGCTAGCATAGAGAGAGAGTTCTTCTTTCTCTTGCCTTGTTCGCCGTTTAAAATTATCAAAATCTGCATGTGCTCGAAGCAATTTGTTTTGCAGATCTAAAATCTCCATCTGTTTGCTATCTTCATGAGTAGATTCATCAACAATTTCAGCAGATTCTGCGTGTTCTTCTACGACTTCTGACTCTTCACTGTGCGTCGTCCACTCTTGCTCATCTGTCAAGTTCTATCCCTCCATAAAACGTACAACGCTCAACTTACATAAAACTTTGTAAAGAGCTCTGTCATATCTTTGGAAATCTGATCTAACAGCGGTATGACGCGAGCATAGTCCATACGGACTGGACCGAGAATTCCAACAACGCCAATAGCCGTTATGCCTACATGGTACGTTGCCGTCACAAGAGAACAATCGCGCAGGGTTAATAACTCATTTTCTCCACCAATGCGCACTTGCAGTCTTTCTCCAGTAGCATCATCGCCACGCAGTACATCCATCACATTTTGATGATGTTCAAGCCATGTCAACACGCTCTTCGCCTTTTGAACGTTTTGAAACTCTGGTTGGAGAAGCATATTGGTCGTGCCTCCAACGTAGAGTTTCCCTTCAGAATCCTCGCCCATCCACGCCAACACTTGATCTAACACACGTATGGCTTCTTCAAAGTCATTCATGTGGCGAGCAAGTTCAAGCGTAATTTCTTCCAGCGCTTTTGATCGAATGCGATAGAGCGGAATTCCAACGAGTTTTTTATCAAGGATTTTAAACATCTGCTCAAAATCTTTGATTAAAAGACCGTCAGGTACGGTTACCGTTTTATTGTGAACTTGTCCGTTAGATGTAACCACTAACGCAACTGCCGTTCGATCGCTAATCGGAACCAATTGCAAACTCTTCAATGTTGTATCATACACCTGTGGGCCAAGCACAACCGCAGTATATTGCGTAAGGTTTGATAAAAACGACGCTGTTTGTTGAGCTACTCGTTCCATCTCGCCAATGCGTTCTGCAAATAAGGACTTGACTCGCCCAATTTCTTGTGCAGACAGATCGCTGCCCTGTGACAACAAATGGTCTACATAAAAGCGATATCCCAGTTGCGAGGGAATCCGTCCAGCTGAAGCATGCGGTTGTTCTAAGTATCCCATTTCCTCTAAATCGGCCATCACATTGCGGATGGTGGCTGCGCTAAGTCCCAAGTCTGCTTGTTTCGAAATGGTGCGCGACCCAACAGGTTCTGCTGAAAGTACATAGTTGTCCACGATTAAGCGCAAAACCATCAATTGACGCTCCGTCAACACATGTATTCCCCCTATGGGTAAGAAATAACCACCTTGTTAGCACTCAGAAGTCGTGAGTGCTAACGATCAACCAAAATGTATCAAATCTTATACGACAGTGTCAACTATAAATAGCCAACAAATAATGAAAAAATCTCATTGGCTACTTCATCATACTGTGGAGGAATCCAGACACGTTCGTTATTTTGCGCAATCCATCCGCGCTCACACAACGTTGTTAGTAAAGAACCAAATACAGCATCGAGTTCCTGACCATGAAAACTAAAGAAGCGTTTTCGCTCTACACCTTGCTGTAAACGAAGCCCTAACATCATCGTATCTTCCATCGCTTCCGTTGCGCTTACTCTATGTGTTGACGCCACAGGCCGTTTCCCTTGCCGAATCACTTCACTGTACGCAGATAAGGACCGTTCATTTTCGTAACGCTGATTGCCTGTATATCCGTGTGCACCAGCGCCCACAGCTAAATAAGAACGGTTTTCCCAATACATCAAATTATGTCTAGCTTCATCAAAGGGCTTAGAAAAATTACTGATTTCGTATTGAGCAAATCCTTCATCTCGAAGATACGCCCGCACATACTCGTACATTTCCACTTCAGCTTCTTCTTGTGGCAAATGTAGCAACCCTTCTTTTTGCCACTTATAAAACGGCGTATTTTCCTCCACCTTTAATCCATACGCGGATATATGTGAAACTCCCGTTTGCAATGCACGGTGCAAACTTTCCTCCACATCCGCTAGTGTTTGTTCTGGCAAGCCTAACATTAAATCCAAATTGATTCGTGTAAAGCCTTGCTCAATGGCCGCATGCACACTATGTTCTACATCATGAGCATCATGTAACCGACCGATAACTTGCAACAGTGTTTCATTAAATGTCTGGGCACCAAAGCTTAGTCTATTGACCCCATTTTCCCATAAAGCGGAAAGTTTCTGTCGATCTACTGATCCTGGATTTGCCTCTACTGTCCACTCAGTTTCATCGCCTATGTCATATAATGCGTGAATATGCTTTGCAACTTCTGTAAATTCTGATGAAGTCAGTAGTGTAGGTGTTCCACCGCCAAAAAAAATTGTCTCTAGTTTTGGACGAGCATGTACGCCAAACTGTTCATCATGCAACATGGAAATCTCCACGAGCAAAGCGCGAACGTACGCAGCGCGAACCGCGTCAGAGGAAACAAAAGAATTAAAATCACAATAAAAACATTTACTACTACAAAACGGGATATGAACGTAGAGTGCCTTTGGTGGCATCGCAAACAGCGGCGCCTCAATCAATTTTTAACACCGCCATAAATGCTTCTTGCGGAACTTCCACGCTGCCCACTTGTTTCATCCGCTTCTTGCCCTCTTTTTGCTTTTCAAGCAATTTTCGTTTGCGCGAAATATCGCCACCATAACATTTAGCTAATACATTTTTGCGCATCGCTCGTATCGTTTCGCGCGCGATGACTTTATTGCCTATGGTTGCCTGAATAGGCACTTCAAACATTTGCTGTGGGATGAGCTCTTTGAGTTTTTCACAAAGCATCTTCCCACGTTGGTATGCTTTATCCCGATGAACAATAAAGGACAAGGCGTCTACTACTTCGCCATTGAGCAGGATGTCTAACTTCACAAGATGAGATGGACGGTACCCAATTAACTCATAATCAAATGACGCATACCCTTTTGTCCCAGACTTTAGACGGTCAAAAAAGTCATACACAATTTCTGTTAAAGGAAGCTCATAAATCAGCGTAACTCTGGTGTCGTCTAGATACTTCATATCAACGTACGATCCGCGCTTCTCCTGACAGAGTTCCATCACGGTGCCGACAAAATCCTTTGGAGTCATAATGGAAGCTTTCACATAGGGTTCTTCTACGCGCTCGATGAGACCAGACTCAGGTAATAAACTAGGATTATCAATCTGAATCATCGTATGATTTGTCAAATAAACATGATAAATAACACTAGGTGCAGTGGTAATCAGTGTCAATCCATATTCTCGTTCGAGTCGCTCTTGAATAATTTCCATGTGCAATAAGCCGAGAAAGCCACAGCGAAAGCCGAACCCTAGCGCTGAAGAAGTTTCTGGCTCATAGCGAAGCGCTGCATCATTTAACTCAAGGCGCAACAACGCCTCACGCAAAAGCGGGTAATCGGATGCATCTACAGGATATACCCCACAAAACACCATGGAATTCATCCTGCGATACCCAGGTAAAGGAGTGACCGCCGGATCGTGTGCATCTGTAACTGTATCCCCAACACGCGTGTCTCGAACCGTTTTAATCGCTGCAGCGATATATCCAACGTCTCCGGCGTGTAGTTCCTGCACAGTGGTCATGCGTGGGCGAAAGACGCCGACTTCAACTACATCGTATTCTGCACCAGTAGCCATCATATGCATGCGCGTTCCTTGTTTAATTACACCATCTACAACGCGCACATAAACGATCGCCCCTTTATAGGCATCATAGTGCGAGTCAAAGATCAGCGCTTTTAACGGTTTCTCCATATCCCCAATAGGTGGTGGAACGCGCCGTACCACTTGCTCCAAAATCTCATGTATACCAATACCTGCCTTAGCAGAAGCAAGTACTGCATCACTGGCATCTAGACCAATCACCCGTTCAATTTCATCGCGAACGCGTTCTGGATCAGCAGAAGGAAGATCTATTTTATTAATGACAGGAATAATCTCTAAGTTATTTTCTAGTGCTAAATAAACATTTGCCAATGTTTGCGCCTCAATACCTTGCGCCGCATCCACGACAAGTAATGCTCCTTCACAGGCTGCCAGACTGCGTGAAACTTCATAAGTAAAGTCGACATGTCCTGGTGTATCAATCAAGTTTAACGTATACACTTGTCCATCATCTGCAGGGTATGTGATACGTACAGCCTGCAGTTTGATCGTTATGCCGCGCTCGCGTTCAAGATCCATCTGATCGAGCACCTGCTCCTGCATTTCACGCGTGGAGAGTGCTCCCGTATATTCTAAGATGCGATCTGCAAGGGTAGACTTCCCATGATCAATATGCGCGATGATCGAGAAGTTACGCACACGCGAAATATCAAATTGTTCAGACACAGTTATCCTCCCTGATCTGTTACAAATAAAAAATCATTACCTCTCATTGTACGATACTGATTCAATGAGTTGCAATGATAAAGCTAAAACTTACTGTCCGTTTGTCAAGGGAACGCCTGCTGGTTCAACAGATGGAAAGTTTGCTGTACGCGTTGCACGGTCAAAAATAGATAATAACCAGTCATGTACTTCTCTCGATAAGTATAAACCTGTATCCACTGCATCCTCTTGCACATATGCATCGGCGGGATTTTGTGTATGGGCGATCCACTGATCAAGTGCATCGCCGACGGTAGGACGTTTAATTAAAGTTACCTCAATATGATTTAAAGAAGCAGGTGTTTGGACAGCTGTAGCGGAACTATTCTGCGTTTTATGCGTGGTAATAGATGATGAATTAGGTGATGTGACTTGGTTTGCAGGGCCACTTGCATGCGCTGGAGCAGGTATCATGAGTTGTGTCTGACCCACGGTATAAACAGGATATGGATTGGCTGGTGGCATGTCCATGCGCGTGATGATCACATGCATAAATGTTGCCACCATAAATACACCGCCAGATAGGGTTAACCCGCTGACAAATAAAAAGATAAGCACACCGATTAATCGTTGTAGCCTACGTGGCAAATGTTTATGTTCTAGCAATTCTTCTGCCACCTCTTGACGCCATATCTCCACATGACTCTTCAGATCGAACTGACTCATATGCTCTCCTCTTTCACACTCTATCAATAGTAGATTCCTATGATAGAAAGATTCCGCATATGCATAAACCCTCATTCATATGTCGTTTTAGTGTGTGAGTTCTCTTGCGTCTTCCATCGACATACCTGGATGCATGGCTACATTGACTCCCATTGCCACAACATGTGCTATATCGTCTACAAATTCATCAATTTCCTTTGGTGTAACCATTAAATTATTGCCAATAGGTTGAAGAACCTCTGCTATAAGTGCTCGTTTTTCTTGTGAGTCAAATTGATCAAAGATGCGACCCGCTCCATTTCCTGGAACTCGTTGTTCGAGCGTTTTTAGCAACACATCCATAGCATCTGATGTAATGGTCGCGGCGTCTACAACTGTCGGTATTCCAATAGCAACGACATCCACACCAAGCGTCTCTTTATTTAATGCTTTACGCCTATTACCTACACCAGCACCTGGCTGAATTCCAGAGTCGGAGATTTGAATCGTTGAATTGACACGATCAATCGAGCGCGCAGCCAGTGCATCCACGGCGACTACAAGGTCAGGATGTAGACGTTCGACAATGGCTTGTACAATTTCACTTGTTTCAATACCAGTGATTCCAAGCACACCAGGTGCCAAAGCACATACCGAACGAAACCCCTCATCGATAATTTCTGGCATTAACGAAAATAAATGTCTAGTAACAAAGAGATTTTCGACTACTAGTGGTCCTATTGCATCTGGTGTTACGTTCCAGTTGCCAAGCCCAATAACAAGAACGATGGCCTTTTCAGGTACCTTAATAAAGGCTTCCAATTCTTTTGCAAACCGTTCTGCTACACGAACTTGCAATTCAGGATCTTTTTTGCGTAAATCGGGAATCTCTAACGTCGTGTAATTTCCTTTTAGTTTCCCAATCTGCCTAGCTGCAGCTTCTGTTTTGACAGCAATTCTGGTAATGTGAATCTGCGGTTCATCTTCTGTTTCAATCTCTACGCCGCGAATATCTGACTGTGCTTGTTGTAATTCATGGGCTTCAATGGCAAGGTCCGTTCGCACGCTATACGACTCTGTTCCGCTGTTCTCATCGACAACTGATGGCTGAGAGATATTCTTAAAACGTTGCATTGTATGAGTCATTCGTGACATATAGCGCATAAGTGGCAGTGTTAACCCCTTCCCCTCTGTTGTATGATAGTAGTATGCCCATATGGAATTTCGTCCATGCTAACACCGTATATCGCGTCCGAGTTACTTGCGCATATGTTTCTGTGCATGTTACAATGTAAGCTGTTTATTTAAGCGATACGAATGCGTAAGGAGGTGAAATACATGCCGAATATCAAGTCTGCGATTAAGCGCGTAAAGATTACGAAAGCTCGTACGCTGCGCAACGCTTCTGCAAAATCCGCTCTGCGTACAGCACTCAAGAAGTTTGAGGTTGCTTTACGCGAGCGCGACCTGGAGACGGCGCAAACCGCCCTGCGCAGTGCAACTCGCTCGTTGGACAAGGCTGCGACAAAAGGAATTGTTCATCGTAACTACGCTGCACGTAAAAAGTCTCGTCTCACAAAGCGCTTACACAAAGTCAATCAAGCAATGTAAGACAACCTGGCTAGACAAAAGAGGCGAAAGGAGATCGCCTCTTTTTATTTCTATCCCTACTGGTTTTTATGACTTTGTTGCTCTTGTTGTAGGTGTTGTTCTGCAAGGGACACTAAACGCTTCATCATCTCACCACCGATAGCTCCACCGCGT
The DNA here is from genome assembly GCF_022606465.1 of Sulfoacidibacillus ferrooxidans. NCBI lineage: Bacteria > Bacillati > Bacillota > Bacilli > Caryophanales > Alicyclobacillaceae > Sulfoacidibacillus > Sulfoacidibacillus ferrooxidans. Next base: position 128,956 of record NZ_JALBUF010000001.1, read on the forward strand.
TTGCCTGCCTCGTAGGTTGTCGTTTCACTTTGGCCAATAGGCTCTTGTATAGGATTCAAAGCGCTCCCTTGCAACGAATCCTTCATGACGTCTTTTTTCAATTGCTTCATTGCAGCTCTCGCTTCAGGGATTACTAACCGATTATTTCCCATAATAATGCCCCCAATTTATGCAGTTGACGTAGCTAGATGACGTAAAAACAACAAGTCTAGTGCTACATGCTCCGCCAAACCACCGGACTTTACCTGATACTCCAATAAAGCAATAGCTTCTATCTCCTGTTTGGCCGTATCAGCCGAGATGACTCGAGCTTGTTCCCGTGCTACTTTTAATGCATAAGGATGCACACCCAGTTTTACCGCAAGATCTTGATCTCGTCCCGCTCCTAAGTGCATAGATTCACTCACCCTTGCAATTAGGCGATACTGTCTAACCAAAAGCGCCAGAAAAGCAAATAACGATCGATCTTCTAATTTGTTATATAATGAAGATGAAAGTGCATATCTGCCTTCGATAAAATGACGAACCACTTCGAAGACGTCTACCTGTTTTGAATCCCCCACTAAATCATTCACTTCTTCCGTACTAAGTGACGTGCGATCGCCAGCATACGTTTCCATTTTTTCAAACTCTTTTGCAAGTAATCCAAGTGAATGCCCAGTTTTAGCAATGACTAACTCGATTTGCGAAGAGGTGAGTAACGAACGTCCCCCTAACAATAATCGGGCTAGTTCTACCCATTCTTTTGACGTATGTTTTCTCGTATCAATCGTCGTAATTTGTTTTGAGGCTCGCAATTTTTTTGTGAGTTTCTTACGCTCATCCAATTTTTCTGCTGCAGTCAACAAAATTAATGGCGCTTCCAGCGGATGCTCCATCAACCATTCGATCACTTCAATGAGGTGCGTATCGTCACCTTTCGTTTTGTATGTCGTAGTTAATACATCAAAATCACTACATAATGCCACAAAACGCGATCCAAACAACCCACCATCAGTCAATTCAGAGACAATCTGAGCTAGCGGTTCCGTTTGCAGTGAGTATTTAACCACATCTACCTGCTCGGAGTCCGTAGGCTGACCCTGTTGCATGGCCTCTCTACACGTTTTTGCAAACCACTGTGAAGTAAAACCATCTGCTTCACCTAGTAAAACGTAGACTCCCCCGTAAACACCTTTACGCACTGTCTGCAATGCTTCATAAAACGAACTCTCCACAGGCAATTTTCTCCTCACAACAGCCGCGGTTCGGACCGCGAATTAATATTCTCGAACAAGCGGTTTACGATTGCGTGACACCATGCGCATACCACCTAGTTGCCATAAATATTTAACCTTAGTCAGCTCTTTTGCAAGTCCAGCTGGTGCCCCAGAGGTCTGCACACCACCCACTAATCCAACACCCACATCGCGTCCAAGTGATGCTAAAGTACCCAATATCTTAGGTTCAAATGGTTTCATTGTTGTTTGATTGCTATGAGCCAAAACATTTTGGGCTACAGTCACACCCATCTGCGTAGCCAACTGTGCAGTAGGTGGAAGTGGCCTGCCGGCCGAGATAAAAGAAGCATTGTCACCAATAATAAAGATGTGTTCATCATCCACAGACTGCAAATACTCATTGACTTTGGCACGGCCACGACCATCACAAGTAAATCCGGCATCTTGTAAGAGCGGATTTGCGCGTACCCCACCTGTCCACACAATCGTCTTAGCCTCTACAATTTCACCTGACTCCAAGTATACCGCATCTTGCATAACCTGAGTAATCTTCGTATTTGTACGAATACGCACGCCTTTTGATTCAAGGACACTTTGCGCTTTATGTTGTAGATTTTCCGAAAGGGCAGGTAAAATAGCTGGTGCCGCTTCTACATTTTGTACTTCAAAAAGGTGGTTTGGAATACCCAGACGGTTGCATAAACCTGGCAACCAATCGATAAGTTCGCCTACAAATTCTATTCCTGTTAACCCTGCACCGCCTACAACGATTCGCAATCTACTTTGATCGCGATCATCGCGATACGCTTTTACTTGTTGTTCGATATGGGTGCGGATCTGTCTTGCCGTTTCAAGAGAACGAAGTTGCATGCTATATTGTGAAAGACCTGGAATACCAAAAAACTCTGGTGCACTTCCTAATCCAATAATGGCATAATCATAAGGATATTCGTCATGTTTCCCTATTACTTTTCGTTGCGTACGATCTATGGAAACTACTTCATCCTTGATGATAGTTGAAAGCCGTTGCCTAAAAATCTCACTTAATTCCACTTTATAATCATCAATTTGATGACGGCCACCTGCTGCTTCATGCAACCATGTAATAAACTGATGATACGAATGTTTATTGACTAAAGTAAATGGTTGCAAAGCTTTTTCAAATTGTAATCCTGCCATCACCCCACCATATCCTGCCCCTACAATAACAATTGACGCCATAGATATCGCTCCTCACTTACGTGATCTACACCCGATCTTGCTATAGTGTTCACAGAAAAGAAAAGGCACATTCTCATGACTAGAGAACATGCACGGTTGGATCTGGAGCTATGATCTTTGAATCTGGATGACGTGTTGTAAGTATCGTAACCTGCCATATTGTTGTACAAAGTAACGCAATTACGGTAAAATACATGATTTGCTTAGTCATGAACGCTCGTCAACAAGTGATATCACTTCTGTTGTAGATAGTGGGATGTGTATGTGACAACTAGGACATACTGTATAGAGCATCGTGGTTTCAGATCCTGTAAATAAGACCTGTTCTGCATCCAACGGCCAGTCATGAAGACACGCCATACAAGTTAACGACAGAGTTGGCGCGAACTCCACTGTAAAGCCTCCTCACGTTCTTTGAGGTATTTAGCTACTTCTGATGTCGTCTCAAGAACAGCAGTTAAAGTTTTAAAACTCGGTTCATCGCGAAAATAAAATGCATCTGAAATTAATTTTTCTGCAAGCAATTCTAAGTCAGGTGCTTCTGTAAAAATCATTTCATCACCTTCCCCATTTTGTAAGTCATAGATCGAACACCTATACAAAGTATTTGCTGACTTTGCCAAAAATATACCGAGTGACACTATAAAAAGGAAACAAAATCGCAGTATAATACATCATCAGTATCCATATGGGCGGTTTTGTAAAATGAAGTGAGAGAGGGTACGCCCGCATAGCAAGTATTTGTGTACTCAATATATGCGCAACTTGTGCTATCTCAGGTTCTATAGGCACCATCATACGCGGATCGATACAGGCGATCGTACATAATACAAATGAGATAGGTATTACCCACTCCAATAGGGGATACAAAAAAAGATTAATTAACAATGAAAAATACGGTAATTGCCCAAATTCCTCCGCAACAAGCGGCATGATACCGATTTGTCCAGCGATCCCTCGACTAACGACATGTCGCACAGAAGGCCATGTAATCACACGACCGATGTATATATGGACCTTTCTTGGCAGTAGCGCTAGTGTCGTGGCTGCACCGTAGGATAATACGACACCTGGATCAACCAACAAATGTGGCTCTATGAGCGTAATCCAGACGAGTGACACCGCATTTGCAGTGAAACGATCATAAGGTCTTTTCATTGCAACAGCTGAAAGTTCGTATCCATAAACAATCCCAGCGCGCACAGCAGGTGGTGCAAATCCTGTGCAAAACACGAGCATGACCGTACTACATATTGCAATTGGATACCACCATGCAGAGATTTTTAGCCATTTCTGCAACCTGGTTACTACAGGAGCTATCGTCATTCGAATCGTAGCTCCCGATGCTACAAAAGCGTGTATAATACCAAGTGATGTGAAGACTTGCAACACTTGCCGATTCATTTCTGTGCGGTCCCCAATGGCAAAGGATAATAAAAAAGTGCTTGCAACTTGTCCATAACTAGCATCCACACGAGACTTAATCCATCCCAGCAATTGACCCTGTAATGCATCCACATCCCAAAATGGCCGTGCACCACCTCTCATCAAGGATACGCTGTATTGCGATGAATCTCCGAGTAGCATGATCCCCTTACGCAAAAGTGCTATAGCAAATGGTCCCTTTGGCACTCGTTTCACTCGCATAAAAAGACTGATCACTGCCCCTGCATGTAGCTCGTTGATCTGTGAATAATACTCTGCAATGGTATGACTTTGTGATACTCCACCAGGAGTTGCATGACGACGAATAGACCCATCATATATTTGCACCCACACGATCGGTTGATTGGGTAGCTGTTGTAAACCAGACATTGTATACACTGCCAACACTCTGCACGGCATCTGTAATGATTTTGGAGTGCTTTCAATTTCCCCTACAATGCTAACTACAGCATTAATCTCACCTGTGTGACTAGCTGCGAGAGTTAGCAGGGAATACGCAGCTATACGACGGGAACTTTGCTCATCATGAGCTGTAGCCGTTCCTATTGCCATACATAAAAGAAGCGCTACACATAGTAAGAGTGTAGGTCCTAAGCTCCATTGTCTCCATACAATCAGTAGCTTGCTTATCTTACGTGTATATATAGTTACCACATTCCCTTTGTTCATGAAAAGTACACTAATTTGCAACAAAAGCACCATGCTTATACCAATTAAAACACTCATATAAACCATAAAATCCCTATCCCACACATCCAACAAAGCACCCAGACAAAATGCCAAACTGAGATACGCGATGATCCGATACACACGAATCTCTCCTAAACTTATAAAATCTCAAATTTACTGTTGTCACACTATGTCGTAACTGATAGAATTATAGCCAAGAGTGATATTGCCGAATCCGGTGACTCTGACCGGTACGGGGGACGCAACACCGCGGGGTGAATCTGAAGCTTTCAGAGGGGCAACCTTTCAGCCCTAACCCGTCAACTAACCTCGAAGGCAGACGAAAGGGGCCTATTCTTTGCGCATATCCACATGGGTTGCGTCCCTATCTATTATTGGGACGGCAGCTGCAACTTTGTTGTTGGCAAATCCCGCCTTTGCATCTACCAGTTCAGTGATTATGAAAGCTGGTGTGCAAGGTCCGGCAGTAGCCACATTAAAGACTGATTTAAAAGTTCTTCACGATTACCCTAAGTCAGTCAAAGTAACAGATTATTACGGGCCCCGTACTGCACATGCTGTCATTGAGTTCAAAAAAGAAAGAAAACTCGGATCAAATGACGCTGTAACGTATTCTGTTTTTGATGACATCAAGTCTGATGCTGCACATACGCTTGGTGAGCAAATTGTACAAAAAGCACTTACGTATTTAGGCGACCCTTATGTGTGGGGTGGTACTAGTCCTTCTGGCTTCGATTGCTCAGGTTTTGCACAATATGTGTATAAACAATTCGGCATGGATATTCCGCGCACAGCGGCAGCGCAAGCAACTGTTGGTACATATGTCGCTAAAGAAGACTTACAACCTGGCGATCTCGTATTTTTCCATACGATGGGATATGGGATTTCTCATGTAGGTATCTATATGGGAAACGGTTTGTTTGTTGATGCAGCAAGTACAGATGTAGAGATAGACAATATTAACAACCCCTATTACTGGAGTAGTCGATATGTTACTGCAAGAAGCTTGTTAAACTAACTTGCATATTGACTACCTACACTAAACAAATCAATAAACCTTTGAGGATGCACGTACTTTATGTACTGTGCATCCTTTTATCTCATTATAAAGTCACATAAGGCAGTATTTTAGCCAATAACCTTGGACCAATACCCTGAACTGATTGCAACTGCATAAGAGACGAAAACGCGCCATGAATAGCTTTATACGTTAAGATATTTTCTGCCTTTTTCTTTCCTATTCCCGGTATTTCCATCAACGTGGCTAAGCTCGCCTGATTGAGCTGAATGCGTTCTCCCGGTTGTAATTTACCATTTCGATGCCTACTTCTTTTTGTATCCGTACTTTGTAAAGAATTCGTTGCTACTGTCCCTGTTGTTAATAAAGCAGATGTTCCCCCATTACTTGCCACCTGACTTACATTTGGAACGACGATCTGCATACCATCCTCTACGATAGCTGCTAAATTAATTGCATAGAGATCTGCAGAATTTGTTGGACCGCCCGCTACCTTTAATGCCGCACTTACACGCGCATCAAGTGGCAGCTTATAGAGACCGGGATGACGTACTGCACCGACTACATACACTGTCATCACATCAGGTGATGTAGTCACTGTGACCAAAGGTACACTCTGTTTGTGTTCATAAGGGGTACTCATGGTGACTGATGCAGTTTGTCCGTGTGGCATAAAAAAATATAATCCCCAAGCAATAACGAGAATTCCCCCAAATAAATACACAATCACGCGTTTGCCAATACCGGCACTATGCACAATCCCACCTCCACTTGCGTATACTTCATAACATCCTGTTCGCAAGAAGAAGCAAAATTCCTTTTTACTAAATGCTATCATCCAAAATCGTAAGTTAAAGCCTTTCTATGAACCATAGCTGCAACTGATTGCGCATGATTTATGCAATCTCAGAGCATTTGTAGTACAATAATGCAGAATCTCAGTGAAAGTGGGCGACTGCATGCTTACGCCTAGCATGGAAGACTATTTAGAAAAAATCTATGAACTGATGAAGGACAAGGGGTATGCTCGAGTTTCAGATATTGCCACTTCTCTCGCCGTACAACCTTCCTCAGTGACAAAAATGATTCAAAAACTAGACGAATACGAATACGTGACTTATGAAAAGTATCGCGGAATCATTCTCACTAAATCCGGAGAACAGATGGGGCGAGCAATGAAACAACGCCACTCCATGCTTGCAGAGTTACTGCGCATGCTCGGTATTACGGAAGAAACGATTCAGGTAGATGTCGAGGGGATTGAGCATCATGTGAGTCCACAAACCGTAAAAGCATTAACGAACCTCGTCAACTTTTTTGAGTGTCATCCAGAGTATGTAACCGCATTAGCTCATCACACTCATAAAACAACGCACGCAAAAAAAGATACTCCTGACACAAGCGCAGAGATATAATCTGCTCTCATGTCAGGAGTTACCGATGGGCAAAAAACACAAAACGCTCGGCTTGATAAAGAGAAAGCTGTTTTTCTAATTGCTGTACTTGCGCATATTGCTCTTCTTCAGTCCACTTTGCAAATTGAACGACATCCACAGGTACACAGTCCACGTCTAGTTTCCCATCAGCACCTACATGGACACTTTGAAAGCCTGCCTTAGACAGTCCCCCAAATACTTCCCACAACTGATATGCACGCTGCTCGTGATGCTCATCTATGCGTTCATATAAGCCGTTTTGTACCCATCCAAAGAGCGTCACTTCATAGCTTACTATGAGGCTCTCAGGATCTACTGACGTCACCATCAACGTGGCATGTTTATCAGTCACATCGTAATGGACTTGATTGCCAAGCACATGCAGGACTTTATACGGGCTGTGCATATCAAAGAGAAAATGCCCATTTTCTGGTAAAGAGCGCGCAACTGCAGCAAAAGATTGAATTAACTCTTCTTCAATGACCATGTAATTAAACACATCACAAAAAGAAACACATAGATCTGCTTGCACCTGAACTGGCAGACGTGCGGCTGTCGATTGAACAAATGACACACGATTACTATATGCACTTAATTTTTCCTGCGCGATAGCCAACATGTGCTCAGAAGGATCCACCCCAATGACAGTACGCGACCGACGCAATAGATGCGGGATCATAACACCGGTACCACATCCTAGATCCATCACGCGTGTACATGGGGCTCCCGCGTAAGTTACTGCTTGCTCAAAAAGTTGTACAAATTGATCATATGGGATATCTTTCATCACCACATCATACACATGTGAAAATCCTTCGTACACTTTCTTGCAACTCCTTTATCAACGCCACCGCATGCCCATTAAACAGACATCGACAAGCGAGGAGCATCTCCCCAAAGTCGTTCTAAATCAAAAAAGCGTCGTTCTTCTTCTTGAAATACATGAACAATCACATCTCCAAAATCCAATAACACCCATTTCCCGTCGCGGTGTCCTTCCGTACCTCTCATCTTCACACCGCGCAATTCCATGTGCTCTTCAATTGAATCTGCAATCGCCTGCGCTTGAGTACGTGAATTTGCACTACAGATTACGAAGTAATCGGCTATGATCGATAACTCCCTTATATCAAGAATCACTACATCATTTGCCTTTTTGTCTTCCGCTGCATCTGCAGCCAATTTGGCGTACTCTCTACACTGATCGCGCATGCGCCAACCTCCTATAGGATGATAATTACCATTTTACTCTACGCTATTCAATTCGTTTCGTCTATCCCTAACCATAATTGATTACGCATTTCAACCGTTTCCCAACAGATAGGCAAATGCTGTTTAACTAAAAATAAGATAGCTGAATCTGCAACACAAGCAACTGCATAGGGTAAACTTTTCTGTGCTGCCAAACGCAATTCATCAACACCCGCGTATGAACGACCTGGTTCAATCGCATCTGCTACATACAGAACCTGTGCAACAGCAGACATCTGAGGATGCCCTAACGTATGGCTTGCAATTGCATCTTGTATCTCTTGATCAAAAACTGCAAAATCAAGTGGTAATCGTTTTGCTGCAATAGGTCCATGCCAGGTTACTGGCGCTGTTGTAGGAACAGTAACATCGACTTCCAACGCTAGACGAGTAAGTGTTTCAACATCTAATTCACGATAGATATCATGTAACCATGCAGCGATCATCGCCTGATTTTCATCTACCCCAAACTGTTTAGCCAATAACTTTGCCGTGTAGACGACTCCTTCTACATGTTTAAACCGCTTAGGAGTTAGCCTGGATTTCACTAGGCTATACCAATCATTTACGATTGCTGATACACCCCCTGTTGTACAATCCAGTTCCATACTCCATCTGGTAAGAGTGGATCCACACGCAATCCAGCAACCAATCTCTCTCTCAACCAAGAACTGGAAATATCTAACGCTGGCATTTCAAGAAAGATGATCTGAGAAGCGGACAATGTCATTTGACCTTTAGAAATGGCTTGATCCACATCTTGGTATGGACGTGGCGCAACAAGTAGCGTTACTTCCTTTGCGATCTCCTGTGCATCTTTCCATGTTGGAAAGTTCTCAAACATGTCTGCTCCAAGTATTAAAAACAATTCAGCGAAAGGATACAGTTTACGATATGCAAGTACTGTATCTACCGTATAACTAGGACCTTCACGCTGGCATTCGATAGGACTTACTTCAAATGACGAAAATGGCTTAACCGCCATGGCAACCATCGCTAATCGAGACTCTACATCTGTAATGTCTTGATGTTGCTTATGTGGTGGAATCGCTGCAGGAATGAATACCACGCGATCTAACTGAGCCATTTCACGAGCTATTTGCGCAACCATCAGGTGCCCTACATGAGGAGGATCAAATGTTCCACCAAATAAACCAATACGCATACATCACCTAACGCGGTAGCACAATTGTGCGATGGTCTTGTGATCTTCGATACACGATCATGATGCGACCGATCGTCTGCACAATCTCTGCCTTCGTTCCCTCTTGTACTGCCTGTGCTGCTTCTTGAACTGACAGCGGACTATTGGATAACACAGAAATTTTAATGAGTTCCCTAGCTTCAAGCGCTAAACCAATCTGATCAAGTACTTGATCAGTCATGCCACCTTTGCCTATCTGCATAACAGGCTGTAATGGATGCGCTAATGTGCGCAGATATCTTGCTTGCTTCCCTGTAAGTGTCATACTTTCCTCCAATGCATCTTTTGTTACTCATGATGGTTCTTCATATCGTGTAAAATCGCTTGTTCCATCACAGATCGTGGTGGATCACACCCAAACCATGCATGAAAAGCTAATGCTCCTTGCGCGATGAGCATCCCTAATCCCCCGTGTACTAAAGCCCCGCGATTTTTAGCCGCAAGCAATAAGGGAGTTTGCATAGGGCGGTAAACAAGATCGCTTACTATCATAGTAGAATGTAATAGATGTTCTGCGATAGGCATCTGCCCTTGTGCAAGTCCATGCATACCCACTGGCGTCGTATTGATTAAAAGGTCAATGCCGTCTGTGGATAGCTGATCGAGCCCTACCACCTGTATAAGAGATTGTTTATACCATGTTTGCAGATGAACAGCAAGTGTTTGTGCTCGCACGACATCGCGATTGGCAATCGTAAGTGATTCACAGCCAGCTTGGAGTAGCGCATCACAAATGGCGTGTGCAGCGCCACCAGCGCCAATAACGACAGCTCTGACACCCGTTAGTGACAGCGAAAGTTCTGTCGTGATAGACTCCAACCAGCCAGCACCATCCGTGTTGTCTCCAATCAAACGATTCTTATCTCTGATAACTGTATTGACAGCTCCAATGCGTTGCGCTCGATCGGTCAACTCATCCATGTATTCGAGCGCCCGCTCCTTATGCGGAATGGTCAAATTTGCGCCTAAAAATCCAAGCACTCGCATTCCACAAAATGCATCTCGCAACTGCTCTGGCGCCACATCAATAGCCGTGTATACAGCATCTAATCCTCGATCAACAATAGCGGCTTGATGCATAATCGGAGAAAAGGAATGCCTAATCGGATGTCCAAGAACAGCAAGTAGATCCGGCATCGCGACGTCTCCCTTCAAAAATCCACTAATCACTCAAATTAGCGCAGGTCTGACAGCAGCCTCGATTCGCACTGGTGTATGCAATCGCAAATCCACTGCAGAGCCTGACAAACGAATCCAACCGAGACCAGGAATCACAATATCGACGGGACGACCAGACTTGAAACCCATCTTTTTTGTTGTCATCTGTTGCAATGATTCATCACATGCAGAACAAGGTGGGGTCAACAACTGCCCTCTTTGTCGTGCATAGAGTTCATCAGCGTTCTCGAGTTTCGTCCGATGCACAAGTAACTGGTTTGCTGCATAGATGACAAATGATTGTGGATCACCAGACACAAAATCAAGACGCGCCAGTCCACCTAAAAACAGTGACTGACCCGGTTGCAACTGATATCCACGAGGTCGCAATGGTTGCTTTGGGAGAATCTGCTTCAAGGAAGACCCACACACACGATCTTGCAATCGATGAGTTCCCAGTAACCCTGGAGTGTCAATCACAGTCATACCCGTTTTACCGATTTTAAACGCAACTGATCCAAGGGTAGTTCCCGGAAATGGACTCGTCGTATACAGTTGACCTTCATCTGGATCACTAAGATGTAAAATGCGATTAAGCATCGATGATTTTCCTACATTCGCCATGCCTACCACGATCACAGGCTTGTCCCGCGCTTCACGAATCAATCGTTCATAAAGTCCATCAATGCCAAATCCAGTCTGTGCACTTACGACAAATATCTCTGCAGGTTCAATTTCATGCCGTCTAGCCTCTCTCCACAACCAACCGCGAACCCGATCAGGGTTTGTTCGCTTTGGGAAAAGGTCGAATTTATTGGCCGCTACAATGACTTTGTGTTGGTTGAGTAGCCCTTGCAATCCACGTACGACACTGCCATTAAAATCAAACAAATCAACCGCATAAAGCACGACTGCTGGGCGTTCCAGAGCACGCATCACAGTTGCGCGGTAATCTTGCTCCGTAACGCTCACAGGAGTGATTTCACCATAGTGTTTGATGCGATAGCAGCGCTGACAAAGCGGAAATTCACGCATAAATGCGTCTCCAGTAATATATCCCTTTTCACCCTCGCGTTCCATCTGTAACGGAACGCCACATCCTGTACAAACCATACTCATGAATGAAATTCTTCTCCTTCTTTAGCAACTCCGAGGGGAGCATATGAATCATACCATGCTTCCCCCTCACTTGGTCTCTGACCTTCTAAAATCCTTCGTTCAATACGCCGAACGAACCGCGTACCTATAAATTCATGCGGATGCACCGGTTCCACTAAAATAGTATAGAGTCCCATTCGATTGCCACCTAGGATATCTGTAAATAATTGATCTCCGATCATGGCGGTTTCCTCAGGTTGCGTCTCTAGTAGTGATAAAGCCGTATAAAAAGACCGCTTACGCGGTTTGCGCGCTTTATGAAGTGCAGGAATATTGAGCGGGCGCGCAAAACTCATGACACGCAATGCATCGTTATTGGATAAAATGCAGATGTGAAAACCCATTTTTTGAACTTCTTGTAACCACGCCACAAGTTTCTCTGTCGCAATCGGAGAATTCCACTCTACTAAAGTATTATCAAGATCCGTAATAATCCCTCGAATACCTTCTTGCCATAACCGCTCAAGGTGGATGTGATAAATCGATGTCACATACTCCCGCGGTCGCAGTGAATCGAGCACCGACATTCCGCCTTCCATTTCGTTGTAGTTTATGGTATCACAGCGACTATTCTGATGCAAAAAGGCCGATATCAAAAGTTTACCTATTGTCCAGATTTCATGAATTGTTCTTGCAATTTGTGTAGTGCTCGTTTTTCAATGCGCGAGACATAGGAGCGAGAAATCCCTAACTCTCTCGCGATTTCTCGCTGTGTCTTTTCAGCACCGTACGGCAACCCAAAGCGAGCCCAGATAATCTGACGTTCGCGTGGATCGAGAACGGCTAATCCGCTATAGATCCGATCGCGATCCATGCGGAATTGAATGGTCTGCAATAGTTCATCATCTTCCGTGCCAAGTACATCTAGCAGTGAAACCTCGTTACCTTCTTTATCCTGCCCTATAGGCTCGTGTATGGACACGTCTTTTTTCACTTTTCGAAGTGCTCTCATATGCATCAAAATTTCATTTTCTATACACCGCGCTGCATACGTGGCTAAACGCACACCTTTATCCGGTTTAAATGTTTGTATGCCTTTGATCAGACCAATGGTCCCAATAGAAATTAAATCATCCCCATCGTCTCGACCCTGATCATACTTTTTCACAATATGCGCCACTAGTCGCAAATTGTGTTCAATCAAAAGATTTCTAGCCTCTTCATCCCCTTGTTGCAATTTAAGAATCGCCTTTTCCTCTTCTTCACTAGCGAGCGGTTGCGGAAAAGTGTGATTTTTTACAAAGGAAACAAAAACGGACAGTTCTCGCACGAGCATGGCCAATATGGTCAAGAGCCCCATCTGTAAACCTCCTTTGCGCCGCGAAAAAATTGTATGCGCATAGGACAGTGAACATGCGGGGCTATACGATAGCTCTTGACTTACTATTGTTGACGCTTTGCAAGATTTTGAGCTCGTTTCGCTTCATTAGCTAATTGCTGTGCATAAGTTGTTGCAAAATAACTAGCACCTGTCCCGTTCCCTTTTGCAACATAATAGTAATAATCGGTTTTTGCAGGATGTAATGCAGCCATAATAGAATGAATGCCAGGATTTGCAATCGGACCTGGTGGCAATCCGTAAAACACATACGTGTTATATGGATTATTGACTAAAAATGCCGACGGTGGCAAAGTTGAATGATACCCTATCGCATATAAAACAGTCGCATCAATGCGTAGACGCATGGGTGGATGATGATGCAAACGATTATAGATGACACTCGCAATCAACGGGCGTTCACTATTCAATTTTGCTTCTTTTTCAATCATCGACGCAACCGTCATCATCTGCGATAACGTCATATCTTCCTTCTTTAATGCTTGTAGGCGTTCTGGCGTCAATACTTGATTCATTTCACCAAGCATGGTTTGCAAAATCAATGTCGGAGACTCACCTTTTAGAAAATCATAGGTATCCGGAAATAAATACCCTTCAAGCGGATCTCGTACCAACTTGTTGTGCGGAATGTCCTTTATAAACCCATATGAAAAATGATCATGATGCACAGCATACATAAATGATTGAACTGAACATACCTTATCTTGTGCTAACACCGCAGCAATTTGTTGTACAGTATATCCTTCTGGAATCGTCACCTTAACAGTATTAAATTGTGCAGCACCTAGTTTTAATTCTTGGATGACTTGAACCATACTCATCCCAGACGAAAACCGATATCGTCCTGCTTGTAAATCCCCACCTTGATGAGTAAGAAACAAGTATGCGCGAAACCAAAAGGGGCTACTGATAAGACCTTTCGATGCTAATGTATCGGCGATGTCTACACTCGCCATGCCCTGATGCACATCCACCCACTTACTTTGCCCAGGAACGCCAGACGGTCGATTGGCTATAAAATACAATGCACCAAAAGCAGCTAGCATGATGAGCACGAGTAGAATCACAACCGCTGCGACCACAAAAATGACGCGACGGATGGTCCCCCTCGCGAAACGAGATTCTATCATCAGCTTTGATCATCCAATTCAAAAAGAATGGTATCAAACGCTTCCGCCACATTTTCCCACTCTTCATCATCTTCAATTCCAGAGAACGTAATATTGTCAGTTTCGATATTTCCTTCAACGCGCAAAATCAATGGTTCTTCCTTTTTGTCTACTTCCGATTGCAAAACGACATAATGCCGTTCATTCATCTCCATGACGCGCAACACGCGATAAGGTTCTTCATTCCCCTCATCATCTACTAGCTCCACGCGTCCTTGTAGTAATTCATCCATCATGTCGAGTTCTCCCCTTAGACTCCAAATACGTCTGCAAAATAAGTGCAGCAGCAATTTTATCAATCACTTTTTTGCGCTTATCTCTACGTACATCAGACTGTATAAGCAGTTTTTCTGCACTTACTGTCGTTAGCCTTTCATCGATCCACTCAATAGGAACATCGACAGCTTTAGCTAATTCACTAGCAAAAGCTCTGGTTTGTTCTACTCGAGTGCCCATCGATCCATTCATATTGACCGGCAATCCGATGACGATAACCGAGACTTCCTGCTCCGAAACAATGGATGCTACGCGCAAAATAGGATCTGCAACTTTTTTGCGATCAATCACTTCAAAAGCTTGTGCAGTAAAAAATAACGGGTCACTTAATGCAATTCCAATCCGAGCGTCTCCATAATCAATACCAAGCGCTCTCATTGAAGACGTGCGGCTAAATAAGCTCGTACTAACTCTTCGATTAACTCATCGCGCTCCACTCTGCGAATCGCATCACGTGCATCTTTAAAACTTGTGATATACGCCGGATCACCAGAGATTAAGTAGCCTGATATCTGGTGAATGGGGTTATACCCCTTCTCTATCAGAGCATCATAGGCTAGCATCAGCGCACGTTCCGCTCGATTCGGCTCATCTGGCCGAAGTCGAAATTGCATCGTTTCTTCAAATGAAGACATACGGGCAAGACTCCCTTCGCGATGCTTATTCACTACGCTCGCTATATTCCACATCCTTGACCTGCAATCCTCTTTTATCAAAAGATCATTTGCAGGCCAAGCATCACAGTATCGCTACCCATTATTCTCTATTATTTTCGATTCAATGTAAAAACGCAACCTCTGTCAGCATATCATCTCAATTACACAGAGAGTAACCTGCGTGCAGTCGCAAGTGCTGCATCTATTTGCAAAGGATTTTTACCCCCAGCTTGTGCGATGTCAGCTCTCCCACCACCCGAACCACCAACAACAGCTGCGATTTCTTTTACCAACTTACCAGCATGATATCCCTTCGCTTGTAGAACAGTTGGTACATACACGACAATTGCTACCTTATCGTCTTTAACAGAACTAAGGATCATCAATAAATCTTGACGTTGTCCCTTCAATTCATCAACAATCGCTCGTAACTGATCAACATCCATCTCCGCTACTTTTGCAATCAACATAGCGCTATCTTGAAGAAGTTCAATCGATTGAAGTAACTGCATCGCTTCTAAGCGCCCTAACTTGCTCGTTAGGCTCTCCATGTCCCGCTCTAGTTGCTTAGCGTGTAGCAGCATTGATTCGACACGTTGTGGCAATTGACCAATATTTGCGCGAAGAGATTCTCCTATCGACAATAGTAGCTTCTCTTGCGCAAGTACGTATTCATACGCATATTTCCCCGTAACAGCTTCAACGCGTCGAATCCCGGAACCAATGCCACCTTCTTGCACAAGTTTAAATAGTCCAATTTGACCTGTACGCGCTACATGACAACCACCACAAAGTTCCAATGAATATGTGCCTGCCTTTACCACTCGTACAATATCGCCATACTTTTCACCAAAAAGCGCCATCGCACCGAGCGACTTTGCTGTTTGTTGATCCATTTC
The DNA here is from genome assembly GCF_022606465.1 of Sulfoacidibacillus ferrooxidans. Classification (NCBI taxonomy): domain Bacteria; kingdom Bacillati; phylum Bacillota; class Bacilli; order Caryophanales; family Alicyclobacillaceae; genus Sulfoacidibacillus; species Sulfoacidibacillus ferrooxidans. Next base: position 145,097 of record NZ_JALBUF010000001.1, read on the forward strand.
TTCGATAGTCACAAGTTCATCTCGCCATATTTCCTCATTGACAAGACGCTCCACGCGATCCATTTCTACCCTGGACATTGCCCCTACATGAGAAAAGTCAAAACGCAAGCGCTCCGGTTCCACCAAAGACCCTGCCTGTGCCACATGCTCACCCAGTACTTCACGCAACGCTTTGTGCAAAAGATGTGTCGCTGTATGGTGCTTTGTGATATCTGCGCGAGCCTCTAAGTCAATCGCCGCAGTCACAGTAGTACCAGCTTTAGCTACCCCCATGATCACCTCGCACTCATGGACATGCTGTCCATGCGGTGCCTTTTGAACATCCAGTACGCGCAATTCGAAGTCTGAGTGGATGATCATGCCTCGATCACACACTTGTCCACCACTTTCCGCATAAAACGGGGTGCGATCAAGGATCAGCTGCACTCGCTCGCCAAGACCTGCTGTCATGACTGGTTCACCTTCTACCATCATCCACTCGATCTTCGCAACCGTTGCATACTCTGTATATCCGACAAACGAACTGGCAACATCCAAATCCCTTAGCACAGTCGTCTGCACCTGCATACTCCCAACGTCTTGCCTTGCACTGCGGGCACGCGTGCGTTGTTCTTCAAGTGCTAAAGTAAAGCCTTCACGATCAACAGTAAGACCGTTTTCGAGAGCAATTTCCTCTGTGAGATCGACTGGAAATCCGTACGTATCATATAATTTAAACGCTTGATCGCCAGGAATCATCTGTTGATCCAAAGATTTCACTTGCTTCATCACTTGTGTCAATAATGCTTCTCCCTCAGTAAGAGTTTCAAAGAAGCGCTCTTCTTCTATGCGAATCAAGCGTTCCACGTACTCCCGCTTGTGCAAGACTTCAGGATAGTAGTCCCCCATCACTTCACCCACGACACCTACAAGCTGATGCAAAAACGGTTGACTATACCCAAGTTGTTTGCCACTTCGAACCGCACGGCGCAACAACCGGCGAATCACATAGCCTCTCCCCTCATTACTCGGTGAAACACCATCTGTAATAGAAAAGGCAACTGTGCGCACATGATCAGCAATAATCTTTAACTTCGTATCCACGTCAGTGGATGTGCCATAGTTCACGTGAATCAGTCGTGCAGCTTCTTGGATAATAGGTAAAAATAAATCGGTATCAAAGTTCGTAGCAACATTTTGCAAGACAGATGCCGTACGCTCAAGGCCCATTCCTGTATCAATATTTTTCTTTGGTAAGGGTGTATACGAACCATCAGGATTATGATTGTATTGACTAAAAACTAGATTCCATATTTCTAGATGGCGATCGCAGTCACAAGAAGCGTCACACTCCGGTCGGCCACACCCCACATCTTTTCCACGATCATAAAAAATTTCTGAGTTAGGTCCGCACGGTCCTTCGCCAATATCCCAGAAGTTTTCATCTAGCCGGAGAATTTTCTCTTTTGCAACCCCAATTTCGCGTTGCCAGATCAAGTATGCTTCCTCATCTTCAGGATGAATAGTGACGGATAAACGCTCTACCTCCATGCCTAAACGATCGGTAATAAATTCCCACGCCCAGTGAATCGCTTCGCGTTTAAAGTAATCGCCAATCGAGAAATTCCCAAGCATTTCAAAAAAAGTTTGATGCCTAGCTGTCTTCCCTACATTCTCTATATCATTTGTACGGATACATTTTTGACTATTCGTCATTCTTACATTAGGCGGAACTACCCGTCCATCAAAATACTTCTTAAGGGGTGCCATACCACTATTGATCCACAGCAAAGATGCATCATCTTGAGGAACAAGACTAGCACTTGGCATAATGTCATGCCCTTTTTCACGGAAAAATTCCACATATTTTCGTCTAAGTTCGCTACCCTTCAAGTTAAACCCTCCATCTCATACTCAAATAAAATAAGCCTCTCATCCTCAAAGGGACGTGAGACTCACGCGGTACCACCCTCATTATGCCAATATCTCTATAGAGAGATCGACATCACTTTACGCGCGTTAACGGGCGCATCCGTCACGTTCATGTGTGCAGCCTTGGGACTAGCTTCCCTACTTCTTCACATGTAAACTTTCTCAGCACAAACGAAGTCTACTCTCTGAATGTGGGCTAGAAGGTACTCTTGTCCTGCGTCGCTATTTGAGTTGGAGTATAGCAAATGTGTATGGTCTGTGCAAGTGCCCACATAGATGTAAGTGACAATTAAAAAAGGAAGTCCATAACTGGACTTCCCTACTTGCCTGGCAACGACCTACTCTCCCAGGACCCTGCGGTCCAAGTACCATCGGCGCTGGAGGGCTTAACCTTCGTGTTCGGGATGGGTACGGGTGTGTCCCCTCCGCCATCATCACCAAGCTCACGATTAATATACTATAACAGCGTGAGCTTGTCAACTATATGTATCGTTTGTCATGAAGAAATTTATTTGTCAACCGCATGCTCTGAGACATGATCAAAAATAACCTTCAGCACAGCAACGATCGGCACTGCAAAAATCAGTCCAGCAACACCAGCTACTTCCCCAGCAAACATGACCGCTAACAATATCAGTACAGGGTGAAGATTCATCGTCTTCCCCATGATCCATGGCGAAAACACATTGCCTTCTAACTGCTGCACAATTAGATTGACAAGTAACACTTTAAACAGCATGACATGAGATACTCCTAATGCCATAAATAACGCTGGAGCCGCACCAATAAATGGCCCAATATACGGAATAATGTTGGTCAGTGCAACAATTAAAGACAACATGAGCGCATAAGGCATACCAACGATCATCAGACCAATAAATGTAGCTACCCCAACTAACAGCATGACAAACAGTTGACCACGTACATATCGCCCGAGCGACCGATCAATGCCGACCATGATCTCTTCGACTCCGGCACGCGAGCGACGAGGAAATAAACGAACGACAAGCGCTGTAAATAACGAGTAATCTTTGAGTAAGTAAAATACAAGAAATGGAACAATAAAAGCTTGGATAGCCCCGCTCACCATGTCCTTAACCCCGACCAGCGTTTGTGAAACCCCATTTAGAAGTCCTTCTTCAGCTCCACTTAACGTCTTTTCAAGTGCGACACGAACTCCATCAGGCAGTATCCTTGTCGCAAACGAAAGCCGATCAATCAACCCATCGATAGCTGTTACATACCCCGGTAACTGACGAATAAAGGCCTGTATTTGCATGGATAGTAACGGGAGAGCATTGATCACTAGGATCGCCATAAAAATGACAACAACCGCATAAATAATTAAAATAGCTAGTGATCGCGGTACTTTACGAGCAGCAAGTGCATCTACAACAGGCCGTAATACGTATGTGGCAATAATACTGACGACAAGGGGCAGTAAGATCGCCCAGATAATGTCCCACATATCAAAAAGAAAATCGCGCAATTGTCCAATGAGATCAAGACACGCCAATACTACGAGCACGAAAATCGCAGTATAAAGGGCTCGATCTTTGCGATCTTGAAGCTTCATACCATAGCCCCCATTTCAAACACCAGGACGAGCATAACTACGCAACATGTATATGATACAAGATGCATAGCTACAACCTGTTATCTTCTAGCGGGGCAGACTCACACGAGGACAACTATCCTACTCCCAATACGCCTAGTCTTAGGATGGGTGTTTCGAGGAGGGATCTTCATCATCCTCCATATCCTGCATGGCACTTTCCCTTAGCTGATGAAATCTCTCTACATGGGTTTGATTTAACTCAAATTGATCATAATCACGTGTTCCTTCAGACTCTATCGTTTCATCTATGCGTTGCTCACGCTGCTCCTCAATGCGCTTTAAAATGCGATCTGACACTTTCCTACTTCTACTTTGCAAGTAAAATAGCAAGCCAAATGCTACCACTGCCACAATGACTCGTTCTGTCGTCACAATCATTTGAATACCCCTTCCATGTACTATGTACATCTACACAAACACTATACATGTTGTTTACATAACAAAAAGATCTGAGCCTAGGCCCAGATCAACATATCATACAGTATACTAAAATTCTATGGTGGAGATAAGCGGACTCGAACCGCTGACCCCCTGCGTGCAAGGCAGGTGCTCTACCAACTGAGCTATATCCCCATGTAGTGACGAGTCAAAAGCATTCAATCTAAGAATACTCTGGTGGGCCTAAGTGGACTTGAACCACTGACCTCACGATTATCAGTCGTGCGCTCTAGCCAGCTGAGCTATAGGCCCTAACCTTCGACTCTCGAAGAACTTGCGTCAACAACATGTAGGAATATAGCATACATATTCATAGTAAGTCAAGCCATTAACGCATTTCCGATAAAACAATTGGACTTTCTTCTACAATTGCAACGCCCGCATCGGGCGCCCATGCTACTAGACTTCCGTCTTCATCCACATGATAAATTTTCACTTCTTCGCCTACTAAAGCGAATTCCATAAAGCAATTCCAACAGTAAAATTGATTATTCCCGATCTTCCCTATATCTTTACAATTGCAATGCGGACACCGTTCCACTTTTCACACCTCCGCCATAGATTATGCCTTCTATGATATCCAATTTAAACCACATATAATCATAAATCATGCATCTTTCACATACTTGTCCTATCTACACCTCGAAATAAAGATTGCAACCTATGCACATGAAATTCAATCCGATCGATCGCTCGCTCGACCTCTGCTAATGTGTTAAACGAAGAAAAACTAATCCGTATAGAAGATAGCGCTTCATCCTTTGGAATGCCCATCGCTAAGAGCACATGCGAAGCGTCTACAGAACCCGCATGACATGCGGAGCCATTTGACACCGCTATTCCATCTAAATCAAGAGCCATCACTAACGCATCTGCTTGAACTCCTAATAAGGTCACATTGCAAATTCCAGGAACACGAAAATCCATACCATTTACCCGAGCAAATGGTATCTTCTCTTGTAACAAGGTTACAAATCTACGATTCAACTGCATCATGTGCCGCGATCGAACTTCTCTCTCAGTGCACAATAACTCTACTGCCGCGCCAAACCCGACTACTGCAGCCACGTTTTCCGTTCCAGCGCGACGCCCCCGCTCCTGCTGTCCACCACGCAATACAGGTGAAAATGGAGTTCCATCGCGAAGATACAGGGCACCGATACCTTTTGGGCCGTAAATTTTATGCCCACTAAGAGATAATACTGACACAGGTAACTGGCTTACGTCAATAGGAATTGAAGGGAGTGCTTGAACAGCATCCGAATGGAGAAAAACCCCTCTCGTTTGCAATTCTTTCGCCAGCGTTTCAATAGGTAAAATAGCCCCTGTCTCATTATTTACCCACATGACACTGACTAAGCCTGTATCAGGACGAAGGGCTGAAAGAATATCCTGCACCTCCACCTGTCCATTCGATCCAGGTTTTACATATGTCACCTCATAGCCCCATTCCTCAAGCCATGAACATGTGTTAAGAACTGCATGGTGCTCCACTTGTGTAGTGACTAAGTGACGTTTACCAGTAGCGCGCAAAACACCTACTAAGGCAAGAAAATCAGCTTCTGTTCCCCCACTTGTAAATATGATTTCGTGGACATTAGCACCAATCCCACGTGCCACCTGACCTCTTGCTTGTTCCATCGCGCGGTGTGCCTTCTGACCAAATTGGTGAATACTTGACGGATTCCCAAACGTATCACGATAAAACGGCTGCATTGCTTCTCGCACATCTTTATGAGTAGGAGTGGTGGCCGCATTGTCTAAGTACACAGGCATGTCCAAAAACAAGTAAACTCCTTTCTTGTCACAATCCTCATTCTACGAACGCTCAGTGCTCCTCTTCCATTTGCGCGGACGAATTTTTGCTTCTGTACCTTCTTGTGTTGGCACATAAAAAATCTCGTCTTGCAACTCATGAGGAAGATACACTTGCTCTACATAATGCTGCGGATAATCATGTGGATATAGATACGCCCGATCATCATTGCCTTCACGATAAAAATGTCGATCGCGAAGCCAACTAGGAACCTTTGCATGTGGATAGGTCTTGATGGCCTCCTCCACGCGAGCTAGTGCCGTCACCACACTATTTGATTTAGGCGCCTCACACACAAAAATAATTGCTTGCGCAATGACAATCCGCGCCTCTGGCATCCCGACTTGCATTAGTGCATCAACTGCCGCCACAGCTTGTAAAAGTGCATGCGGACTTGCAAGTCCTACATCTTCACTAGCATGTACAATTAAACGACGTACAGGTATGCGAGGATCTACCCCTGCTTCAACCATACGCATAAACCAATACAGTGCAGCATCGCTATCGCTTCCGCGTATGGACTTACCAAACGCACTGAGCATGTCATATAAAATCGACTCATCGAATGAAGCCATCGTTTCTTGCGTTGCTTCTCGCACATCGCCAATGGTCACGATATGTACGTCAGGTTTCGCAGAAACATATTGAACAGACGCCTCAAGAATTTGTAGTGCTTTGCGCAAATCTCCACCCGACATCTGCACCATGACTTGAATCACATCAGGGGCAACCTGCATCGAGAACGCACCTAACCCGCGCTCACTATCATGTAACGCCCGTTCCATTGCACTAACCATGTCTACTTCTTGCAAACTCTTTAGTTCAAACACTTGCAAGCGACTAAGTAAGGCACGAGTTAGGCATATACGAGGATTTTCCGTCGTACTAGCTAGTACAAATACCACACCACGTTCAACCGCAGGTAATAATAAATCTTGCTGCGCTTTACTATAGCGATGGATCTCATCGATGAAAAGCACAGTTTGCATACTATACATACGTTTTTCTTGCTCTGCAGCAGCGAACACTTCACGCAATTCCTTGGCACCAGAAGAGACCGCAGATAACTCTATAAATCGAGCATCTGCTGCCAGTGCGTACATTTTTGCAAGCGTCGTTTTCCCCGTCCCAGGTGGCCCCCACAATACAGCAGACATGAGACGCCCCGCATCTACTGCGCGGCGCAACACTTTTCCACTACCAACCAATTGTTGCTGGCCAACAAATTCGGACAATTGTCGGGGGCGCATACGTTCTGCTAACGGAACCTGAAAGTCTGGTTCCATGTTGTTCACCTCATTCGGGTCGTAAATGCAGCAGCCGCTATGGTCTCATCAATATGATCATCAGTGATATCCACGTGCGTCACAAAACGCACCAACGTACCACCAAATCCAGCAGCAAGAACCCCACACTCAGAAAGTGTCGCTAAAAATTCATCTGGCGTCAGTCCACTGTCGCGCACATCCGCAATCACAATATTTGTCTCTACGCGGTCCACATCGACTACGATCCCTCTGATATTGGCCAGCCCTTGTGCGAGACGCTTTGCTCGCACATGATCATCCGCTAAGCGATCAACCATCTGCGTTAGTGCAATGAGGCCTGGAGCGGCAATCACACCCGCTTGTCGCATCCCACCACCGAGCATCTTGCGCCATTTGCGCGCTTTTTCAATGAACTCAGCAGTACCTACCAAGACAGAACCTACCGGTGCGGCTAACCCTTTCGATAGACAAAACTGCACAGAATCTACAGTTGCAGCATACTCCTTGGCAGAAATACCCGAGGCAACTACCGCATTAAATAGTCTTGCCCCATCCAGATGAACGGGTATATGATTTCGATCTGCGAGCTCTTTCACTGATTGCATATAGGACAGTGGGAGTACAGTTCCACCTGCACGATTGTGCGTGTTTTCAAGACAAATAAGACCAGTCTCTGGAAAATGGATATTTTGTGGGCGGATCGCTTCTTCCATCGCTGTCAGGGGCATCATGCCGCGTTCTCCTGCTATCGGTCGCGTTTGTAACCCACCAAGCGCTGCCATTGCCCCCACTTCGTAATAGAAAACATGAGCATCCGCTTCAACAATAACCTCTTCTCCACGTTTTGTGTGTGTCAATATGGCGACTTGATTCCCTTGCGTGCCACTTGTCACAAATAGCCCTGCTTCTTTACCAAGCATCTGTGCTGCCGTCTCTTCCAACTTTGTAACCGTCTTATCTTCCCCGTATACGTCGTCCCCAACGACTGCTTGCGCCATCGCCTGGCGCATCGCAGTGGTTGGTTGCGTAACCGTATCACTTCGCAAGTCAATCATCCAAATCCCTTCTCCCTGTGTTTGCTTTCCTGTAAACAATACTCACACATGCTATGGATCGACTATTCTTCAACATCTTTAGTCAATAAATGCAGCGTATCCAATTGCTCTTGTGCAACAGGGGATGGAGCTCCCGTTAACAAATCTGAGCCACTTGCCGTTTTTGGAAATGCGATGACATCGCGCAACGAACTTTGTCCAGTCATGACCATCAACAAGCGATCTAATCCAAAAGCAATACCACCATGGGGAGGTGTACCGTACTCAAACGCATCGAGCAAAAAGCCAAATTTTTCACGAGCAGATTCATCTGATAACCCAAGACTAGTAAACATGTGCTCTTGTAGTTCGCGCTGATAGATTCGCATGGAGCCCCCACCTATTTCAAATCCATTCAACACGACATCGTATGCTTGTGCACGCACAGCACCTGGATCACTTGCAAGAAGCTCAATATCCTCTACCATAGGCATCGTAAATGGATGATGGACAGCCACATACCGTTTGGCATCATCGTCATATTCTAATAGCGGAAACTCAGTCACCCATGCGAATGCAAACACTTTTTCATCAATTAAACCGATCATTTTACCAAGGTGCACACGCAAAGCTCCTAATGCATCCGCGACAACTTTTTTCTTGTCTGCCACAAAGAGAAGCAAATCACCCGCTTGTGCTTTGGTCGTCGTGCGAATCGCTTGCAGCTCTGATTCTGTAAAAAACTTAGTCAGTGGCGAGCGAATGCCCTCTTCCTCTACGATCATCCATGCAAGTCCCTTTGCCCGATACCGCGCGGCAAACTTAGTCAGGTCATCTAGTTCTTTGCGACTAAATGTTCCACATCCAGGAGCGAGTAACGCCTTCACTTGCCCACCTTTTTGTAAGACATCCTGAAACACCTTAAAACCACAATCGGCAAGAATACCCGACAAATCAAGTAACTCCATGCCAAAACGCAAATCTGGTTTGTCTGAACCATAACGTTCCATGGCCTCATGGTAAGTCAAGCGCAAAAATGGTCTTGGCACTGCAACATCTAAGACAGAAGAAAAAATCTCAACAATCATTTCCTCCATCATTTCTTGCAAATGCGCAGCGTCTAAAAATGAAGTTTCTATATCTAATTGCGTAAATTCCGGCTGTCGATCAGCCCGTAGATCTTCATCTCGAAAACAACGTACGATCTGAAAATACCGTTCAAAACCAGACACCATCAACAGTTGTTTAAAAAGTTGGGGAGATTGTGGGAGAGCATAGAATTCACCTGGATGCACACGCGATGGCACAAGATAATCTCGTGCACCTTCAGGAGTACTTTTTGTGAGCATTGGCGTCTCCACTTCTAGAAAATCATGGCGATCTAGGTAAGTCCGGATGACTTGATATACGCGATGCCTCATTTTAAACGTGTTTAACATAGGCGTTCGACGCAGATCCAAATAGCGATAGCGCAAACGAACAGCTTCATCTACATCGATATCTTCTTCGATTTGAAATGGAGGATTTTTAGCTGCATTTAAAATAGTTAGTTGCGTGACCTCAATCTCTATGTCACCCGTGGCAATCTTGGGATTGATCGACTCTGTATCTCGTATGACTACTTGTCCTTCGACTCGAATCACATATTCACTGCGCAAGCGATCAGCTAACTGCAATGCAGTTTGATCGATGTCAGAGCGAAAAACAAGTTGCACGATCCCACTTCGATCCCGTAGATCCACAAAAATAACGCCACCCAGATCGCGTCTGCGCGAAACCCAACCTGACAACACCACATTTGTCGCTGCATGTTCTTTGCGTAATTCATTACAAAACACTGTACGGAAATCCATAAGCTCCACCTTCCTATACTTACAGCACGTTAGATCTCACTCTGACCATTTGTTACTCGTTCTAAAAGATAGTTCACCACACGATGTTGCTCGACTAACACTTGCTCTCTCGTACTCAAATCACGCACAGACACACTTTGTGTAGACACCTCATCATCTCCTATGAGTACAACGTAGCGAGCACTGAGCCTATCAGCCAATTTGAGCTGGCCCTTCACTCCCCGCCCATAGTAATCAACATCCGCTGTTATATGGGCTTTACGCAACTCGTGGAGCACACGCACAGAAGCATTCATAGCTGAATCACCCATAGCCACGACGACAACATCCACCTGATCTTTTGCCTGTACAGTCTCTTGTCGTGCGGCGCGCGCAAGGAGCAGTCTTTCCACACCACCTGCAAATCCGATACCTGGCAATTCAGGACCGCCTAACTCGTGAATTAACCCATTATAGCGTCCACCTGCAAGAATCGTACTAATCGCACCTATACTTCCTTCTTTAAACTCAAACGCTGTTTGCGTGTAATAATCAAGCCCGCGCACCATGGTTTTGTCAATCTCATAAGTGATACCCATCTCATCAAGATATGTTTGTACAGTAGCAAACTGATGGGCACAATCGTCACACAAAGCATCCGTTATAGTAGGAGCACTCATCACAACGGGATGATCGTGATCAATCTTACAATCAAGAATCCGAAGTGGATTTTTTTCAAAACGAGATTGACAATCTTTACATAACTCATTTCGAATCGGCTGCAAATGTTCAATCAAATGTGCCTTATGACTTGCCCTACACACCGGACAGCCCACAGAGTTCAAATGCAATGTAAACGTATCAATTCCCAACTGGCGCAAGAAGTGATCCCCTAATCCGATCACTTCTGCATCCACTCGCGGGTCGCTCGAACCAATAACCTCTATACCATATTGGTGAAATTGCCGATATCTCCCAGCTTGTGGTTTTTCATAACGAAACATGGGCCCAAAATAATAAAATTTTTGTGTATTTGCTACCCCATATAATTTTTCTTCCACATAAGCGCGAACCACACCTGCTGTTCCCTCAGGACGAAGCGTCAATGAACGATCGCCACGATCCATAAACGTGTACATTTCTTTTTGCACGATATCAGTCGTATCGCCGACTCCGCGCAAAAACACTTCCGTATGTTCAAATATGGGCGTGCGAATTTCACGGTAATGATAGATGGCAAATAGTCGCCTTGCTTCATCTTCAATCGCGCGCCAATCCGCTACTTGATCAGGCAAAATATCTGCTGTGCCACGTGGTTTTGCATATTGAACCATCATGTAGTCCCCCCTTATGAACGCAAAAAAGCACCCTTCGTCCAAAGGGACGAACGATGCTATGACCGTCCGCGGTGCCACCCCTCTTCGAGTGCCTACACAACATCTTTCCATTATCGAAGGACATGTAGACAAATGCGCTTATGATTGGATAACGGGAACATCGGATCCCGGTCACTACTTTTCGTATAGGACATCTCCAAGGTGTCTTTCCCTCAAGCACTGATAAAGCGACTTGCAGCCACGATCGCTTCTCTCTATATCAGTTACAAAAGGTACTCTCCTCATCATCGACTCAGATTAAATTGTCTACTTATTGTACCAAACGTCAACTCAAATGTCCAAATGATTGTATCGCTGATAAGACTCGATGTAACGCCCGTTCCTTTTTCTCGAGCATCTGTTCCATATGTGCAATGTAGGCACTCGGTTCACTCGCATTTTGCTGTTGTGTAATCGTACCGTCTGGCATCACCCACTTACTTGAGGCGCCGCCCCCTATACCTATAATGGTTTGCATCTCTTCAATCGTAATCATGTTGTAAATACCCTCTTTACCAGGCAATGAATATCCTACATTTTCGAGATTAGCCAAAATATCTTTTTGCCGATATAAATAATAAGGTACATAGTTAGCTACTTTCATTTGTCGTGCAACATGATCCATCATATCGTACACTTCTGAATCTTTGGCAACGGCATATGCATCTCTATGATCCGTAACTTCGGATGCTCGTTTAAACGATAGCGTATGCACTGTTATTGCATCTGGCTCTAATTGGAGCGTGCGTTCTAATGAATACTGTACATCACTCAAACTCTCGCCAGGCAATCCTAAGATAAGATCCATGTTGATATTTTGAAAAGAGGCCTCGCGAAAAAGGTGAAACCGCTTATCCACAATATCCGGTGAATGTCCTCGTCCAATTAATTTTAAAGTTTGTGCACGAAATGTCTGAGGATTGACACTCACCCGATCAACGCCATATGTTTTTAGTACATCGACGCGATCTTTTGTAATCGTATCGGCACGCCCGGCCTCCACGCAAAATTCACGCCAAGCCTTATGTCCTGGAATTTCTGTGACTACGCTCTCCAATAATTCACTGAGTTCCTTAGCTTTTAGACTAGTGGGCGTTCCGCCCCCGATATACACAGTAGTCACAGGAACTTTGTACTCCCGCAACAACCTTCCAACCATCTCAATTTCTCGCATCATCGCATCGAGAAATCCCTCTGCATAGCGCGCCTTGTCTACCATTGAGTAAGCAGGGAACGTACAATACGCACAATGTGTGGGACAAAATGGAATGCCAATATAGATACTCACTTCGCGCTGTTTGAGCGAATACAAATCAGGTACGACCATGAGTTCCCGCTTTGCAATATCAGTCAGCAACTGTGATCGTACTGCATCTATGCGATAGTTAGATTGTAATTGATGAACCACTTCACTCCATGTGGGTGCTTGTGGCTTATGCAACAAGAGATCGTGCACCAGTTTTCCTGGACGCACCCCAGTTAATATTCCCCACGGCTGAGATGTGCCAGTAAACGCTGCAAGTGCCTCATGTAGTGCATACACCATCGCCCTTTTGGTAGCACGCCTGATCTGTACATCAGTGGCATGTTCTGGCAATATTAATAGGCGACTCTTACACTGATACAGTGGACGCGATCGATCCACTCCCTTTACTGCTGCAAGAGTTTCAACGCTAACGATTGCGTATATTGTATCTGGACTACTTTTTATATTCACATGCACCATGACATCCTGATCTGCTGTTTTTTCTATCGCACTACTCTCGAGCACTTTCACTTGCATGTGTGGATAAAAAAGCGAGAGCATACGGATCACTTCTTGTTCATAAGCTTGCTCTTTGAAGCGCACATAAATGACGCCTTGTAAAGAAGCAGAGTTTGACTCTTCTTGCTTAGCTACTTCTATCATTGTTGCTCCTATCTGCCATGTTCACTCGGCTATTGCATTCATTGCATTGCGAATTCCTTGTACAAGCTCTTCATAATCCCATTCAAATAATGTTCGAACGTCAAGAATTACTTCATCTTTTGCTATTCTCGCGATAATTGGTGGCGACTGCTCACGTAACGCCTTCAATAGTCGTGATGACGTGCTGGAGATCGGAAAAAGTGCTAGTGCAAATGTAGGGATGTCTTCCATAGGCAATGCACCACCACCTACTTTTGATGTGGTTTCAAGTACGCGACAACGCGCATGCCCACCTACACAAAGAGTCACTTCCCGAGCTAGCTGTTCTGCAATCATGCGCAACTCTTCACTATTGGTTGTTAGCATGCGAAGCGTAGGAATGTTTTTCCATGCTTTTTCTTCATCAAGGTAGAGTCGTAGCGTTGCTTCAAGGGCCGCTAGCGTCAACTTATCTACTCGCAGTGCACGCAATAATTGATTGTTCCTTATCCGATCAATCCACTCTCGTTTACCACAAATCACTCCGACTTGCGTAGCGCCAAGCAGTTTGTCGCCAGAAAATGTGACAATATCCACTCCGGCTAAGATGCTAGCTCGCACACTCGGTTCGTCGCCAATTCCCTGCGAGCGCAAATCCAGTAAACTACCACTTCCTAAATCTTCAATAATAGGCACCCCAGCTGTATGTGCAAGTGCCACAAGCGCAGATAGTGGCGGCTGATAGCTGAATCCTACGATGCGAAAATTAGATGTATGCACACGCATGACGAGGTCAACTCCATCGGCAAGCGCTCGTTCATAATCATATTCATGCGTTTTATTTGTCGTTCCCACTTCTACAAGCGTTGCTCCACTCGCCCGCATGACTTCTGAAATGCGAAAAGATCCACCAATCTCTACTAACTCCCCACGGGAGACGGCCACTCGTTTATCCTTTGCCATTTCATTAAGTACAAGCCATACTGCAGCAGCGTTGTTATTGACTACAAGAGCAGCTTCTGCACCCGTCAATTCACACAATAATGGTTCAACGTGATCGTAGCGATGGCCCCGTTCCCCCGTTGTGAGATCTAATTCTACATTACTGTATCCTTTGGCGACATCCATAATAGCCACTAACGCCTCTGGCGCAAGAGGTGCACGTCCTAAATTGGTGTGTAACACCGTACCTGTGGCGTTAATCACCCTTTGGAGATGCATCTGTGCGCGCTGCTCAAGCCATTGGTGTGCAAAACTAAGGATCCCCTCTACAGAAAGGTCAACATCTGGTGCATCCTCTGCCACAAGTCTACGCGCCGTATCGATAGCTACTTGTAGTGCTAACAGAACGTTGGAACGCGCTTCATCTTCTAACCATTGTTCTACCTCTGGATGTGCGAGTAACCGATGTACTGCAGGTAGTTCGCGGTAACGCTCTATGTCCATGTGTATAGCCACACCCTATCCTTATTCTATAGCTACGTGTGCGATATCTTTCTGTGTATGGTTCTATACTCTCATTATATCAAAAGCAAGGCAAATCACAGATATTCGCAAACTCAATTGTGCTATGATGCTCACTGAGGAGGGAATCACTCATGAATACTGAGCAATCAAGCATTTGGCATGAACGTGCAAAACAAGTTATTATCGGCGGTGTAAATAGTCCTTCACGATCTTTTAAAGCCGTTGGCGGCGAAAGTCCTATCACCATAAGCAAAGCACAAGGCGCCTATCTATACGATGTTGATGGAAACCGCTATATTGATTACCTTGCTGCATATGGGCCTATTATCGCTGGGCACGCACATCCTCACATAGTAGAACAAGTAAACCTCGCCATGTCAGAAGGGAGTCTATACGGCACTCCTACGCCCTATGAAACGTTATTTGCCGAACGTCTCCAGGCCGTCATCCCAGAACTAGAACGCATTCGCTTCGTCAATTCAGGTACGGAAGCGATGATGTCTGTTATTCGTGTTGCACGCGCGTATACAGGTCGCTCCAAAATTTTAAAGTTTGCAGGTTGTTATCATGGACACGCAGATTTAGTCCTCGTCGCAGCCGGATCAGGTCCCTCATCGTTAGGTGTACCTGATAGCGCAGGTGTTCCAGCATCTGTAGCCGAAGAAGTAGTCACCATTCCGTACAACGATGTATCTGCTCTAGAAGCGGTCTTCGCCGCACGCGAAAACGAATTTTCCTGCATCTTAATCGAACCTGTCGTAGGCAACTTTGGCATTGTAACGCCAGATGACGGATTTCTCGAAGCCGTACGCCTCGTAGCTACACAATACGGAGCGCTGTTAATCTATGACGAAGTCATTACTGCTTTTCGCTTTCGTTTTGGCGCTGTGCAATATAATGCAGTAGAGCCTGATCTGATGGCACTTGGTAAGATTATTGGTGGCGGATTACCGATCGGCGCATACGGTGGCAAACAAGCCATCATGGAACAAGTCTCACCTTTAGGTCCCGCCTATCAAGCAGGAACACTTGCTGGTAATCCGTTATCCATGCGCGCGGGTATGGCCTGCCTCGACGTCCTTATGCAACCGGGCACATATGAAGCACTCGCCAAAAAGGCAGACATTCTTACTAAAGAGATTCATGCCGCTGCCAATACATACGGCATTCCGCACACCATTAATCGCTATGGCGGGGCATTTACTCTATTTTTTGGAGAGCGTCCAGTTCGAACCTATCAAGATGCGGTCCATACAGACGGGAAACAATTTGCATCATTTTTCCACGCCATGTTGCGCCGCAATGTATGTCTTGCACCGTCTAAATATGAGGCTTGGTTCCTCACTATCGCACACAGCGATGACGATATCGCACACACTGTTACAGCCGTACAAGAAAGTATGCGAGAACTACAATCGCTCCAGTAAAAAATGAGGCCCACAATCTTGTGGGCCTCATGGTTAGATCTTCCTTGCATTTCAGTTCTTACCCATTAACCAAGCAGATCTGCAATGCGCGCTTGTAACTGTGCCTTTGGCATATATCCAACCACTTGGCGAACTGCTTTCCCATCTTTAAATACAACTAGGGTTGGAATGCTCATAATGCCAAATTGACCTGCGATTTGTGGGTTTTCATCCACATTCAACTTTCCTACCTTTAGCTTACCTTGCAAGTCTTTTCCTAGCTCTTCCACAATAGGAGATAGCAATTTACAAGGACCACACCATGCAGCCCAAAAGTCGATCATCACAGGAAGATCGCCCTTGATAAATGATGCAAAAGATTGATCAGTAACATCTTGAACAGCCATTCTCTACACCCCCGAAAAAATTATACTGCAATCACATCGATCACTTCTGGAACAGATTGTTTAAGGGCGCGTTCAATGCCCATCTTTAATGTCATCGTTGACATTGGACACCCACTACAAGCCCCTGTGAGATGTAATGTAACAATCCCCGCTACGAAGCTCACCAGTTCCACATCGCCGCCGTCCGACTGCAAGGCTGGACGGAGACTCTCAATGACCTCTTGCACTTGCTCCATCATCCGAATTACCCCCTCCACATGGAACCACCTCTCATTATACCAAATGCGTCAAACAGCAACATGGATTTAGCTGTCCCCTAATAAGCGCTCCGCTATAACTGCATAATCTTCTTCGGATTCTAAGAAAACAACCACATACTCAGGTCTGCCTGGAACCATTCGCACAGCGGGAACAAGCAAGATCATGCCCTCTACACCGCGAACAAGAAATTCACGAGCCTCGTTTAAACCCACAAGAACCGCAGTTTCATTTGCCATATGAGCTAGTGCACAGAATTGCTTAACAACTTCTTCATCATAAGGCTGATCACTCGCCACAACATCACCTGATAGCAATAAACTAATCCACCCTAGAACGCGCGGATGAGCCAATCGAGCACGCAATAAATCCGAGAAAACTTCTGTTTCAGTAACTTCTTGTTTCATCTCGTGATTCATCCCAGACTCTATATCTTGATCTATATCATCAGTAGAATATAAATCATATGCAGATAACCGTAGCACATTGTCCTCATCTAAGCTACTTAGTGATGATTCTACCTCATGTTGTTCTACTACTACAGGGGCTTGTGAAAACTCATCACCTTGTAATGCTGAATAACCAGACTTCCCTTGTGATTCATGATGATACATCGTATGTTGATCATCTTTTGCAACCACAGCGTTAACCATTGGTGCCATTTTTTTTTGCTTGCGCACTCGTGCAACCACACGTTGTGCATATATCTCTGGTTGTTCGGGCTTCCTCGTCTCCGTGGCTTGCTTGACAGGTTCTTCAAATACATCGGCTCGTTGTGGTTCAACTTGTCGTACACGCTCAAACGGTCGATCACGCGTGCCTTGATTCTCTAGTCCTTGATCCGCTTCATTTCTTGCCTTTACTCTCGCTTCATATGCTCTTCGCCGCTCAGCCCATAACTCGTCCTCATCTTCATTTGTCTCATCCACAGGATCACTATCCCGCTTTTTCTTAGTTCGTTGTGGCTTCTGTGTTCGTTTATCTGTAGCCGATTGATTTTGACGACTCAGTTGATTCACATTCCAAACCACTAATAGAATAATAACAACGAGTACAACAATTCCTGCTACGATCCAAAAAATTGCATTCGATCCCATTCTCTCTGCATCCTTCTCGTTAAATTTTACCTTAAAAAATCTTGTTTCGTTCACCATAACACAGCGACCGTTGAGAAAAAAAGCCCTGTATCAAAATTTCCTCAAAGCCAATCATCTCAATAGCCATTTCACTGCTCGCTTTTTCAACAAAATAAAAGCCCCTGGTCGCAAGCGCCAAATACTTGCTAAAAGAAGCAATAAACTCCCAACAAGATAGACAATTAAAAAAGTGAGCCATGCTGTAGAACTAGCTAAATTGTGGTTTGTAACAACAACAAAAATAGCTGCAACAGCTGGTTGATGAAACGCGGGTGTTATGAATCCTAAGGTTGCCTCGAGACTGGCCTGCATATACACAGGATTGATACTATAACAAAAACCTGCAATCCATTGAATTATTTCTTCGTCAGGACTATGGTTTGCAAGATCATCTAAAAAATACCCAATAATCGCTGAACCTAAAAACATCATGGCCACAGTTGCATATGAAAGCACTGTGCTCCAACCAGTTTTGCGAAGTAAAGTTGACCAAAACACACTAACACTCGCAATGGTTAAAAGCGTAATGCATTGCTCTCCAAACACCGCAAGCACTTGCGACGGAACGACTCCTCCAAACAAAAATACAATACTATAGAGTGGAAGTGTCATGATAATGAGAAGTAACAAAAACGAAATAGAAGAAATAAACTTTGCAATAATAATGGACCCTGGTGAAAGCGGTGTAGTTAAAAGCACACTGAGTGTTTGCCTTTCTCGTTCGCCACTAATCGCACCTGCTGCAATACCCGGTGTAACAAATGAAATCATAGCCAATTGGAGATAGGACAAAAACATAAATAATTCAGCGGTCCGCGTAGGTTGCAATAAAAGCGTTTGACCTTGAACATTGACATACATAAAAACAAATGCAACCGTCCCGATGACAAAGAGATAGAGTGACATAGCGAGCACTGTGCGTCCAGAACGCATTCGCTGACGCAGTTCTTTGCGCCATAGCGGATTGCCCAGCCACCGTTCGATCATATGCACACTCTCACCATCCTCTAGAGCATCTGTTTTGATGCAGCCGTCTGTTGATCCACGCGTTCCTCATCTTTCGTGAGGTGCAAGAATAGATCCTCAAGACTTCCCCCGACCTCATGAAAAGATTTTAAATGATAGCCAGCCTGCAATAATTCGCGTACAAATTCCACCTGTTCCTGATCGCCACCTGCAAATAATAACTCCACTTTACAGTCATCACTAGAAAGAATATCGGTCACCCATTCATGACGACGCACAAAATGAGCTAATAATTGGCCTTCACCTAAGACCTCAAGGCACATCTGACGCTGCCCATTAGCTCGCGCTGTCACAACTTCAACAGATGCACAGGCGACCAGTTGGCCACTCTTAATGATCCCTATTTCATCACACATATCAGCTAATTCAGGGAGAATATGCGAGCTAATAAGAACTGTCTTCCCACGTTCTCGCAACCCTTTGATAATCTCACGCATTTCGATTCGCGAGCGCGGATCCAGTCCTGATGCAGGCTCATCCAGGATCAGGACGGGGGGATCATGCATCAAACAGCGAGCAAGGCCTAACCTTTGTTGCATGCCACGTGATAGTGCATTGACATAGGCATCCGATCGGTCCTCCAAACTGACCATGTGCAATAACTCTTGAGTCCGGGGCTCAAGAAGAGTATTTGCAACACCATAAGCTGTGCCATAAAATCCAAGGTACTCGCGGACAGTTAAATCATCATATACGCCAAAAACATCTGGCATATATCCAATCAATCGCCGGACCATAGCAGGATCTGAAGTAACCTCTGCAGTGCCAACAAATGCTCGCCCTGATGTTGGCAACATCAATGTGGCTAAAATAGACAGTGTTGTTGTTTTGCCCGCCCCATTTTCGCCGATAAACCCAAATACAGTACCCGGTCTCACATCTAAATTCAAATCGTGAACGGCTTCAAACTTCCCATACCGTTTGCATAAATTTTCAGTCCGAATCATGATTGATCCCTCATTCCACTACGGGCATAACAGGAAGTACTTGTCTAACGATCCACTGTGGTGTTGCCGGTAAGGTTGTGCCAAGCGGATTAAACAAGTTCGGTTCATCATGTGTCCAACCAATAAACAACACGTCACCTTGTGGGGCCTTCGCTGCTACAAATGAACCGACATCGCCAAACAGTGCATGTCCAACCCCATACGAGGCACTCTGTAATGCCATGGAAAGGCCTGCAAGCACATCGTGATGTGTAGAATTTGAGCGAAGCATAGCATCTACATCGATCACTTCTCCGCGTTTTATGGGCCCAAGATCGATGACCTGTCCATCTTTCACTAAAGCTGCATCAGAAAAGTTGACCCTTGTGTCATTCACTACGTCGCCTGCAATCGTGTTCCCCGTAGAATATAAGTTTGCATCCATGTTCCCAAAATGGTGTGCTTCATGAACAGAATAGACAAACCTTCCGCCCCACGCTCGCACATGACTAAATGTTGTACGGTTTTCCGTATGCAAAAAGCTCACGCGTCCATCATCTGCATATCCTGTAGCTTCTTCAGCAAGCGCGACACTCCACGTCGATGGTGGCGTCACAATACTATACGACCGCATTTGTGGAGACATGAGTGCCTCGACACCAACCGTTTGTGCTAAATGATCATCAAAAATATCAACTAATCCAACGTTTTGTGTAAGAATACCATTTGGACGTTGCAGTACTCCCATTTCATAAATGGCACCAGCAACCACAAAAGCGATCAGCGGCAGTACAAACCAGGCCCATTCATTTTTGCGATGTCTACGCAATATAATATACAACGCAGGTCCACAAATAAATGTATACAATCCAAACGTGATCTCCCAGATCCATAGCGGTGGCGAATGCAACTGTGGAAACTGCTCAGCTGCTCCCATGATAGAAAGTGTACCATTTTGCCCAAAAAGATCAGGTTTCACTGCCAAAATAGCACTATGTAGCGAGCGCGAGATGGCATCCCACAATAGTGCATTTCCAGACCACGACACGAGTACTGGAGACGACGCATCAAAACCAACATACACCACTTCTCCGCGTCCAAGAGGCGCATCAGCAATCAATGCCTGGCTTGTACTCCCTACAAGAACTGTTGCTGATTGTTTAGCATGCCCATACAATAGTGCAAGAGACGAGTGAAGTGGAGTTGACCCAGCAAATGATGCCAATTGCGATCCTGATCCGTCCAATACTATCGATCCATTGACAGGACTTAGCCGAGAAAATAAACCGATTTGCCCAGCATTCGGCTCTACGCCTCCTAAAACTAAAATCCCACCTGATCGCACCCAATCTTCCAAAGCCTTGACCTGACTCGAATGAAGTTCAGCAGCTGCTGAACCATCGATATATATATACCGCAATGTCTGCAAAAGTTGAACCGAAGGTGGTAATGCTTTTGGATTTATGTATGCAGTCACTAACTCTGATGTCCCATTAGCAGAAGAAACTCCTGCTAGAAACTGAACAGACTGCGGATGATCACTAACTACACCTGCCACATCGGAACCTTCAACAGAGATGCCAATCATATGAGCGCTTGCGTACACAGCACCGTGATATTGAAAGGTGATATCTCCACCAAGGCGCAATAACTCTCCTGGAACGCCAACAGTAACAACATTTGTCTGATGTGGACGTAATGTTATCGGCCATTCCATGGTTCCTTCATATGGATACTTACGTGCCACGTGATACACAATATTACCTTGAATACTCTTTTTTCCTGAAAACGCAAGCACCACGCGAACAGGCACCCACACATTTGGATCATAATAACTTTGAAACCCTACCCCAACACTCATGTTTACAGTACTTGTGGCGGCACGACTGACTTCACTTGGAAACAACCAAAAGAGCACGAAGACAAGTACCATGCCTATGTGCAAGAAGCGCCGGCTAGCCATAGCGTCAGTCCTATCTCTCACTTTCATAGCCACATTGTATCACGCGTTAAAAGTCCTCGCGACTCTTTGTACAAACACTTCCATACACTGAACACAAATCATTGTACAAGGTCGCATCAGCGGCCTTGTACGCCCTTTTCGGTTGCTAAGAACAACCCAAAATCCACCGCCAGATCAGAAGCTTTTCGCTGCATGTCAGGAAAAAGTAACCGTCTTGCCGGCTTAGGATTTAATTCAATGAACCAAGGCTGACCATTGACATCAAGTCCCAAATCATAACCGATAATGCCAAGTCTCTTATAGCGTTTGATCAACATTTGTCCTACTGCAAGTGCAGTGCGTTCAAGCGCCACTTCATCAATCGTTAACCCCTGCTGCTTTAATGCCGTTTGCAAGACGCTAAACCGCATCCTACTTCCACCCGCAACCAGATTGGTCACCACACCATTGGGAGCTGCAATTTTCGGTACGATACCGACTAACTCCCACGCACCACTGCGATTGCGTTGTATGACTACACGAAAATCGACTTGCCCACCACGATAGGTTAAAAGGGGAATACGCTCTTGCGCAATATGGGGTACTCGGAGTACATGTTTTGCAGCAAAACTACGAAACTCAGCTGGGTTTAGTGATAACCGCAAATGCCCACGTTCATAAAACCGGTCACAGTGGACGCTAATCTTCCCACGATCTTTCGCTATTCGAAAAACTCCCCGTCCGCCATAGCCACCCGATGGCTTTACATAGAGCACACCGTACTGCATCAACATATCATCAATAACATCAACTGAATGAATTTTTCGCGTAGCAGGTACATGAAGTCCACAACTTGAACAATCAGCTATCCACTTCGAAGTGGCAGCTTTCCCTGATATCAGTGGATTAAATACAGGTATACCGTGTAGTGCCGCCTGTTGTCTTAAGGCTCTAACCTTACCTTGCATGACCAGATGAACAAACACATTTTCATAAATCACATCGGGCAATCTAGCCGTTACTTTTTCAAATCCCTGCTCGCCCCGATGGTCCCACTCATAGCCTGTCATAACGCCTTGATTAGCATGAAAATGTTCTGGATGAAACAAAATAAGGCGAGCGTCATGTTCGGCCGCACGCCTCGCCATCTGTCCAAAAAATCCACTGTTACGCGGAATCACCGTTGTCGTAACACCGATAATTGGTTGCCGCAAAACCATGCCATGCATCTCCCCGTTGCTTCCTCGTACAACACATCATTCGTGTGGTGCACCTTCTGCTCATGCATGTGTATGTCAAAAAGACGCATTTGGTCCATTGGCAAAACCAACTATCTGGTACGATTAGGCTTGTTCCCGCTCGTTATACTCTACTTTTACAGTGGTAGAGATCCCGCCGCGCACATTAAACTTCCCGATCACTTCAACATATTTAGGCTTCGCATACGAAATAAAGTCATCGGCAATTCGATTGGTAACTTCCTCATGAAAATGGCCTTCATCCCGAAAATTCCAAAGATACAATTTCAATGACTTGAGTTCAATAATATAAGGTCCTGGACGATAGCGGAATGTGATCGTGCCAAAATCCGGTTGCCCTGTTTTCGGACATAACGTCGTAAATTCTGGCGCCTCAATATAAATTTCATAATCTCGTTCTGGGTAAGGATTTGGAATTGGATCTAACACTGTACTTTTTTGTGTTGACACGTTCTTACGCCCCTTTAATCCATACATTCTATTGCAACGATCTTGTTAAAAGTAGCAGGGCGTCAAGTGCTTGTCAATTGGCGGATTCATCCTCTGAAGACTGTTTCTCATGTTTTAACTCTTGTAGCACCTCATTTTGTGTCTCCTCATCGTACGCAGAAATCCCGATATTTAAAATACCTTCCAGTGATTCGATGTGTAATTGATCAATACGGTATTCGATTTTTTGGTGTTTCAGAGTGCGAATAATCGCTTTTAATGTGGAGACTTCACGCTCTAAGATACGCACGCGATCAAACCACTCACGAGCCGTTTCATTTTGTAAAAACCAGTCCTCATCCACCACCATCACCTCGCAGACCTATTGGCAGAGTGTTTTTCCTCCATAGAATGAATTGTATCTGTTGCTTTTTTAGAAGGTTTAACCGCAATACCCACTCCTATATTGATTCGTCCGCCTTCAACTGACTCAATGCTCATCGCGCGAATAGACACACGTGCATCGATGATGCGATCTTCGCATGCACTCACGTTTTCTCCCCCTATCACCTACACTCACCCGTGACACTTGCCTAGTTCTTAGCTCGCCCCTATACTATGCGTGAACCGTAACAGAGGTGAAAGAAGGCTATACAAAATGAACCTACCTCATGATTTTGAAATCATGTATCGCAAAGTCTTTGGCGAAACAGCATGGTTTGCCTATCTAGACGGATATTCTGATCGTCCTTGGCGCGCCTTGCGGGTGAATCCCAAACGTCCCATTTGTGCAGAATTGTATCCCTTATTACATACACCTGTACCATGGGCTAAAGATGCCTATATGATAGAAAATGATCTTCCATTAGGGGGCGATCCACTACATGCAGGTGGGCTCTTTTATCTACAAGAACCCTCTGCGATGGCGCCTGTGGCAGCATTACACCCAGTAGCTGGCGAAAGCATTCTTGATTTATGTGCTGCACCAGGTGGTAAAACGACGCAGATTGCAGCTGCCATGAATGATCGCGGAATACTTGTGGCCAATGAAATTCATCGCGAACGCTGCTTAGCGCTTGCAGAAAACACAGAGCGCATGGGGCTTTCTTCAACTTGCGTCACCAATCTAGAACCGCATGCTTTGATTCCCTATTTTGAACAGTTTTTTGACGCTGTGCTCGTCGATGCGCCTTGTAGTGGGGAAGGTATGTTTCGAAAAGATCCACAATCCATTGCACAGTGGAATGAACACCTCCCAGAGCACAATGCAACACGCCAACTCGATATCCTCGATTCGGCATATCAGATGACAAAACCAGGCGGACGAATCGTCTATTCTACATGCACTTTTAATCCGATCGAAAATGAAACTGTCCTCTTGCGGTTTATCGCTGAACATCAAGACGTAAGACTTGTGCCACTTATGCTTCCTGAGGCGTTGCCTGGCTTATCCATAGATCAACTACGGTCATTGGCAAATGAACAGTGGCCACTCCTAGAAGATACTTTGCAACTAGTAGGAAACGACGATCTTGCTCGCTGTGATACCACTCGCAGCAATCGTTATTTTCCTTATTCATCTAATGGGGAAGGACATTTTGTCGCGCTGATCGAAAAGCAAATAAGTTCATGTGCTCCATCACAACACATAGGTACAGCTCACGGGAAGAAACGATCTTTAAAAAAACGGACAGCAAGCGCACAACAACAAGAAGTGATCGAATTATTTACTGACTTTGCATGCGCTACCCTATCCAAAACCTACTGGCGCAAACTACAAGAAACACATACACTAGCACTTCATGGTGAGATCTTATATGCCGTGCCACATAACTTACCCCAAACAGTGCCATTTGCACATGGGATTTTACGCAAAGGTCTGCCTCTTTGCACAGCGCGGAATCACCATATCGTTCCCTCTCATGCCCTTGCGCTTGCACTGACAGCCCATGATGTGCAACGTGAGTTGCAATTATCCTATGGAGATATTCGCGTACTAAATTACTTGCGAGGCGAAACGCTATCTGTTGATGAGAGCAATGGATATCTGTTAGTTACTGTAGATGGTGTGCCACAAGGCTTTGGTAAGGTAGTCGATGGCATCTTAAAAAACCATATGCCAAAAGGTCTGCGCAAAAAATATACATTTGTGCTACCCCACTAAATCACACTCACCAGATCAATTAGCATAAAGGAACCTGCTATAAACTAATTGCATAGGCTATATGAGCATAAGCCACTGCAGGGAGCGTGAACTCACATGTCAAATAAGGTGTCTCAGCCCACTGTTTTTCTACCAACTAGCACCAGAAAGACGAGTGAGACAAGAGAACCACAAAAATCCACATGGATAACTACTATGGAAACAGACCCTATTGTGGACAATAGTTGGAGTCAGCGCGCTTTCGTTCCTATCGAGTCAGACCATAAAACTCACACAATAAAACGTCCGCGCACACAATTGCCAAAAGCTCCAGAGGAAGTAACCGCGCTTCGTGCACATCAATCCACGATTAGCACCTATTTGCGCCAATACTTTTTGGAACGTCCAGTTTGCGTCCTCACTCAAGCAGGGCGAATCTATGGTTCGATCGTTCATGTAGATGACAAGGAGTTAACACTTTCAACCAATGCTGGTGAACACTGCGTATTAGCCATTGATGCACTCCTCAGTATTGGTGAAGCGACATCATAGACGATCTCATGTTGCCTGTTCTCGTGTAAGCTGTGTCTCTTCAAATACTTTTAAAAATGTTGTAGCTGCAAGTGATAAATAACAATGTTTCCGATATGCAAAGACCAGTGTTCGCGTCGGCTGTGTATCAAGTGCCAAGTACAGCAACTTTGGCGAGTCGACGCGGCGCACCATGGCAGGTACAATCGTCACGCCAAGGCCATGTGCTACGAGTTCTTGTGCTGTCTCAATACTGCTCGTTTCATAAGCCATCTGCGGCTGAAACCCAGCCTCTGCACACATTGCGAGTACTGTTTCCCTAAAACCATACCCTTGCTTCAACATAATAAATGGAATGTGTGCATACTCTGACAAGCTCGCACCGCATCCTTTTCGCTCTGTGTAATCTTTATTACTTGGAACAGCTAGATATAACGCTTCTGTCAAGACTTTATGCACAGTCAAGCGCTCATCACGCAGTGGCAATGAGAGTAGCGTCAAATCAGTCAATCCACTTGCCGCCATTTCTTCTAAGGCTTCTGTTGCCTCTTCGACAAAACGCACACGTACATCGCCAAACTGCGATGTAAACGCATGCAGTGCAGGTGGGAGCACATGGCCACCTGTGATCGCAGGTGCACCGATCACCAACTCTTTCTCCATTCCAAGCCCACGTTCTCGCATCTCTCGAGCCAGATCATCCCGTAAACGCATCATTTCAGTCGCATATTCTATAAATCTCCGTCCTGCCTCTGTAGGCGTGACTGCTGCATGACCACGATGAAACAACACGACAGAAAGTTCGCGTTCCAATTTAGCGACTTGCTGACTAAGTGATGGCTGTGCAACAGATAACTGCGCAGCTGCACGAGTAAAACTACCTTGTCGATAGACTTCTAGGGCGTATTCAATCCACCGTAGTTCCATCTTCTACACCTTCCTGACTACTATAGGTAAAAACAATACTATTCATAGATTATAGATGATCGACGTATAAAGGGAAATTAGATATGATAGTTACAATTCTCAATTGCGAGAAAATAGGAGGTAGAAAATGAAAGATCATGAACGCTTCCAGACATTGTTTGAAAAAATATGGGATGAACATCTAGTGCGTGAACAACAGGGAGAACCAGCACTCCTTTATATCGATTTACACCTCGTTCATGAAGTGACTTCTCCGCAGGCATTCGAAGGCCTGCGACTAGCTAAACGCAGTGTAAGGCGACCTGATCTCACTTATGCAACGATTGATCATAACGTTCCTACGACTGCGCGACATGTTCCTATTCAAGACCCGATCGCAAAAGCACAAATTGAAACATTGCGAACAAATTGCACCGAATTTTCGATACAATTGGCAGATATCACAAGTCCTGAACAAGGCATCGTACACGTGATTGGACCCGAACTTGGGCTCACCTTACCTGGTAAAACCATCGTATGTGGTGATAGTCACACAGCAACGCATGGTGCTTTTGGCGCACTTGCTTTTGGCATTGGTACAAGTGAAGTAGAACACGTTCTCGCCACGCAGTGTCTCCCACAGGCACGTCCAAAAACCATGGAAGTCTATGTACCATCCCCACTGCCTAGAGGGGTTAGCGCAAAAGATCTCATCCTTGGAATCATCGCAAAGCATGGAACAGCATTTGGTACAGGCTATGTGATTGAGTACCGTGGACCTGGTATCACTGCGCTTAGCATGGAGGAGCGCATGACCGTATGTAACATGTCCATCGAAGCCGGCGCCCGCGCTGGGTTAATCGCACCTGATGATATCACCATCGCCTATTTACATGGTCGTCGCTATGCTCCGAAGGGAGAGGCATGGGACAAAGCTGTTTCTATGTGGCGTTCATTGCATACAGATGAAGGTGCAACATTTGATGCACGCGTCGTGTTTGATGCTTCCACACTTGTCCCCCAGGTCACTTGGGGCACCAATCCAGGCATGGGTGTCGATGTGAATGCTAGCATTCCAGATCCTGCTGAATTTCCCGATCAAACCATGCAAGAAGCAGTCGCATTAGCACTAGAGTACATGGATCTTGCCCCGGGAACAAAGATATCTGATATTCCAATTGATCGAGTCTTTATCGGCTCCTGCACAAATGGGCGTATTGAAGATTTGCGAGAAGCTGCAAAAGTTGTAGCAGGTCATACTGTTGCTCCTCACGTACAAGCGATGGTAGTGCCAGGATCTTTTCAAGTGAAAATCCAAGCTGAGGCAGAAGGTCTTCACCATATTTTTATGGAAGCGGGATTTGAGTGGCGCGAACCTGGTTGTAGCATGTGTTTAGCTATGAATCCTGACATCTTAGCCCCAGGTGAACGCTGCGCATCTACTTCTAATCGCAACTTTGAAGGTCGCCAGGGACGAGGTGGTCGCACCCATCTTGTAAGTCCAGCTATGGCTGCCGCGGCAGCAGTCAAAGGGCATTTCGTGGATGTCCGCACGATGCTAGCAGATTAAATAGGATTAGGGGGCAGAACATGATGCAATCATTCACTAAGTTAACAGGAATCGTGGCACCGCTACATCGGCCCAATATCGATACCGATGCCATCATTCCCAAACAATTTTTAAAACGAATTGAACGAACAGGATTTGGACAATTTTTATTTTATGATTGGCGCTTTTCAGAGACTGGAACATCAAAACCTGATTTTGTACTTAATCGCGAGCCCTATCTTCACGCTTCCATACTCGTTGCTGGACCGAACTTTGGTTGCGGTTCCTCAAGAGAACATGCACCTTGGGCGCTTTTGGATTTTGGCTTTCAAGTGATAATTGCATCATCATTTGCAGATATCTTTTATAACAATTGTTTTAAAAATGGCATATTACCCATTGTCTTACCACTTCATGTGACAGAGCAACTTGCACAAAAAGCAGTAGAACATCCTGGATTCCAGCTAGATATTGACCTCATCACACAAGAAGTCCGAACATTAGACGGAGACACGTATCGATTTGATGTTGATCCTTATCGAAAAATGTGTTTACAAGAAGGACTAGATGATATCGGACTAACATTGCGTCACACAGCAGAGATCACAGCCTATGAAGCGACCGCTCCATATGCAACTTCTATTTTATAATTACGAAAACGGCAAAAACTGCGCAAGCGTGCGAATCTCTTCTAGCTTGCGCAGATATGCGCTTGTAATATCCCCTGCCTTTTGTGGTAAAATATGCATCATTGACAACTCGCGCATGACATCTACCTTTGTACACCAATCTGTGGCTACAATAGAAGGATGCGATTGATTAGGCCACACAGTTTGCAACTCTGGACTAAAAAACCGCGCTCGATCATCAGAACGTTTTGAAAATAATGCAGGAACATAATCTGCACGAGAACCTGTGTGTTTCACCTTTTGCGCAAATTGCAATAACTCAAGCTTAGGTTCATACGCTGATCCTTGAAACAAGATGTTATACAGTACTTTTCCAGCACGAATTCGTTGTTTTAATGATAAGAAATCATCCATAAATATTCCAAAATATGTATTTATTTCTCCATCATGATCGAGTGCAGGAAAAACGACACTAGTCAAATGAAATAGTTCTTGCATACTAAATAACGGTGCAGAAAACACTTGTTGTTGCATATCAGGATCTTGAATGACGCGTTTTTCAATATACGACTGCTCATTGATAATCTGAGCAATTGTAAGCATAGGAGAATGACCAAATTCCATAAACATATTCCAAGCTGCTTGCATAAAGATCGATGCATGGAAAGAACGCAGTAGTGGTAACCATGCTGATCCGTAGCGTTTACCCAACTGATAGAGACGAAGTTGTGGATATGCATCTTGGAAAATAAGATAGTTACACTGTTCTAGAAAGCCAAACAACGTATCTTGTTCCTGATTTGCTAATGTCATATTGCCTACTTGACCGCGCAGATCTGTCATATTGTATCCTCCATTGCGCGAGACAAGATGAGCGAGTAACGCCCAGTGTAACTCTGGTGATTCTTCGTATACTTTTCGATAGGCAGTTGTGCGCAAGATATTATTGCGGTTATAAAATGCAGTTTCTTTCTTAATCTGTCCACACCATTCATCACACATCTGCTGTAAACTAGCATCTATGTGATCATATGGCGCATCTTTTATGGCACTATGCTCTACTAACGACTGCTGAAGCAACCGTTCTTCAAGAATGCCTTGAAAATACTTCTGCGCATCGTGCCAATCTGCACTTCCCGGATGGATGAGTTGTCCATTGCCAGCTGTCATCCGGCGACCTGCATCAGACATTTCAGTCATCCATTTGCGCAAAAGCACTAACAAGTTACGAAGCGCAAACGGCTTAGCATTCACTTCTAGGACCCCCTGCCTACCATTTAGCTAAAATGACAAGCTATTTCTTGCAATTTTAAAGATTATTTTGCAAAATACAAGTTAATAAGACATGAAGGAGTACACTCATGAGCGAGTCTCCGTATCACCTTTCTTTTCATGAAGCAACGGAACCTACTTGCATCGTCACGATCATCCACGGTGCAGGTGAGCATAGTGGTCGATACGATTATGTTCGAGAAGCTTTTGCACAACAACAGATTACAACAGTCATGGGCGACCTTCCAGGTCACGGATACTCCAGGGGACAACGTGGACACATAGAGTCTTTTGACGAGTACGTGGAAGCTGCTCTATATTTTTTGGAAGTAGCACGAGAACGCTATGGAACCGCTCTACCCCATGTGATCATCGGCCACTCCATGGGTGGATTAATCGCTGCACTTGCCGTTGCAAAAGCTACGAACCAACCCGACCTGCTTGTGTTATCATCTCCTGCCTTTGGCTTGCGTATGAAACTATCTCCCACGCGCGCGTGGCTTGCACGTGTACTCCTACCGATTGCGCCACGACTCATGCAACCAAATGGTATCGCGCCACAAGATGTCACGCGAAACCAAGAACTTGCAGTAGCGTATGGTTCAGATCCACTTGTCAGCCATACAGTTTCATTGCGCTGGTATTTTGAATTTACAGAAGCGATGAATCAAATCCTACTTATTTGCCATAGCATTCAGATCCCAATCTCCGTGTGGCAAGGTAGTGCAGATCGTCTTGTAGACCCTGCGAGTGTTCGTCACTTTGTTGAGACATGCAATCACCACACTATCACTTACAAAGAATTTCCAGGTCTATACCATGAAATTTTCAATGAACCAGAACGAGATGATGTCATCGCAGACATCATCTCGTGGATCAAAATAAACCTTACGAAAGACTAGCCATGATCCGCACACAATGATTTGCTATGCACTTTTTTTAGCATTTGTCTTTTGTACCGTTTGCACCAATTGACCTAAACGCGATTGCAGATACGTTAAAAATTTCCGCTCGCTAAACCCGGCAAAGAACGCAAAGAGTACAGGTACAACGCCAGTTGCGTGATAATCTCCAGTCGTGCTATACGCAGTAATCTGCAATAAAAATCCTGATACAAGCCCTAAAACAGCACCTGTAAATGGTTTTACCGCTAACCACGCATCCATATTCTGCGACAATGTGCCGTTTAACCGACTATCGTATAACGTATGGATCGCAGAAAGCGTTGCACCCAAGGCCCCCCACCACGCGCAAGCTAAGTAAAGAGAAAGACCGTTTATGCTGTACACATAGTGCAGAATCGACGGTTGTGCTTCAAAAGCTACTCCAGCTAATAAAAGCACAATCAATACGCCCATCTGCCACAAAAAGAACACCCAAAACCGTTTAGCCGACCAAGCAAAACGTACTTGATACTGTCCAAACTCCTCTTTGATTGTTAAATACCCATAGTATGCACCGATCAAATCAGGAGCGGCTGTTTCAATCATTTTGCGCAACGCCTCTAACTTTACAATCATGTGTTGCCCTGAACCAGACTGACCTTTACCAAAGTACTGTTCAATCTCAGCAGCCAAGTCATCTAACAATTGTTGTACTGCTTGCGCCTCTAGTTGCATGATTGTAGCCCTCCTTGTACGCACAATAGTGCAGATGCGTGTCACCAGGAGTGACTTCGCATAAAAAAATGATGCTAATCCATACTATTATCGAAGCGATCAAATTGGCACGACACGTGGAGGTGGTTCCGATGAATCAGGATATAGATGAGTTTACTCACTCGGGTCGCAAGGCCATTCGAGAAACATCCGAAATGATCGGAGACGCATTTGAAACCGCGGCGCGCACCACAAGTAGTGTAGTGACAGGTGTCACTCAAACCGCAAAGCATGTCGCCTCTGCCGTCACTGATGGTGTTGCAAAGACGACAAACGACACGCTACGCAGCCTACGCTCTACATCAAAGCACGACACGGATCATAGCTAACCAAAAACACATCGTTCAATGATCGCTTCCTGCGGCACATACGTGTCGCAGTTTTTTGTATCTCTGTCATCAAGTTCCCTTGCCACTCCTTTGGAACCAAAATAGCCCTGTAGGCATATGTCGTGAGTAGTCGCATCTGCATGCGAACACACGACAAGGAGGGGCACCTGTGGAGCCTAAGGATCTCAGTAAAAAGTTGCTTTTTGCAAGCGGCATCGGCATGTTATTTGACGCCATGGATGTTGGATTACTCGGCTTTGTCATAGCAGCTTTAATGATTGCCTGGCATATTTCTCCTCAATCCGCTGGCTTACTTGGCAGCATTACACTTGTGGGTATGGCCATTGGTTCGGCTGCCGCAGGATTATTTGCAGATCGTGTAGGTAGAAAAAAAGCATTTCTCCTCACCATCTTGATCTACTCTGTTGCAAGTGGTATAAGTGCATTTGCTACATCTATCGTATTTTTACTTGTTATGCGTGCCATCACAGGGTTTGGCCTCGGTGGTGAACTTCCGGTTGCAACCACTTTTGTCCTAGAATCTTCTCCACCTGAAAAACGTGGTCGTCGCACTGCATTACTTGAGACCTACTGGGCATTTGGCAGTATTGTTGCAGCACTGATTGGCTTTCTTGTCATCCCTATTCTGACATGGCGTGCCGCATTTGCCATTACCGTCTTACCTGCACTCTATACTCTGTATCTACGCCGATCTTTACCAGAAACGCCTGCATTTAAGGGATTAAAAGAGAAATTAAATTTTAAGCAAAATATGTCGCGTTTGTGGCAAAAAGACTTGCGTAAAAGGACCATCTTACTGTGGGTACTATGGTTCACAGCCAATTTCGCATATTATGGTATGTTTTTTTGGTTGCCAAGCGTTCTTGTACTAAAAGGATTTACGCTCATCAATAGTTTTGGCTTTGTGCTGATTATGGCTATTGCACAGGTACCTGGTTATCTAGTAGCAGCCTGGCTCGTCGACATAATTGGACGCAAATGGACACTTGTACTCTTCGCCATGATTTCAGCCATTTCCGCTTTACTATTTGGAATGTCGACTAGCATCGGTCTCCTCTTGTTATTTGGGATTATTCTGAATTTCAGTAATTTGGGAGCATGGGGTGCGACCTATGTATTTTCTGTTGAACAATATCCAGCTGCCAGCCGCGCCACAGGACTTGGTTGGGCCATGGGAATCGGGAAAATTGGAGGGGTTGTCGCACCTTATCTTGTAGGGGCGTTAGTAGCAACCCATACTTCCTTTAGCATCATCTTTGGACTATTTTTCATTGTGACATTAATTGGTGTCATCTTTCTCCTCACACTTGGCCATGATGTCACAAAAGATGAACCTATATCTCATTTTTCTACTGCCCATCAATCTTGATTTATCCTCGATCACAAAGAGCACAGGATGGAGTCATGCACTCCATCCTGTGCTCTTACGTCTTATCAATCGCTCACACGGCACGCAAAACAGCTCGTATTGGAGATGCATCGCTACCCACGATGCGAAGTGGAAGGGCAATTAACTCATAATCACCACAGTCCACGTGCGCCAATCTTAAGGTCTCAAGAATCCGCATACCATGTATGCGAAAGCGCTGATGAGCAGGCAAATCTTTACTTGTAGAAGGATCGACAGAAGGCGTATCGATTCCAACGAGACGAATACCTAATTCCGCTAAATAATCTACTGCGTCAGGCGCAAATGCACTATATGTTTTCGTAAAGTATTCAATATCAGGATAGGAGTTCGTACGAACAAGGAGTCGCGAAACACTGCGTAGATCATGTTGTGCCAAGTCTTCCTTTGTAATTAACCCATTCACATGTGATACATCAATCACTCTTGCACGCCCAATGTAGAGTGATAGATCTGCTTCTTCCATCGTAGCTCCTTCATCGCCATAATGATATGGTGCATCAGCATGCGTTCCCACATGGGGACTCATAGAAAATGCGGACACATTGCAAATCGCACCTTCGTTCATGTTTGATGTCCAGATACGAGTAAACGGTGTATCTCCTGGAAATGATGCCGTCTTCACAGAAAGCGGCGCAGAGATATCCAGCCAATGACTCATTTTCATCACCTCTTGCTTTATTATGGCACAAAAGAAACGAGTGGGCACTTACCGTGAAAGCAACTTGACCCATAGTTACACGATGACCAAAAGAATGATGGTGATCCCAATTAAAGTAATAAAATAGGCATAATCTCTATATCGCACACGTAGATCGCGGTAATAGGTTCGCACATGTGGGTTCGTTGCGACATCCCCTATAAAGCCGCGTGCTTCCATGGCAATAGCCACGCGCTCACTCATGCGTATTGCCTGCGATAAAAGAGGCAACGCATATGTGACAGGATTCATAAAAGATAGCCTTGCCTCTTTGCCACGTAATTGTCGCGCTTGTTTTAACTTCGTCCACTCTGATTGAAAGAGAGGAACAACGCGGATACCTGATAAAATGCCATACGCGAACTTAGGTTGAACAAAGAAATTCTTACTCAGTGCAACAATTACATCTGTAATGTCAACTGCAGATAAAAAGAGTACACCAAAGCCTACAGCAGATAACATGCGTAGTGCAAGTACAACTCCTTCATAAAATCCTGTCCAACTCAACCGATAAAACAAAAAATGAAATGTTGGTGTATGCGGACCCACTGCAGCAAATGCGGTCAAAGACCACACATACAACAAATAGAATCCTATAAATGGAGACATTCGTTTGGCGATTTGTATCGGATTGAGATTAGCGATAACCATCATTAACACGATGGTCAATGCAAGTAATGCAACTCCCTGTTCAACAGTGTGAGCAAAAATAGCGACTACGGTGACACAAAGAGTTGACAATAGGAGCCAAGCGGGGTTTAATGTCATTCCTATTGTTCGTTTTTGCCATGCGCGAACGTTTCTACGTTCCAGATGGAGAGGATCGTGATTCATAACCACATGCTGCCTCGTCGTGATCTTTTCGCGATCCATGTCGAGATCATCTAACAAATGCGCTTCACGCATACACTCTCGATTTGCAAATAATTCATTTGGCGACCCATCGAAAAGCAGTCCTCCTTGCGCTACAACAATCACATGTGTAGCAAAACGTCTAACTAAATCCATATCGTGTGTCGTTATCACTATCGTTCGACCTTCTTTATGCAAATGCAGTAGGCGATCCATAATCGCTTGTTGCGTTTTTGCATCTTGCCCAAAGGTCGGTTCGTCAAGAAGATAGATTTCATGTTCCGTTTTCACCATAGCCGCTACGCTAAGTCTACGCTTTTGACCTTGACTAAGCGCAAAGGGACTATGCTGCGCATGATCAGCCAACCCAAATTGATCCAATAATAACAGGATATCTTCTGGTACGTCTTCCCCGACGATGCGATCTGAGAGTTCATCGCAAACACGTTCGTAGATAAACTGATATTCAGGGTTTTGAAAGCAATAGGACACAGCTTTTGCTAACTGCTTCTTATTCCATTTGCGCACCTCTTGCATAAGTACTTCAACGCGACCGCTAGTTAACTTTGTAAGACCACGCATCACCTGCAACAAAGTAGACTTGCCCGCTCCATTTGGCCCGACAATTACTGTAAAGGACCCTTTTTCAATAGACAGCGAAAGATGACTCCAAATTGTTTGCTCACCATAGCAAACACTACCATCTCTTATAGAAATTACTGGCGGGCATGTTGCATCGGGCATGATCTGATGATCGCTTTCCTGAACTAGATGTGGGTAGAATGCATCATGCGCCATCAGAAATTGTGGACGCTCCTTCCAAGCAGATACCACGCCAACTTGGACGAGCCACTCCCACTCATCGGCTATCACTTGTCGCGTTTCGCCCACTCGATGAATCTGGCCGTGTTCGTCGAAAAGCACCACACGATCCATGTATTGCAGCAAAATATCAAATTTATGTTCGATGACAATCATGGACTTGCCTTGTTGATGTAATACTCCAATCTGTTCAAAGACAATCCGCGATGATGTAGGATCTAAGTTAGCAGTAGGTTCGTCAAAAATAAGCAATTTTGCATCCATCGCAAGTGCAGATGCAATCGCGAGTTTTTGCTTCATACCACCTGAAAAAGTCGTATGTGTTTCGGCAAAAGACACATCTAGACTCGCCTTTTGCAGACCGTCCGCTATGCGTGCGGTCATGTTATGCACAGCCACTTGCATGTTTTCTAATCCAAAAGCTATCTCATCGCCAACTTTTAACATACAAAACTGAGCCTCTGCATCCTGAAATACATATCCAATGCCACCTGGCTCCGTTAGTGACGAATGTCGCGTCACAATACCTTCGACTTTTGCCTCCACAGCTTGCGGAATGATCCCCGCGCAAAGCATGGCAACCGTACTCTTCCCACACCCACTAGGGCCAAGAAATAATACCGATTCGCCGTCATTCATGGCAAATGTGATAGTAGAAACAACAGGTGCATCGGATTGATCATACGTAATCGAGACATGTTGCAAAGAAAGCCAAGATTCATTTTCCATCCGTGTACGGCATATCCCTTCGCGCCGCTACTCCCTCCTTCCTTAACACATGGATACAACCATGTTCTTTTATCCGTAACCCATTGCTCTACCGCGAGAGTTGCCGTTTTTGTTTTGCAATCTCAAAGTTTCTAAGCGTACCCGTGCGCAATAGCGCATCGCCAATCCATTTTGGCAAAGCACCTGCAAGAATTGCACCGCTTATCATCGTCACGACTGTATACCCGATGATGACTGGAATTGAATATTGATTTCCTTGATATTCAAAAAACCACTGAATGCTATTACCTACGCCACCTAGTGCGCCTGCAATCAACATGGGACCCCAATCATAGCGCCGCCATCTCCACATCGCAAATCCTGCTTCTGACCCGGCTCCTTGAACAAGTCCGGAAATCACGGCACCGATACTATACGGGCTACCAAACATAAATTCTACGCAGGCACTCACCACTTCTGAAAAGAATGCTGCACCCGGACGGCGAATAATATAAGGAACAAGTCCTGCTGCAATCCACCACAAGCCATTGACAAGTGCACCTACAATCGGGCTCATCGTACTTGCAAACAAAGGATTGGTGATCCAGTCCCAACCCATATAAATCGCACCACAGACAACAGATAAAATCGCTGCGACGACGATGTCACGCAGTTTCCACATGAAAAACTCCCCCTTATGAATCTATTTCTTCAAAATCACCTTCAGAGGAGCGCCACAACCCAAAAAGCCCCTTTCGCACGCGCAAAAATTCTCTGGCGTTGCGAAAGGGGCCCCTACTTATCGTGTCAAAATAAGATCGGCCAAGGCACTTCCTCCCGCTGGTATTACCCAGATCGAGTCCACAAAAGGGTTAGCGGTATACGCTTCTCAGCCACAACATGGCACCCCTAGCGCCAAACAATATGATTTTCGAACATACTGTAACACGATCAGCACAGCATGTAAACAAGTTATTTAGAGAACTAGTAATGTTTACGCAAGCCCGAAAGTAACGTTATCTGGATCATACTCAAAACTGCGACGATCCTGGTTGAGAGCAGTGATCTGCGCAATTTCCTCTTCTGATAAATGAAAATCAAATACTTGTGCATTTTCTAGAATTCGTGCAGCGCGAACGGATTTAGGAATGGTGACCACTTCCTGATCCAAATCCCAACGCAAGACAATTTGCGCAGGTGTCTTGCTGTATTTACCAGCTAAATGTTGAAGTAGCGGATGTCCTAACATATCGCCACCACGCATTAAAGGCGACCACGCTTCCAGTTGGATTCCTTGTTGACGACAAAATGTATACAAGTCGCGCTGTGTGAGATATGGATGAAACTCCACCTGATTGACAGCTGGTTTTACCTCATAGTGGTCCATGACATCTTGTAAATGACGAGGTTGAAAATTACTTACACCAACAGCTCTTACCAATCCATCTTTGTATAATTTTTCAAAAGCGCGCCATGTCTCTAAATATTTTCCAGCAACTGGCCAGTGAATCAGATACAAATCCACGTAATCGACACCAAGTTTCTTGCGGCTCTCTTCAAATGCTTCTAACGTGGACTCATATCCCTGACGAGCATTCCACAACTTTGTCGTGATAAATAATTCTTCACGAGCAATCCCAGAATCTTTGATCGCTTTTCCGACGCCAGCTTCATTGCCATAGATTGCGGCTGTATCGATATGACGATATCCCTGTTCAATGGCAGACAACACAGCATTTTCGACTTCTCCGCCCTCCTTGGATTCCCAAACACCTAATCCCAACCAAGGCATGTTAACACCATTATTTAATGTCGTACTACTTGTGAGCGCTGCATGATTTTTCATGAAATTTCCTCCTTACACTATGTAGAGTGCAAAGTAAGCATAGCACATTATTCTTCTAACTCGAATCGTTTAGCCATGAAATGTACATTGTGCATATGTACACTCTGCCATTTTCGAAAAGGATTGTACACTATGCACGGAATATTTCCATACAATCGAATCATCCGATTATCTGTTTGCGCCTCACAAAAGTTGCAAAAAAGTCTCGCTTTTTGTTATGCTACAATAGGTTTCGAAAAGCTAATCATATTTCCATCCTTTTATGGGGGCGGATGGGGTACTGGTGTCCTTCCCGGTCTTCAAAACCGAGCGTTCGGCGTGGTGCGTCGAAGGTGGGTTCGATTCCCACACGCTCCCGCCAAGCCTTGTGCAGCAAGGGATTTCACGATTTTTCATCCTAGTTTAACCCATCCTTTTTCACACCCCCAAAGACCTCTTTGGGGACATTTTGGGGACATACAGAAAAAGGAATGGGAATAATCGCGATTGAATGTTCGTATATCGAGCAACATACGAGTCATTTAGATTAACTAGAAACTTTCTCAATAGTAACATATTTGACCTAACAATTATCATCTCAGATTTGATACACTCACTATCGAGCAAAGAGGCCAGAATACACTTCACGCTATATATGAGATTCACCCGATGAAAATAGAGTAGGTACCACTTGTGCAAACACATGTAGTACCTACTCTTTTCTTTGAAACAAAGTGACATCTTACTTATCTATATCATGAGTTATGCAGTTGCTATCAACAACTGGGTATTGGCAGGTTCGAACCACCTCAATTCCAGCGTGGTTGGCCAAAACTGGCGGAAGAGTCTTGCAAAACATTCCGCTGTTGTGTCAAGATCGATGGCGATCGAGTCTTGCTCGTTTCGTCGAGTGGCTTGACGGGTACGACAGCGGATGCAGAGTAGATTGCGGATCACTTGGCCGTGGATGCAATCCTCGATGCCTGCTGTTTTTTGTTCCCAGAGTATGTACCGGACAAGTGTCTCAGCCGTAAAGAGCAGCGTTATATGGGCATGAATATGGTTTTCATTCGGTGAATGACAGTTCAACATCCCGAGTTCTTGTTTTGCCGTGCGAAACAAGACTTCAATACGCCAACGCTTCAGCCATGCTCCCATCACTTCAGATGGTGCATCGTAGCGGTTGCTGAGCAGCAGGTAGGCACGTTTGTACTCTGCAGTCACGTAGTCCGGCTCAGACTCGTTTGGATTCACCGATGGCGTTCGTTCTGCAGTGGCCTTGTTGTCTTCTTGCTTCATACGTTTACCGACAACTGCGGCGACCCGTGTGTAGTTCATTTTCGTGTGCGGTATACCACGTCGATTCACCGAAGGCTGGGGCATTTTCACATAGATGTTTTCACAGGAGACAGAGGCGACATCTACGTTCGTTTATGTCATG
Source organism: Sulfoacidibacillus ferrooxidans (assembly GCF_022606465.1). NCBI lineage: Bacteria > Bacillati > Bacillota > Bacilli > Caryophanales > Alicyclobacillaceae > Sulfoacidibacillus > Sulfoacidibacillus ferrooxidans. Next base: position 185,328 of record NZ_JALBUF010000001.1, read on the forward strand.
AGCGCAGGATAGACCTCCTGAATGAGGTCATTCGGGCGTATCGGTACGAAGCGCTCCCGTCCGGTGCCGGGTTCAATCATCCTGCGGAATAACTGCGTGTTGCGCTTGGCCTTCGTGACCCAATCAAAGTTCTCTGATTCACACTGGAGCAGGAATGATTTGCTGAAGTACCAACGATCCATAACTACCTACAGGCGACACCTAACCTGTATTCGGACCGCCTGGAGCATCTGCCATGTGATGTCCAGTTTCGATTGCTTCTTGTCAGCATCGTTTTCGGGCTTCGTCCAGATGGCATAGGACCAGGGATATTCAAGTCCTTGCTGCGAACAGCGTGCAAGGCCACGATGTTCATCGCCCAGGTGTAGACCTTACTTGAACTGTCGTAGAGCCAGTAGAGAAACGGGATTCCCTTAGCATACGGGTGTGCCGCATGGGTATCGTCCAGTGCAAGTACATCCCCTTCTACCAGAGCTGTGTCCGGGTCTTCTTGAAGACGAGCCGTGCGCTTCTGGTTGAACATGTCCCACTGGGAAAACCCTGTCAAGAACCGGCTCAAGGCTGATTGAGTCACTGTTTGGATACCTGTCATACGCTGCAGTAAGCTGTCTTTGTTGAAGAATGAAGCGAGTGCGTTGACGGATTGGCAGCGTTGAATCAGTCCAACCACATAGACAAAAGCGAGAACCCAGGTGGCTACGCCCCGAACCTTAAATATGCCTGACTGAGACAACAAAAGAGAGGTCAAAACGATCCCACAGTGCACGCAGTACAGGCGCACCACCGACATTACTAAAAGTAGAGAGCTCCTTGAATTCCGGTTTACATAAACGAGCCATGATTCCCACCCACATCGCTGAGAGATAGGCAGTTAGATGCCTATCTCTCAGCGATTCTTGGGATATTTTGAAAAAGTCAAGTCCTGGTCGGTGTTTTCATAAAATTTTCATTGTGCATAAAAACAAATTTATACATCAACTGCATAACCCATGATTATTTATTCATTAATGGAAAATTATTTAATATTATATAAGTAATTACTATTAAAACATTCGATTCTGCATGATCTAATACAAAGTAGACAGACTAAAAAAAACTTTTACTATCGAAAGGAGGCCAAAGTAATGTATTTACTTTGGTTTTATGCATGACCACTCCAACACTAACAAGATATAAATTTCCTCTTCCTTTTTTCAGATCAAAACCTAATTATCATTGGTATGTGGTGACTACAGTATGCATAGGGGCATTTATGGCGGCTTTAGATGGAAGCATTATCACTGTAGCGCTCCCTACGATTGATCATGAATTCAATGTAAATATCAGTGAAAGTGCATGGGTAGCATTAGCCTATCTCCTTACACTCACTGCACTACTCGCTATGTTCGGGAGATTGGCGGATATTGTAGGACGACGCCCGCTATACACCATTGGGTTTACCATCTTTATTATTGGATCTGCGCTTTGCGGGGCATCCCCCAATTTAGCATTATTAATTGGCTTTCGTGTTTTACAAGGAATTGGTGCCACCATGTTGCAAGCAAACAGCGTAGCTATTGTAACTGCAGCTGTCCCTGAAAAAGTACGCGGAAAAGCGATAGGTATACAGGGATCAGCACTTGCTGTAGGTTTATCTTTAGGTCCCGCTATTGGTGGAATCTTAATTGGCATCTTTGGTTGGCGTTCTATCTTTTATGTCAATGTACCAGTTGGTATCATAGGAACTTTATTAGCCTTCATGATTCTTCCCCGCGATTTGATTCAAAAAAAATCTGGGGTTACAACATCTTTTGATTTTGTAGGTGCCTTTCTTCTTGCAGTTAGTTTGATAGCTTTCTTACTTGGCTTAAATCAAGGTAATGATGATGGATGGACATCCCCATTGATTATAGGATGCTTTTTAATAGCGGCTGTTTTTGCAACATTATTTGTTTTTCAAGAGAAACGGCATCAATCGCCTCTCATCGACTTTACACTCTTTACGATTGAACAATTAACTTGGGGGAATATAACTGGATCACTCTCTTATGGAGTCATGTATGGAGTTCTATATATCGTCCCGTATTTCTTTGAGAACGTCCTGCATAAACCTACATCTTCATCCGGTATTTTAACTACACCACTGCCCATCGGCATGATGTTAATTGCTCCAGTAGCTGGAAAGATTGCAGATAAACTAGGTTCTAAAATCCCAACAGTTGCGGGTATGACAATCGCAACTGTTGGAACGCTCTCCCTGGTTTTTGTTCATGCGGTGACAAACCTTATCTACATGATTATCGCCTTATTTTTTATTGGTTTAGGCATGGGAATTTTTACGCCACCAAATAACAGTTCCGTCATGGGTAGCACACCACGTGATCAATTAGGTGTTTCCTCTGGCATGCTTAACATGTCTCGATCACTTGGTCAAAGCATTGGAATTGCATATGCATTTGCTATTTTTCAAGGTGTAATAATGACTTATCACTTCACTCCAGAAAACGCTCCTGTTGGTTCACTCATTATTGGATTTAGATGGACTTTTATCGGAGTCTCTGTTTTTGGTATTGCAGCTGTACTCATTTCCTTGTTTCGAGGAAATGTGCAAAGACACGATCTCCCAGACGAAGCAAAAATAATCGATGTATGAGTTGTAATCAAATCAGCAAAAAATCACAATTAATTTATTATTTAAGTTAATCCCTACTCCTTAAACGTTTTTGCCTAACATTTAGAACAACGTCAATTGTTCTCCCGTTTCCATTTGCACAAGAGGATCCTGCGCACTCTCTAATTTTTGTACTGTGATACCTAACAACCGGACTTTCGTATCGATATACACTTGATTCAACAGACTTTGAACGTAATCATAAATATCTTGTGCCGATTGCACAGGTATGTGCGTTGTGGTTCTCCGTGTGATCTGTTGAAAATTAGCAAATTTAATTTTTAATACTACAACTCGTCCAGTTACAGATCGATTGCGCAATTGCTGTTCTATCGTCTGTGCTAAAAGCATGAGCTGACTTAGCATATCATCTATGTCATCCATATCTACCTGAAAGGTTGTCTCTTTCCCTATCGATTGTCGAATGCGATTAGGTAGAACCGGACGCGGATCAATGCCACGCACTAAATCGTAAAATACTCTCCCTCTATCGGAAAATAACTGTATTAATTGCTCACGACTCAACCTTCGCAAATCACTACCTGTATGTACGCCTAACAGACTAAGTTTTTGTTCTGTCACTTTTCCAATGCCAAAAAACCTGCCAATTGGCACAGCATCTAAAAAGGCTTGTGCTTTTTCTGGAGTGATCACAGTTAACCCATTTGGTTTATGATCATCAGAGGCTATTTTAGCAATTAATTTATTGTAGGATACACCTGCAGATGCGGTTAACCCTGTCACCTCATAGATTTGTTGCTTGATTTCACGTGCAATCAAGGTGCCAGAAGCCATCCCTCTCCGATGATGTGTAACATCTAAAAACGCCTCATCGAGAGATAATGGTTCTACAAGATCAGTGTGAGCTTTACATATGCTCATAATATCCCGAGATACTTGACGATACACATCCATTCGCGGCTTCACAAAGATCGCGTGTGGGCACAATCGATGTGCCATACTAGCTGGCATTGCGGAGTGAATACCATACCGACGCGCCTCGTAAGAGCAGGTCGCAACTACACCACGAGAATGTGGGGATCCTCCGACTATCAACGGTTTTCCTCTGTACTCCACATGATCACGTTGTTCGACAGAAGCATAAAATGCATCCATATCAATATGAATAATTTTACGAAGATTACTTTCCATGATTACCCCCAAACAGCTTGACTTGAAGGTTCACTGCATCACGCAAAGTATACGTATCGACAAAGAGGTATGCAAGTGCTACCATTTAATCAGAGCTTGTCAACTAGCACGGCAGTAGAAACGATCCACACTAGGGGATGAGACTGTGTATTTTGAAGAATTTTTTGTCGGACAACGTTTTGAACTCAATCCTGTCACCTTAACGAACGATGACATCTATGATTTTGCTTCGCGATTTGATCCACAACCTATACATATCGACCAAGAGTACTCCGAACAAAGCGCATTTGGAGGGATCATCGCTTCTGGTTTCCACACGGTAAGTATCATATGGGGTGAATGGATCCGCGCCAACCGCTTTGGCAAAGAAATCATCGTAGGAACGGGAATGGATTACATTAGATGGACTGCGCCTGTGCGCGCCTTGGATACTCTATATACAAATGTTGAAATCATCGAAACAACCCCTTCTCCAAAAGGAAAAAGAGGGATGGTTGTACTAAAGTTCACTTCTACCAATCAGGATGATCAGGATGTTTTACATATGCAAGGGAGCGCTTACCTTAAGATGCAATAACTCATTAACCCTATAAGGAGTGAATCATTCTTGGCACAACATCAAGAAATGGATAAGCACGCATATGTACAAGACTACTATCCGGATGATTTTTCTTTGTGCTACGGATGCGGCAGATTGAATGACAAAGGCCTGCAAATTAAGACGCGTTGGAATGGCGATGAAACCCTCACAGAGTATATGCCTCGTCCTGAACATACCGCCATTCCTGGTTTTGTATATGGAGGATTGGCTGCATCCCTGATCGACTGTCATAGCACAGGCACGGCTTCCCTTGCTCTCTATCGTAGAGATGGCCACGCACTTGGGGACGATGTACCTGTACCTCGCTGTGTGACTGCTTCACTAAAGACAGAGTTTTTAAAACCCACTCCACTTGGTCCTATGATGACCATCCGTGGTCACATTACTGAAGTAGGAAAACGAAAAGTGATTGTGCAAACTGAACTTATAGTAGATGGAGTGGTCTGTGTACGTGGTGAAGTCATCGCAGTGATGGCTCCAGCCTCGATGACTGGTGGCCATCAGTAAAACTAGCCTAGCTGTTTTTTACGCGCAAGTCACGATTTACGTGTACATCAGATTGCTTAGTGAAAAGTGCAACATCATGCGTTGATAAAAAAGAAAGCTGATAGAGGGCAGGATAAACAAGGTCTGCCCACTTTCCAAGCTTTCGTGTAATCATTGGGAGAAGCGTGATCTTTTTAACGTCCAACGTAAAATGAGGAAATAACTCATGAATCTCATGGATTGAAATAGCACGAACATCGGTATTATAGGGGTTATCATAGCGCAAATCGTACCAGAGCACCTTACCATCTGTTTTAAGCACGCGTGAAATCTCTCGAGCTACTTGCTTCGCCATTATGCTATATCGCTCATCATACATGATCTGATGTCCTCGATTGGATAGATCATGTATGATGAGCGATGTCTAATGTGCTGGCTCGCTGTTGATATACTTGTGAAATTCGCTCTATTTCCTCAGATGACTCCATGTCCATCACCCCTACATATACCGCTAGCGCTATCTGCCCTCACCATCTTATTTTATTATGGAATATTCTATTCCGGTTTTTTTGCTGTGATGGACGCTGATTGCACATAGTCTTCCGCATGGCTTCCAGGAACCCAATCTTTAATAACTTCTTGCCCTGCATCATGAGAGATAACCGCGATCTGATGAAATCCTGCTTCGTGTAACATAAGTTCAATATCCTCACGCGGTGCAGCCCCTGACACGCATTCAGACAATAAGGTGAGATCTGCCTTCATCTCTTCAGGCAGTGCAGCACTTGCAACGACGTCAGAGATAGCTACTCGTCCACCTGGCTTCAAAACACGAAATGCTTCTTTGAACACTGAAAGCTTATTGGGAGAAAGATTAATGACACAATTGGACATCACTACATCCACTGTCTGATCTGCCACAGGTAAATGTTCGATTTCCCCAAGGCGGAATTCTACATTGTAATACCCATTGGTATGTGCTAGTTGTCTTGCCTTTGCAATCATCTCAGGAGTCATGTCAACACCGATCACAGCACCTTGTTCACCCACTTGTTTCGCTGCGATAAAACAGTCAAACCCACCGCCACTCCCAAGATCTAAAGCGACTTCACCACGCTGTAGTTTGGCAATTTTAGTTGGACTACCGCACCCAAGTCCCATGTTGGCACCCTCAGGAATGACACTTAATTCTTCACTTCCATAACCCAACTTTAATGCTACTTCATCAGCAGACCGGACTGAAGAACTACCACAACAGCTCGTATTTGTTGTAGAACAACCACTTTCCCCTGAATCTCTAGTTGCTACACCTGAGTAATGTTTGCGTACTTCTGCTCGGATTTGATCCTGTTCCAAATTGTCCATGTCGATCGCCCCTATTCATTATTCATAGATAACTATCGATGAATTGGAATAAAAAAAAGATGCATAGAGTCTACAGTCCCTGTACGCCTACAGGATGCGTATGATTGTCACTCTCATAGACATGAAGAGTAGCCATAAACATCTTCATTGCATCTAGTGTCTCTGCATTAACAGAGTACAAACTGTAGGTGCCACTACGCTTTTGCGTAATCAATCCAGCATCTTGAAGAATGCGAAGATGATGTGAGATCGTCGACTGTGCCAAAGAAAATTGACGAGTAAAATCCACCACACAACATGCCGCATCATCAAGACCAATTGCCTTACAATCCATCTCTTCGACACCTTGTAAAAGTGACATATACAATTGAAATCTAACCGAATGACCTAATGCTTTAAAAATCAACGCCCAATCCACCATCGTCCACCCAATTCATCGATAAATATCTATCTATAGATTACAACCCCACTCACCTATACGTCAATCATAAGCTAGTGCCAAAGTGTTTAGAGTTTTCGCAAGCTAACACTTTGCACCGAATGATCCCTCCCTTTACGCAGAATCAAATCTGCTCGATTGCGCGTAGGTGCAATATTTTCGTGTAGATTCTCTCCATTTATGCGATCCCAAATATCGAGCGCTACTTGGTGTGCTTCTTCTTTCGTAAGTGTAGAGTATCGATAAAAATATGCTTCTGGTTGCCGAAATGCAGTGACCCGCAACGTTTGAAACCGTTCTTCGTACCAATGTCTAACATGATCTTCTTTAGCGTCGACATAGATAGAGAAATCAAAGAAATCGGATACAAATACTTGCGGATGACGTTTAGATGAGCTGTGGGACGGTGACTGCAAGACATTAAGCCCCTCTAAAATTAACACATCTGGTTGACACACCTCAATTTTTTGATCTGGTACAATGTCATATACTAAATGAGAATACACAGGAGCAGTCACTTTTGGTTTACCTGATTTTACGTCAGACAAAAATTGTATAAGTGCATTAATATGATAACTTTCAGGAAATCCTTTACGTTCCATGATTCCTCTCTCTAAAAGAATTCGATTGGGATAGAGAAACCCATCAGTAGTCACTAAATCCACTCTCAAATTGTCTGAACTGCGTTCCAACAATGCCTGCACAATCCGCGCTGTTGTGCTCTTACCAACAGCTACACTTCCTGCAATACCGATGATAAAAGGAACTTTGCGTGCCGACGTATTTAAAAAAACATGCGTAGCTTCATATAAATTTTTAACTTCATCAACATATAAATTTAATAAACGTGCGAGAGGTAAATAAATCTGTGTCACTTCAATCATTGACACATGCTCGTTAATGCCCTGTAATTTTCCTAGTTCAGCTTCAGACAAAGTGAGTGGGGTAGAGTTTCGCAATGCAGCCCACTCATCACGTGTAAAGTGAAGATACGGCGAAAATTTTTTTGTTGCAGATGTCAAGAAACGGATCACCTCTTTTAAAATACATATGCTGTGCAATGGTCCCTAAGAGCGATTCTAACACGTTCTATACATCCTGCAAAATCCGCCCCATGGCAACTTAATATAATTAAAATAGCTTGAATGATTGATATATACTGATAAAATAAAGACATTCAATTTTTATCCTATAAGAGCCTGTTCAAATAGGGGGCAGGTAAGACCCGCGCAGTGCAAGGAAGCAAGCCAAGAATGTGGACTGAGCGTACGTTTTGGGTACGTGAGGGAGCATTCTTGGCGCTAACGCTGCCATGCGCCGGGGAGTTATGACCCCTTTTTGAACAACCTCTATAAAGAGTTTGTTTTGACTAGGGGGGAAAACATACCAATGATCACGCCACTAACTCCACTTGATTGGAAACGCCGCGCAACCAAGCTCTATCCAGATAAAATAGCTGTTGTGGATGATTTCGAACAGTTTACTTATCGCGAGTTCAATGAGCGCACATGGAAACTATCCCACGCGCTCTATCAACTAGGCATTCGTGAAACAGACCATGTAGCAGTCATGCTACCCAATATCCACCAAATGCTTGAATGTTTTTATGCGATTACACAAATAGGTGCCGTTATTGTTCCTATTAATACCCGCTTACATGCACAAGAAGTGACCTATATCCTCGATCATAGTGATTCTATACTAGCGATCGCCGATCGTGAATTTTCTCATCTTTTCACCGATATGAAGAGCCGCGTTCCACACTTACAAACGATTATTGAAGTCGTTCACCATGGATCGCCAAAAGATGCAAGTCCATTTTCAGATATAGACTATGAAAACCTCTTACAATCAGCGGAGCCTGTTGTGCATGAAGTGCTCATTGATGAAAACCAACCACTATCCATCAACTATACAAGTGGCACGACTTCTCGCCCGAAAGGAGTGGTTTTGACACATCGCAACAATTATATCAATGCAGCAGATGTATTACTTCATATGCGTATCACACATGAGGATCGTTACTTACATATACTTCCTATGTTCCACGCCAACGGGTGGGGAAGTGTGTGGACCTTTACAGCAACAGGTGCAACGCACGTATGCCTGCGCAAGATTGACTCAGATCATATCTTAGATGTCTTTGCAAAGGAACAGATCACCATTGCCTTTGGCGCTCCAACAGTAATCAATATGCTACTGTATGCACCTACTATTGAAAGGTATCGACCAGAACGGGCAATACGCTTAGCCACAGCAGGTTCACCACCTCCTGCTGCAGTAATTGAACGAGCACAGCGCCTTTTACAAATGGAAATCACACATGTATATGGACTCACTGAAACATCGCCACTCATCAGTTATTGTGAGTGGAATTCTGAATTCGCTCAACTGTCATCTCCAGCAAGAGCAGACATTCAAGCTCGCCAAGGGGTAGAGATGATTCACAACGGAGAAACAAAAGTTGTTATGCCAGATGGGCAAGAAGTCGCATGGGATGGAGTACAGATTGGTGAGATTGTAACTCGCGGCAATGTTGTGATGGATAGCTACTATAAACAACCTGACGAAACGGCAAAAGCTATTCGCAACGGCTGGTTTTATACGGGAGATCTTGCTGTAGTCCATCCAAATGGGTACATTCAGATCGTAGATCGCGCAAAAGACGTCATTATTTCTGGTGGTGAAAATATATCTTCAATTGAAGTAGAAAACATTCTTTTCCAACACCCAGCTGTGTTAGACGCCGGTGTAGTCGCTACAGCAGATGAGAAGTGGGGCGAAGTACCAAAGGCATATATTATCGTGCAGGAAGGAAAGACTGTAACCGCACAAGAATTAGATGAATGGTGTCGCGAGCGATTAGCTCATTTTAAGACACCTAAGCAGTATGAATTTGTCTCATTTCTCCCGAGAACATCCACAGGAAAACTGCAAAAATTCAAATTGCGCACATAATGTTCACGACAAGTCAGCATCCTCTCTTGCACCGCTATAAGAGCCTGTTCAAAAAGGTGGCAGGTAAGACCCGCATAGTGCAAGGAAGCAAGCCAAGAATGTGGACTGAGCGTACGTTTTGGGTACGTGAGGGAGCGTTCTTGGCGCTGACGCTGCCATGCGCCGGGGAGTTGTGACCCCTTTTTGAACAACCTCTATAAGAGGATGCTGACCATATGGCGCTTATGAATTATTGAATCGGTGATACAGGACTGTTCGTGAGTGTAGGCACATACGCACATAAAGGATCAGCAGCCATATAATCACCAGTCATTGCAAATGCACGCGCCCGTGAACCGCCACACACATTGCGAAATACGCATTCACTGCATTTCCCATGCAATCTATCGCCAGTGCGTAATTCTTGAAGTAACGGGCTATGTTCATACACATCACCCAGTTCTTGCTTTCTTATATTCCCTACGATGAGAGGTAAATGTTCACTCGGATAAACATCCCCTTGATGCGAAATGAAAATTTCTCCATTCCCATCATGCGGAATTTTTTGTGCCCCGATAGTAACTAGTTGATCATCGGTTATCTCCCTATCAGCATCAGGCATACTACTATCATGAGACTGTTTACTGCGTTCTTGTAGCATAATGCGCTCATAAAATGGCGCGTCTGTAGTTGTAATCTGGATCGTGCGCATAGAGGTCTCCTTATACATCCACCGCAACAAATGCTCCGCTTGATCTGCCGTAACCATCTGCCTGCTCATAACACGCTTACTGGGAGTGCCCATCTCTACATTCCACGTTTTTGCTCCAAATACATATTGAGCGATATCCGCAATTTGTTCAAGATGCTTTAAATTTGCGTTCGTAACGGTCGTATCAATTTCGATCGGCACATCGTGATCGGCTAACAAGTACCCGGCACGAAACGGTCTTAACTCTGATATTCGAAAAGCGCTCAACGTATCCAATAAATCTGGCCAAGTATTCATTCTAATTGCCCAACGGGAGATCCCTGCATCCCGAGCATTCGCCGCCGCTCGCACGCTCATCTTCGCTATTCCTTCTGTTGCCAGTGATACAGATATGTTTCTTGAAGTCGCATAGTCAATCAATGAAAATAAATCTTTTCTCTGCATCGGATTATCACCACGTATTACAAGTTTTGCTGTTCCTATATCCGCTATTTGATCAATCATGTGATGCGCATAGGAAGTCGACAATGGTTGTGAATGACCGGTCACCTGCCATTGCACGACGTTTAATTCAGATCCTTTAAGTGTTTGCGTAGTCGTCATGTGATGTGACCCTCTTTCTGCTATGTTTGTTAGCTTTACTGTACGCTCTTGGAATCTCTCCAAACAGTGTCATTTAGACTAATACAAACGTAGTAGCAACAGAGCATTCCATCATCCATTTGGACTATTGTATTTTATCTTGTTGGACAACATTATTTTTGCATACTTTTACCTGTAAATGAGAAATAATACCCATAACGATATGCGGTAGATATTTCTAGCGACATGTCGAACAGGTAGTGTCAATGGTGGAGGAGTGAGCATACGTGCCTGCATTTGAATCTGAAGGTACCAGAAATCTGTATTGGATACAAAAAGTATATAGAGCAGCTCAAGCTTATTATGAGGTAACAAAGCCGCGCATTCAGATCATGCTATTATTTACGGAGTTATGCGCCATGATGGTGGCACACCGAGGATTGCCTGAATTCCGGATTACAAGTGCTGCTCTGCTCGGCCTAGCACTATCTTCTGGGGGATCAGCCGCGCTCAACATGTGGTATGACCGAGATATTGATGCCATGATGGAACGCACGCATAAACGCCCTTTACCAAGTGGCTCGATCACTGCACTTGAAGTACTGCTGTTTGGTTTAAGCCTCATTTCACTTGCCTTTCTCGTGTTATATGTATGGGTCAATCCGCTTACTGCGATTCTTGCTATGCTTGGTGCTTTCTATTATGTCGTTATCTACACCATGTGGCTCAAACGCAGAACGCCGCAAAATATTGTCATTGGTGGTGGGGCTGGCGCTTTTCCTCCACTGATCGGATGGGCAGCAGTAACCGGTCATATTGAACTACCTGCGCTGATCATGTTTGCTGTGATCTTTATGTGGACGCCACCACACTTTTGGTCACTTGCACTGTACCGTAGCGACGATTATGCACGCGCTGGTATACCGATGATGCCTGTTGCGCGAGGTGCTCGTAAAACCAAAAAACAAAGTGTTCTCTATGCGATCTGCTTATTACTCACTTCTTCATTACTCTATTTCACACACACAGTGAGCGCACTGTATCTTGTCATTGCAGGTGCTGTTGGTCTCTTGTTTATCACTTTAACTATTTTCACACTGTTTGAATCCGATACGACTTTTGTTTGGGCGAAGCGAACATTTGCCTATTCTCTTCTATACCTTCCATTACTTTTTATTTTCATGATTGTGAGTGCAGCCATTTAACTTGACGAGGAGGTTCACCCGTGCAATTTGCACAAGGTCACATAAGCAAAAAAATAACAGACATTTTATCTGTCGCCACACCCATTGGTGTTTTTGTCGTCAATACCATGGGTTTTATCGATACAGATACAGGCTCAGCACTCGGTTGTGGGCGGCAGTGGCCACTCTGTAACAACCAGCTCATCCCATCTAGTTTTGATCTGCATACGCTCATCGAATTTGGACATAGGGGTTTAGTTGGATTGGTCAGTATTCTATTAATTTCTTTTGGCGTGTTCGCTTGGGTCAATTATGGGCGCTTTATTGAAGTCCGTGTATTATCGCTCATCTCTGTAGGATTTGTTGTCGTCGAGGCACTCCTTGGTGCCCTTGGTGTCCTATTTGGAGATCCACCCGCAGAATTAGCCACTCATTTTGGCGTATCGCTGATTGCATTTGCAGCAGTACTTTTGCTTCAAATTGTCATTTCTCAAATCAAACGCCACACACATGATGGGACAACTCATGAGTTGATGCCATTACGACCTCACGCTGTAACAAAGTCCTATGAAAGTGCCGTGTGGTTTACATTTTCTTATCTATATGTCGCCATGTATATTGGGGCTTATGTTGCTAGTTCTGGCGCTGCAGATTCTTTTTCGGGGCTTGTTGTGCCTGCAGAGAGCTTACAAACGCCACATCACGCTTTGTGGATCGATCTCTTACATCGCACGATTGCAGCCGGTTTATTGCTTCTCATCGTGCACCTTGTCGTGCAATCCTATAAGTTTCGGGCACAACGACCTGATCTATGGAAAGGAAGTCTTGCTGCACTCACTTTTACTATTCTTCAAATCGCAGCAGGAATCTTTCTGATCGATAGTCACATCTCGTTGATCGCGCAAATCCTACATACAGCTGTTGTCACTGCTTTATTTGGCGTCATCTGCTATATGGCATTGCAAGTTTTACCAGAGCCTCTCGCGCGTTCAAAACAAACATCAGACACACTTGTCCCTGAACACTGACAATTACACTTGCCGCCTCGCATGATTTGCGCTATGTGCGAATAACTTGTTAACGAGACCGATATGGACAGCCCTATTGGATCACACGTCACAAGTTTGAATGCGAGGCGGTTTAGTTTAATGGAGGCGACACGTACAAAACCAGAACAGCAGGTTCAGGAATTTGAGCTCGATATCTCCGGCATGTCTTGTGCAGCTTGCGCACTACGCATAGAAAAAACAGTGGGTAAACTAGAAGGTGTTGAAACCGTACACGTCAATCTTGCTTCCGAAAAAGCACATATTATTTTACGCGATGATACCTTACGAGAAGATGCCATCATTGCAGCTATTTCTAAAATTGGGTACGGTGCAAAGGTTGTCACCAAGGAAGATATTCGGCAAACACGAAAAGAGAAGGAGCGTGCTTATCAGTCAGATCTTCGTGAGTTTTGGCTCTCTACTCTATTTACGCTCCCCCTTTTGATTCAGATGTTTGTGATGATCAAAACCAATAACTCCCCCTTGCCAACTTGGGTCAGTTTTGCCTTAGCTACTCCTGTACAATTTTACGTAGGCAGGCGATTTTATAAAGGTGCATACTATGCACTCATCAATCGATCCACCAATATGGACGTACTTGTTGCACTTTCCTCTACAGTGGCTTATGGATACAGTGTCATCTTGTGGGCACAGGGACATACGGAGCTATATTTTGATAGCTCCGCTACTGTCATTACAGTCATCTTCCTTGGTAAACTGCTTGAAAAAAGAGCCAAATTAGCTTCAAGTGATGCCGTCAGTGCCCTAGCCAATCTCGAAGCAACAACAGCACACACGATCATTTTTGGTCAAGAAAAAGATATACCTGTCGCAAACTTATCTATAGGCGATCTTGTTCGGGTTTATCGCAATGAACCAGCGCCAAGCGATGGCATGGTCGTTGCAGGATCAACCATGATGGATGAGCAGTTGCTTACAGGAGAATCACTTCCCGTTTTAAAAGGACCGGGAGATGTAATTGTAGGGGCCACCATCAATAAGGGAAATCCCATTCTGGTTCGAATTACGCGTACAGGTGAGGAAACACTACTTGCTCAAATAATGCACATGGTTGATGCTGCACAAGGATCAAAAGCACCTATACAACGTCTAGCTGATGCGATTAGTGGTATCTTTGTACCTATTGTGCTCTTTCTCTCTGTTGCGACTTTCACATTTTGGGCGATCACGCGAGGATTAGATGCTGCTTTTTTACCTGCAGTCAGTGTACTTGTCATCGCTTGCCCTTGTGCACTTGGGTTAGCCACGCCAACTGCCATTATGGTGGGAGCAGAAATTGGCGCTAAACGCGGCATTTTAGTCAAAGGCGGAGAATTTCTTGAACGCTTAACTCAAATTGATACGATCGTATTTGATAAAACAGGAACATTAACTGCAGGAGAAATGGTGGTCAGTGATGTATGGCCACTACGCGGAATCACATCTTCCACTTTAATCAAAACTGCAGCTGCAATTGAAGCGCAACGCGAGCATCCGATTGCACAAGCCATTTACCAAAGAGCACTCGAACAAGGATTTACCATCGAGCAAGCCAATCATACTGAGGTTATTGCAGGTGTTGGTGTACGTGGTGTGGTTCGGGGGAAAAAAATCTTTGTAGGACAACCAGATATACAAGCCATACGCTTTAGTCCACACATAGAAAAACAGATTGACTTTTATGAGGCACAAGGGAAAACCACTGTGATTGTAACAAGTGAAGGGTTGCCTATGGGAATTCTTGCATTAACAGATACCATCAAGCCAGACGCATTTTCTACCATCCAGAGATTGAGCGATATCTCTTGTCGGATTGTGCTAGTTACTGGGGACAACCATCATGCGGCAGCATCCGTTGCACAAAAACTGCAGATCGATGAAGTATATCCTAGCAGTTCTCCATCGAAAAAGGCCCAAATCATACACGAATTACAAACGTCCGGACATATCGTTGCCATGATTGGCGACGGTATTAATGATGCCCCAGCACTAGCAGCAGCAGACGTAGGAATAGCACTAGGGACTGCAACAGATGTCGCACTTGAAGCTGCAGATATAGCCATTATGAGTTCAGAAACAACGCGGGTCATTCAGGCGCTTGAGCTTAGTGAACTCACCATGCGCAAAATTCGTCAAAATCTCTTTTGGGCTTTGATGTATAATCTCGTAGGCATTCCACTTGCTGCACTTGGATTTTTAAACCCGATGGTTTGCGGTGCAGCGATGGCACTTAGTTCGGTTACAGTAGTAGTCAATAGCCTACGTCTGCGCCAAGAAAGCGCAAAACTAGCGGGTTAACTTATAAAATCAAGTTGAATGTGGTGGGCAACTTTCTATCGAGGCTACCCACCACAATGCCCTTCTTATGAATGTGCTGATGCACTGCCATGATGCTCTGTCATGATTTTTGGCATAGCAATTGCAATCCCCGTATCCACTAATCCAAGAATACCAATCACAACTAATATCCCGGTGACACCAATCGAACTAATAAACATTCCGATCACAAGAACTAACATGGCTCCGATTCCATTGGCAAGACCTAGTGCAATGCCTGAACCTAATGAGCGATTTTCAGGAAAAATATCCTGTCCCACCAATACTGTAACGGGAACACTGGCAAATAGTGCGATTCCCAGTAACCCTGCAAGTAACCACAGTAAGGGTCCACTGACAACAGCAAGTAATGCTACAATAACAGCCGAAAAAACACTTGATACTATTAACAAGGGCCGTCTTCCATAGCGATCAGCTAAATGACCACCCAACAAATTGCCTACAATCCCGACGACAAGAAGCGTAGTTATAATGGAAGCACCTACGACGAGATTCCCTCCACGCGCGTGCCAGAGAATCGGAATAAAGGTTACCACTCCATAGATGATGAGTGAACGCAAACTAGCAAAACTCACTAAAAACCACATGGGTTTCGCATGTTTCTTCCAGTCGATGCGCCGTGACTTTTTAGTTTGAGCTGGTAATTGTGGAGCATATCGCAACAAAAAAGGAACAGTGAGTAATGTTGGTATGGCAAGTAACCATAAGTTCGCAAGACCCAATGCTACCACGATAAAACTAGTAATCATTGGAAATACACCGCGTCCAAGCTCACCACCTACCAGAAAAGCAGATAAGCCTAATCCCTGACGTTTTTGGTTCACTGAAGAGCGCACAATGGCCAAGGCTTGGGGATGAAACATGGCATTGCCAATGCCAATCACAAATAAAAATAAGATAAGTACCCACAATGCATGACTAAAGCCTAATAAAGCTCCCCCAATGGAACTGCCCATAAGACCAAAAATAAAAATAAGGCGTCCCCCTACACGATCTGCCCATATTCCTGTAAAGGGCTGTAAAGCCTGCCCAATCAATAATGCGGCCATTAATACCCCAGCCATCGCTGAAGGTTCATGTAAAGCGAGCAAAATAGCTGGCAAGATACCTGGCAGGTAATTGGCCGATCCATCATTAAGAAAATGGGCAAAGCTCATCAGTCCTAGATGATTGGACTGTTTCTCAACGGATCCACTGATGCTTGGATTCCCCTCCTGCGTTTGAACTGACACGTAGTACACCTCTTCTCCAATGATGACTGTTATACTATAATGATAATATCAGTATTCGACGAATTCGTCGATACTTCCTTTTTGATGCTGCTCACTACATTTTACACGAATTCTTCGTAAGATGGAGCGACTAGACAAGGTATGATACAATAAAATGTAAGTAACTAAGGAGGCGTCATGATGCAAACGATCACGTCAGAAGAGCAATTTTCAAAAGCCATTTCAGAGGACAACTATACGGTGATGAAGTTCATTACCTCATGGTGCCCAGACTGTAAAAACCTCAATCGTTTTATTGATGACATCATTGCCAATCACCAAGATAAAAGCTGGTTTGAAATTAACGCTGAAGATTTCCCGGATCTTAGTGAGAAGTACGAAGTTCGTGGTGTACCTAGTCTTCTGATTTACAAAAACGGAGAAAAAATTGCACATTTGCATAGTAAATTCGCAAAAACAAAACCTCAAATCATGGAATTTTTAGGTACATTAAAGTAAGTGTACCTGCATACTATGCAGGTACACTTACTGTGACAGCGCTATGCATTCGTTCCTAACCTGAGCAGTGCATCCTCACGCGCTGTCACCTCATGCGTAATGATCTTATTGTAAGGATCTTATATGGATGCACCGATGAAAGCACCCAATAATCCAACCACAAGACTTGCCACCAGATACACGCCCATAATTTTGATCTGCTTGCGCCCAAAAAGGGTCATAGTTTCATACATCATCGTAGAAAAGGTCGTATAGGCCCCTATAAAGCCAACACCGATCGAATTGCGCAACCACATATCAAGTACATTATGAGGGCGCACAGCTGCATAGAGAAAACCAAGAAAAAAAGCACCTGTAATATTGATTAAAAAGGTAGCTAAAGGAAAGTTTTTATTCCAAATTGCATTGATTCGATTGGTAACAAAGAAACGCATCCATGCCCCAGCCACACCACCTAACGCAATTCCGAGCCAGTCCACCAATTCTCTCACTCCCCATCGATCGGCGCATGTTTTTTATGATTCAAAACATTGCCCAAATAGACACCAAACCAAGCAACTGCAAATCCACCCACAAAACTAATCACTATATAGACTGCCGCTACTACAATTGCCCCATGTGCTAAAAGCGCTTGTGATTCAACCATAAATGTTGAAAAAGTCGTATAGGATCCAACAAAGCCAGTTCCAACACCTGTGCGAAGCCATTGTACAATGGGTATGAAACTCGTCGTCACAGTATAGAACCACGCCAAGAAAAAAGCGCCACTAAGGTTAATAAGCAACGTTGCGATAGGAAATCCTGTTCCTGATAGAGGTGGAAGAATGATTTCTAATTCTTGTCGTGCGAGCGCACCTAAAACTGCAAATGCCGCAATAGCGAGATACTGTTTCCAGACCAAAGATTTCTTGTTCATCTTTTCACCCTTTCTCTAAACAAAATAAAGCCCCTACAGAGTTACTCTCGTCGAGTCCATCTGTAGGGGCCATCATTCTCTACATAAGAGAAATTACGCGAGCTCCATCGCGATAAAAACAGTACATATATCATACTCATATGATCCTACTACCGTCAAGTTAAACCTTTATTCATATGGAATTCAGTACTCATCATTTTTTTTCAACGTGTTTTTTGTACGACCATAAAACACCACTTTTTAACATGCGTGGTATCTTCCCTGACATATCAACACCCTTTAATGTTCCAAACCCAGTACCTCGTCCAAGTGAACCGAGGATTCCTTTTGTAGTGAAAGAACGCTTCGGCACTTGTTGCCCGCGCCACTTGCCAGCTAATACTTGTCCTACATACTCGCCGTGAAATTCAGCCAATTGTGCAGTCGGTGGGTGCTCTGATGCAGCACAATCACCAATCACATAAATGTCCGGATTGCTCGGTAAACGCTGTTCTTCATCCACGATCACTCGCCCAATGGAATCAAAATCTGCACCCACAATCAATTGAACAAACGGGTTTGCTTGAATCCCTGCGGTCCACACCAACTTATCAAAAGCTAGTTCACCCTGCTCATGCACCATATGATCACAAAAAATGCTCTGCGCCTTTATGCCATGTTGTACTTGTATATCATGAGAAGTCATCCATGTTTCTACATATTGACGAAGTTTATCTGAAAATCCATTTAGGACAAGATCATTGCGATCAATCAAGGTAATGTTTAAATCATGTCGTGTCTCACGCAATTCAGCTGCCAATTCGACTCCAGTAAGTCCTGCTCCAACTAATACCACCGATCGATAAGCATCTAATGTCAAAATTTCATGTCCTGTAATTTGTGCTCGCTTTAAGCTCTGTAAACTTAAAGAGAATTCTTCGGCCCCAGGTATCTTATGAAAGCGATCGACACAGCCAAGTGCAACGATCAGCGTGTCATACGGTAAAATGTCTTTTTCACGCAGAGTCAACTGCTTCTTTTCTTGATCAATGCCGATAACTTCATCGTACACGACCGTTAACTGAGGGTGATGAGGAAAAGGAAGTGTAACTTCTTTTAACGATGAAGTACCTGCCGCAATACTATAAAACTCTGTCTTTAAAGGGCTTTTAGGTAATCGATCGACTAAGGTAACTTCTACATCCGATGGCAAGAGATCTAGAGTCGTGCGCAAAAAATACATTCCAGCATATCCTCCGCCGATTAAGACGAGTTGATGCGCCATAAAAAAGCCTCCGTTCAAATCCATACCATGATTAAATGTACTAATATCATACATTTATATGCGTTATGATGCTTCGCTACTTAGTCTAACATGTCTAAAGCGAGAACGTCCAACAATAATTCCTCAGTAACTACCTTTTATTATTAGCTGAAACGCTTTCATTATAAAAAAGATTAACTAAAACTAACTGAACCAATAATTGCAATCCAACTGTTGATCATAGACCTTGAATGGAGATTTCCTGTTTCTCTTTGTCGCCAATACTATCCACTCTTTTTGATCGGCCAAGCAGACATGGTGGTGATCGTTTAACGCCGTTTCAAGTCTCTACATAGGCTAGGATGTCTTTTTGGAGTGCTTTTGTGGCATCCCTACCAATCTGAACGGCTTTATCCATTAAACCCCATGAGGTCCACTTAATCTCATCTAGATTCGGTTGAATGACAAATGGACGAAATCTATTTATGCGCAACTCCATGGATTCATCGATTAAAATATCCATCATGCGATCTAACACAGGAAAGAAGGATGGAGTGACTTGATCATCCATTTGTGATTGATGTAAATCCACGGCAATTACCTTTGTATAGCCAAGATGGTACAGTAAATCAACAGGTAGGTTATTTCTTAGAGCGCCGTCCACAAGTAAGCGACTAGCATATGCTCTAGGGTATAAGATCCCAGGCAATGAACAACTCGCTCGAATAGAGGCAACCGGATCGATCATAGGTAGAAACTCTACTCGCGCAAGTGTCTTTGGCCGCTCTGTTGCATCATAAAAAACAACCGCTTTCCCAGATAACAGATCTGTGGTTACAACTAAGTGCGCAATAGCGTGGCGTGTCGGTGCAATGTCTATTAGCTTATGTAACCATGCTTCAAGTTTGCCCCCCACAATGAATCCGGGTGGGATGCGATGAGAGACTCCTTTTATGATGTGTAAATAGTAAAGTGGCAATAACGAAATGGTCTTTAGAACATCAGTTATAGGAAGTGACACATCAAGCAATTTACGTCCATTAAATTGATGCGTTACTTCTTCTAATAATTCAGTTGAAAGCCCTCTTCCATATAGTGCCGCAACTACTCCCCCCGCTGAAGTACCCGCAATCGCATCCGGTTGAATCCCCATATCCTCTAACGCTTGTAAAACCCCAACATGTGCTGCACCTCGAAGCATTCCTCCACTTAAGGCAACAGCTACTTTATGATGACGAATCAAAGTCACGATGCACGTCCTCCTTAGCCTTCCTTCCTTTCCAAATGTATGCGAGCGTACAAGTTTTATATGATCCCACAGAGTTTGCAATAGCTTTACACTACCCGCTATAAACCTTCGCGCAAAATTTACAGATCCTTAGCAATTCGGCTTTATATTGAGTAGTAGAAACACGGTGGCGTTGATCGCCCCGCACATACGAGAATCGAGAGGGGGGACACTCGTAGGCCGCAACAACCATATTGCGACCAGCGAGACATCATACATGTCGAATCAAAACGAATTAAGCCATGCACTCGACGAAGCACCGATGGGACTCTTTCATCTGCGTGCTGTACTCACTGCTGGAGCCGGATTTTTCACCGATGCTTACGATTTATTCATTATCGGTGCCGCACTTGTTCTTATTAAAGGTCAATGGCATTTAGGCAAGGATATGATCGGATTACTAGGTAGCACCTCACTCATAGCTGCATTCCTCGGGGCATTTATTTTCGGTAGAATTTCAGATGTATTTGGACGCAAAAAAGTATACGGTTTAGAAGCTATGATTATGGCTATTGGGGCCATCTTATCTGCATTCGCTCCGAGTGTGATCTGGCTTCTCGTGTTTCGCTTCATCATGGGACTTGGCATTGGCGGCGATTATCCAGTCAGCGCCGTACTTATGAGCGAATATGCTAATCGCAAAGATCGCGGTAAATTAGTTTCTCTTGTATTCTCTATGCAAGCACTTGGCCTCATCGCAGGTCCTATCGTTGCCATGACTCTTCTTGCAAGTGGTGTCAATGCAAATATCGCATGGCGGATCATGCTGGGTCTTGGAGCCATTCCAGCGCTTGCAGTCATCTACTTCCGTCGCACTATGCCAGAATCACCACGTTTTGAGGCGCAGGTTCGCGGAAAAGTCAAGGCTGCTACTGATAGTATCCGTGAATTTTCACATGGTGCAATCCAGGCGGATCAAGTAAGCACACTCGAAAAACCACTTACCCTGCTCCAGTTTCTATCTAATCGTCGTTTGATGCTCACCTTGCTTGGCACTGCTGGAACTTGGTTCTTTTTTGACTACGCATACTATGGCAACTCGATCTCCACGCCACTGATTATGAAAATCATTGCACCTCATGCTAGTGCTTTAACTGCAGAATCTTGGTCTCTTATGATCTTTGCTATCGCCGCTGTTCCGGGTTACATCCTAGCATTTAGTACCATTGATAAAATCGGACACAAAAAATTACAACTCATCGGATTTTTCATCATGGGTCTAGCCTTCTTACTCATGGGCATCATTCCTGGAATTACATCCATGGTTGTTCCTTTCTTGGTCTTGTATGCAATCAGTTATTTCTTTGCAGAATTCGGTCCAAATACGACGACATTTGTCATGTCAGCTGAACTCTTCCCTGTTAGTGTGAGAACGACAGGTCATGGCTTTTCCGCTGGTTTTGCAAAAGTCGGAGCATTTATCGGTACACTACTTTTTCCGATCCTCACAGCAACACTTGGTTTATCTGGAACCCTTGACATCACGTTTGTCTTCGCCATACTCGGTATGTTTATCACCATGTTACTTCCGGAACCAAGCGGAAAATCTTTAGATGAAGTATCCAATGGTACTTCTACTACCACTTCAGATCACCATTTACGCGCCATGTAATATGTAACACCTTCAACAAATGACATGCAAAAGAGGAAGCTAACCCATCATAAGTTAGCTTCCTCTTTCTGTACTCACTTATCACGATTGCTCAGTATGATCCCCTTCGCGCTCGCGCCCTTCCACAAGCTCTCTTAATTCACCTTCAAACGGAATCCATAATTCCACAGGAAGTCGATCTGCGATCCACTGAACCTCAGGCATTGCACGAGCTTCTTCTTCCAGTGCTGTACGGTTAGGAGTTGCCTTCCACCATGTGGAAAACGCATCAATAAATCGATAAAAATCAGTCTGAAAGCGATCTGCATCTTCTGCAGCATCATCCTCATCACTTGTTTTCATCATATTCCAATGTAAAAGTGCCGTTTGTAATGTCTCCCTAGTATGAAGATCAAGCAATTCCTCACCCTTTTGCACCATCTGCTGCACACGCTCCATTTCTTTTACAGCTTGCTCCATATGAACACCATACCAAGAGATCTCTCCATCGATCAACACGACTTGTGATCCTGGTATAGATTGTTGCATTTCTTTGCGATGGACCTCCGAAAATGGGTATGGTTCAGAAGAGAGAAAAATCACCTGTGGATTCAATAGGCGCAGCTCTTCCAACGTTACAGCAGGATAGCGACCATTCATCACCTTACATACGTTGTCCCAGCCAAAATAACTAAGCCATGAACTGAGATATGTATTTTTACCGGCCACCATATAAGGATTTTCCCAAATAAGATACGCGCAGCGCAAGCCACCCTCGATTTTTGCCTGTGTAAGAGTCTGTTCGATGCGTTTTGCAAGGGCTATCCCTTGCATCTCTCGACCGGTTATTGCCCCAAGATCGACAATAGCCTGTAACGCCATTTCTACAGTCTCTACATTGATGACATATACAGGGTACTTTTTCTCCAACTCGCTAATCATTTGTGCTGTATTTTCTTCTTTTTCAGCGATAATAACATCTGGTTGTAATTGATCGATGACCTCATCATGTACTTGTTTTGTACCACCTACATTTTGTTTTAGTAACACTTGCGGGGCAGGATGAATGCAAAATCTCGTACGTCCTACCACTTGCTCTTGAAGTCCTAAGGCAAATAACGTCTCTGTCAAAGATGGGCACAACGATATGATTCGCTGTGGCTCATCTTTTATATCGACTTCTCTGCCCAAGTGATCGATCCATCGTTTCATGGCAACCTCCAGATTACACATCCAGTGCTCGACGTAGTTGTTTGACCAAAACATGTTGATTCTTTTCTCTTTTTATTGCTCGAATTAACTTTTTTTCCACCTGTTTTCGTTTTGTTGTACTGACAGTTGAATAATGACGCAGTAATTTGCACACTTTATAAGGGTACATCATCCATGCAAGAACAAACTGCCTTTCCTGATCAGAAAGCGAAGCCATATCCGTATAGCCATGAATAATATCTTGCGTCCAATCACCCTCATAACCGCGCTGTTTACTTGTCAATCGGATCATTCGAAACAAATCATAACTAGGTGCATCTATGCGTAGTGTTTCAAAGTCGATTAATTGCGCTTGCCCACGAGAAATAATAAAGTTTGCTGGCCCACTGTCTCCATGACACAGCACGCCGGAACTGTGCAGACTCATTTGCTCGTATTGGTGTTTCTTCAATACATCAATTGCCCTATGCGCTCGTTCTTCTAGCGTATGATAGACTTCTAAAGATACACCATCTTGTCTTAGAAAAGGCCAGTTTTCTCTTCTGGATTGTTCTAATAGCTGAAGCCCTCTTCTATATTGTTGCAACCAACTTCCAAGCGTGACAAACTCTCCATGTCCTCGTACTCTGAGATTGGATCCAGCCTGATGAAACTTTGCCAGTACATTAGCAGACACTCGAAGATCTTCAGAAAGGAATGGATCTGCCATCTGACCATCTAGCCAATCCATCAACAAAAACGGATACAATTCTCCTTTAGGATACTTCCATGTACCCCATGAAAAAGCATGAAATCCTTGTGTCTTAACAGTCGCAAGTGCATGATCCATCCACAATAAGCGTGCATGGTCATATCTCATGCGTTTTAATCCGAATACTCGACCATCTTTTGCGACCATGCGATATACCCCATATTTCACTGGTACAATGGATAGGCAATGAATGCCAAACTCTTTTTTCACAAAGCGCCGCATGGCAGAACCATCCATATGGAGAAAACCCTCCTTACATCTCCCCGATCATATGGTTATATCGTATGGCAGCATATTTATTTTCGAACCAACTCAAATATCGTTTGCGAGTTAACCCTTGTATAATGATGACCCGCAAGCCTTGCAACTGGGTGTAATGCTGCAGTATCGATTTTCATATCCTCCACAAGTTCATCCGCAACGTGTATCTGTACCACTTTACCTATAACAAGTGAACTACTACCAGGACCACCATCCCCTAACTCCACGGTTTGCCACAGTTCACACTCAAGGGCAATCGGGCTTTCTTTTACGCGCGGAACATTCACTTTTGTACTTTTAATAGGCGTTAAGTGGCTCACTGAAAACTCATCAATGTCAGCTGGAAACTCTGGTGCCGTTTCGTTCATTGCTTCAACAATTGCATCCGTTACTACATGAACGACAAATTGCTTGGTTTCCATAATATTGTTAAACGTATCTTTTTTTGATCCATCCATTCGCCTCATCGGCGTAAATCCAATAGCTAGCGGATTAGCACATACGGCAGTAAAGAAACTAAAGGCCGCCAGGTTGTATACACCTGTACTAGAAATCGATGACACAAACGCAATTGGACGTGGAACAATGGCTCCTGTCAGTAACTTGTAGCCATCTTGCCATTTCAAAGTCGTAGGATCAAACTGCATATCAATACTCCTCTCCCTGCATATACAATACTTATGAAAGGGATTGCGATACAAGCTCCGCCAAGTCAAGCGTCAATACATCTTCCGCATCCACTGCTTTTACTCCGTCGCCCATCATCGTCAAACAATATGGGCAATTGGATGCAATAACAGAAGGATTAGCGATCAATGCTTGCTTCACACGCGTCACATTGACGCGATTTCCCTCTTTCTCTTCCATCCACATGCG
Organism: Sulfoacidibacillus ferrooxidans; assembly: GCF_022606465.1. NCBI lineage: Bacteria > Bacillati > Bacillota > Bacilli > Caryophanales > Alicyclobacillaceae > Sulfoacidibacillus > Sulfoacidibacillus ferrooxidans. The sequence continues at coordinate 210,690 of NZ_JALBUF010000001.1, forward strand.
CCCACCACCCGCACCACAGCACATGCTATTTTCACGATTTCTCTCCATTTCAGTGAGTTTTACTCCAGGGAGCGCTCGCAAAATGTCTCGTGGGTCATCATAGATTCCATTATACCGTCCGAGATAACAAGAATCATGGTAAACCACGTGTTCATTCACTTCTGTTTTTGGTTGCAACAATCCCTCTCGTAACCACTTAGCTATCATTTGTGTATGATGATATACCTGTGCTTCCATCCCAAATTCCCGATAATCATTTTTAAATGCATTAAACGTGTGTGGATCACAAGTGATGATTTGTTTTACATTGTACTCCTTCAATACTTCAATATTTGCCTGGGCTAATTCTTGAAATAAATATTCATTGCCAAGACGTCGCGCTGTATCGCCTGAGGAACCCTCCTCATTGCCAAGAATAGCAAAAGAGATGCCCGCTTGCCTCATGATTTCTACAAATGCAAAAGCCACTTTGCGACTGCGCGGATCATATGACGCCATCGATCCCACCCAAAACAAATAGTCAAATTCCTTAACTTCTTCAACCGTTGGAATGGTTAAATCAGGTCGTTCATCACGCCACTTCACGCGATCTTTGCGACTAATACCCCAGGGATTACCTTGCCGTTCAATTTGACTGAGTGTTCGTTGTGCTTCAGAAGGCATTTTCCCTTCCGTCATGACAAGATACCGACGCATCGAAAAAATGTGACTGAGATGTTCATTGCCCACAGGACACTGATCCTCACAGTTACGACACGTTGTACAGGCCCACAGCTCATCTTCTGTCATGACATCGCCAATCAGTTGCAATTCGCGCGCGTCTTTTTTCTCAAGGTGCCACGCTTTCGCTTGACGATGCATCGTGGGCCCAATGTCTGTATGTAGAAGCGAATCTGGAACAAAGTGAGCAGGAGTTCCTTGTGTCGCCATATCAGGTGTCATCACATGCGCCATGTGAAGTGGAGCGCCCATGATGCGCGCAGGTTCCCATGGTGACTTGCCCGTTATTAATTCCGCCTTTTCCGTTAGGTGATCTCTTAGTTTTGTCATGATATGCATAGGCGATAGCATTTTCCCACTATTACTAGCAGGACACATGTTAGTGCAACGTCCACACTCCACACAAGAATATAGATCAAGCAATTGCCCACGCGTGAAATCTTCAATTTTACCTGCTCCAAGCTCCTCCACTGATTCATCTGAAAAATCGAGTGCTACAGGCATACTTGGTGGACCCACATCCATGCTGTAGATATTAAATGGGGCATAGAGTAAGTGAGCATGCTTTGATTGCGGGACATACAGCAAAAAACTTAAGAGAATAGTTAAATGCACCCACCAGAATGTATAAAATAACCAGTATGCAGTTTTCTGGCTTATCCCTTGAAAAAGTAAGGACAACCATGACGAAAATGGAGTGTATGGCGATGTCGGAATGCCAAGCCATAGTCGTTCAAAAGCAAGGACGAACAACACAGATAGCATCAGTGCAATAATATAATATAAAACAATTGTAGCCTTGACTGTTTTTTTCAGTCGCTTAATACGTTCAACAAAACGGCGGTATCCAGCATAAAGAACAGCAATAATAACTGCCACTACGATGATTTCTTCAAATAAATTAAACCATGGTTCAGCAGCACCAATTGGCCATTGATAACCTTTTATAAATCCTTTAATAATAATTTGTAACGCACCAAACTGTACAATTAAAAACCCATAAAAAATGAATAGGTGCATCCATCCGCTACTTCTATCATTAAACAACTTCGTATGTAAAAAAACTTGCCGCATTGCAATTCGCAAGCGCTCTTGGGATTCTCCGTGCGCCTCTCGCTCTTGTCCAAGTCGCATAAATAATTGACGGTGATACATCACTTTCCAAAATGCCCACAAGGTATATCCGAGTACGACAAGAAAGGCAATCGTAAAGAACGTGCTTCGTAAGGTCATCGAGCAAACAGCCCTTCCTCCTATTTTCTACAATCCGTTTGCTTAACTAATTTGCCCATTACCCCATGATCCATGCGTGAGATACTTCTCTTTATTAAGCAACCCCATGTTTTAACACCATAAGTTTCCTGCGAACTTGAATCTTCCTGTGATATGATAGACTTAGATGATTCAAAAGCATTGTGAGGGACTTTTATGTTCATGTTTAACTCCAGTACTACACCAACATACCGTCGTTTTTTACTGCGACTAATCGTCAATTACGCTGTGAGTTCTATCGTTACAGTACTAGGTGTCGGTGGCATTTTTATCTTTTCTACACTTCGAGTCCCACATGGGCAACTACTTACGCTACTCTTAACACTTGTGATCTCTCTTGTCATTATGTGGATTAGCGAATTTCTTGCACTACAACGTCATCTACAGCCGATCGCGATTGTTTTTCGCAAAGATCAGTCAACGCTCACGGTGGAGCAACTAAACCGTGCCTATGCACAAATTCATCGTTTCCCAGTGCTTTCAGTCAAACGCATTATGGGCCCGCACTTATTAGGATTATCCATCCCAGCCATGCTGATGACACTGTGGGAGCTGTCTGTGCATCTATTAACGATACCTTATTCCTACGTCGTTTTTGCAGCCATTGGAGCTATCTTAATTGCTGGCATGCATAGTTTAGTAGAATTTTTTTTAGAAACGGAATCGATTCGCGAATTACTGCTCAGTTTAAACGACATCGCGTCCAATCGCTTTTCAACGAAACTATCACTTCACGGTGCTGTATTGGTTTCCATACGCAAAAAATTTGCATTGAGTCTATTAATCATGAGCATTTTCCCATTGCTTCTTTTTAGTATTGCTACGCAAATTCGCCTACAACAAGTGGACCCTTCACTGTCTGCAGAGTATTGGCGATGGGCATTTGTGATTCTCTTGTTAGGTGTTGGTTTCGCCATCATGAGTGCATGGCTCCTAGCGCGCAATATTCTCATTCCCATTGAAGGTATAAAAAATACCATGCATGAAGTGGAACAAGGCGATTTTGCAGTGCGTGCCACAGATTTATATTCTGATGAATTTTCACGCCTCATTTCTGGATTTAATCAGATGGTACAAGGTTTATCTGACCGCGATGCAATTAATGAAACATTGCTTGATAGTTATTTTGCCACACTATCAGCCGCTCTCGACGCAAGAGACCCATACACAGCAGGTCATTCCTACCGTGTCGCCCATTATGCTGTTACTATTGGAAAATATATTGGTTATTCAACAACCGAATTGACCACTATTCGAAAATCCGCTCTCTTACATGATATTGGAAAAATCGGAGTGCGCGATGATGTTCTTTTAAAAACAGGAAAACTTTCCCACGAAGAGTTCGAACAGATGAAACAACACCCCGTTCTAGGCGAGGATATTTTAAAACAAGTACAACCTAGTGAGTCTATGGCGCCCTTACTTCCAGGTGTGCGATCTCACCATGAACGCTTTGATGGCCTCGGCTATCCTGATGGACTCGCAGGCTATGATATTCCTATGCTTGGTAGAATTATCGCGGTAGCTGATGCTTTTGATGCCATGACATCTGATCGTCCATACCGAAAAGGAATGCCCATTGAAAAAGCATTGTCTATTATTGAAGATGGCAGTGGAACACAGTGGGATCCAGAATTCGCAACAGCATTTGTTGCATTAACCAAAATCGGGTGGGAAGCACCTGAAGAGAATTCGATACATCCTTGGTCCACACTTTCATTGTCACAAGCTGCCGCCTCGGAACATAGATAAACTAGATCAGTCAATCATCACAATCACAGAACCCCTAACAGTCCTGTTTCAATATGCTATAATCATTGTAACAACGTTATAGGAGGTTTTACCATTGGCATACGATTCCCCTATTTTTCTAGAGATTATTCAACCTATGCGCGAAGAATTAACGCAAATTGGATTTCAAGAGTTGCGCACTCCTGATGAAGTGACGGTAGCCATTGAGAACGCAAAGGGAACGACCCTGGTTGTAGTTAACTCCATCTGCGGTTGCGCCGCAGGGATCGCTCGTCCGGCAATTGCTGCAGCCCTAGAAAAGGGACCTCAACCTGACCACCGAGTCACCGTATTTGCAGGTCAAGATGTGGAAGCGACGAAGAAAGTGCGCACTTACTTTACAAACTACGCTCCTTCGTCTCCTTCCATTGGATTTATAAAAGATGGCGAGTTTCTTTATCTGCTTCAACGTCATCAAATTGAAGGACATTCAATGGAAGATGTAACCCAACAATTAGTGACTGCTTTTGAAAAGTACTTTGCTTAAGTTAGGAGGCTCTAGTCATGAATTCTGCTGAGATGATTCATCTAACTGAAGAGTATGGTGCACACAACTACCATCCACTACCTGTCGTAGTCGCAAAAGCGCAAGGCATTTGGATCTACGATGAAGAAGGAAAAAAATACATGGATATGCTTAGTGCGTACTCTGCTGTCAATCAGGGGCACAGGCATCCACGTATTATTCAAGCACTAAAAGATCAAGCAGACAAAGTGACGTTAACTTCACGCGCATTTCACAATAACCAACTCGGACCTTTTTATCAAAAAGTAGCAGAGATGACACACAAGCACATGGTTCTACCCATGAATACTGGTGCTGAAGCTGTTGAAACGGCTGTCAAGGCAGTACGTCGCTATGCATACGATGTAAAAAAAGTGACTCCTGATAAAGCTGAGATTATTGTATGTGAAGGTAACTTTCATGGTCGTACCATGGCTGCAGTCTCGATGTCGTCTAATGAAGAATACAAGCGCGGATTTGGCCCTATGCTCCCTGGATTTAAGATCATACCTTACGGAGATCTAGACGCATTGCGTCAAGCAATTACTCCTCACACTGCTGCTTTTATTGTCGAGCCTATTCAAGGTGAGGCAGGTATCATCATGCCAAAAGAAGGATTCCTTAAAGCTGCGTATGACATTTGCAAGGAAAACGCCGTTTTATTTGTGGCTGATGAAATTCAAACTGGTTTCGGGCGGACAGGGAAGCTATTCGCTTGCGATTGGGAACATGTTATCCCGGATATATACATCTTAGGTAAAGCTCTTGGTGGTGGCGTCATGCCCATCTCAGCTGTCGCAGCGGACCGTGATATTCTTGGAGTTTTTGAACCTGGATCACACGGATCGACTTTTGGCGGTAATCCGCTCGCATGTGCATGCTCAATTGCAGCACTCGATGTGATTGTTGACGAGCATCTTGCAGAGCGATCTCTTGAACTTGGAACCTATTTCATGGAGCAATTGCGAGACATTAAAAATCCAATCATCAAAGAAATTCGAGGTAAGGGACTCTTTGTTGGCATGGAACTGACCACTGAAGCTCGCCCTTATTGCGAAGCACTCATGAATCAAGGACTTTTATGTAAAGAAACTCATGAAAATGTGATTCGCTTTGCACCACCACTTATTATTACAAAAGAAGAGTTAGATCTTGCTGTAACCTCTATTCGCAACGTAATGGAAGCTCCTGTCCATGCATAAAGATAGATTACAGAAACAATAAGTAGTATAAGAACCTGTTCAAAAAGGGGGCAGGTAAGACCCGCGCAGTGCAAGGAAGCGAGCCAAGAATGTGGACTGAGCGTACGTTTTGGGTACGTGAGGGAGCGCGTTCTTGGCGCTGACGCTGCAATGCGCCGGGGAGTTCTGCCCCCCTTTTTGAATAACCTCTATAAATAACTGTGTTATGGTGTAACGATGGCTATACGACCATAACACAGTTTGTCTCAACTTACTTCTATCTTGGTAGTATGGGTGGAGATCCATAAGTATATGAGCATGCTAGACAATAACCAAAATAACAAGCGGTCTATTCCATCTCACAAGCCAAATCGTCAAACCCCAGAAATGTGGGCTATAAGAAAAAAGATGGAAGAGCAATTTGCAAGCCATGGTGATCTTCATGATCCAGTCATGATTCAATTATCAACACAGCTTGATAGGCTAGTAGTGGAAGAAATGCGCAAACATCGAACTGTTCTCCGAACCAATCGAGACCTTCCACCACCGCAAAGGTAGGGCTAGCGCTCCTAGGAGGCAGCTTGCATGAGACGGATTATCATCACGCTATTTACTTTTTTTGCACTATTTATCGTTGCAAGTGGTCTCTACATAAAATCTGTTTGGAATCCATCTATACCCACCGTGTTGATCGAACGTGTACAAACAAGAGCTACAGCACACGGCGGCTATGTGCCATTAACGCATATTCCTCGATTTTTACAAGATGCACTCATTGCAACAGAGGATCGTAACTTTTATCACAATCAAGGCATAGATGTTGAAGGCATTTTTCGCGCACTTTATGTCGATATGATGCAAAGAAAACTCGTACAAGGCGGAAGTACGATTACGGAACAGCTTGTAAAAGATATATTTTTAACTGATCACAAAACCATTCCTCGCAAAATAAAACAAATTGCTATCGCCATTATGCTTAGTCATTCATTATCTAAAAATGAAATATTAGCGCTTTACCTTAATGAAGTATATCTTGGACACGGTGCTTACGGTGTAGGTGAGGCTGCACATGTGTACTTTGGTCGTTCCGTAAATCAATTGACACCAGCAGAATGCTCTATATTAGCTGGTTTACCACAAGCTCCAAGCCTATATGATCCCTTGAAACATATACAGCTCGCTAAAAAACGCCAATGGGAAGTTTTAAAAAGTATGGTCACTGCAGGTTATATTACAATGAAACAAGCACAATACATTGACCATACAAATCTTGAATTGATTTCTGCACCTTAATACATATACAGAACCAGCACCTAGATAAGTACCATATGTAGGGTCTGGTATTTTTTTTGCCTAAAATTCGTAATTCCCCAGCATAGTTTCATGTATTCTCTATTATTCATAGTGACGGGAGTGCTACCTCTTATGCAAAATTTACGTCTAATGAAGTAGTTCAACATGCGCTGTGCATTTTCTAAGGGGGATAAGTTGATTGTGAAGATACGTACATTGTCACTTCTTGTAGTACTAAGTAGTCTTCTACTTTCCGGCTGTCAAACGGGTACAAATCACGCAGTTGGAGTAACTCCCCCTGCGCCTATCGTCAGTCCTGTAGTACACCACAAAAAACAAATCGCTCCTCAAGTAAAAACAAAACCAAAGCTTGTAACCTTATTACTTAATACCAGATCAAAGGCTGTATATCATTTACAAAAAGAGTTACAGACGCTACATGATTACTCTTATCCAACAATCACTGGCTACTTTGGAGTGTATACAGAAGGTGCAGTCATGACTTATGAATATGATCACCATCTAAAAACAAATGGAATAGCTACACCACAGTTGCTGCAACTCATCGCACATTCAGTCAAAAAGGATAAAGGAAAAGATCTTCCTGGGCCTTATCACATTATTGTAAAAGAAGATATCCCGGAGCGCCTATATCTGTACGAAGGATCCAAGCTCATATTAAGTAGTTTGTGCAACACTGGTATTGCAGGCGCGCGCACCCCTATTGGATCTTTCCCTATCTATTTAAAATACCGTTCTCAAACCATGCGTGGTCAAAATCCTAATGGAACCTATTACGATGATCCTGGTATTCCCTGGATCAATTACTTCAGTGGTGGTTGCGCTGTACACGGCTTTATTCGCAGCAAGTACGGCTTTCCACAAAGCGTTGGTTGTGTAGAGTTACCTCCGCCTATTGCAAAACGCGTGTATGCGCTTGTACCCATTGGCGCGATCGTCACCGTAGAAGCAGGACCAGCTACTTCATAAAAAAGAACAAGCACAGGAAACTGTAAGCCCTGTGCTTTCTCGACATATTTCAACAAATACATTTTGCAAAGCAGGAAATATACTTATGGACCGCGAATATCAATATCCATGGATTTCTTGTGTATCCATACTACACATAACGAATAAGCAATGTAATCAGTTTATGAATGGGGTGCATTCTTTATTGAGGAGTATACGATCTAAGTTTTTAACAGGCACCGTAGTCGGTAGTGCCATCTATATCATTACAATTATCATTTCTACTAGCCTGTACAGCGCATCTCAAGAACAGGCTCTAGGCATTCTTGATAGCAGTGACCGCTTACTTACTACTGTACAGTCACTCGATACCATGGTACGCACTACAGATTCACAAGGTGCGCGCTTTCTGATGTCTCCAGCTTCATTACAGCAACACTACATCAATGCATATCAAAGTGATTTAACTGCAGTCAGAACATTGACTATACAACTAATGCAAGAAATACATCTCACCCCGCCCTCGCAAAGACAAATTTACAATGCAGATCTCAATACATTTAATCAACATTGGTCACTATATTTAATGAATAACTATCAAACGATGACAGCTGTCGATTCTGGAACACTTCGTCTACAAGCACAAGAAAATTTTGTTAAGGTTCCTTTGACGCCAACGATTACATCACTCAATCACTTTACACAATCTATTCGCAACTCTCGCCAACAAGCAGAAGTGCAATTTAAAAATTTTATTTCATATGCGCATACAGTCAATACTTTGGGTACGATTATTGCAACGATACTCGCGATAGCCATTCAATTGTATTTAAGTACAAAAATATCAAAACATTTAAAAACGATGGTTGACGTTGCAAAAAGAATGGCAAGTGGAGATTTCAAGAAACAATCTACTGGATTGCAAACTAACGATGAAACAGGCCAATTAGCCTTGGCATTTGCACATATGCAAGGAGCTATTGCATCTCTTATTCATCAAATACAAGGTGCTGCAGGCGAATTGGCAGCAACTTCGCAAGAATTAAATGCAACAACAGAAGAAGTATCTAGCTCCTCAACCAATTTAGCGGAGTATGCCGCACAGGTTTCTGAGGCAGCTGATATGCAGCGAACAGAAGTCAGCACCATTGAAGCTACCCTTGAAGAAACCCTTTTGGCTATTGAAGTTGTATTGGCAAACTCAGATGCGACCGTTCAATTAACAAAAAATCTTGTAACACATAAAAGCAAAGGGGATCTTTCAGTCGATAGTGCATTGGAGCAAATGCACCGGATTGCACAAAACGCCGATCTCAATCAGGAAAGAATCGAACGACTCGATAATCGCTCTTTTAAAATTGGAGAGATTATTGAACTCATCAATGAAATTGCTGAACAAACCAATCTACTGGCATTAAATGCAGCTATTGAGGCTGCACGAGCTGGCGATCAAGGACGTGGATTTGCAGTCGTAGCAGATGAAGTACGTAAGCTCGCTGAAAAATCAAGAGAAGCATCTGCAGATATTGCCCGGTTAGTTCAAGACATACAAAAAGAAACGAAAGCATTTGTTCGTGCAGTTCGCGAGGACAAAGAACAAGTAAGAGCAGGCAGCTTGGCGATGCAACAAGTCAGTTCTATTTTTACAGATATCGGATTTTTTGTGGGGGATGTCTCTACCAAAGTTGAAGGTGTTTTTACATCTGCTCATGATATGACTTCACATTCAATGACGTTGCGCACTATTGCTAAAAACGTTGCAAGGCTATCTGAGCAGGTCGCTCTAGACATTGCAAACGTCACTGCAACCACACAAGAACAAACAGCTGCCACGCAGGAAATTGCCGCAGCAAGTATTTCCCTTTCGGAACATGCGCAAAATCTCAGTAATGAATCAATGCAGTTTCAGGTTTAGTGCATGATTGACTTGCTACTACCATATGTAAAAACAAAGCTATGAGATTCTCACCTCATAGCTTTGTTTTTACAAACTCTAAGCTTTGCAATGCAGCCTTTTTACCTTGCGCAATACAATCAGGGATACCTACTCCTCGAAATGCTGCCCCCGTAATCATAACACCTGGATAATCAGATGCTATGATGTCTTCGATCATATGCAATCGTTCTAGATGCCCTACTGTATATTGTGGCATACTACTTTCCCAACGATTTACCCATGTACGTTTGGGAACGGCAGTACTGCCCATGATCTTATGTAGGTCATCCAAAACACGCTCGACAATCATATCGTCCGTTTCAAGTAGTATGCTTGCATCGTCAGACCTACCTACAAAACAGCGCAAAGCCACATCTTGTCCACCAGTGCTGTGTGGCCATTTTGATGATAGCCATGTACATGCAGTAATCGTTGTTTGTTCAATACGCGGTACCACAAAACCAGATCCTTCAAGCGTTACTTGAAAATGCTGCGCATCAAAAAGCAACGTGACAATGGCAACTGAACCGTATGGAATTTGATCTAGCAACGCTGTGAGAGGTTTGTGTTTAAACATTTTTGCAGTAACAAATGCAGGTGTAGTCACAATTACTGCGTCTACGTGCATACTATCGCCCGTTGATAAAGATAACTGATAGCCATGCGAAATATCTTCTTCTATGTGCGAAACGGCAACTCCCCGCAACATATGAATGGCTTCAAGTTCTTTTTCTAACTGGTCGATGATTGTTTGTAAACCATTTTTCAAGCTGCGAAATGCACTCTGTTGAGGGCCACGAATGCGTTCACGTGCCTTTTTAGTATACTCCTGCAGACCGAGCAGTAAACTTCCATACTCCTGTTCAAGGGTTCGGAATTCCGGGAATGTCGCTAATAGTCCCAATTGATCTGCGTGCCCTCCATAAATTCCTGATACAACCGCTTCTGCAATCCTTTCTACCATCTCACGACCCAATCTTCGAGTAAGAAATCGCCCTAAAGATTCATCTTCTAAAGGTGATTGATCAGACATCGTAAAATCTTCAAGTGCCCTATGTTTACCTTCTTGTGTCAATAAATCTGTATCACGAATAACTTCTTCATACATTGGTATTCCCATGTAAGTTCCAGAAGGGAATGGATGCAATTGCAAGTCATGTACAAGAAATGTTTTAGCAGCAAGAGGACTCGTCTCAACCAATTGATCTGTTAACCCAAGCTCTTGACACAATTCAAGTGCAGCAGGCTTTCGTGCCAAAAAAGAATCAGCCCCACTTTCAATGACATTGCCATCTGCCCGCACAGTCCCAATCTTACCACCTAGACAATCTGCTTTTTCTATAAGAGTGATGTTTACGTCAGCACCAGCTTGCTGCGCCTGTAAAAGTGTGTAGGCTGCAGATAACCCGGTGATTCCACCACCTATTACGGCAATATGCGGTTTACTCATAGCAACCCTTTCTCTTTGCAAACTGCCGTAATCGATTGCTTTAGAGCATCAATTAATCGTGGGTCTGCATTAAGCGATGCTGTTCGTTCAAAATGTATTTGTTTCACCTTTGCACGCTTTTGAGCTTCAATATCCAAATCGTAAAGCACTTCTAGATGATCTGATACAAACCCTACGGGACAATCCAGAACAGCTGTATACCCTGCCTCTGCGAGATCATCAATCACTGTAAGAATATCTGGACCAAGCCAGGGTTCTTCAGTACGACCCGCACTTTGCCAAGCAAATTGCCAATCAGAAAAGCCAATGCGCAAAGCTAAAGCACGACTCGTCTCAAGCAATTGTTCTGGATATGGATCTCCTTGATCGAGTATTCTGCGTGGTAAACTATGTGCCGAGAACACCAATTTTAGATGTTCTTTTTCTGCGTCTGAAAATTTTCCCATCTCGTGTCTCAGTCGTTCTTCCAATGCATCGAGTAGAGATGGCTCTAAATGCCAACTCTCTACAAAAGAAAGATCAGAGAAGTTTTGCGCTAGCGCTGCCTCGTTAGCTTCTCGCTCATACACACCTACGCTCATAGACGAAAAGTGTGGTGCAAGGACAATGCCTACTGCAGCATCCGCCCCATCTTTGACAAACTGCGATACTGCATCTTCTATAAACGGTGCACAATGTTTCATGCCAATGTAAACTGTAAAGTGGACATTGCCTGTATTGTGCTTATTTAATGCCTCTTCTAGTAAGTGCGCTTCCTGATGTGTTATTTCAATTAAAGGAGAACATCCGCCAATAGCTTCATAGCGGCCAATCAATTCATCCAACTGCTCTTTTGTAGGTTTTCTTCCACGGCGAATATGAATATAAAACGATTCTACTTCATCAAGATTGGCGGGTGTTCCATAGGCCATCAACAACACGGCAATATGCTTGTCCACTTCAATAAACCTCCTTGACTATCCGCGCAATGCGCGTTCACTATACTCATGAACAAAAGTTGTCAGTCGTTGCAACTGTTCACCAGATACAGAAGGAAATACGCCATGACCTAAATTGAATACAAAACCAGGTTGCTCAATCCCCATATCGATAATCGACTCTGCTCTCCGCTGAATCTCAGGCCACGGGGCTAGTAACACCGCTGGATCTAAATTGCCCTGTATAGCCACGTTGCGTCCGAGTTTCCCTCTTGCAGTCCGAATTGGAACACGCCAATCAACGCCGTACACATCTGCTCCAGCTTTAGCAAACAGGGGAAGCAATTCTCCAGTTGTTACGCCAAAGTAAATTCGCGGTGCATGCAGATCTGCCAGTTCAGAAAATATCCGTTCCATCGTAGGCAATACGTATTCAGCGTAGTCATCTGGTGCCAAACTGCCAACCCAACTATCAAAAATCTGAACTGCCGATGCGCCCGCCTGTATTTGTGCACGTAAATACGTGATCACCATATCTCCTAAGCGATCCATCAAGCCATACCACATCTTTGGTTCTCCATACATCATCGCTTTTGTTCGCAAATAATCGCGGGATGGTCCACCCTCAATCATGTAACTTGCAAGGGTAAACGGTCCCCCAGCAAATCCAAGTAGTGGAACCTTTAACTCCCGTGCAAGTATGCGAATCGTTTCAAGCACATAAGGTAAGTCCGACTCTGGATCAATGGGCCTTAGACGTTCGATATCACTTGCTTGTCGAATCGGATGTTCCATCACAGGTCCACGATCTTTTTGAATTTCAAACGGCATACCCATCGGTGCAATAGGAACCATAATATCAGAAAATAATATTGCTGCATCTACCCCAAGCTGTTTTACAGGTGATAAAGTTACCTGCACACATATCTCGGGATTCTCACATATTTCTATGAGGCTATATCGTTTTCGTACATCGCGATAATCCGGCTGATACCGCCCTGCTTGACGCATATACCATACTGGGATACGCGATACGGATTCACGGCGACAAGCGCGTAAAAAAAGATCATTTTCAATCATTTGGAAGAAGGCCTCTTTTCACTACAATATAGGTTTATCATAGCACATTGTAGTCCCTCACCGAAAAGCGTAACAATTAACGACACATCCTCGTTACACATTGAATGCAACCGAGCAGTGATGTATGATGGCAGAGGAATATACCAGTTTTTCTTATGCTATTACTGTTTGTAAGGGGGCTTTTGCGATATGCCTACTTTTTCCGAGGATACTCTACAACTATTAAGCACCATCGCTATTATTATTTTTGCTGTCACAGTTATTTTTGTCCGCCTACATGCTGCCAAAAAACCAACGTCTAGCAAAAAGATTTTAATCCCACCATTAGGGATGGTCACAGGGTTTTTCATGTTCGTTTTCCCATTTATGCGAATTCCATTGTCTTATGCTGTCGTCGCGTTTTTATTTGGATGTATCTTCTCTATTCCACTGATCATTAGTTCCAAGATGGAGCGCGTGAATGAAGACGTGTATTTGCGCCGATCACCCGCCTTCATCATCGTTTTAATTGTTTTATTGATTATCCGTCTAGCACTGCATACCTATATTGAATCTTACGTTACCATTGCGCAGACAGGAAGTATTTTCTTCATTCTTGCTTTCGGAATGTTATTGCCTTGGCGCATCATCATGTTCCTCAAATATCGCAAATTTTTACATGAAACAAATTCACCAATGCGCAGTGTGACAGAATCCTAAAATGAAATATCGTCATTCTTTAAACACATTATAAAAAGATGGTACGCATAGGACACCTCCTCTATTGTCAAGCTAAGTGCATGGCGATATTTCATGGAGGTGTTTTTTGCATTATGAAGGTTTCTTTGTTACCCACTGCCGTCGCGCTTCTGACTTTACTTAGCATAACTAGCTGTGGTCAGCCCACTGCCGCACCTTCTTCGCATAGTACACCGCAAACCAGTGCTTATGTAGACCAATCGCTCCAACGCTTCTACCATATTCTTGGGACAGAATATGATTCGATCAATCATACAGTAACCGTGCATGTTTCACGTATACACACAGGCCCTGTCAATGCGCAAACGATGCGTAAAATCGGAAGTGAAGCAACCATTGATTCTGCTGATGTAGGTGGCATTGTCAACTTTGCAACAGCTGAATACCCTAAGAAACACATCACCCGTGTGCGTGTACTCGATCATTCACTAGGGTGGAATTTCTCTAAAACAGGCCAGCACTCTGGGGGCGTTCGTGCAGAATCATCAGCTGGTGGCAATTCTATGACGGCCGCCTCTCTCAGTCGTGGCACCGTGGACACCAATGGAGCTAAGACCATCGCCAGTATCCCAGTACCTTCAACTACAGGATCGAGTGATGCGAGCCAGACACAAACAGATACCAGTTCATCATCTAATTCACCATCTAGTACGATCCACATTCCTCCTACAGGTGTGCGCATAGATCCCAATCTCACACCTGTAGCTGGGATCCATGCATCTTATGCTGCTAAAGTACAAGCTGTAGAACAAATTGCACAAAGCAAACTTGGCACGCCCTACATTTGGGGGCACAATGAAGATCGTGGCCAATATGGTTTTGATTGTAGCAACTATACAGAGTACGTGTATCACCATGCGCTGGGTTATCTATTTACTACATCAAGCAAAGGGCAGTACGAAAATGTAGGTGATCCCGTTTCGACGAGTTCAATGGCACCTGGTGATTTGCTTATCTTTGACGATGGCGGACACGTCGGGATCTATGTAGGCCATGGCGAAATGATTCAAGAAGGAGGTGGCTTGCACAAGGTCGGTTATTTACCTGTGCACCCAGGTTCTTATTGGTACAATCATTTATCTGCTGTTAAAAGAATGTTCTAGAGGTTGTTCAAAAAAGGGTCAGAATTCCCCGGCACATGGCAGCGTCAGCGCCAAGAACGCTCCCTCACGTACCCAAAACGTACGCTCAGTCCACATTCTTGGCTTGCTTCCTTGCACTGCGCGGGTCTTACCTGCCCCCTTTTTGAACAGGCTCTTCTAGAAAACAATACGAAAAAGATCTGGTCCACAGACAACATATCGTCTTTGGCATCAGATCTTTTTCGTATTTCATCGACATTACATGACGAATCCCGCAATTGCATAACCGATAGTGGCAGCACCACCTGCGACTAATGTGGATTTTAACAATGAATTAGAAAAACTAACGACTGGTAATTTCATGACAGTCGCCATAGCAACCGTATTATCACTTAATGGGGAAGCAAAGCCCCCTAGAGTGCCACTTGCAAATACAGCTGCCGCAATGAGCGCTAATGAAGCGTGAGTTGACATCGCTAGTGAGAAACCTAGCGGCATAAGAATTCCCCACGTTCCAAATGATGACCCAATAAAATACGAAATCACAGACCCCAAAACAAAAAGTGCTGGCGCAATCAACATCCTTGGTACAACTGCTCCCACTGTATGCGCAACATATGTGGAAAATCCAAGATCAGTAGAAACCCCCGAGACTGCCCACACAAAAACAAGTAATACGATAACCGCCATCATCTGATTGCCCCCAGCGAGAATACCGTACATTAATTGGCCGATTTTTTGTCCTCGAAACAAATAAAATACAGAGGAAATAACCAGCGTAATTAAGATAGCTTGCAACATAGCTTCAGTGGCGTTAGCATTCATAAGAACACCAAAAAAGTTATTGGAAAGTGTGTGTCCGCTCCACCACGTGAGGAAAAAGGTTAATAGTAGAAGTAAAGCAATGGGTAAAATCAAATGCAAAGCAGAAGGTTTTGCCTCTTCACTCATAAGATCAATCGCTTCAGGTGGTGCTTCATCATGAGATGGATCATGCAGCGTTCCAAGTTTACCCATTTCCATTTGTATTCCATGATGCAAATGTCTTGCATGTGCAATCATAGCATACGATGGAGAAACTTTAGGTAAACGGTGTTCTTTTTTATTTTTTACATCTACAACAGGTGAAGCAGAAGAAACGGGAGATTTTTTTACATCCTTACTAAAAAAACTAATATAGGCACCAATCACAAGAATAGCAATGGCAAAGAAGTTTAACGGAATCGTTGCTAAAAATAACGGATATGCACTTTCTTTACTGCCTATGTGTTTTAAAGAGACTGCAAGCAATCCAATCATATATCCTACAAAAGCTGTACCTATGGGAATAAGACTAATGAGCGGAGTTGCCGTTACATCAATCACATAAGCCATTTTCTGTGGACTAATATTTAATCGCTTGTTAATCGACGCCATAATAGGAGCTACTGCAATAATGCGAAAGTCTGGAGCCATAAATGTTCCAATAGACGTTAACCACGCTACTCCAAAGGCCCCACGTACAGACTTTACCCGCGGCTCTAACCACTTTGCAAAACCATTCACACCGCCTGTAATGCGTACAAGACCGACAAAAGAACCAAACGTATATAAAAATAGAATCAAATGAATGTTCCCAGGTATGACAACCTCCTCGAATAAATAGTAAAGTGATTTGTTAATTCCTCCAAGCAACGTAGGTGCCATCATATATGACCCAACAAGTAACCCCACAACAAGTGCGGGAACAACTTGACGTGTGATCATGGCAAGTGGAATGACAACAATAAACGGCAATAACGACCAAATGGTTGCATACATCAAACGAGCCCCCCTCTGGAGCCTAGTGTGAGCGTTACTACGTTATTTTTATACAAAAATGGTCACGCATGTCCACAACTACTTCGCACATACTACATACATCTGAAACCAGAACGATCAGAAAGGCGTGCTCCCTATGAATTCACAAGACAGTCCCTATACACAAGAACAACCTGTAAAAACAAAAAAATCAACCACAATTTGGTGGTCGATCGGGACAATTGTTGTTGGACTCATGGCTATTTGGGTGTATTTTCGTTATGAGCATGATGTTTCATCATTTATTCGCCATTTAGGACCATTTGGAGTCATTGGTTCTATTGTGCTCATGGCTTTGTTGTGTATTATTCCCTTTCCCGCAGAATTTCTTATGATTATAGACATGCAAATTTACGGGGTTTGGATGGGGATTCTCTATGTATGGATCGGAGCTATGGTCGGTTCTTATGTTACTTTTTTACTTGCTAAGCATTTTGGAGAAGGCTGGATCAAAAAATTTGTAGCTGACAAACATCTCAAGAAACTCAATGAACTAGTTGATAAGCATGGAGCACTAGGACTTTTTATGGCTAGACTTATCCCCCTCATCCCATTTGTTGTTTTGAATTATGCATCTGCAATGTTGCCGGAAGTCGGTACTTGGACTTATCTATGGACAACAGGACTTGGTATCATGCCCTATGATCTAGGTGCCGCACTTGTATTCCTTGGATTTTCAAAGAAAACCCTTATATGGCTCATCGCAGGAGGAGTTGCACTGGTGATGATCTGGGTGGGTGCACTTTGGTTACAGCATCAATCAAAAAAGAAAGAAAAAACATCTATTGAGCACACATCGCTCACAAGAACTCAGAGCACACGACGTAAAACACATGCATGAGCAGCCCGGTTCGTGAAGCAGAAACATGTTTTTAATACTCTGCTTCTACATCAACCTGTCCATGTAGTCGATCTCCCTGTACGTACCGTTGAAGATTCTCATAAAAGAATACACTTACATCTACCATAGAGCTTGGACCTGATATATGGGGTGTAATGACCACATTCGGCATTGTCCATAATGGACTTGCCTTTGGCAATGGCTCCGTATTAAAAACATCTAGTATAGCCACACTTTGTTCATGCCTTTGTAAAAAATGTACCAGATCATCTTCGTTTAAAACTGCACCACGCCCTACATTAACAATGATTACGTCTGATTTCATCTGGTCAAATATTTTTCGATTAAAAACACCCTGAGTTGCTGCGGTATGTGGCAATGTAATAACGATAATATCTGCTTTCGCAACGAATTCTCCCCATTGGTTTGTACTATAGTGTTGATCTACCCAATGGGCACTGGCACTTGTTTTACTTAACCCAATAACTCGCATACCAAATGCTCTACCCAATCGAATCACTTCTTGACCAATGGATCCAATGCCAGCTATAGCCATAGTCTTATTGCGCATCAAAGGTACACTTTTTGGTTTCCAAATCAATTCTTGCTGTTGAGTACGCCACATCTCCAATTGCTTTATCTGGTAAAGTACATGTGCAAACACATACTCTGCCATTGCTGCTCCAAACTGACCTATAATCCGCGTTAGTACAACTTCTTTCGGTAATTGACGCGACAAAACGACATCATCTACACCTGCTCCCATCAATTGAACCCATTTCAAAGCTGGTGCTTTAGCGAATAACCTTATCGGAAACTTCCAGCAAAATATAATCTCTACTTGATCCAGAAGTGGTTCTACTTCTTCCTCAGAACTTGCTATATGAATGTTTGTGACACCGAGATTGTGCAACTCCTTGGCACATAAAGCAGCAGCGCGTTCATGATAGACAAGTATGTAAGGATTAGCGTGTGTATACATTCTATCATTCATAGTGATCACCCCAATTCATTATACCAAGCGCACGTAAGCGTAAAGCCTCTACTACAAACCCCTGTTGCTCAGAAGGAAGCTGGTGCATAAACTCTCGTGGATCTACCCATTTTCGTGCGCTCACTTCTGGATTTGCAACAAATTCCCCTTCACTAACCACTTTACAAAGCACCGCCACATCCAAACTGATGGTTGCTTGTGCTAAAGCAACTAAAAATAAGGGCTCCACTTGGAGATTGGCCTCTTCTTGCAATTCACGAACGACTGTTTCAAAAGGCGTTTCCGTTGCTTCCTTTAATCCTCCTGGCAAACGCCACAAAAATTCCTTCCTATACGTATGATGAAGAATGAGTAGCTCACCATTGGAATTAAATACAATAGCAACAACTCCGATCACATACTTCTTTTTTAGCGTATAAATCATCGTTTTCAAAAGCTGCGATGGTAATATACGCGCCATGAATACGCTAAAAGATTGCCACCACATGCCCTGATGACGGCTCATCAACTGGACAACTCCGAAGCAAGTTCATCAATCAATATAGCGTTTTTATGATGATGTAAGATAGCCATACGAAATACACTTGGTGTAAACGTCCCATAAGATGCACAATCTCTAACAAAAAAACCTATTTTCGTTAACTTTTCCTGCCACTTAGCTACATGAAGACCACCAAAACTCCCATCAACCAACAAAAAGTTGGCTGAGGATGGATATACAATCACGCCATGTATTTTCTCCAATTGTTTCATGCAATCATTACGTTCCTCTCTTAACCACTCTCTTGTTTTCATAGCAAATGAATGATCCTGAAGTGCTGCTATCCCAGCTTCCTCTGCTAATAGATTCACACTCCAACCGTCGCGCATCTGAACGATGTGATCCACTATTTTTTGATCTGCAACCCCAAACCCTAGCCGCAAACCTGCGATACCGTACATTTTTGTAAGAGATCTAACCACTACGATATGCGAATGAACTAACGGTAATGAGGAATGTTCCTCTCCACCATCCACAAAATCAATAAACGCTTCATCAATCATGGCATATGCACCACATTGCAAAATAAGCTCATAAATAACCTCTAACTCAGAGCGAGAGTAAAACCGACCAGAAGGATTATGAGGGGTATTAATGACCAATAAATCCCCCTTCCTTAACGTATCCTTTATGGAATATATAGGCAAGCAAAAATCAGATGCCATAGTTATTTTTTTTATCGGTATGAGATTTCTTTTAGCAGCATGAGCATATTCCGAAAATGAAGGTTCAAGTAGTACAACACGCTTTGGTCGTAAAACCCGCAAAAATAAATCAATCACTTCTGATGCCCCATTTGCGGCAAAAACGCAGTCTTTTGAAACACCGTAACGCTCGCTAAATATTTGGCGCAAACGCCTGGAAACTGGATCTGGATAATCATTTATTTTATAAATATTTTGTAAAATTGCTGTTGTCACAGATGCTGGTGGAGCGTACGGGTTAATATTTGCACTATAATCAGTGATATCATCCCTCGACTTTCTCGCTATCACTTCATAGTCAACCATGCGTCCGCCATGAGTCACGATTGAGTCCACTAGTGTACCTCCTGCTCAATACACTTACTTCAATAGCTCTTCTATCATGCCAAGCTTACATACCCGATTGCCAACAATACCGAAACCGATTGCGGTGGCAAACCCTTTTAGCACAACAATCACATTGGGCTGCACTTGGTTTTCTTTAGCAAAACCACAATACAAAAAACCCAAAAGCTTCTCATGAACAACTATAGGCACTTGTACAGAGGACAAGCAACCATGTAATAAACTATAGGCATCATTCAACCCTTGTATCTTTTGGGAGACATGAACACGTCCACCTTTTAAAGATAGCCATACTTCATCATTCGTGTCATAGGGTTCATTTCGCTCTTCTTCTTGATCTGACGTCATAGAGAACGCCGCGTGATCCGCCAGAGAAAAAACTTCGATCTTATGAGCGTGAATCACATGTTCTAGTGTATGACAGGCATCTAACGCAAGCGCTGTTATCGTCATGTGACCTATACTTGTTCGATCTAAAAACCCAGCTAAGGCTACACCATATCGTTCAAAAGAAACAGACAAGATCGATCGATTTGGCGTTGAACGTAGCGCGACTACTTGATGATCAAGCATGCGATCTAACGGTTTTGCTAGAAAATAACCCTGACCATACTCTACTCCCAAATCGCGAAGTGCATTAAACTCCGCTTGAGTTTCAATGCCCTCTGCAATCAAATGAATGGATCCAAGCTTCTTTGCAAACGTAACAATACTCGCAACCATAGCTGCTTTCATGGGATTAGTGTCAATCCCACGCACAAGTCCAATATCAAGTTTCATCCAATTTGGCTGAATCTCTACTGTTCGATTTAATCCAGCGTACCCACTACCAATATCATCGATCGCAATGTCAATACCTAATCGGCGAATGGGGTCTAGCAGTTCTGACCAAGGTGTAACAGTTGGATCTGCTGTGCGCTCACACACTTCAAGAACAAGTGGAATGGCTCCTTTGGTTCGCTTAACAAATGCATGCAACGTTTGCCCTAATTTTTTAGATTGCAAAGTACTAGGGATGACATTCACAAAAAAGCGCATCTTAGCTAATGGCGTACGACCCAGTTGGTCAAGTGCTCGTCCAAGTAAAAATAGATCAAAGTCATTTAGCTGTTCAAAAGCCTCTGCAGCTGTCAGTAATTCTTCAATAGCCATTGCTTTACCATTGGCACCAGATGGGCGGCTTAACAGTTCATAACCGATAATTTGACCAGTTTCCAGTCGTAAAATAGGTTGGAACACTAGTTGTAATTGGCCATTTTCTTTAAATTCGTTCCATGCTGTTTCCAGATGGGGAGAAAGCTGATTCATGTTGTTTAAACACTCCCCTTACGCAATTGTCTAAATCAGTGCATTACAGTGTATGATGTACATATTCGATACACGTACCTATTCGACACAGTTTTACTTTTTTCCTGCTATTTCATGTTGCAATCGGAAGGTGAATGGAATGAACAAGCACTATTACACAGTAGAAGAAGCCAATCGATTACTCCCACAGATTAAAGAACAGATGGAGAACTTGAGAAAATCTCGCGAAGAACTTGCTCTTATGCGACTAGCACTCGTACGCAAACAAAAAGAACAAAAAGATTCTGCCTCAGATTTTTTTACTGAGGAAGCACAAATTGAATTCTCACTACTTGCTGCACGCCAGCAGATTGATCATCTGCTTTCACTCTCTATAGAAGTAAAAGATATCGATCGTGGATTAGTTGACTTTTTAACAAAAATCGACGGCAAAGAAGCTTATTTGTGCTGGCGTGATGATGAACCTTCTATTCAGTATTGGCATGGAATCAATGAAGGATATGTGGGGCGTAAATTAATCTAGATTACTATGTAAAAGCGGGGATGTCCCCGCTTATGGCCCTACAAAGAGTGTCGGCCGAGCAGCCGCTAGTTCTAAACGATGAACGTGTACTTTACGGTACTCTAGTTCCTTCACACGTGATGCCTCAGTCTGCAAATGATACACACGTACATGCTTCATCAGCGCATCGTTAATCATCACTGACTGACCCTGACCGGATGCAAGTTCCAGCAATTTTTGTCGCATATCCTCTGTCATTTCCAATTCTATGCGTAAATGTCCAATCCTACTTTTGTGCACGCGTAGATCCTCCTCTACATTACCTCACAGAGTACCCTACGCAAATGCCCGCTATCTGGTTCGTGTTTTAGCGCCCATTTTAGGCAAAATGAAAATAGGGATTGACCGCTCGCTCTTCACCAATCGTTGTGTCATCTTCATGACCAGGATATACGAGTGTTTCATCAGGAAGTGGCCACAACTGCTCGTGCAAAGAACGAATTAATTGCGGTCCATTCGCAAATTCTAGATCAACTCGGCCAACTGTGCCTGCAAATAACGTATCCCCCGAAAACAAAGTATGTTCCTCTTCACAATAAAAACACACCCCGCCTGGACTATGACCCGGCGTTTCTAATACAGTAAAATGCAGTGAACCTATCGTTATCACATCCCCGCCAACGAGATAACCATCCGGTTTACTCGTCTTCACTACCAGGTCGAGCCACTCTAATGCTTTTTCATGAGCAGATAGGAGCAATGGCAGCTCCTGTTCATGAATCAATAAGGGAACTTGCAATGCACTTCGCAACTCCTCATTGCCAAGAACATGATCAAAATGACAATGAGTATTTACAATATATAGAATATGCAATGATTCTTTTGCAATCAGTTGAAGCACTTCTGTCATGTCTGAAAAGCTAGGATCAATTACCATGCCATAGCCGTTATCGTCACTCACGACATAAGTATTTGTTCCTAGTTGATTGCGGGTAAAACGCCAAATCCTCATCACATATCCTCCTTATAGATGATCAGTATCTAGTGTAAGCGTAACAGGCCCATCGTTAACTAATTCAACTTCCATCATGGCTCCAAACTTACCCGTACGAATAAACATACCTGTGTCACGCAATAGCTCATTAAAACGTTCATATAGAGGCTCTGCAACTTCTGGACGAGCCGCCTCCATAAAGTTAGGCCGCCTTCCCTTACGCGTCTCTCCGTATAAAGTGAACTGCGAAACTGACAGGATGGATCCGCCGACATCTAATAGTGAGTCATTCATCTTTCCTTCTTCATCTTCAAAAATACGTAAATTAGCAATTTTATCAACCATATACGTTAAGTCTGGTTCCGAATCATCATGAGTAAATCCTACAAATAATAATAACCCGTTTTCAATCTCTCCTACCGTTTCGTGCCCTACACGTACTTTTGCATGCTTCACTCGTTGCAAGACTACCCGCATGAAGATTCTCCCTCCCTTCCTTACATATATTTGAGGCTACTGGATCACGCGTCGTACAGCATAGATATCTTTTATGCGTTTAATCCGATCGACCACTGTTTGTAGATGATCCACATTGCGAATCGAGATACTTAAATGAATCGTTGCCATTCGCCTACGATCTGATTTTCCCATCACAGCAGTGATATCTGTTTTAGTTTCAACCACAGCATTCATGACTTCGTTAATGAGACCTCGGCGATCAAGTGCAGTCACTTCTATATCGACATTGTAGGATTGTCCAATTGCACTTTCCCACTCCACTTCAATCATACGACTGCCTTCATCGATCATGGCAAGCACATTTGGGCAATCCTTGCGGTGTACGGATACACCACGACCGCGCGTGATGAACCCAATAATATCATCACCTGGAACTGGATTACAGCACCTTGAAAAGCGCGTTAATAAATTATCTAGACCCTTAACACGAACCCCTGTATGTCCTTTATTACCATGTTGTTTCTTTTTCTGCTCGCGTTCTTGTGGCGGAGATAACTGATAATTTGAGACTGAATCTACCGTTTGATCTGTTTTTTTCATACGCTCTGCGATGCGCGTCATGATTTGTACCGCAGATAATCCGCCATATCCAACAGATGCATATAGATCGTCTGCCTTCGTAAAATTAAATTTACTTAGGATTTCAGGCAAATGATTACTCATCACTGCATGCACATCAAGTTTTTGCTTAGTAATTTCGCGTTCAATCAAGTCGCGGCCTTTTTCAATATTTTCATCCCGCCGCTCACGCTTAAACCACATGCGTATTTTAGCGCGCGCTTGTGACGTTTGCGCAATATTGAGCCAGTCGCGACTCGGACCATACGATAATTTGGAGGTGAGAACTTCCACAATATCCCCGGTCCGCAATCTCGTATCTAATGTTACTATGCGCCCATTTACCTTAGCGCCTACGCATCGGTTGCCAACATCCGTATGGATGCGATAAGCGAAGTCAATAGGACAAGAACCCGAGGGGAGTTCAATCACATCACCTTTAGGAGTAAAAACAAAGACTTGGTCAGTAAATAAATCCATTTTAAGTGTTTCCATAAATTCTTGCGCATCGCGAAAATCCTGTTGCCATTCGATCACTTCGCGAAACCACCCAAGTTTTCTCGCAAACGTCGTTTGCACCGAGGGCATAAGGCTAGAAGAGACCAGCGGATTTTTATCGGGTATAGTTACATTGTTTTCCTTGTCTTTATTCTGGTACGTAGTTTCTTTATAAATCCAATGCGCAGCAATCCCATACTCGGCTGTGCGATGCATTTCCCACGTCCGAATTTGAATTTCAATAGGTTCACCGTTCGGACCAATCACTGTTGTATGTAGACTCTGATATAAATTTGGCTTTGGCATCGCAATGTAATCTTTAAATCGGCCTGGAACTGGTTTCCACATCGTATGCACAATACCCAGTACCGCATAACAATCTTTCACCGAGTCGACAATGACACGCACTGCAAATAGATCATATATTTCATTAAATTCTTTGTGCATGACCGTCATTTTTTTATAAATACTATAAATATGTTTGGCGCGTCCTGAAAGATCTGCTCGTACACTCAGTTCCTCTAACTTAGCATGTAAATCAACAATGACTTGTTGAATATAATGCTCTCGTTCTTCACGTTTTTTTGCCATCAAATGGGCAATTCGATAATATTGTTGGGGATCCAAGAAACGTAGAGATATATCTTCCAGTTCCCATTTGATCGTCGACATCCCCAGCCGATGAGCAAGTGGTGCGAAAATTTCTAGCGTTTCTTCTGCCGTCTTGCGCTGTTTTTCTAACGGTCTGTACTTTAATGTGCGCATATTGTGCAAACGATCAGCCAAGCGAATCAGCGCGACTCGAATATCTTTAGCCATCGCCAAAAACATCTTGCGTAAATTTTCCGCCTGTTGTTCCTCGCGTGTTTCAAACCGCAACCGCTTTAACTTTGTAACGCCGTCTACTAGACGAGCAATCTCTTGCCCAAATTGGCGTTCCACTTCTTCATCCGTGACTTTCGTATCCTCGACAACATCATGCAAGAGAGCCGCCGCAAGCGTACCTGCATCAAGTTTTAATCCAGCCAAAATTCCTGCTACGGATACCGGGTGCATAATGTATGCTTCACCAGAACTGCGCTTTTGCCCACGATGATGTAACTCTGCGTAAATATAAGCCCGTCGCAATAGTTTTTTATCATCTTCCGTCAGATAAGGCGCCTTATCGCAGAGCACTTGTAACGCAGACTTCGCTTCCTCATCTGTTAAGGGTTGTTCAAGATCTATACCTTCATCTTGCTCATCGTCCGCTTGAATAGGCGGTTCTTTTGAATGATCGTCGTCCATCGTCCCACCCCAATGCTTACATAATGATTTTCCAATCAACAGATTTACCTAATCCGCATATTGAAGTAGTGAAAACGTTTCATATCCTGCGAGGTGCTTACGCCCTTCTAAATACTGTAGCTCAATGAGAAAGCCAAGTCCGACTACAATTCCACCTGCACGCAAAACAAGATCAATACACGACTGAATGGTTCCACCTGTGGCAAGTAGATCATCAACAATAAACACACGTTGGCCGGGCTTAATCGCATCTGCATGCATCTCTAAACCATCATGTCCATATTCTAATTGATAATCTTTTCGAATCGTTTCCCCAGGTAATTTCCCTGGTTTTCGAATGGGCACAAACCCCACACCAAGTGCATACGCAGTAGGTGCACCGAGCACAAAGCCGCGCGCTTCAGGTCCTACTACTAAATCCACATCACGTGGTCTTCCGAATTCCGAAATTTGTTGCACCGCATATTGAAAGCTCTCACCATCACATAAAAGTGTAGTAATATCCTTAAAACTAATTCCCGGCTCCGGAAAATCATGAACAACTCGAATTTTATGTTGCAATTGTACTAAATCCACATCATTACTCCTCGCTATAATAAGGATTCACATGCACGAAGACATCCTCCACATTCGGAAAGCTCTTCATCATCTGATATTTTACTTCTTTTGCTACGCGGTGACCAGCAATCACCGTAGACTCTCCATCTACGCTAAGTTTAATATCGACCACCAAATAAGAGCCAAATGTGCGTGCGCGCAAATCGTCAATGCGCAACACCCCTGCTACGCCTTTCGCAACGTCTAACATCTCGACCGTGGAATTCGCATCCAGTACCTGTTCCATGAGCGCACGGTATGATTCTCTCGCCAATTGATAGCCAATGTGAACAACAACTATAGCTACAAAGAATCCGGCAATCGGATCAGCTAACAACAGTAGGTGAATATGATTCCATTTACCAATGAGAGCGAGCATGATACCGACTGCGGCTGCAAGGGACGAGTACACATCTGATCGGTGATCTGCAGCACCGGCATGTAATGCAGGCGAATTGACCTTGTTTGCCACTCTCATTTGATAGCGGTACATGATCTCTTTGGCAACCATAGCTGCAAGTGCCGTATATAATGCAATACTGTCAGGCGCAGTGGAAAGAGTAATAAATCCTCTTATCGATGAATATACCACATCGAGCCCCGCCAAAATTAACATAATAGCTACTAAACTTGCTGCAATTTCTTCTGCCTTGCCATGTCCATACGGATGATCCGCATCAGCCGGTCGCCTTGCTACGCGTATCCCAATTAGTACTGCGATCGACCCAGCCACGTCTGCACCACTATGGGCAGCGTCAGCCAAAAGCGCATCGCTGTGGGCGACCACCCCTACGATCCCTTTTACAGCTGTTAAAACAATATTGAGTAGCAAGCTGTAGTAAGCTAATTTTCTTGATTGGCGTTCATTCTCGCGCTGGGTCTCGATCACAGCATCCCTCTCCTGCACGCCTGTCATGAATAAAAAGAACCCCCAGCAATGAGCCAGGGATTCATCACTGTGTTCACTTACGCTTTCACTGCCGCATCACGACCACGTGCTAGCGAACGCCCACGCCATGTCACCCAAATCGGACTTGCAATAAATATAGAGGAGTAAGCCCCACTAATGAGCCCGACGAGAAGAGCGAAACAAAAATCGTGAATAGGATCGCCTCCAAAGAAAAATAGGCTCATCGCAGCAAATAACACCGTTAATACCGTATTGATGGATCGCGCCATCGTTTGCCATAATGAATGATCCACCAGTGCTTCAAGTTCTTGAAACGTTTTAATCTTAGCGCCTTTGACATTCTCTCGAATACGATCAAAAATAACGATCGTGTCATTGATTGAGTATCCTACAATCGTTAGCACTGCAGCAATAAATGGCAAATCAACTTCAATTCGAAGTAAAGCAAATACGGAGATCACAATAAATGCATCGTGCATTAATGCAACAATACCAGCAACAGCAAAGCGAAATTCAAAGCGAATGGCAACGTAGATAACAATCCCTAAAGATGCAAGCAACACCGCTAACACAGCAGTTTGCGACTGCTCTTGTGCGATTATTGGGTCCACTGTCGAATATTCTGGTGGAACTAAAGCTTTAGGAAATGTCGCGTGAATCGCTGTATTGAGTTTTCCTTCTTGCAGGTTAGTCAATGGATAACTGAGTCGCACGATTGCCATCTCGTTATTGGTTCCACCTGCAGTAATCCCCTCGGGGCCAACAGCAAAACCGTGCTTTTCAAACATGCTGCGGATAGCCACTGCATTATATGGTTGATTGAGCACGATCTGAACTTGTGAGCCAGACTTAAAATCTGTACCGAGGTTCAATCCAAAAATCAACAGAACGATTAACCCTGCAACAGTGATCGTTCCTGACAACATGAAAAACCACTTGCGACGCGCTACAATAGCAAACTTCATTGCGAATTCACAGCCTTTCTCCTAACGCCAAACAGCCACGTATTCTTGACTACATTAGCTTTCGTAAACTGCAAGAGCAGTGTTCGACTCAGAAAAACGGCCGTTAGCAAACTCACTAGAATACTTGCAATTAACGCGACAGCAAATCCGCGCACATCCCCTGTACCATAAATATACATGACAATCCCTGCAATGAGCGTCGTGATATTGGAATCTAAGATGGTGCGTATCGCTTTTCGTTGCCCTAAAATTACAGATGATTGAAGCGATTTCCCATTTCTTAATTCATCTTTAATTCGCTCATACGTGATGATATTGGCATCAACTGCCATCCCAATACCAAGCACAAGTGCTGCAAGACCAGTGAGCGTCAATGTGACTTGCATCCCTGCAAAGACTGCTATTAAAACATAGCTATACGCCACCAAAGCGACTACTGCAATCAATCCTGGCAGCCGATACATGAGAATCATAAACAGGAAGATCAGCGAAACGCCAATGGCACCTGCGAGAAGCGTCGAGTGCAATGCAGCTTGCCCAAGAGTGGGCCCCACACTCGTTGAGGACAGCTCATGTAAAGGAAATGGAAGCGCTCCGGCATTTAATAATTGCGCTAACTGAATAGCTGATTGAGCAGATGAACTACCAGAGATTGTAGCTTGTCCATTTGTAATCACGTCTTGAATGACAGGATTGTCAATCATTTTATTATTTAACCAGATCGACACCGGTTGATGCAGATAGGTTTGAGTGACTTGTTGAAATAAGGCCGGATTTTTAAATTGTACCACTACTTCTGGTGCCCCAGTGGTCGGATCAGACTCATAGTGCGCATTACTTTCAAGATCTTTACCTGTCATCAAAATTTTTCCTTGTGGCGACTTGAAAACAAGATTAGCTTCTTTTGAAAGAAAGCTTCGTGCACTCACTTGATTAAACTGACCGGCTAATGAAACACTAATGCGATTGCCGTTTTCAACCTCAATCGAAGGTTCCGATACGCCAATCTCGTTGACTCTGTTTTCTAGTGCTGCAACTGTCGCACTCATGTCATTTGCAGTCAGTACTTGATTAGAATTGCCAACTTGATATAAGACCGTGAATCCACCCTGCAAGTCGAGTCCAAGTGGAATTTTTGAATATAACTTCGAACTAGTTGATATAACAATCGCAAAGATCATCACGACAAGTACGATAAACATCGTGAGACGTCCCCATTTAATCACTGTTTACCTCCTATAGGTATAGACTTCCAACAGTATATCTAGTTGTTCGCGCAGTCGTCAACTTAGATTAAACCTTCTAAATCCATTTGATCTAATGATTGTGCGCGATATGTGCTCTTTAATGAAAAATTCATATAGGCCTGTGGCTGTAAACACATCACTGCGTTCACAAGATCATGCAGCGACTGTGGTCGTTTTTTTCCCATATTGCAAAAATAGTACCACAGATCAGTGATCGTTACTTGGCGATATTCAAGCCAATGAAACTCCTCTACTTTACTAGCTAATAAAAATAGCAACTCTTCATCTGGTTCGTGTTCATATGGATTATATGGTTCGTCTTCAGGTTCAGCCTCACTATAGCTCGCTTGGCGTTTGAGTTGTTCCACCATGCGATGAACTTCTTCTTCTATAGGATGAATCAGTGTTCGTTGAATCGGTGGAACTCCCATCTCCTTAGACAAAGGACTATCTACAACGAAGAGCGCATCTTCAGCGACAGCAGGGATCACTATCTCATCGACAATAGCCTGTTCAACCTGCTGTTCTTCCTCGGTTTGAACATCAGTTTTCGCATGTAGGTGTGCACGCAGTGCAAACACGCTCTTGCGTAGTGGTTGTACATGTTCTTTTTGTGGTAATTCGATATCCTCACCAGATGCAGTCACTTCTTTTGCCGCATCATCGATCTGTTTCTTTAAAGACCGTGAATCTTGTGAAGAACTTTGCGAAGTAGGTTCCACAATTTCACTAGCTACGCCCGCTTGCTCTCTTGCTCGTCCAAAAACAACTCTGCGCTTTCCAGTACTAGAATCACCTTCTTCTATTGCACGCTCTTGTTTGGGGGAATGGTCTGAATCAGATGTACCTTGTTTATCATTTTCGCTATGTCCCATGCTGGTTTGGGCTATATTCTGTTCTTTTTTTTTCGAATGAAACACTTCATTTCCCCCCTTTACGCAAGTAATTGTCGCATCTTACATGCAATCGTGCAAGGTCATTTGGACTAACGCTTGCAGTTTGTGCATAGGTTCAAGTGTCAGGCCTGTCTTACTGACTCTATATTTCTTCATGCAGTACTATGCACCCTGCTACTGCAGATCGAAAGAAGGTGGAAACAGACATGCAACGCCAATCATTTATCGCGGGAACATCTGTACTCATCGGAGCCAGCCTCGTGACCCGTGTCCTCGGATTTGTCTACAGAATTGCTCTGACAAGACTCATCGGCGCTGAAGGCATAGGTCTATTTCAAATGGTTTTCCCTCTGTTAACACTCGTCTTAACTATTGTAACATTTGGCATGGGTGTTTCCGTATCAAAATTAGTTGCGGAATCCGTAGTCACAGGAGATCGCCCGCGTATACGCCGTATCCTCATCGTCGCACTTGGCACCACTTCCACTTTAGCTATCTTGCTGACTCTAATCATGCTACTATTTGGCCACTCTCTTGCTCATTATCTTTTTACAGATCCACGCGCCTATTATCCATTCATCACCTTAACACCCATCATCGGAATTATTGCTATTGCCTCCGTCTTACGCGGTTATTTTCAAGGCTTACAAATTATGAGCACACCATCCGTTGCAGGCATTATTGAAACTCTCGTACGCATCGTAGCAGTATGGGTCATTGCAGCACTTTCTTTAGCGCGAGGACAGAGCCTTCAATACGCGGCGGCCGCCGTCTCTGCAGGAATGATCTTAGGTGAACTTGCAGGTTGTCTGTATATGTATATCGTCTATCGTCGTAAAGTTCGCGTCACAGCCATTACGTTACCTGAAAATACAGGAAAACCAGAGCCCATCATTCATACCTTGCGCGCCATGTTACAAATCGCTCTACCTGTCACTTTTAGCCGTTTTATTGGCTCGATTGCCTTTGCCATTGAACCCATCCTCGTTACGCGCTCACTGTTACTTGCTGGATTTACGACAGCCATGGCAACGAGGATGTATGGTGAATACAGTGGGATGGCTATCCCACTCTTAGTTTTTCCCACTGTCTTTACTTATTCGCTTGCCGTTCAACTTGTTCCTTCTATTTCAGAAGCCATTGCAGCAGGGCGCAAAGAGATCGTTCACCGTAGATTGTACCAATCCTTTCGTGTAACAGCTCTTGTAGGCTTTCCAACATCGCTCATCTTGCTACAATTTGCAACGCCACTTTGTGATGCCATTTTTCATCATCCACATGTAGCACCGTTACTTGCTATCATGGCACCAGCAGGATTCCTCTTATACTTACAAGGACCGTTATCTGGAATATTGCAAGGAATAAATAAAGCAGGAATAGCCATGCGCAACTCACTCATCGGGTCCGCATTAAAACTAATAGTCATCTATTATCTTGCCCGCATCCCGCACATTGGCATTGCAGGCGTCGCCATTGCAGTATCCATTTCAGTGACACTTACCACGCTATTACACATCCAATCCGTCCATCGGATCATTGGTTTTTACGTCGACGCTATGGATACTGCCAAAATTCTTATTACCACTGTCATCATGGGTTTATTCATGCATCTGTTATGGTTAAACCTATCCATGCTTCCATTATCCACAGCTTTACTCTTGGTGCTAAGTAGCGGTTTACTCCTCTATCTTTTGCTTTTATTGATGACTCATACCATCACGTCTCATACCTTTACCCGCATCCCAGGAATCGGAAAACCTCTTTCCCGCTGGATTAAGCTCATCCCATTTGCAAGATAATCAAATGATCGCTCTACTGATCACTAACCTGCTATAACGGCGGGTCTTTTTTTTGTACTTTACTCTTATTATCCAGGCGATCAACTGTCAGAGTCGTGCCATCCCACGCAGCGTAAAATACTTCTTTTTCAGACGTATATCCAAGCGCAGTAAGCTGCTCTTGCAACCAAGAAGGGGATTTACCAATTGCGGCTAACTTGTCATAGATGATTTCACCACTTACAATAATCGAGGTTGGTATTACAGTGGGTTTAACGACTATTCCAAGATCCTGTGCTGTAATCGGTCGATAAGGCGCTTTTGGAAAAACAGAAAGCTTTCCTGTCGTTTCTAAAATGGCAAATTCAACATCTGCAATACTGGTTATTTCGCGATCCCGTAATTGCATCAGTAGATCAGACATACTGTAGCGCGTGCGCTTCATTTCACTGTCGTTCACTTCGCCATTAGCAATGAGCACAGTAGGTTTCCCTTCGACCATATCGTGCAATCGTCGACTATGTAAAGTAGACAAGGAGACCCCAATTTGAAGTAAAACCAATAACGCAATAATATAGGCACCATGCCATACAGGTATTCTTAGATCTTGTAAGGAAACGGCAGATATCTCAGCGATCATAATGGAGACCACTAAATCGAAAACGGATAATTTGCCTATTTCACGTTTCCCCATAATGCGCAATGCCAAAAAAACAAATCCATACGTAAATACTGTGCGAATCAATAATGTCCAAATGATCATGTATTCGCCCCCCATTTGCCAACCAACTGTAGTATGAGGAGGATTGCTATTGAGAATACGCGGCAAAGATAAAGTTCCTGAAATGCTACAAAAAAGTAGCTCGCTCTTTTTTGACCCTTTACATGGAATGTTTCCACAAGAATGGATAAATGCTTACGAAGCATTGGAACTCGAAGTTGGATGCGGAAGAGGCACATTTTTATCACAAATGGCAGCACATCACCCTTCAACATTATTTATCGGGATCGAAAAATTTGTCGTCATTATTGCACGCGCCGCCACTCTGGCTCATGAACAACACATAGAAAATGTGCGTTTTATTCAAACAGATGTTAAAACGGCCTTATCCTTCTTACCGCAACACTCAATGCAGACTATTTATCTTAACTTTTCAGATCCTTGGCCACGTCGTCGCAACGATATTAAGCGTCTTACACACGCCAATCATCTAGCTATCTATCGTCAACTATTGAGAGTCAATGGAGTGCTTGAATGTAAAACTGATAATCTCAGTTTTTTTGAATGGTCGTTACAATCACTGCTTAACAATGGTTGGATGATTCAAGAATTGGATAAACAAGTAGCAGATATGGCTCCTAACGGCGAAGAAGCTCGCGGTAAATATATACAAACAGAGTATGAACAAAAGTTCAGGCAATTACACATGCCCATTTTTCATGTACGAGCTACACCAAACTAACATATTAGAGACAGGCCCCTCATATAAACATAGAGTATAGATTCTCCTCTGGGGGGCTAAAAATTGAACGGAAAAATGTGGTCAGACCTAAAAACAGATTTCCATGGATCACCACTTGTCTTAGGCATTATTGTGGCATTTGTGACGTCACTCATGTGTACCTTAGTCATGGCAGGAATCTACACATGGTCGAATTTCTCTGAAAGTACGTTACCTTATGCCGCCTACACAATCAACGCACTATCTGCGCTCATTGGAGCCATCATCGCGGCTCGAAGTGCAGGCACCCGGGGTTGGTACTATGGCGGAATCACAGCCCTATTATTTAGCGCAATGTTAGCTGTTGTTGGTAGTCTCGTCGATGTCAGTGCAGCTTTTCAAGCTCAGACGCTTGTACGCATTGCACTGCTTGGATTGATTGGCGCTTTTGGCGGAACAATTGGCGTGAATATGAAACGCTAACCTATGCTTTACATGCATTGCATACATAGTAAAATGACGACCTTCTAAAAGAAGAAGGTCGTCATTTTACGCTCGTTTCATCTTATCTTTACAGTGTTGTCAAAATAACTGGTCCATCCTTAGTAATGGCAACCGTATGTTCATACTGGGCAGACCATCTCCCATCGAGCGTACGAGCAGTCCAGCCGTCACCATCCACCTTAGCCTTATATGTACCCATGTTTAGCATCGGTTCAATAGTCAGACACATACCTTCTCGCAATAACATGCCTGTGCCTGGACGTCCATAGTGCGGAATAATTGGTTGTTCATGTAACTTTTGCCCAATCCCATGTCCTGCAAAGTCACGCACAACAGAAAAACCTTGAGGTTCTGCGTAAGATTGAATAGCGTGTCCAATATCACCTAGATGATTGCCAACTACCGCTTGCTCAATCCCTAGATAGAGTGACTGCTTTGTCACGTCAAGTAATCGCTGTACTTCATCAGTAATTGCTCCTACAGCATAACACCAAGCAGAATCTGCCAACCAACCGTTGCGGTTCACAACCATATCTACCTTAATAATGTCTCCATCTTGTAATTCATAGCTGGATGGGAATCCATGACAAATTACATCATTGACAGATGCACAAGTTGCATACGGATATCCTTGATAGCCTTTTTGTTCTGGTGTGGCATCTCGTTTCGCCAAAAATTCTTCCACATAGCGGTCGATTTCGCTCGTGGTAACACCAGGCCTTATATACGATGCTAATGCTTCATGACAAGACGCCAGAATCATTCCCGCTTCACGCATACGCGCAATTTGTTCCGGTGTCTTAATCATTGCCACTACACATCTCTCCGAACTGAATCAATTGACTTTCGTTCAAAAGTAACTTCTAGATCTGGAGCAATACGCAACTTCACGATATTGCCATCAATGGCAGTGATCGTTCCATGGATCCCGCCAATGGTGACCACTTGATCTCCCGATTGCAGTGATTGTAATAAACTACTGCGCTCCCGTTGTCTTTTTTGCTGTGGTCGAATCAATAAGAAATAAAAAACAACAATGATCAGAATCAGTGGTAAATATTGCATTAATGCACTTTCTGACATGTTACATCCCCCTTCACTGTGCTTATTAGCACATTGCGTTTTCATTATAACCGTATGCGTCATAAAATTGTTTGCGTAACGCAAGAAAAGTACCATTTTCAATAGAAACGCGAATCTTTTCCATTAGTTTAACCAAAAAATAGACATTGTGATACGAGGTCAAACGAATACCAAATGTCTCTTCTGCTTTTACAAGATGTCTAATATACGCTCGCGAGTAATTTTTACAAACATAACAATCACAATGTTCATCAAGTGGTGCATAATCTTTTGCATTGCCGGCGTTTCGCACGACAAGCTTACCTGTAGAAGTAAAGACTGTTCCATTGCGAGCAATACGCGTTGGCAAGACACAGTCAAACATATCGACCCCACGCATAACCCCTTCGAATAAATCATCCGGTGCCCCTACGCCCATCAAATAGCGTGGTTTATCAGCAGGTAGATATTGTGTCGTATGTGCTAATACCTCGTTCATTAACGGTTTTGGTTCACCGACACTGAGCCCACCTATCGCATAGCCTGGAAAATCAAGTTCAACCAAAGATTCTGCAGCAAATCGCCGCAAATCAAGTTCCATCCCACCTTGCACAATACCAAATAACGCCTGTTGTGATGTCCTATGATGCGCTTCTTTAGACCTCTTTGCCCAGCGTGTAGTGCGCAAAAGAGAGTTGTAGATATACTCTCGATCTGCTGGATGAGGTGGGCATTCGTCAAATGCCATAATGATATCTGCCCCTAGTGCATGTTGTATTTCTATCGATCGTTCAGGACTTAAAAATCGCTTTTCTCCAGAAATATGTGAGCGAAACTCTACGCCCTCTTCTGATATTTTACGTAAGTTCGATAGACTAAACACCTGAAATCCACCACTATCTGTCAATACAGCGCGTGGCCAATGCATAAATCCATGTAACCCGCCTGCCCCTTGCACAATATCTTCACCTGGCCGCAAATGTAAGTGGTACGTATTGGATAAAATGATATGTGCGCCAATCTCCATCAATTCTTCAGGGCTCAACGTCTTCACAGTTGCCTGCGTACCCACTGGCATAAATACGGGTGTTTCAATTGTTGCATGTGGTGTGTGAATTCTCCCTCGACGCGCAGCGGTGTCGCTGGATGTTTTCAATAATTCAAAAGACATTGCAGCCATCTACGTAGATCCCTTCTCCTTTACAAAATAAGCATTGCATCACCAAAACTATAAAATCGATACTTTTCTTCTACAGCCACTTGATACGTAGCAAGTAAACGTTCACGGCCAATTAGAGCAGATACAAGCATAAGAAGAGTGGATTGCGGTAGATGAAAGTTGGTGATGAGTGCATCCACCACGTGAAACTGAAATCCTGGATAAATGAAAATAGACGTCCACCCACTAATCTCTTGATCCTGTAATCCTTCATCTCGTAGTAACCAAGCAGATTCCATCGCTCGCACAGTCGTCGTTCCTACACAAAGTACGCGATTTCCTGCTTGTTTTGCCGTTTCAACAGCAGTAAACACGTCTTTGGTAACGCGATACCACTCTTCATGCATGTGATGATCTTCAATGCGATCCACTTGCACAGGTCGAAACGTACCGAGCCCAACATGCAAGGTAATAAAGTGAACATGAACACCTTTTTCTTGCAATTGCTCCATGACTTCTTTGGTGAAGTGCAATCCAGCCGTCGGTGCGGCTACCGAGCCTTTTTCACGGGCGTAGATCGTCTGGTAGCGGTTAGGATCTTCTAGGCGCTCTTTAATATAGGGCGGCAAGGGCATTTGGCCAAACATCTCAAGAAGTGTATCAAATACTACTCCACTTGCTGAAAATTCGACAACTCGCGTTCCACCTTCAAGCTCCGCACGTACTGTGGCTGTGAGTTGCCCGTCTCCAAAGACTATGTGCTTGCCAATAGGCACACGCTTTGCTGGGCGCAACAAAACCTCCCACGTTCCAGGTGTTGCATAAGGACGCAATAATAGTAGTTCTATGACTGCTCCCGTGTCTGGCTTGCGACCAAATAATCGAGCAGGAATCACGCGAGAGTCATTTGCAATGACCACATCTCCAGCTGTTAAGTACTTTGGTAGATCATAAAAGTGTGCATGAGAAAGCTCATCTGATGTGCGATTCACCACGAGTAATCGCGATGAACTACGATCAGTCTGTGGTGTTTGGGCAATCAATTCGTCAGGTAGAATAAAATCATAGTCATTCGTATTCATAAATGGATATCACCGCCTCTTACACTTCGCACTATATCACAGAGGTTGCAAAGTACAAAATGCAAGAGGAAAATAAGATATCCTATGGCAACAACGGCACTTGTTGCAACAAATTGCCGTTCCCGTTGGCATGCACTGATCCTTGATCCTTTACTGTGCCTTGATGAGTACTATGAAGAACATCTAACGAACCTGGCACCACATTTGCAATCGTATGTGTCAGTGTATGTTCTATGTTTTTTACAACAGCTGAATGCTGAATAACGGGTAACGCGGGGAGAGATGGTAATGCTGTACCTACACCCCGCTCTTGTTTAGTTGTATGTTGTTTTGTAAGAGTTGAAGATGGTTGTTTCACTATGGGGACGTCTACTTGTATTGTTTTTGTTATCCCACGCGGTAGCGGTAAGAGATGACTTGGCAATGGCGGCAAAGGAACAGAGGGCACACCATTCGCGGTATCCTGCACCGGTTGTAAAGGCGGTTGACGATGCGCTTCCTGCACCACAACTGCATGCAAAGCAGCATTTAATGTGGAATCATGTTGCATGACATGGAGTAATTGTTGTAAAGGCACTGGTCCTCCGACCGCTTGAGCTAAATGCCCCTGCACAATATCCTGCCACGACACTGATTGCCCACGACGTTTTGCTTCTACATATAGAGCAAGTCTTCCTGGCGACACATGATCTGCCACAGCTTGGTTAAAAAAATTCTTGGTGACAACAAGTGAGATCAATGGAATTTTAGTTGGCATCAAGGTGGCTGAGATCTCTGTGCGAACATTGGACAACATGTTAGAAAGCACCTCTTTAGTAGCCATTTGTCCTCTGGCACCAACAATAACTACATCTGAATGCTTTGTTAAATACCCTTGTTTAGATATATATTGGATATAGTCTTTAATGGCAACTGGCAATTCTTCACCTGGCAAGGTCAATGTTTTCAACACTTTTACACCGTCTGCATCAAGCCCAACCGCTTGCACAACATGATCTGATTGGTTGACTGTAAGTTCAATGCTGGGATTTACATCAAGGGACAAATAGAGATATGGAGCCGCCTGCACTGCAGTTGACTGTGAGAAGACAAGCATCGCTGCAACGAAAAGCGATGCGATTGCAACGCCTATAGTGGCATATCTCTTATTGAAAAGCGCCTGGCGAAAGCGCTCAATCCACCCTGCTTTTTGTACAAGTGGAAAGAATTCATCGAGTTCAGCACCAATTGCCATATATGGCTGACGAACTACGCGTACAAATGTAAATTCAGAAGTGAGGACAACAGCTGTCCGCTCATCGAGCAATTCCATGACAACTCCGCGCGTCATCGCCGCTCACCCCCCATAACAAACGAGTGCAAAAGCTCATAATCTCCAAGCAATAGAACGATCGCCGCAATAATATATTGGCGTTGTCGTTCGAGCGTTTTGCGACTCACGGCAACTTGTGGCGCCAATTGTTTTAAAGGTAATGACTTTGTTTTAAGAAAATAAGCTCGCAACGTCTCATCAAAAGCAACGACTCTAGCTGCCTCTAACGCATGCTCTCTGGCGTCCGCATGTTTTGGGCTGTTTTCCGTTAAATCCATAAAATGTATCCCATATAATTCTAGTTCATCAGAGTATCTTTTTATTTCATCTGCACGTATTGCTGCTTCTTCCTGATGCTGATGTGCATGAAGCGCTGTAGCAACCTCAACTGAGTTTTGCACATTGCCTTCTTCATCCGTTTCATCAAACGCCGTAAAGGGTAACTCACGCCTGCGCTGATTGGCCCGGAATGAATCGATAAGCCTCCTGCGCATGACCGTCTCCGCAAATCGAATAAATGCTCCACGCTCTGTCACATAGGAACTAATCGCTTCATCAAGAGCTAAAAGTGCAATTTGAAACTCATCATCCGTTCGTGCGATGGCCCGGCCACAGGTCGTCGATGCAACCCGTTCAACAAATGGCAGATAGCTATGTAAGAGCTGTTCGCGCGCATCGCGCCTTCCTGCGGCTGCAAGCGCGACCAGTTCCTCTAGCGTATCAGGTAAAGCTGCCTGCTTCCGTCGCATCGATAGACGAATCACCGGCTGCGCCACCTTTCTACATCAATTCGCTTGCAACCTCGTCGTTATGTCCGTAGCTCGCTCATTGTTGTGTTGGATATAGTTTCCCGAAATGCGCATAG
This sequence comes from Sulfoacidibacillus ferrooxidans, assembly GCF_022606465.1. NCBI lineage: Bacteria > Bacillati > Bacillota > Bacilli > Caryophanales > Alicyclobacillaceae > Sulfoacidibacillus > Sulfoacidibacillus ferrooxidans. The sequence goes on from NZ_JALBUF010000001.1 coordinate 250,373, forward strand.
GCTCGTTCCGTAGCTTCACGACCGCGCGGCGTTCTTTTCAGTAAGCCCATTTGTAATAAATAAGGTTCATACACATCTTCGATCGTTCCTGCATCTTCTCCAACAGTTGCTGAAAGTGTATCCAGCCCCACTGGTCCACCGCCAAATTTTTCAATAATCCCGAGCAACAAACGATGGTCTAGTTCATCTAGTCCATAAGCGTCCACATTCATGCGTGCCAGTGCCTCGATAGCCAATTCATAATCAATCTGGCCATCTCCTACAACTTGCGCAAAATCTCGAACGCGCCGCAACAGTCGATTGGCGATGCGCGGTGTCCCCCGCGAGCGCCTCGCAATTTCAGCAGCACCAGCCTCATCCAATAAAATATCGAAAATAGCTGCCGCGCGCACGACAATACGTTGAAGATCAGCCACAGGGAAATAATTCAAATGAGCAACCACCCCGAAACGATCTCGTAACGGCGCAGATAATAGTCCCGCACGCGTTGTGGCTCCTATTAAAGTAAAGGGGGGCAACTCTAGCCGCAAAGCGCGCGCACTCGGGCCCTTTCCAATCATAATATCGACTGCAAAATCCTCCATCGCCGGGTATAACACTTCTTCCACGCTTTTTGGCAAGCGGTGAATCTCATCGATGAAGAAAACATCACCTTCTGATAAATTGGTCACAATGGCAGCAAGATCTCCCGCTCTTTCGATAGCAGGTCCAGACGTGACGCGAATATTTACATTGAGCTCATTTGCAATAATATGTGCCAACGATGTTTTTCCAAGTCCTGGAGGGCCATATAGTAACACGTGATCTAGTGATTCTTGACGCAATTTTGCAGCATCGATATAAATTCGCAGATTATCTTTTATGCCTTGCTGTCCAATATATTCATGCAAATAACGCGGTCTTAGTGATTCTTCTTTTCTATCCTCTTCTAGTTGCACAGCATCCACAATGCGCTCATGCACGTATGTTTCCCCCTTTATGATCTAAGGGGTTCGTTACCTTGCCAACGCCCGTAGCGCCTGCTTCACCCCATCAGCTATACTCTTATCTGCGATCTCATCTCCGATGTCTTGTAAGATCGATTGGATTTCACGATCTGTGAAACCAAGACCAAGTAATGCTGCACTTACTTCTGAGAACTGACTTGCCTTTCCACCTTTTGCTTTTGCGATAACAGGAAGTATATCTGCATCGCCATCTTCCCTATCAGGCAAAAGATCTGCCACTCGATCTTTTAACTCTAAAATCAACCTTTGAGCAGTTTTAGCACCAACCCCTGGAACTTGGGTCAATTGAACAACATCGCCACTTTGTACAGCTCTTACAATCTGTACCGAAGTTAGATGATGCAGCATCGCGACTGCAACTTTGGGTCCAATGCCACTTGCGCTTTGTAAGCGCAAAAACAATTTACGCGATACATCTGTCGTGAACCCATACAATAAAATCGCATCTTCACGAACATGCTGATGTGTGTACAATCGCGTTGTATGGCCAACGTCTAGTTCTGCAATCATGGACACTGGCATGTATACGCGGTAACCAATCCCACCCACTAAGAGAATGACTGCATCCTCTTCTATCGTGTCGATGATTCCATCCATGAGAGCGATCATCTCTGCACCTCCCCTCGCACAGTCCTTCCTCCTCCATCCACGCGCCCTGCCATGCGATAACTATGAGCGTGCGTAATAGCAATCGCTAGAGCGTCTGCCGCATCATCTGGTTTTGGGAGCGTAGGAAGCTTTAGCAAAACGCGCACCATCTCTTGCACTTGTTTTTTATCCGCACGGCCATACCCCACTACAGCCATTTTAACCTGTAACGGTGTGTAAGAGAACTGCTGTATAGAAGCTAACTCAGCTGCTAGTACAACTACTCCGCGGGCTTCTGAGGCAGTAAAAGCTGTCGTCACATTGCGATTAAAAAAAAGTTGCTCAATCGCCGCCACATCAGGCCGATGACGTTCGATCACATCCGTTACAGCCTCGAAAATATCGCGAAAACGCGATCCGTTTGGCGTATGCGGGAGAGTCTCAATACATCCATATTCTATAGCTTTTAAGGATTGTCCTGTTTCAATAACTGCATAACCTGTCCGCCCAAACCCAGGATCGATCCCTAAGATCCTCATGATTTACCCCTCACTACCAATCTCATCTGGGAATCTCGCATTCGTAGCGACACTCTGAACATCTTCATGTTCTTCTAACAGATTGAGTAACGTTGCAACTGAATCGACAACTTCAGTCGCTACATCGACCCAAGTATTTGGAATATACGTGATTTCTGCACTTTCTGATTGGATCCCCTGCGCATTCAATGTAGCTTCAAGGTTGACAAGATGATCTGGTGCTACATAGATTAGATACTGACCATCTTCTATTTCATAATCTTCCATACCCGCTTCAAGCATAGCTAGAGCAAAATCATCTTCTGATATCGTCACTTGGTTTGCATCAACTGTCAAGACCCCAGTATGCTTAAACATCCATGCCACAGAACCGGACTCACCAAGCGATCCACCGTATTTAGTAAATAAATGACGCATTTCTGCGGCTGTACGATTGCGATTATTTGTTGTAAGAGTAACCATCATAGCCACACCGCTCGCCCCATACCCTTCATACAAGAGATCCTCATAACGAACGCCTTCTAATGTTCCTGTGGCTTTCGCAATCGTCCTTGTAATCGTGTCATTTGGAACACTCGCAACGCGTGCTTTTTCAAGCGCCATCTTTAAATGGTAATTGGTATCTGGATTGGCCCCACCGCGTCTTGTTGCCGTATAGATCTCTTTACATAGTCTAGTAAATAATTGGCCTTTAGAAGAATCTTGTTTTCCTTTGCGATGAGCAATATTTTTCCATTTTGAGTGTCCTGACATACTGTCCTCCGCCTACATGCCCCAATCACGCGAATAACGAAAGTCGATCCCGATCGTTCGACTTGACAACTTTGCAATAATTGGCATGCGTCTTTTAAATTGATTTTGGCGAATTCGCCGCATGATACTTTCGACAACGCTCGCTTCAAATCCTCGTTCGATCACCTCTTCTGGTGAAAGTCGTTCATCAATCAGCATGTGTAACATCACATCAGCTTCCTCATATGTAAAACCAAAATCAGACTCATCCGTTTGATCTTCCCACAAGTCTGCTGAAGGCGGCTTTTCTATGATCGACAACGGAACAGAGAGTAGCCGTGCAAGGCGCCGAATCTGCGTTTTATACAAGTCGCCAATCGGGTTTAACGCGGATGCTAGATCACCAAACTGCGTTCCATAGCCTAATAATAATTCAGTCTTATTGCTCGTTCCAAGCGGCAATGCTTTTAACTTCGCAGACTGATCATAGATGATGGACATTCGCTCACGCGCCATCTTATTGCCTTTACGCAAAGCCGTCGCGTCTTCTTGCAAACCAAAGTAAGTATCAATTTGTGGTGAAATATCGACCATCGTCAGCGGTAGGTCAAGCGCTGCAAGTACCTCTTTTGCATCTGCCACACTGCTTTTGCTACTCGTTTTATACGGCATAATAATAGGATGAACGCGATCTCGACCAAATGCGGCTACAGCAAGATAGGCTACGACTGCCGAATCAATACCGCCTGAAAGCCCAAACACCACACGACCAAATCCCGATTTTTCTACCTCTTGGCGCAAAAATTCTACCAAAATAGGAATCACATCGGCTACGTGATGCTCAAGTGACTCGCACTTTTTGGCTATCATTTCACTTTGTGTCATTGTCGTTCCTCCACTAATCGTCCTAATATACGGTGAGTCAAATACACATCCTCATCTCGCAAAAGCGGTGACCGATATCGTTCTGTGCGAATGCGCGACAAGTCCAGCGTGACTATATGCATATCCTCATCGTGTGAATCCATGACACAAAGTAACTCACCATCCGGTCCCGCGACTGCAGAATGACCGAAAAAAAACAATCCATCCTCAAATCCCACGCGATTCACAAATACCACATAACAGGTATACAGTTGCGCATAAGTGCGAATCAGTCGTTCCCAGAATTGTTGCGATCCAGAATGCGGGTCTCCACTCAGTGCACGTCCTGGCCCTGCAGATGGGATGTATAGGATGTCCATACCTGCAACGGATAGCAGATATGGAACCGATGGATGCCAAGCATCTTCACAAATAGCGATGCCCGCGCGATGACTTCCACACGCAAACGATTCAATGTTATTTCCCTTTGCAAAATGACGCCCTTCTTCAAATAATCCATATGTTGGTAAATAAACTTTTCTATGCACATGTATCACACGCCCTTTAGACGCATAAACAGAACTAGTATAAAACAGATGGTCATCCGTTTCTTCCACAAAACTAAAGACAATATCGATATCTGTACTCGCACCAACTATTGTCGCGATTACTGGATCGTCCAATCTGCGCGCCACATCAAATACAAGATCGCGCAAGAGATATCCTGTCAGTGATAGTTCGGGAAATACAATAACATCTGCATGATCTAGTTTTGCACGATGAATAAAATCCAATAATTTATCCGCATTTGTACGGATATCTCCCAGCTTTGGACGGACTTGTCCAAGCGCTACGCGAATTGACTTCACTCCATAGCCTCCTTTGCATTTGCCGCAGACTCCTTGCCTGCGGCATGATCATTATGCGTAGTATATCATGTGTTTGCATGCAGTCGCTCTTGCATCAAGCGATTGACATAGCGAACACGCATCGTCGCTCGCTTTTTTGAACGCGCTGAGTGCGCTGCCTGCAACTCTCCAATCTCCCTTAATAAAGGGGTTGGAAAGCGTAATAACAAGCGTAACAGCGCCTGCTCGCGCAAGCTAAGTGGATGAATCGCAACATATGCATAGAGCGTTTCATCGAACCAGTCAAGCGTTCCTGTGCGATATGCCATATGGTCAAATATCTGATGCAAGTCATATAATGGCGTGTCTGATCCAGCCAAGTCAAAATCAATCAACTTTGCCGGCATTCCAGACTGCACCAAGATGTTATGCGGCGCTAAATCACGGTGGCACAATACTCCTGCATCGCGACTCTTTTGTGTCAAGCTTTGCAATTCCTCTTCTGGTAAGATACGTAAGATATGCTCCGCTTGCCTTCTACATGTATCCCACTCTTTTTGCGAGATCCCTTGTAACCCGCCTGCATTCACTACATCTACTGCTTTACGCAAACGATACGAAAATTTCTGCGCGATAGACTGTGTTACATGTAAACGATATGGCACGGCAAGCTTCACATGATGTAACCTAGCAACCGCTTGAACCGCACGCAGACGATCGAATCGATCAGAAAAATCTGCATGTTTGCCTGCAATCCACGGTTCTACAGTGAGCAGATCACTACCCAAACGATAGTAACCCTGACCCTCTATTGTGCGTAAGTACGGACTACAGAGTCCCCTATTCGCGAGTTGCTCTTTCACATCTACGATAGCTTCCATGCGTTCTCGTGACAACTCTTGCTTTTGTCCATAGCGTTTGACAATCAATCTTCCACGGTCACTCGCCAATCCGACGACACTGCGCATTGGCAGTGTCGCCCAAATTTTTACGTCATACGCCTTTTGTACATCCTGCACGATGTTCTCTGTCATCCACTTCTCCATACGTCCCACTCCCTGACGGCTACACGTGTCCCTACATCCTACACACATACCCACATCAGATCTCTTACAACGAATCCATGGTTAGTGTGACCGAGATTCGCGAAACCACGATGATTCCATCTCCCACAAAGATGAACTCTCGCGTAGTTTCACTTCCTTTTTCACTTGCGTTTCTTGAATCATACCAAATGGAGCAAATGGGGCAAATGGTGGCATCATCGGTTGCTGTGACATCATTGGTATTTCTGGTCCCATGCCAGTAATGATCATATTAGAAGGTAAACTAGGGTCTTCACAAATAATCATTTCACCATTTGGTTGTTTGGGATAGATCGCTTTTTCTTGTACATATTGATCGGTCTCTTGCACATAGAGTTTAGCCACGCTAGGCGGTGCAACCTTCATTTTAGGAGGTTTTGGCATCGACTTTGGCAATTGTTGCGGTTGTTTTGGCATGATGGGTTGCTCAAAGTACTCTGCGTCAAAAGATGCATTAAACCCATATCCTGCAGGAGGTGTCCCACCTTGATTCGATGGTGGTACAGGCTTCATAGGAGAAGGCTGTGGAGTTTGACTACTTACCTGTTGCTGTAGTGTGGGCGCGGGTGGTGTACCTACAGGTGGTTGCGTTGGAACTGGTGACATGCTGTTTGACCCCTGTTGACCATAACCCATTCCACCTTGTGGTTGTGAAGGAATCTGCACAACTTGCCCTGGAACAATTTGATTTGGATCTGAAATTTGAGGATTGGCCATGACAATAAACTCTAGCGGAACACCCACCTGATGTGAAATTTTCCATAATGTATCCGCTTTTTTCACTACGTAGGGCCATGTTGGTGTAGGCAAATTGAATCCGTCAAATCCAGATGCAATTGGAGGCATTTCATTGTGATCAATAGGTAGATACAATTGATCGCCAATATGCAAAACATTGGAATCATAAATATGCGGATTGGCACTGATGAGCGCCTGTGTTGGTATGCCATAACGTTTTGCAATTTTCCACATCGTGTCACCCTGTTGTACTGTGTACAATTTCACCTTTTTCGACCTCCCAGGTCAGATATCCCTAGCAATATATGCAGAGATAGGCAAAGTGACAGGATAAATGCAAAACATAGGCAGTGTTTATGAAGTGGGGTTGTCCAAAAGAAATATAACCCAAAAAGAATTGCAGAGTCCGTTACCAATATGCGTGGGGGGGAAATAGGCACATGGTGTACGCTCCTTGCAATTCTTTTCAGTTTAAAATAAGTTGTGACGTAATTATAGGTGTTTCGACGAAATCTGTCAAATTCCTTACTTAAAATGAGTAAAACAAGGATAGCTTCCTAAATCACGCATGGAAAATCCTTCGATTTGTTCGATTTGTTGCAAAGCATCTAACACTCGCGCATCATCGCGCACTCCAAGTACATCAAGGTAAAACTGATAACTACCGAGACCCTTTTTCGTTGGTCGCGATTCAAGTCGCGATAAGTTTAACTCACTCTTAGCAAATACTTTTAGCACATCATAGAGTGCACCCGGATGATCATCACCTAATTGCAGTAATAATGATGTTTTATGCACTGCCGCTGCCTGTGCAATGGACACAGGAACTGGATGCTCCTGTTGACCGATCAATACAAATCGCGTCACATTATCAGGGACATCTTGCGCATCCATATGAAGTAATTGCAACAAAGTAGCTTGCCCCGCTTCCACACTCCCCACACAAACCTGTGTCGGATCCTGTTCTTTGGCTACCTTTGCAATGGCTGCTGCCGTACTGTCAACATCGATATGCACAGCATATGGGAAAAGTCTAAGTAGCGTATTTCTACATTGCGCGAGTGCCTGAGGATGTGATAGCACTTGTTTCACGCGATCATGATCGGTATCTTTCCATCCAAATACAGCATGGCGAATCGGCAGAGAGACCTCTGCAAAAATATAAAGTGGCGCTACTGATAAGCGATCAAGCGTAACCAATACAGAGCCTTCTAGCGAATTTTCAATTGGCAATGCAGCATACATCACATCTCCAATTTCAACCGCATCAAAGACTTGCGTAATAGATGCATACGGTCGTATAGGTACACTCGTTTCACCAAACATAAAAGCGAAAAACTTCGCTGCTTGCTCTGTATAGGTTCCATGCGGTCCTAGAAATCCGATCATACCTAAGATTCTCCCCCCACATTGCCTACTTTCCCCACACGCTCAGTGAGTTCCTCGTAAAGGGGATGGTGCAGGCATTGAGAATTGCGGTGCGCCTGTTCCGACCATCGTCGTCTGCGGTACATTGCCAACAAATACAACATACGCAATAGGGATCTTAGTCTCTACACGCACAGGCGCTGTAATAAATGGAACAACCACAATCACTTGTGCTGTAATATGCAAATACAAAATGTGCACTGTTTGATTAATCCCTGCCGTCTCTACAACCGGTTCAACCTCACTTTGCGCCGACCCGAGTGGTTCAATGCGCAAAGGGATAGAAGGACCAAGCGTAGCCAAGACGGCACTGCCCATAGCTTGCAAGGCCGGTACATAAATTGTCCGTTCTTGTAAATGCATCAATGCATCTTGGACTCGTAACGTAGTAATACTTTCAATGCGTGCGACTTCAGCAAAGTTGAAATGCGCACTCGTCACGTGACCTGCTTGATCTTTGTCTACGACAATTAATTTTGCATACTCCGTGTCTTCTGCCACGCGTTTAGTCAGTGCATCATTGATGGCCTGCGTTGCCATTTGTCTCGCTATTCCAGTTGCCATGGCCATAAATGGCGGACGCAAGCTACGATCAAGTTGTTCGATACTCCATACCAGAGAAACGAGTGATAAGAATAAAAAAAGAACACTCATGATCGTATAACGTCTCCATGCTGATGGCTTACGCCTCGCTCGAAAGCGCATCGCCAAGCCCCCTACTCACACAGTATCAGGGCGCGTACTTTCACACTTACGCATGTGATCACTTAGCGTTTATTGAAATAGGACACGCTCCCTTAGGAGTTTATGCGCAATTGGGCCACAATGCACACTAATCAGGAGATCAGTAGCTTGATAAATTTGCGTTTACCCACTTGAACAATCATCCCCGTACGCGGCTCAACCATAAAAGTAGGATCTGATACTTGTTGACTATCCAGTCGCACACCGCCTCCTGTAATTAATCTGCGCGCTTCTGAGTTACTTGGTGCAAGCTTTGCACTGACAAGTAGTGCGACGAGTGACACTGGAGCACCTGCTACAGGAAACTCTTGTATATCGTCTGGAAGCGTATGCTTTTGAAAGACGCGCACAAACTCTTCCTGTGCAATTTCTGCTGCTTCCACGCCCTGAAAGCGCGCAGTCAGTAAGAACGCTAAACGCATTTTTGCATCTCGTGGATGCAACTGATTTCCTGTTAGCGCCGCCTGTATCTCTTGTACTTCTTCTTTTGATAAGCCACTTAAAAGATCATAGTATTTAATCATCAGTTCATCTGGAATCGACATCGATTTACCATAGATTTCTTTTGCGGATTCATCAACTCCAATGTAATTAGATAGACTCTTAGACATCTTTTGTACTCCGTCTAGTCCTTCGATGATGGGCATTGTCAACGCAATTTGCGGTTCTAATCCATACTCTTTTTGCAGGGTCCGTCCCATGAGCAAATTGAACGTTTGATCTGTCCCACCAAGCTCAATATCGGTTTGTAATGCCACTGAGTCGTACCCTTGCATCAACGGATAAAAGAATTCGTGGATACTAATAGGCGCACCTTGAGTAAACCTTTTCTTAAAATCATCGCGTTCTAGCATGCGCGCAACGGTCAATGTTTGGGCAAGTAAAATGACATCTGCAAATGATAACGGTGCAAGCCAAGTAGAATTAAAGTGAATTTCGGTGCGCGACTCATCAAGCACCTTAAACACTTGACGTTCATATGATGAGGCGTTGTCTTTCACTTGCTGTTCTGTGAGCTGTTTGCGCGTTTCTGACTTTCCTGTTGGATCGCCAATGCGCCCTGTAAAATCGCCGATGACTAGCTGAACAATATGCCCCAAATCTTGTAACTGACGCAATTTTTCTAAAACGACGACATGACCTACATGAATATCTGGTGCAGATGGGTCAAGCCCTAACTTAATGCGAAGGGGTTGCCCTGTCTGTATACTTTTTCTAATTTTTGCCGCCAATTCTTCTTCAGGGATAATCTCCACTGCTCCACGCCTTATGATCGCTAATTGACGTTCTACTTCTTGTTCACTATCTGTAATCTGATTCTCCATCTACCATCACTCCACCTTCCATTTTATCCAAAGCCACATTCGTCGCGAGGACAACAAAAACTCGCCCCTAAAAAGGGACGAGTCAACTCGCGGTACCACCCTTGTTGGTGCACAAACTCGCACACCCACTCTACATCGATAACGGTGAAGGATCCGATCTAGCTCAAACTGTGTATCTTCGTCACAAGTCGCTATTGGCTCGCACCGACCGCCAACTCTCTACAAGCACCTCTTGCAAGTCATGCGAACGATACGTTCGCTTCAGTTCTCATCGCTATTTTAGAGGTTGTTCAAAAAGGGGTCAGAACTCCCCGGCACATGGCAGCGTCAGCGCCAAGAACGCTCCCTCACGTACCCAAAACGTACGCTCAGTCCACATTCTTGGCTTGCTTCCTTGCACTGCGCGGGTCTTACCTGCCCCCTTTTTGAACAGGCTCTTTTAGAATTTTATATTAAGGAAATGTAAGTTATTGTACGCGAAAAGTTTGCCTTTTGTCAACGTATCATCTTTTTAAATGTAGTACCTATCGTAACATATAATTCCGAATGCGCAACACAAGATTGGAACATAATACCGCGCATGAGGTGATTTTCCATGTCAAATAAGGACCCTCGTCCCACTACTCCTGTTTCCAGACGAGATCGAGCACAACAAAAAAAATTGAAAAGACATAAAAAGCAAACAGTCCTTGCACTTGCACTCGGTGGAATTGCCGTAATTACCGGATTTGCCATAGGCATTAGCACTTATCTTTTAAAGGATATTCCAGCATTGCGGCTATCTGACTTTGTCGATCTTTCTGCAGCGTCACTTGTCTATGCAAGTGATGGCAGTGTGCTTGGACGTTTTGCAAGTGAGGGAGACCGCCGTCCACTCACCTCATTGCAAGATGCTGGCTTACCACTAGAAGACGCAGTTATTGCCGCAGAGGATAAAGATTTTTATCATCACATAGGCATCGATCCACTCGCCATCGTTCGTTCTGCATGGGATGATCTGCATCACCAGTCCATTCGCAGTGGCGGTTCAACCATTACTCAACAAACAGTGAAACTCGCCATGTTTCCAAATCAAGAACGCACAGTACGCCGCAAGGTACAAGAAATGGTGCTCGCTCTTGAACTAGAACACCGGCAGAGTAAACAACAAATTCTACTCGAATATGTTAATGCACTCTATTTTGGACGCGTGCATGGGGTTCCACTGTATGGAGTGGAGAGTGCAGCATTGCATATCTTTGGCCGACATGCCAAAGATCTTTCACCTGCACAAGCAGCATTTCTAGCCGCTATCCCAAATAATCCAACTTACTTTTCCCTAGAACAGTATCCAGAACATGTGCTGGATCGGCAACACTATATCTTAGGTAAGATGCACACACTTGGCTATTTACATGATGGCGATTTTCTGCATGCAATGGCTGAACCAGTCCTACAAGAGGTTCGTCACGATCGCATTTTGTATGCTCCTTATGAAAGCAATAGCCCCTACATCCTCGCACAAGTAAGTCATCTTGCACCACGTCTCATTGCACAAAGTGAGGGGATTTCGCAAAGCCAAGCCCAAACTGAATTAGAATCTCGTGGTTACCGCATTTATACATCCATCGACCCTTCACTTCAGCAACGAATGGAACAAACCATCGCTACGACGAGGGATTTTCCACCGGATCTCACAGTTGTATCTATGGGACGACAGCGCAAAAATAAAAGACACGTACAAGAACAACTAGGCATGGTCATCATACAAAATACAAGCGGGCGCATTGTAGCGCTAGCGGGCGGAAGAAATTTTGCAAAGAGTCAAGTGGATCACACGTTAATGCGTAGGCAAGCTGGTTCTGCACTTAAACCACTTGTCGTCTATGGCCCAGCACTAGAACATGGTATCATCACACCTGGAAGTGTAGTTGATGATATACCTGAAACATACTACGATCCAAACAGTCCTAGCAAACAATGGTTCCCTATGAACTGGGATAATCAATTTCACGGTCTCATGACAGCACGAGATGCACTTATGCATAGTTATAACTTACCTGCTATTTCACTACTCAATCAGATGGGACCGCAAATTGGCGCACATTACGCTTGGGAGCTAGGTCTAGCAGGCATCGAAAAAAGTGATGCCAATAGCTTAGGTCTAGCTATCGGGGGCACGCGTGGTGGTGTTAGTCCTGAGGAGCTAGCTGCTGCCTATTCAACACTTGCACGCGGGGGGCTTTACACTGAACCTTCGCTTATTGACCGAATTGATGACTCTCTTGGTAAGCAAGTCTATCGTCATGAGGTGCGCACCCATCGTGTATTTCATACGGAAGTGGCAGCCCTCTTAACAACGATGTTAAAACAAGTCATAGAGAGCCCTTATGGAACGGCACATACCATTGCACGCTCGCTTCACCACGTAGATGTTGCTGGAAAAACAGGTACAACAGACAATAACAAAGATGCTTGGTTTGTGGGCTATACGCCATCTTATACTATGAGTGCATGGGTCGGTTATGATTTCCCCCATGCACTTCTCACGACGGCACACTATACAGAACCCTTACGTCCTCAAAAACTGTTCGTGCGTGTCCTTGGACCTGTCATTAATCAACGGCGGGAACACTTTGTACTCCCTGCCACCATACACCCTTATGTCATTTGTACAAAGTCGGGCCTTCTAGCAAGTCCACTGTGCAAAGCTGCTCATGATACCGAAATTGACTATTTTGCAGCAGGAACAGAGCCAACAGATATATGCCACAGTCACCAAATCGTATTTACAACGGTAGTAAACGGGGTGCGCGTTCTTGCAACAGAATACACACCCTTGTATGAAATAAAAACTGAGATTTTATTTAATCGTCCTGCCATCACGCTTGATCAAAAGCTACAAAAATATGCGCCGCGCGACATCTCTGAGAGCATCCCAAAGGAACTCGATCCGCGTGGCGGGTTCCCACTCTCCGACTTTCAACCAAGCTCAACCACAGTGACACCACTGTCTCCCTCACCTTGAGTGCCAAGGCGCACATGACTGATACGCGGATGATGGCGGAGATACGATTGTAGCCCCTTACGCAAAGCACCCGTGCCTTTGCCATGGATCAGAGACACTTGGTGATAGCCTGCAAGAATGGCGCGATCAAGATACTGGTCAATTTCTCTAATCGCCTCTTCCACATTTGTACCACGTAAGTCTAAAGACGGTTTCACATCGATCACTGCTCGTGAAATCGTCGGTACAGGCTTATCGATATACTTCGCTTTGCGCACTAACTCCACATGTTCTTTGCGCGCTTTCATTTTCATAGCGCCTACAGCCACAGTCAATTCATCCGACCCAGCGGTAACTGCTATGACCGTCGCCTTTTGACCAGCTAGTGTAAGCACGCGCACTTCATCTCCAACAGCTACTTCTTTTTGTTTTTTAACTTTTGCCACCGCTCGTAGCGTTTCATTTGGAACTAAACTTTCTAAGCGTTTGCGTGCGGCTGTCAACTCGTGATCTTTCAATTGTTCGATCCCTTTTGAGCGAAGTTCCCGCAACTCTGCAAGGATCGTCTCTGCTTCGCGCTGCATGCGTACGATTCGCGTGCGCAGTTCTGCATCAGCTTTCTTTCTACGCGACTCTGCAAGCATTTCCTCTTCTTCTTGCTTTTCCAGTAGATCCTGCTTCAGATCCATAGCTTCCCTGTGAACTGCCTTCCACTTTTCTTCCTCATCTTGTGCAATCTTTACGCTCATCTGTAATTTCCCAATCAGATGCTCTACACGCACGTCTTGTGTGGATAACTTATCGCTTGCTACATCTAAAATTGCCGAGGACAAACCTAACCGACGAGCGATTGCAAACGCATTGGAACGCCCTGGGATACCCAAGAGTAAACGATACGTAGGAGATAACGTATCGACATCAAATTCCATACTCGCGTTAGAAGTCGAATCCGTGGTATATGCGTAAGCTTTTAACTCAGAATAGTGGGTAGTCGCTACTACGCGAATTGCTCGCCGGTGAAGATCATCTAGTATGGCCATGGCAAGCGCCGCACCTTCTGTAGGATCTGTGCCTGCACCTAATTCATCAAACAACACAAGTGAGCGATCATCGGCTCGCTCTAGAATGTGGACGATATTAGTCATGTGACTAGAGAATGTTGACAGGTTTTGCTCGATACTTTGTTCATCTCCAATATCAGCAAACACTTCGGAAAAAAAACCGATCTCCGTACCCTCATCTGCAGGTAAGAACAATCCTGACAATGCCATGATGACAAAGAGTCCAATTGTTTTTAACGTAACCGTTTTTCCACCTGTATTTGGTCCAGTAATGACAAGTGCCGAAAATGGTTGACCTACTTGAACACTTAGTGGTACGGCACGCTTGGGATCAAGAAGAGGGTGTCGTCCTTTGCGTATATGCAGGCGTGGCTCGCTAGTTAGCTGTGGTTTCACCGCATGCACGGCGTGAGCAAAGCGCGCCTTTGCTAAAGCAAAATCCAATTCACCAATGGCCTTCATCGCATGCTGTAACTTTTCTTCATGCTCTGTCACATGTGCAGAAAGTTGCGTCAAGATGCGTTCAATCTCACGAGATTCTGCAGTCTCTAATCGTTTTAATTCATTACTCATCTGTGCCACGCGCTCAGGTTCAATGAATAATGTAGAACCGGAGGCAGATACATCATGAACCACTCCGCGAATAGCATGCTGACTATCTGTGCGTACAGCAAGACAGTAGCGATCACCACGCATCGTAATAATCTGATCTTGCAAATATTTTTGTAATCCGGGAGAGCGAACGAGCTCATCAAGTGCTCGTTTCATCCTCATCTGAACGGTTTTCATGTCTTGACGAATCTCGCGCAGTTCTGCGCTTGCCCTATCCTGCACTAGACCGTCTTCATCAATACAGAAAAAAATCTCATCTTCTAATATTTTTTCCAAAGATAGCATTTCGGACATCTCTACAAAATATGGAATTTCAGCTTGCAATGCCACACTTTCGATGAGTTTGCGCATATGCCTAGCTCCACGCGCGGTCTGCGCGATTGCCACTAAGTCAATCGAAGATAAAACGCTACCCAATTTTGCCCGCATGACCGCTGGCCTCATATCTGATGTCACAGCAAACGGAGGATCGCCTTTCAATCGATAAAAAATGGCTGCCTCTTCTGTGACGTCTTGTGCATGAACAGCCCATTCATACTGTTCGAACGGTTCCATGGTGTGCACCCATTCGGAGCCGTACAAAGTGTTACAAAACGATACAACTTGGTTCCGAATCTTATCGTACTCCAATATTTTAAATACTCGTTGATTCACTGATCACATCACATCCCAAAATAAACATTGACACAATTTCATGATTCCCCGTTAAACAGGAAACACTACACGAAGTGAAACGTGGAGGTGAGAGTACATGTTAGGAACCATCGTCCGATTTGCAGTTTCTGCTCTTGTATTGTTATTTATTGATCTGATCGATCCAGGATTTCACATTGCAGGTTTTTGGACTGCGCTCTTTGCCGCAGTTGTCATTGCTGCATTAGGATGGGTCATCGAACGTCTCTTTGGCCGTTCAATGTCTCCATATGGACGCGGCCTTGTTGGATTTATATCAGGTGCAGTCGTCATCTTCTTAGCCCAAGCCATTGTACCTGGTATGCACGTGACGATACTAGGAGCCTTACTGGCATCCCTTATCATTGGTATCATCGACTTGTTTGTTCCCACAACCATGCGCGGTGGGCATCTAGACTAATGCAACTTGCATGTATAATCTCTTGGAGCGAGAAAATGTCTTTATCACTTTTTCTCGCTCCAGCTCTTTTTCATCATAATCCTATAAAAACTGTTACAAAGAACTCTCGATTTTATCCAGTTGACGAACTAACCCTTGAAACATAGGTGCAAGTGCGGAGTGCATAATTTGTTCTTTAAGCGGTGCAACAGGTACATAAGACAAGATACTAATTAAGACTGCAATAAGTACAAACGCTATAACAGCACCAGCCACTAAACCGGCAAATCGATTAATCAAAGAAAGAACGGGTAAACTCATGACTACATTTAGCAAGTGTCCGACATAACGAATAATGAATAATGAGAGATAAAATACGATCCCAAATGAAATTGCACTTCCCATTGCCATAGCAATACCAGCTCGTGTTGGTTGTGTTCCAAACAGAACAAACAATGGACTAGACGTCACGTGATGTACATGTTTTAATACCGTGCCCTCTAGCCAGCGAGCAAGCGTTGGCGTCAAAATCGAATGGAATTTCCATGCTAAAACATACGCTAGTACAGTACCTAGCAAACGAACTACCTGTACGACAAAACCTGTTCGATAGCCGTCCCATGCACTAAAAACGATGATGACTATGATAACGATATCGGCGATATCCAATCCTTCACTCACCCTTATCTAGCTACTTCTTAATTTCTAGTTCAAGCGCACTGAGCAATGAATCGTATTCAGACGAGATAGTATCATATTCCTCCGCTAAGTTTAGCGCAGTCAAAACTGCTAACGTTTGAAAATCTAAACGGGAATTCTGATCAAATAATGCATTCATTTTACCGTCGACTAGTGCAGCCAAGCGCGTCAGTCGCTCGGACGAACCAGACCCCCGCAATGTATACGATTGTCCAAAAATCGTGACCTTTACGCGATTTTGTTCGTCGTTCACGTCTACCATCTCCGCGGGCTCCTTTACAGTGGTGTCTTCTACTTGTCTCTCGTTATTCACGCAAAACCGCTCCATGGACAGACTTAACATGTTGGATGATACGATTCATTGTCGTCTCCATTTCCTCATCTGTCAATGTCCGCAATAAAGAGCGAAAGGATAAACGTAAAGCGATGCTTTTACATCCGCTTGTTACACCATCTCCAGTGTAGATATCAAAAACTGAGATCCCGTATAATTCCTCTCCAGCCACTTGTGAAACTGTATCCAATACTTGTTGTGCAGGAAGTTTGTCATCAACGACGAGAGCCAGATCTCTTTGCACACTTGGGAAACGCGGAAGTTGTGTAACGGCTAGTTTAGTCTGAGTGGCTCCAACTACTGCATCCACATCTATTTCAAAATAATAGGCGACAGATAGATCATAGGCATCGCATACAGCCTGATGCAATCGTCCAACTCTCCCATGCTTTTCTTCTCCAATATAGATATCTGCGCCCTGCCCACCATGAAAATACGGCATGTCGGAGCGCGCAAAAGTGACTGGAAGCGCCACGCCAACGCGCATAAGCGCACTCTCTACAATTCCTTTGGCATCATAAAAATCATAGGGACGAACAGTGTCATATGGATGCAATGGTCTTTGCCGTCCCAACAACAGCCCTGCCAACATCACTTGTTCGTTTGGTTGTTCTATTAAAGGGAACTGCTGTGCAAGATATATTTTCCCAATTTCAAATAACCGCAGATCTAGCTGCCTGCGACTGACATTGGTCTTCGCCACGTCTAGCAAAGAAGGGAGCATTGTTGTTCGCAACATGCTGTGTTCATCGGAGAGCGGATGCAAGAGAACGATCCCACGTCCATAGGGATGATCTAATGGAATGCGCACACGCGTTAGATCTTCTGGTGAAATGAATGAATACGTCACCGTTTCCTGAAAACCTTGCGCGATGAAGTGATCTGTGAGTACGCGCGACATATATTGGTTTTTCGTCAATTGTCCTGCCGTGAGTGGTCCTTCGATCATCGTCGTTGGAATATGATCATATCCAATAAGCCGTGCAAACTCCTCAATCATATCTTCTTCAATCGTAATATCGGCTCTGCGCGGTGGGACAGTAACAACTAAATCATCAGATTGTGCAGACACATCAAATTGAAGCCTCGCACACACGTCTAGCATTTCTTTTTCCGATACAGGAAATCCCAACAACTGCGAGACGCGTTTCTTACGAACAATCACCTTCACATTCTCGTTATTGAAAAGCGCCTCACCCTGTATCGAGGGTGCCGATGCAACGCGCCCACCTGCATATTGCACCATCAGGTCAACCGCTCTCCCTAGTGCTAAGGTGACCACGGTTGCGTCTAATCCTTTTTCAAATCTCACCCCTGCTTCTGAGCGCAACTGCAATATGCGTCCTGTTTTCCTTGTCTGTAGTGGATCAAACAAAGCAGATTCAATTACCACAGCTGTCGTAGAAGGTGTAACCTCACTCTCTTCACCACCCATGACTCCAGCTAGCCCGAGCGCTTTTGTTGGATCAGCAATCACTGTCATATCTTCTGTCAGCGTACGCGTTTGCCCATCGAGTGTGGTGAGTGTTTCACCTGCTATCGCTTGTCGTACGACAATTTGCTGGTTTGCAATGGCAGCGTAATTAAATGCGTGCAAAGGTTGCCCCCACTCAAACATCACGTAGTTAGTGATATCGACGAGATTGTTAATTGGCCTCATACCTACTGCTAGCAAGCGCATTTGCATCCACATGGGCGATGGGGCTAATACTAATCCATCTACCACTTGACCTGCATAACCAGTGCAAGCCTTTGTATCTAAGCGAATAGACAGCGTCTTTACATCATCTTCTGGCGTTTGCAAAAGAGGGGAAGGCATACGTACCTGTCGGTTGAAAAGAGCAGCCACCTCATAGGCTACGCCGCGCAAAGATAGACAATCCGAACGGTTTGGCGTCAGTTCAAGTTCCATCACTATGTCGTTCAAGCCTAAGTAGTCATTGATGTCTACACCTACAGGCGCATCACTTGGTAAAACGAAAATACCAGTCGTCTGATCCTTTGGAAATGAATGCGGATCAAGCCCTAATTCAGCTACTGCACAGATCATTCCTTCTGATGCAACACCGCGGAGTGTGGATGTCCCGATCTCCATTGACGGTAATTGCGCCCCCACGAGTGCCACAGGAACGCGTTGTGTTGCAGCGACATTGTGAGCACCACATACAATCGTCAAATGGTTAGATCCGCCTACATTGACTGTACATACGCGCAAACGATCTGCATTTGGATGCTGTATAACCTCGATCACTTCACCTACGACCACACCAGATACTCCTTGCACAAGAGGCGCCATATGCTCCACAGGGATCCCCGCATTGGTCATTTTCTGTGCAACTTCTTGTGGTGTAAGATCACTGATATCTACATAATCCGAAAGCCATTTCCATGTGATTTTCACAATATACCTCCCTACGATAACCTACACATGCGTTCGTTGTTCCTATCGAACTAATTTTGCAAACTGTTCTAATAGCCGCACATCATTTTGATAAAATTGTCTTATATCCTCCACGCGATAAGCTAACATCGCTATCCTCTCTACGCCCATCCCAAATGCAAATCCGCTCAATTCGCGTGCATCGTATCCTTGCATCTCAAGTACACTTGGATGTACCATGCCACACCCTAAGATCTCAATCCATCCAGTATCTTTACATGTACGACAACCACTACCACCGCAGTAGATGCAGCGAATATCTAATTCTGCGCTGGGCTCAGTAAACGGAAAGAAACTTGGACGCAAACGAACTTCCTGATCTTCGCCAAACATTTCTCTCGCAAATTGCAACAACATACCCTTTAAATCACTCATTCGAACACCATGTCCTACAACCAAACCTTCTACTTGCATAAACGCATGAGAATGTGTAGCATCATCATCATCCCTGCGATATACTCTGCCGGGAACGATAATGCGCACATTGGTTTCAGGATAAAGCGCTGCAAGTGTGCGCGCTTGCACAGGAGAAGTATGTGTTCTCATGAGAATTTCCTCAGTAATATAAAAAGTATCTTGCATGTCCCGCGCTGGATGGTCCTTTGGCAAATTTAACGCTTCAAAATTATAAAAATCGAGTTCAACCTCTGGCCCTTCTGCTACCGTAAACCCAAAGCCAAGAAAAATATCTTCAATGCGTCGTACCACTTTATGCAAGGGGTGTTCTGCTCCTAGATAAGGCATGCGTCCAGGTAGGGTAATATCAATCGTTTCCTTCGCTTCCTTCTCTTGTACAGCCGCAAATTGTAAAGCATCTTTGCGTTCTTTATACGCCTGTTCAAGCGCGGCCCGAACATCATTTGCTATCTGCCCAACGAGTGGACGCTCACTTGCTTCAAGAGTTCCCATCGTACGCAATATACCAGATAGTTCACCTTTTTTACCTAGATAGCCTACCCGCCAAGCCTCCAACTCTTCTAGTGTCTTGTGACTAGTCAACGCAGATAGCGCCTGCTCTTGTAACTCCATCAATTGTTCTCTCACCTGGGTCACCTCATATTGTATCTATAGTAAACCACAAAAAAAGCTTTCGCCAAGGGACGAAAACTTCGTGGTACCACCCTTATATAGAAGGTAGCCCACCACATATCCGTGAACTTGTTCACGCAATATAGGTAGCCAACTTCCCTCATCGTCCACAATAACGCGTGGATCGCGGATCAACCTACATACTATCCGTTCAATTGATCTCCTCGCGAGTGAACTTCCCTATAAGATTGCACGAGACGCTCTCAATCTAGGCGCCAAGTCCCTGAATGCAATAATAAATAGGTACTCTCTCGGTCATCAGTTTCCACTATGATACAGCAGGAAGAGTATTCTGTAAAGTCTGCCCAACCATTCGTTTTGACTTCACTTCTTTGACTTAGCTCAGGCGTTGGCGCAGTGCTTCATACAACATAATACTTGAAGCTACTCCAGCATTTAATGACTCTGTTACACCAGGCATGGGAAGAGAGAATGATGTTGCAAGGCGCTCCTGCAAAGCATGTGTAATACCCTGCGCTTCTCCACCAATCACAAGTCCCATTGGGCCCCGTAGATCTGCTCCATACAAAGAAGTGGTCGCGTGTGCATCGGCACCAAGTAGGTGAACATTCGCCTCTTGTGCGACTTGTAACAATTCCTCCACTACTGTCTCAAGCACAGGTATCGTTGCGAGTGCACCCATAGTGGATCGAACTACTTTAGGATGAAAGAAATCCACCGTACCCTTAAGCGAAATGACACCACGTGCCCCTACGGCGGCGGCTGTACGTATCATTGTCCCAAGATTGCCTGGATCCCTTACACCGTCTACGATCAGCACGACATCGCTACAATTATTCTGACACTGCCCCATCGCAAAGAAGGTATGCAGCGGTTGTGTATCGATCTTCACAACCGCTATCACCCCTTGCGGATGAACCGTATCAGCCACTTGCGCAAAAATGTGTGTAGTCATTCCATACACAGGGATATGTCGTTGTTCACACTGCTCCACTACTGACTCTATATCCAGTCCTTCTACACTAGGATCATATAAAAGGCTAACGATGTGTGCACGACTCTCTAGATACGTGTGAACACTGCGTAGTCCTTCAACCAGATAAGTACCTGACTGTTCTCTATACTTTCGTTCTTTGAGCGCCGCCCACGCCTTCACTCGCGGATTGTGCGCTGATGTGATATATTCCAAAACGTTCCCTCTTTCAGTCTGTAAGTACTGCCCCAGTATTTGCCGAGGTAACAAGTCTTGTATAGCGCGCTAACCAGCCTCGCTTAACAAGTGGTTCAGGAGGTTGCCAAGTCTCCATACGCTCTTGCAATTCTCTATCAGATACGAGAACTTCAATGATGCGTTGATCTGTATCAATAACAATAACATCACCTTCTTGTAACGCTGCAATCGGCCCTCCAGCCGCCGCCTCAGGCGAGATATGACCTATGCTAATCCCGCGTGTGGCACCAGAGAAACGCCCGTCTGTAATGAGTGCAACATCCGCACCAAGCCCCATCCCCGCAATCGCCGACGTGGGTGCCAACATCTCAGGCATTCCCGGCCCACCTTTTGGACCTTCATAGCGGATGACGACTACGTCTCCTTTTTTCACGCGCCCACTCTTGATCCCAACAGATGCTTCATCTTGAGAATTAAAGATGACACAAGGCCCCTCAAAATGCGTAATAGCAGTTGCCCCGCTTTTTATCACAGCACCATCAGGCGCAAGATTGCCTGTAAGAACGCGTAATCCACCTTGTTGAGAATGAGCGTGTTCAATAGTATGAATGACATCTTCATCAACTATGGTTGCTTCTGCAATATTTTCCCCTATCGTTTTTCCAGTGACAGTCATACAATCCAGATGTAAAAGCCCTTCTTTTCGCGACAACTCACGTAAAATAGCAGAAATTCCACCTGCCCGATCGACATCTTCCATGTGCCAGTCAGAAGAAGGACTCACTTTACAAATCTGTGGAACCAGTCGGGAGATCTCATCTACACGCGTTAGTGGGTAGTCTACCTCCGCTTCATGGGCAAGGGCGAGTGTATGTAATACAGTATTTGTCGAACCACCCATAGCCATATCAAGAATAAATGCATTGTCAAGAGAATCTTGCGTCACAATATCCCGTGGTTTGATTTGCTGTTCAATGAGATATTTTAAGCGGACGGCAGTTTCCTTTACTAATTCTTCACGACGTGGATCAATAGCTAGTATAGAACCATTACCAGGTAATGCAAGTCCAAGCGCCTCTGCTAAACAATTCATCGAATTAGCCGTAAACATTCCAGAGCAAGAACCACATGTCGGACAGCCGTGTTCTTCAATATCTTGAAGTTCTGATCGCGTCATTTTACCAGCTTGATATGCACCTACACCCTCAAATACAGACACCAAGTCAACAGTCTTACCACTTGTGGTTTTCCCTGCTTTCATCGGACCACCTGACACAAAGACAGTCGGAATATTGACTCGTAGGGCACCCATTAACATGCCTGGTGTGATTTTATCACAATTAGGGATACAAATAAGTCCATCAAACCAATGCGCCTGAGCCATCGTTTCTAAGGAGTCTGCAATCAGTTCCCTACTAGGCAACGAATAACGCATACCGATATGCCCCATCGCAATGCCATCATCGACACCAATCGTATTAAATTCAAAGGGAATCATGCCTGCAGCGCGAACAGCTTCTTTCACAAGCTTGCCAAACTCTTGCAAATGCATATGTCCAGGAATAATTTCTACGAATGAATTGACAATCCCGATAAATGGTTTATTGAAATCTTCATTTTTTAATCCCGTAGCTCGTAACAAACTGCGATGAGGAGCTTTTTCAATCCCCTTTTTCACCATATCACTGCGCATTAGTTCTCCCACTCTCTCAGGTTATTTCATGATCTATGGATATTCTGATTATTTTAACGCCTTTACTGCGATTACACAATAGGAGTGAGTGGAGAGTTACCGATTAAAACCTCGTAAATATTATCCGCAGCTAATTGTGCCATCTTCCTACGAGTTGCAATACTCGCACTACCAATATGAGGAAGAGCTACAACATTTGGCAACGTGAGAAGTGGATGCGAAAGTGCAATTGGTTCTTGCTCAAACACATCTAATCCAGCTCCATACAATTGACCCTGATGCAAAGCACGATATAGAGCAACCTCATCTACGACAGGTCCTCTGCTAACATTAATAAGAATTGCGGTTTTTTTCATCAATTGCAGTTCTCGCTCACCAATCAAATGATGGGTCTCTTGTGTAAGTGGAGTGAGGACAACCACGTAATCAGATAATTGCAAAACACCATCCAACGTTTCATAGGATACTCCTAAATCTACTTCAGTTTCTGTTTTGCGCTGCCGATTATGATAGATCAGCTTCATTCCAAATCCGCGCGCACGACGTGCTACTCCCTCACCTATACGTCCCATACCTATCAAACCAAGCGTCGCTCCGTAAACATCCTGGCCAGCTAAGAGAAAGGGCGACCATGATTGCCATTGACCAGATCGCAAAAACTCAGATGATTCAGGTATTTTTCGCGCTACTGCAAGCAGAAGAGCAAATGTAAGATCAGCTGTCGTTTCATTGAGTACATCTGGTGTCGTTGTGACATGAATCGCGCGCTGTTTTGCCGCTTGTAGATCAATATTGTCGTATCCAACGGCCATATTTGCGATAATACGCAAATGGTCTCCATGACTCATAAGAGTCTCATCCATCTGATCAGTCAGCATCGACAGCACCGCGTCAACCTGCGCTATCTCGCGATAGAGAAAGTCCCGTGTTGCCGGCTGATCTGCTTCAGGCCACATCGTGACATCTGACACAGTCTTTAAACGCGCTAACACATCGGCAGGAAGCCATCTTGTCACAAGTGTCTTTGGTTTCATGTCATTCTCCTTTTCAGTATAACAAAGGGCCACACTCCCTATGGGAACATGTGACCCTTTACCGCACGATGATTTACGCTTCTAACTTCGATTTTGCAAGTGTTGCCAATGCAGTAAATGCATGTGCATCATACACAGCCAAATCAGCGAGCATTTTACGGTTCACTTCAACGCCCGCTTGTTTTAAGCCAAACATGAGGCGGCTATACGACAATCCGTTCAAACGAGCTGCAGCGTTAATCCGCTGTATCCATAAACGGCGAAAATCCCGCTTCCTGACGCGACGATCCCGATATGCATACATCAGAGATTTCATCACTTGCTGATTAGCCGTACGGAATAAACGATGCTTTGAACCAAAATAACCACGCGCTAATTTTAATATCTTCTTATGGCGACGGCGCGTCACTATACCGCCTTTAACTCTTGGCATGACAAATCCTCCTCAAATCGTGGCGCTAAACATAGCACCTATCCTACAAAAGTCGTACTGCTTTTTACAAATACGTTACTAACTGTTTAATTCGTTTGAAATCGCCAGGGGATACCATACCCGAATGACGCAATTGACGTTTGCTTTTAGGCGACTTTGAAACAAACAAGTGACTCGTATTTGCATGACTGCGCTTCAACTTACCAGAACCTGTTTTCCTGAAGCGTTTTGCAGCTCCACGATGTGTTTTCATTTTCGGCATTGCTGCATCCTCCACATTCATACCCGCAAATAGGGGTTTGATCTCTCACTTGCGTCGTCTGTAATTCTCTTAGGAAGACTTCTCCACACTTTGACGCGGATTGATGATCATAATCATACTGCGCCCTTCAAGTCTCGGAGACCGCTCAATAATTCCAAAGGGCTCAAGTTCTTTCGCCATTTTTTCAAGAACAGCTTGACCGATGTTTGAGTGGGTGATCTCTCTCCCGCGAAAACGAACAGCCGCTTTAACTTTGTCGCCTTCTTGTAAAAACTTTACCGCCGCCTTGACCTTTGTCTCAAAATCGTGGTCTTCAATATTCGGCGTCATGCGAATTTCTTTAATCAACACGACTTTCTGATGCTTACGAGCTTCTTTCTCTTTCTTGCTTTGCTCATACTTGAACTTTCCATAGTCCATGATTCGACAAACGGGTGGTTTTGCCGTCGGAGCGACGTTGACAAGATCGAGATTTTTCTCTCCTGCAATGCGAAGAGCATCACGCAGATTCACAATGCCTAATTGTTCTCCGGCTTCGTCAATCAAGCGCACTTCGCGTGCACGGATGGCATCATTAATTTGCACATCATCCTTGCTAATTGAACAACACCCCCTAGAATTCACACACTTACTACATAAAATATCAAAGCAAAAAGCGCGGTAATCTACTACCGCGCTCGCACTCACTCATTCACGCTACCATGGTACTTCACTTATATCCGCCCATGTGCACTGAACCCATAGATACTACTTCGTAGATCCCGGGGTGAGAAGCGAACGCTTCTACTTGTTGCATTCAATGTAGTGATTATAGCGTAGATCGTGCCAGATAGCAACCCACAGCACAACTGTCCATATGACGCTGCGCTGTGGGAACACCTGTAAGCGCAGTTGCTTTACAACATTTACAAAACATTACTTGTGCTGTTTCTTCCGCCATGTATCAAACGCATACGATAATAAAAGGAGGACAACAACAATACCAACTCCCCATATCGCATGATCCTGTATAAACCCGAACGTCCCTAAGGATCCTGTAGTGTTTACAATCCGCACCGTAAAAGGAATCGTTGCAACTGATATCGGCTTACCTATTCCTTGCACCTCATCAATGTGAACGATCCGCTGATAAGTGCCAATCGATTGATTTTGAGGAATATTGATATACATCCCGATATGCACCGTTTGTTTAGGTGGCAATGTGACTTGTTTTGGATAGACGTTCAGCAACCCACCCGTTATTTGCACCTGTACATGCTCTATCTCACCACCTGTATTTGTAACGACTATAGGCGATAAGGTAACACTTGCACCAGGTGGCTGTGGCGCGAGCAACGTCTGGCTATAAGAGATACTCAGCTGATGGGTCGTTATGACAGATTGCGTGGCTGCATACACTGGTTGTATAACAAAAATACAGACAACTACAGTAAACACATAAAATAGTTTCCTGTACACACTTTGCACATGCATGTCACACCACTTCCATAACACGTCACGCATCATGCGGATTCATCGCTCCCACGAGTTGCAATTTGCACAACTAGCTTTTGCACAAACTCGTCAAGGCCTATCTGCCCAACATCTCCCGCCACACGTTGTCTAACAGACACTTGCCGCGTTTCCAATTCCTTTGCGCCAACTACAAGCATATATGGAATTTTATCAAGCTGTGCTGCGCGGATCTTATAGCCGATCTTTTCCTGACGAACATCCGCTTCCGCCCGAACTCCGTGCTCGCGCAACAAGTCGACGACAGACTCGGCATATTCTTGTTGATGATCAGTGACAGACAAAACGCGCACTTGTATCGGTGATAACCAGAGCGGAAATGCCCCTTTATAATTTTCAATCAAAAATGCTACCATTCGTTCCATCGTGCTAACGATACCTCGATGAATCACGACAGGGCGATGCGGCTTCCCATCTTCACCGATATATTCAAGTTCAAAGCGCTCAGGCAGATGAAAATCCAATTGCACAGTTGACAACGTTTCTTCCTTGCCAAGAGCTGTTTTCACTTGAACATCTAACTTGGGACCGTAAAATGCAGCTTCGCCTTTTGCTTCAGTATAAGTCAGACCTAATTCATCAAGCGCTTGCCGCAGCATACTTTCTGCCTTATCCCACATGTCGTCATTGGCTACATATTTCTCAGTATTTGCTGGATCGCGCAATGACAGGCGATAAGAAAAGTCTGTAATCGAAAAATCGCGGTACACACGCTGAATTAGCTGCACTACGCGCGCAAATTCTTTTTGGATTTGATCAGGTGTACAAAAAAGGTGTGCATCATTCAACGTCATCGCCCGCACACGTTGTAAGCCAGCTAACGTTCCAGACATTTCAAAGCGATGCATCAAACCAAGTTCCGCAATTCGTAACGGCAAATCCCGATAACTACGCTGCTCTGATTTGTAAACCATCATATGGTGCGGGCAGTTCATGGGCCTTAGCACGAATTCTTCATTTTCAACCTGCATCGTTGGAAACATATCTTCATGATAATGCTCCCAATGACCACTTATTTTATACAGTTCCACACTACCTAGCACGGGCGTATAAACGTGCTCATAACCAAGGCTCTCCTCTAGATCAACAATATAGCGTTCTATGGCTCGCCTCACCTTCGCCCCATTTGGCAGCCAAATCGGCAAACCGGCACCCACTTCATGTGCGAGCGTAAATAACTTTAACTCTTTGCCAATGCGACGATGATCGCGTTCTTTGAGTTCCTCTAACCATTTTAAGTGTGCCTCTAGCTCTGATGCCTTTGCAAACGCTGTAGCATATATGCGAGTGAGCTGTTCGCGGTTAGAATCTCCCCGCCAGTAAGCTCCAGCTAGACTGAGCAATTTAAACGCCTTAACCTTACCAGTTGACGGAAGATGAGGTCCTCGACATAAATCCGTGAATTCACCTTGCGTATACAGGGTAATCGTTTGATCTGCAGGTAAGTCGTTAATGATCTCCACTTTAAAGCGATCATTGCGTTGTGCAAAAAAAGCCAACGCATCTTCTCTACTAAGCACCTGTCTAGTAATTGGAAGATCTTCTTTAATGATTTTTTTCATTTCTGCTTCTATTGCAGGAAATTCTTCAGGTGTAAATGTATGGTCAGCAAAATCATAGTAAAATCCATGTTCAATCACAGGTCCAATCGCAAATTTCGTATTTGGATAAAGCCGACTGACTGCCTGTGCCATGATATGTGCTGTTGTATGGCGATATACTTCAAGTCCTGCCGCATCGTCAAGGGTAAGAATTTCAACATCACCATCTTCTTCAATCGGGCGTGACAGCTCTACGACTTTTCCATTGATTCTCCCTGCGACCGCTTGTCGTGCAAGCCCCCCGCTGATGGACTGTGCAATGTCGCCAATCGTCGCTCCCTTTTCCCATACTTTCTCAGAACCATCTTTTAAACGAATAACCATCTGTTCTATGCTCATCGTCCCATTTCACCCTTCCCTGTGTTTGTAATTAATCGATTTACCTGTTCTTTTAACATGAAAAAGCGCCCCCGTCCCTGCTCTATCGCAGGGACGAAAGCGCTACCGCATCCGTGGTTCCACCCAAGTTCATGTCAGAAGAAATCTGACACCTCTCTACGCATAACGCGCGCGACGGCTTGGCTTATGAACAAAAGTTCGATCGCCAGCAGCTCCTGAGTGGTAGATGTATGTCGCATTCGTGAGTGCACTCTCACCAACTCATGTGCACTCTCTCTTCACGGGCCAACAAACATCCATATCTCATTCTTAGCCAATTCAATATTAAATCGTAGTATAGACAGAAGGTACGCCTTTGTCAATTGCCGCCACAAAAACATCACATTCGGGGCAACAATCACACATTTCTAAGCGATCACCAAAAACTCGAACGACTGTCTTAGCAAATCCAAAATCAGCATCATCCGTGTGCAAAATTACCTTTTGTGGAGCATGAGTGATGAGTGCACTCATCAGTACATCTTGTGGATGAAGATCTTCCTGGTCAGCGTGATTGGCTAAATTTTCAACCTCTGAGACATCAAATGGCTGTAAGTTTTCTGTGAAGGCTTTTGCCGACTCTCCAACTGCAAGCACATGCACCACCGTCTGAGAAGTGGGTGTCGTGTCTAAAAAGTATCGTAACAGATCAATATAGTCTTCATACTCGCGACTTAGTAGATAATCATCCACTGTACAACGCGTTAACTCTTGCAGTTCACGCAAATAATGCATAAAACGAAACCGCAACAACCCGTCTACATGCACTTCATGTGGAGAGTCGCTCAGTATACTATTTAATGCGTCATTTAACTGCAAAGAAAAACTACCCAACCAATCATTTTCTAAAGCAAATGTTGCCCATTGAAGCAATCGTCGAGAACCAGTTCGTATCACCTGTACATAGATTTTATCCCTTAAGTACTCAATTTCCTCCGGATTCAAATAACTATGTTCACGTGCTAGTTCCTTACCAACATAGCGATGCATCCAATGACCCAGTATGTATCTCATCAATATTTGTGAAAGCCATTCTACTGTGTCAATGTCTTCATCGCATCCATCGATCACAAGATCGATAAACAGTGGATGCTCAGGATCCCCAACCTCGAGAAAATACAAAACGCCATCACGAGCTTTTGGAATAGAGAGACGCTGCAACCATTGCAACAAATCCCGAACATCTTCAGGGTTCATCATTCGCAAACGGTACGTCACCTTACCACCCTCTCGGCACCATGCAAAAGACATACCCACAGTATACGGAAAAGGGGGAGATGATATACGTTGCAAAAGGAAAACTACCAATCTTGAAACTGCCTCAACTCAATGCTTGATTAAAAAATGTTAGTACTTTAGCATACGCATCGCGACTAGCATCCGGATCATATGATCTTCTCGAGTCGTTAAAAAATGCATGCTCCGAGTCTTCATAAATATAAGATGCAAATGATTTGCCACGCTCTTTCAATTCCTGTTCAAATGCAGGCACGGCATCCGTAATGCGGTGATCGCGGCCCCCATAAAATCCAATGAGCGGACATTGAATGCGATCTAGCAATTCAGGTGCTGGTGCATTTCCGTAGAAAATACTAGCCGCATGAAGTCCTTCATCGTGACATGCGAGAAGGGCAGAAAGTGCTCCACCCATGCAAAACCCTACTGATCCTACACGTTTCCCCGCAGTGTCAGCATATCCTGTGCGCAGAAAGTCACTGGTAGCGACTAATTGGTCTATATAGAGGTCCATCCTGAGTCCGCCAAATAAAGCTCCAAGCGTCTCTCCAACTTCTTTTTGTTGAACGGGTGGCAACTTAGCCAATGCAGCATCTCGTGCCGCTGCATCTCCCCATGCGCCAGGCGGAAGTGAATCTAAAAACTGCTTTCCTGCTTCAACGCGCGCAAACGATAACTCCGCTGGACGTTCGCCATTTTTTGCGTACAAATCTGGTGCAAACGCAACATATCCTGCTTCTGCAAAGCGACGGGCAATGTGTGATATATGCTCATCGACTCCCCAAATCTCCTGAATGACGATAATAGCAGGTAATTTACCCGTTGCACGTGTTGGCTTTGCAACATAACCGGTAAACTGTTCACGATCACCATATCTGATCCAGTCCGTATGTAAGCTCATGTAACCATCTCCTCATAAGTAATCTAAGAAACGACACTAAACATCTATGCACCATGACGTTTAGTTAGACTGAGCATAATCAGATCGTTCCCGCCTGGCAACACCCGTTGCAATAGCTGCATCAATGACTGCTAAACTTACAGCACGGCTAATTTTCTTATTAAACACACTTGGAACAATGTATTGTTCATGAAGCTCATCATCCGTGACAATCGATGCAATTGCACGCGCAGCTGCAAGTTTCATTTCTTCATTAATGACACTTGCACGACAGTCTAACGCACCTCTAAAAATCCCTGGAAAACACAGTACATTATTGATTTGATTGGGATAGTCAGAACGCCCAGTAGCTAGTACCCGAACATATGGTTCCGCTTCCTCTGGATCAATTTCAGGAAATGGATTGGCCATGGCAAATACAATAGGATCTTTTGCCATCTTTTTCACATGATCTATCGTAAGAACGCCTGGACCCGATAAGCCAATAAACACGTCAGCCTGTGAAATAGCTTCATCTAACCCGCCATGAACTAATTCTGGATTGGTATGATCTGCATACCAACTCCAGATTGGGTTTTCATAGTGCTCTGAACGTACTAAGACACCATGCCGATCAACGCCAATCACATTTTTCACGCCTGCAGAGAGAAGAATTTTCGTGCATGCAACCCCGGCTGCTCCTATGCCTACGACTACAACTCGTAAATCTTCTAACTTTTTGCCGACCAATTTCACGGCATTGAGAAGTCCCGCCAACAAAACTACAGCAGTACCATGTTGATCATCGTGGAATACAGGGATATCTAACTCTGCACGCAAGCGATCTTCAATCTCGAAACAACGAGGTGAAGAAATATCCTCTAAATTAATGCCGCCAAAAGTAGGCGCAATCGCCTTTACAATACGAACAATCTCATCTGTATCTTTCGTATCTAAGCAAATAGGAAAAGCATCGACATCGGCAAACTGTTTAAACAACATAGCTTTCCCCTCCATGACAGGGATAGCAGCCTCTGGGCCAATGTCGCCTAAACCTAATACTGCAGTACCATCAGATACAATAGCAACCATATTGCGTTTAATCGTCAGTTGGAACGCTTTTGACGGATCTTCCTGAATGGCTGTACAAACACGAGCCACATCTGGCGTATACACTCGAGATAAATCATCGCGATTTTTTACAGGAATTTTAGGGTGAATAGAAATTTTTCCACCTAAATGCATTAAAAACGTGCGATCTGATACATTGACCACATGCACACCAGGAAGATCAGTCAAAGCCTGTACAATTTGATCTGCATGATCGCGATCAAATGCCTGTACGGTCACATCGCGTGTTGCCGTATTTTTCGTCACACGAATAACGTCAACTGCAACGATATCTCCACCAGCGTCTCCTATGGCACGAGTCAATTGGCCAAAAGCGGCTACTGACTGATCCAATTCTAACCGTAAAATCAAACTCATTCCGGTTCCGCGTTGAAGCGCCAAGCATACCCCTCCGTCTCCCTTACTTCACCAATACATGAATAGGCAATCCTAATGCAACTTCGGACGCTTCCATAACCATTTCACCTAAAGTTGGATGCGCATGAATGGTAAGCGCGATATCTTCAAGAGTTGCACTCATCTCAATGGCTAAACCAAGTTCAGCAATCAGATTGGACGCCTCATGACCGATGACTTGTGCACCCACGAGCAATCCTGACTCTTTATCGGCCATCAACTTTACATATCCAGCATCTGCATTGAGCGCCGTTGCACGACCATTAGCTGCATAAGGGAAGCGTCCAATTACCACTTCTTTATATGCCTGCTTCGCTTCTTCTTCAGTCAACCCCACCACTGCAATTTCAGGATCAGAAAACACAACTGCAGGCACACAACGATAATCAACGATACTATGTTGCCCCGCAATCACCTCAGCTGCCACTTTGCCTTCGTATGATGCTTTATGTGCAAGAGCTGGGCCTGGGACAATATCGCCAATAGCATAAATATGGTCGAGATTTGTCTTACATTGCGCATCCACAGCGATTAATCCCTTTTCCGCCATCTGAATCCCAATCGTTTCAAGACCGAGTTCATCTGTGTTAGGGCGTCTTCCTACCGTAACCAATACATAATCTGCAGTTACTGTTTTTTCTTCACCCCGTACAGTAAAGGTAAGAGTGACATCATCTTTTGTCTCTTTCACAGACTGGGCAAGTGCATCAGTAAAGATATCCACATTGTATTTTTTCAAATTGCGAAGAACAAGGCGTGATAACTGCGCCTCAAAGGTAGGTAAGATCGAGCTTGTTCCTTCAACTATCGTCACTTTTGTTCCTAATTTTGCATACGTCTGCCCAAGTTCAATGCCTATGTAGCCCCCACCTATAACAATAAGGCTTTTTGGCACTTCGCTTAAAGAGAGTGCTTCTGTCGAAGAGAGCACACGATCACTGTTTGGAATAGACTTTAATTCAATAGGGCGTGAACCTGTGGCAATAATACAATCTTCAAAGTGATAATTATGACCTTCAACCTCAGTCATCACGCGAATTTCATCAGGTTTAACAAAAAAAGCTTCACCAGAAATCACTGTTACTTTATTGCCTTTTAGCAACGTTTTCACGCCACCTGTCATTTTATCAACGACACTTTGTTTCCACTTTTGCACTTCTGAAAAATCCAAGGATGCTGTCGTGGAAATCCCCGGAAATAATGACTCATGTGCTGCTTCATAACGATCTGCTGCTGAGATTAGTGCTTTTGATGGAATACATCCACGGTTAAGACAAACACCGCCTACTTCAGCTTTATCAATCAGGGTAACCTGTCTACCTAATTGTGCGGCGCGAATAGCCGCCACATATCCACCAGGACCACCACCAATAATCACTACATCTACTTCTTCTGTCAATTCTCCTACTACCATTACCTTACACCTCCAAGAGGAACAATTGCGGATTAGCTAATAAATTCTTCAATTCATTCATTGCGTGTTGCGCCAATGCGCCATCAATAATCCGGTGATCAAAGCTGAGCGATAAGGCCATCATCTGTCCACCCACCACTTCACCATTTTTCATAATGGGCCGCTCTGTAATCCGTCCTACACCAAGAATAGCCACTTCCGGATAGTTGATAATAGGCGTGAAAAACATCCCCCCCGCCGAACCAATGTTCGTAATCGAGATGGTACTGCCTTTCATTTCATTTGGCATTAGTTTACCCGTTCTTGCACGCGATGCCAAATCATCAATAGATTTCGCGATCGTCCACATATTTTTACGATCAGCATCACCTATCACAGGAACCATTAATCCACGATCTGTATCCGTGGCAATCCCTATATGATACGAGCGTTTTAACACTAACTCTTGTGTTTCTTCTTCAAATGACGCATTCAGTTCTGGATACTTTCGCACCGTTGCAACCAGAGCTTTTACAATGAAAGGTAAATACGTAATCTTGATTTCTCTCTCTTGTGCTAGCGATTTAATTTCTTGACGCAGTTTCACAAGCTCTGTCACATCTACCTCATCCATGATGGTAACATGAGGAGCTGTGTATTTGGATTTTGCCATCGCTTGTGCAATAATCTTACGTATTCCCGGCAACGCTACACGCTCTTCAATAGTCACGAGTCCACCTACTGCAGTAGATGATGTAACTTGGGTTGTTATCGGCACTTGCGTGTTGTGACCATCGCTCGACTGCATTTCATGAGCGGCAACTTGCTCACCAACTACAACATGGTCACCACCCTGTACAAAAGTGGCTACATCTTCCTTTGTTACCTTACCGTGTGCACCCGTTCCATGAATTTGTGAAATATCGACATGTTGCTCCCGTGCAAATTTACGCACGCCAGGAGTAGCAAGCACGTCGTGAGCTACGCTCCTAATCGCATCATCAGCTTTTACAGGTGCTGCATGTTGCGTATGTGCTGGAGATTCTGTTGCCGGTGCAGACGGACTTGCCTGCGCCACGTGTTGTGCAACACTTTCTAAACCAGCTTGTTGAACACCTGACGTCTTTTCATCTTGTAAAACAGCGGCATCTCCATTGCCCTCTCCAGCTACCTCTAGAGTGATGATTAAATCGCCGACAACTACTGTCGTTCCGTCTGGAACTTTTATATCAACCACTTTACCATCTACAGGACTAGGCAGTTCAACCATTGCTTTATCATTTTCAACTTCCGCCAGTGCGTCATCTTCCTTTACTTCATCACCTGGCTTAACTAACCATTTTTCAATGCGTCCCTCGTGCAATCCTTCACCTAATTCTGGAAAATGAAATACATATAAGCCCACTGTAATCACCTCTTTAGTCAAAACTAACTCAAATTATAAACTCATAACTTTTTCAAGAGCACTCATAACGCGTTTCGGAGTTGGCAACCACTCGTCTTCAATCATAGCAAATGGATAAATGGTATCAGGTGGTGCAATGCGCAACACAGGTGCCTCGAGATAAAATATGGCTTGTTCGTTAATTTGTGCAACGACCTCAGCTGCAATTCCCGCAGTACGCTGAGCCTCTTGCAATACCACTGCGCGATGCGTTTTTTTCACGGAAGCCACAATGGTTTCGATGTCAATAGGACGAATCGTGCGAAGATCAATCACTTCAGCTGAAATACCCCGCGTTTTCGCCCACTCTTCAGCAGCTTTTTCCGCTGTATGAACCATCGCTCCATATGAAATAATCGTCACATCTTTGCCTTCACGAACAACCTTAGCTTGCCCAAGTGGAACTGTATATGCTTCTTCTGGGACTTCTTGTCGAAATGATCGGTATAGCTTCATGTGTTCTAAGAAAAAGACCGGATCATCATCGCGAATAGCAGAGATCAGTAATCCTTTTGCATCATAAGGATTGGACGGAACGACTACTTTAATGCCAGGCATTTGCGCCAAGACGCCTTCCAAACTATCCGCATGTAATTCAGGTGTCTTAACACCTCCACCAAAAGGCGCTCGATACACAATCGGACAACTGTAGCGTCCGCCTGAGCGATAGCGCATCCGAGCAGCTTGACCTGCGATCTCATCCATGGCCTCAAACACGAAACCAAAAAATTGGATTTCAGCAATAGGACGAAAGCCCTGAATAGAAAGTCCTGTCGCAAGACCTGCAATACCAGATTCCGCTAACGGCGTATCGAAAACGCGTTCAACACCGTACTTTTTTTGTAATCCATCCGTAGCCCGAAAGACGCCACCACTTTGACCTACATCTTCACCAAACAATAAAACCTTTTCATCGCGACCTAATTCCAAGTCCATCGCATTTGAAATCGCTTGAATCATTGTCAATTGTGCCATGAGAGCATCCCACCTTACGAGTCAAATTCGGTGCGCTGCGCAATCAAATCTGCAGGCAATGTTTTAAACATACTATCAATCAATCCAGGAATGGTCATTTTCTGATAAGCGTCCGCCTT
Source organism: Sulfoacidibacillus ferrooxidans (assembly GCF_022606465.1). NCBI lineage: Bacteria > Bacillati > Bacillota > Bacilli > Caryophanales > Alicyclobacillaceae > Sulfoacidibacillus > Sulfoacidibacillus ferrooxidans. The sequence goes on from NZ_JALBUF010000001.1 coordinate 286,183, forward strand.
CGCTAGAGCATCGTTAACTGCTGCCTTTGCCTCTTCAATGACAAGATCTTCATCTTCTTTAGACCATAAGTTTTTACTTTGCAAAAAGTTACGAAATCGCACAAGAGGATCTTTCTTTTGCCATTCTTCTTCAAGTTCTTTGCTCCGATAACGTGTTGGATCATCGCCACTCATCGTGTGCGGACCATAACGAAACGTCATGGTTTCAATTAAACTCGGACCTTCTCCAGCTCGCGCGCGATCAACTGCCTGTTTCATTGCACCATACACAGCAAGTACATCCATTCCATCGACTTGAACACCAGGGATTCCTGCTGCCACCGCTTTATTGGCCAATGTTTCAGCTGCTGTTTGTAGGGCTACTGGAACAGAAATAGCAAATTGGTTATTTTGCACCACAAACACTGCTGGTGCTTGATAGGCACCCGCAAAATTGATCCCTTCATAGAAATCTCCTTGCGATGTTCCGCCATCCCCAATATACGTAAACGCCACACGCTTTTCTTTGCGCAGTTTGAATGCTAAAGCCGTTCCTGCAGTCTGAACAATTTGTGCCCCAATGATAATCTGAGGCATAATGACATGTACATCTTGCGGAAATTGGCCTCCGTGTTGATGTCCGCGCGAGTACAAAAATGCTTGATATAAAGGCCAACCATGCCACACTGATTGTGGTACATCACGATAACTTGGAAATAGAAAATCTTCTTTTTCAGTTGCTGCTTCACTGCCTATCATGCTAGCTTCTTGCCCACCTACTGGAGCATAAAACCCTAACCGACCTTGACGAGTGAGTTTAATTGCACGCTGATCCCAAATGCGTGTAAAAACCATCTTGTGCATCAGAGAGCGCAGTTGCTCATCTGTAAGATTAGGCATTAAACTAGGGTTTACAACGTTTCCTTCTGCATCGAGAACTTGGAGATAAGTGGTTGGTTTAGTTGGCGCGATTGCGCTCATGTGCGTTCACCTCGAACGTAGTGTCATACAGTCATTTTCAAACAAACAGCGTGTTTATAAGATAATACAGCTTCTTGATATAGTATAATACAGATCATTAAAACTTGCGAACTTCTTTTTAAGTAGGACAGAATCTGTTACAAACGATAAGGCATCTGCTCTACTTTTATTGTTAGCTCACAAACCGTTTCAATATATGATTGTTCTGTATCATCGAAAGGGGACAACTACATGGACGCTCCAAAACGCAGAATCGTCGGTCATACTCTATACAGTGCTCACTTGAACGAAGAACGAACCGTGAAAATTTTTCTACCTCCTAACTACGACGAACAACTTACCTATCCCATTCTCTATTGTCATGATGGCAATGAATTTTTTTCGCATGGGCGAATTGCCACGATTGCAGCAGACATGATTCTAACAGGACAACTAACGCCCTGTCTGATTGTAGGAATTGCAGTAAACCATGAACGAAGAACGGCCGATTACTCTTTATTTGGCGAGCGCAATGATGCATACATCCGCTTTGTCACAACGGAGTGCATTCCCTACATTGAGAGTCTTTACAAAGTGAAACATGATCCTATGTACCGAGCAATGGCTGGCATTTCACTTGGGGCTGTCGTCACCCTTGAGTTATCGTTTGAAACTACTCACTTATTTAATCATATGGCACTTTTCTCCGGAGCCTATTATAATGAAGTCCTAACATATGCTAGTCGAATTCCGACTGCACATGCAACGTCCGTGTTTATGTTAGTTGGTGAACAAGAAACAGACGTAGAGACACCAGGTGGGCACCATGATTTTTTAAAAGCCAATCGAGATATGAAAGTCCTCCTAGAAGATATGGGTTTAGATGTAACCTATCAAGAAGCACCTGGAACACATATATGGGGTTTTTGGCAGCGTCATATCCCAGAGGTTCTGCATTTCCTTGACCGGGGATGGAAGGAAAGCAGTACATGAACAGTAAGTATCGCATTTTTGTAAGATAGAGGAGACGATTCATTTTGCAAGACCATGTAGACATAGAAGCAAATTCCAATTCATTAAAACAGTTGATTACAACTGCTACTGATCACATATCAGCATCGTTATTTGGAGTAGAGAATGCCATTGAAGAGTTATTTACTGCGTTTTTAGCACGCGGACATATTTTGCTCGAAGATGTACCTGGAGTTGGCAAAACAGAACTCGCTAAAGCGTTTGCATATCAAGTTGGATTAACCTTTAGAAGAATACAATGCACACCAGATATGCTGCCAGCGGATATCCTAGGGGCACTCATTTTTAATCCTAAAACAAGCGAATTTCAACTTCGCAAAGGTCCTATCTTTAGCCAACTATTGCTTGTCGATGAGATCAACCGCGCGTTACCACGCACGCAGTCTGCATTACTAGAAGCGATGGCGGAGGGACAGGTCACCATTGACGGTGAAACGCACATGTTACCACAACCATTCATGGTCATCGCGACACAAAACCCGATTGAGTCACAAGGTGTTTTTCCACTTCCTGAAGCACAACTTGACCGGTTTCTTTTAAAAACCTCATTGGGTTACCCTAATTCCGAACATAGCTATCATCTATTGAGTTACCATCTGAATTTACCTGTTGATCTGTATACAAAAAAGAACACCACACCAGAATCTTCTACAAATGATGCCGATACTTATGAGTCAAGTCTAAAGACGTTCTCTCCTTTATTTAATACTGTACAACATGTACAGTTACATGAAGATATTTTGCGCTATATGATTGCCATTGCCGAAGCGACACACTCTCATCCGGATATTGAAATTGGTGCAAGTCCACGCGGTATGATCATGATGGCAAAGGCTGCAAGAGCCCTTGCAGCAGTAAAAGGGCGCAACTTTGTCATACCAGATGATGTGAAACGCGTCGCTCCTCTGGTACTCTTTCATCGCCTCGTATTTCGCGGCTTTCACCAAGAACAAGATCTCCATCCACGCGAATGGATGATGAATTTGCTTGAATCGATACCCGTTCCCGTGGAAGAAGGCATGTAATCATGAGCGTTGCCATTCTCCTATTCATTTTATTTTTATTGGTATTATTATTTTCCTGGAATTCTATATGGCAACGCTATGTACCTCCGCATATTCAAGTACAGTTATCTGTTTCCAACCCATCCATTCGGTATGGTGAACAGGCAGAACTACACATTATCATAGAAAATCGCTCCTCTCTACCTGCACCAAATGTACTGTGTTTTTTTGAACTGCCACCACAAATTAGCTTGCATCAGAAGTCAGATAACACAGAATCAAGTATCCTTTCAAAAACAAAAAAGGCGGAAGAAGTTTCATTTGTTATCGCAATGCGACCACGTGAAAGCGCAACGGTTAGTTATCCGATTTTCGGCATACATAGAGGTCACGGCCATATTCAAAAAATTCGCGTGGAGCTTTCTAACGGATTCTCCACTTACCAATTTACCGATATCGCAACATACTGCGATATCGTCGTTCATCCCGCTCATCGATCATCATCCCTAATACAACAGTCTTTACACAAACGCCCAGGGACAATGCCTACGTTGCGAAAATTATTCCCCATGTCTACCGATTGGGTCGACCTTAGACCCTATCAGTCCGGTGATTCAATGCGAGACATTGCGTGGATGATCAGTGCAAAGCAGCGAGAACTTGTCGTATTTGAACGTGCCACTTCTTTACGCCAGCAAGTGCTGATCGTGTCAAATATTCAACTGTATAAAGACTACTGGTCAGGCAATATCCCTAGTGTCATAGAACGCATTTATGAAGAAACCATGGCATTAGCACTATCTCTTCTCTCAAGTTCAAACGCATTGATCACCATATTAACTAATGCAATAAAAGGACAACGATCACATGCCTACCAATTACTACACATAGAGGGAGCAGCTACTTCCCGCAATCAATTTCGCATTGGTCATGAACTAGGAAGGCTTTCCACTTATGCAATGGATCCAATGTCGGCTGTGTTAGCATCCATCTATAGATCACAACTGGCTCCTACTCACATCATGATACTCACTGCCTATGAAGACGAAGATATGTTGCAACAGTATCATCGACTGACTCAAGTCGGCCATGAAATTCATAAAATAATGATCCCTATTCAACCTATCCAAGATCAGGAGTGAGCAGTATGAACTGGCCAGCTGCTTTATCAGACCTAACCATGAGTGCTGGCCTTACGGCTATACTTAGCGGTTTAATCACAACCACAGATATCTCTTTAACGCTTTTTATTACCTTCTTTATTGGCCTCTTATACATATATAGCTATCATTTTTTAAAAACACAGCGCACTATTCTTGGACTGCTGTTTGGTGCGATGATCTTACTGATCGTATGTACGATGATTTTCACTACGGTAGGTATTGCCGTGATGAGTATGTTTGGTTTTATGTTATTTTTTGTACGCTCCTATCTCTCTATCGGAACAACGCCAGATGATACACCAAGTATGCGCAACTTATTCATCGATCTTGTCCTCATGATCATTTCGCTGACAATTGCTTTCAATGCCAATGAATATCTCGCTTTGCCAGCTACGCTATTTGCGCTTGTGGTTCTGTGGCGTATTGCGGCTTTGCGTTATGCCGATATCTATAGTTTACGAAAGGTTACAAAACAACACATTCCATCTTTATTTAGTTCCATGTTTAGCTTGGGGTTAATCATCACTGTGGTTTCTGTGATCCTTGTCTCTATGCATCAGGCAATCTTCACTCTCTTTGGAAAAATAATTTGGCCCATTGTCAATATCATTGGAAACGCATTTTTTGCATTATTTGATATGCTTATTGCACATTTACACGACTCGAACCATCACCACCATCAAAAGATCGCATCAAAGGGTCCATCTGCATTAGAACAACTACAAAAAGCGCATGCAAGTGCACATGTACCATGGTGGTTACACCAAATTTTCCTCCTTATTTTAGCGTGTGTCATCATTTATCTGTTCATGATTCTATGGAGAAAACTTGCCATTCATCAAAAGATAAATACTGACGTCGTCAGTCCAACGATTGTACGATCTAAGTTACCAAAAAAGAAAATGAAGACGAACGTACCACCTACCCCTTTACGTACACTGTTTAAAGAATGGGTACATGATATTGAACAAAAAGGCGTACTAAAAACACGACATCATTCGACTGCTCGCGAACTCTTTATCAGTAGCAAGGCTCATGAACATGACAATTCCAACAGTCATGAGCGCATGCTTCCAGATGTGACAGAAACTTTGATTACACGGTATGAAAGAGAACGATATGGGGGGGACATTGCAAGTGGACAAGAAGTTGAAGACTTACGAGCTGCTTTAAAACTCGCCAAGTCACTGAAATAATAAAAACGAACAAGAAGAGGATACCAAGCTAATTGGCATCCTCTTCTTGTTCAGTGGCTGCTTCTGTATTTTTCTTCACGGTTACAGCTTGACTGCCAATCTGTTTCCAGCTACCCCAAAACAGTTTAGCATTGACGCGTTCCGCCTGATCTCCGTTTAATGGATTATCGAGATACAAACTACCATGTCCGTAACCGACTAACACAACTGCATGTTCATCAAATGTTGCGTGGACAGGTCCATGATCACTCATCCATGTGACCCAATCAGTAACGGGACGAAAATAGACATTCGTCCATACTTCAACAGGGCGACCACTTTCTAGCACACGAATAATCTGTTGCGGACTATCCCCAGTCAAATCATCAACGTCGTGCGGAAGATATCTTTTCATAAGTTGCGCAATGGGGCCATTGTATACACCATATCCTGGTTGACCAGACATCTTACCCACGAATCCATCATTTGGATTACCCCAACGTACCACTTGCCCATCATCTTCAACTAAAGGCGTCTTTGCTCTCGCTACTTCACTTGCAAGAGTCATATTGGTCACCGGAATTCCTTCGAATTGGAGCAAAATTGATAGTGAAGTGACCTCGCACCCATTGGGTAACTCAGGCATTTGGCAAATTGATTTGACAGGAAGAATCACTTGGCGCGGCATGGGTAAAAATACGCCAGTGGTATTTGGCAAGTTGCCATTTAACAAATAACTAAGGTTATTTAAGATTTGCTGTGCCGTGACTGCAGTTAAAGTCTGTGCAGAACTCGTTATACCCGTTGCATGAAATAATGATAACTGAGTTGCCCACATATAGGGACTCATATCCAAATGATCCATCATCCGTGAAATATTTTCATGCTCTGCAAATACTTGAAGCCATTGTGCAGCCTGACCTGCCGTTATGGTCTGATCAGAGTCGACATTCAATCCTGCTAACCAAGATGCAGGTGAGAAGGAACGGTTGCTAAGGTGGGTTACTGTATATTGTAAGCCAGCCATAAACCCACCTTCAGTCGTAAGCGGTGCGCGATGCAAGTCTGCCCATCCCACTGGGCTTAGTAAGGCCTGCATATGTTGGTGCGCTACATATCGTTTAACATTTTCTATAAACGTGTGAGCACTATCTACCGTAAAATAAGAGTTATGTGGCATGGACTGAAACCATCCCGCCTGTGTTGCAAATGCCATAGGTGTTTGATTGTGAAGCGTAATACCAAACATAGCCGTAAGCATGCTCGCTGCTTCACCGCGACTAAACGGCTGCGAGACGCTAAATGTATACGAATTGATGGTGGGAATGTGATCTAACCACCCATTGTCTCGATCAAAAGAAATAATATTCCCCATTGGCGAACCAGACTGAAGAACATCCCAATAGGGTGTTGATCCTGCAAAAGAAGGTACTGAAGGCACAGCGATCGCCGTTAATTCAGTCATCATATCCCCTGCATCCATCCACTGTGTTGCATCAGGATTTGTTGAGGACGCAAATGCAGACGTAATGTACGCTGCAGATCCGAGTGTTACAACTACGACAATCATATATGTCAGCCATTTACGCCTCACCACTATACCCCCATCGTGTACCTAGCTGCTCCTCTGATGTCGAATTGTATGTTATGTTAAAGAGGAAGATGCTAAGACCACTATGTTACTGTAAATATACTATATGAAAAGTTAACGAATATGCAATGATAACTATTGAAAAGCTAGTCAATCACCCAAATTGCCGGTCGCTCATACATTCGTCCTTCGTATTGAACTTGCTGATAAGCCCACTCCCCGCTATGCGTTAAGAATTCATTTCCAGTACTGTTAACAACCAATGTATCTTCTGATTTAAATCCACGAATAGCTGGATTCCATGCAAATGCTTGATTCTCATCGATCAGCTGATCTGAGTTCATGGTTGCAAGATATTCACGAGATGCGTAACCAGTTGGGCCACCTTGATGGAGCAACTTCCAATCATCTGGATATCCAATATCCGCATAACCTGCAAGGCCTGCTTGAAACACATCTCCCACTCGGACACCTTTTTGCGTCATGGCATTCATACGCACGTCAATTGAAGCACATTGTTTCTGGCTTATGTCTAACTCATGAGGAAGCTTGCCCAGATGTACAAAGCGAGTAACATTAGCAACCAGCCCATATTTTTGTACACATAAAACAAGCATAGCGTATTGCAATAACGGTTTATGGGTTGGAATGGGGTGGCGGTAACGCATGATTCGTTCATCTGTGGCAACAAGCGTAACCACAGGAGTGCCTCCGCCTGTCATCACTGCACTTGCAAGATCTGCTGCTATGACATGTTCAGTGAGTCCAGGGTGTAACCTTTTCCCTATGCTTTCAATGGTATTGACAGCTAACCCGCACACTTCGCGATACTGAGCAATCTGTACTATAGATAATGATTGACGAGCTTTTGACAAAGCAACCGTGAGGTCTTTTGTACCTGACTGAAGTCCATCCGTTCCTACTCGTAATCCCTTAAGTAACGATTCCATGATGACTTCTATCCCACGTGTCCAGTCACCTGAAATCACTTCAATACCTAGAGCGGATAGCTCCTCTTCTTGTATGCGCCGCTCTTCCATACTGGTTGTCACACAGAGAACGCGATCTTTAAAGACAAGAAGAAAAGCCACACCCAATTCTGATGTATTGATAATATGATTGTCGCGGCCGCCTGTCATCCAAGCAAAATTTGCTCGCGTCCGCAAGACAGCAACATCCAATTGTTGTTCATCGAGTACACTTCTTATGCGTTCATGTATTGACTCCACATGTTCACGTCCGCCGAATATCTCATCATTTTGATTGAACACTATAGTCTACTTCTCCTCATAGCCATTTGGATGACCTTGGTGCCACCTTACTGCAGAAGATACGATGTTCACAAGATCACTATAAATTGGAATAAACCCTAACATATCACGAGCCTTAGTAGAAGAAGCGACAAGTTCAGCTGGATCTCCAGCACGTCTATCCCCATAGGTAACAGGTACTGTGCGACCCGTCACCTTTTCGACAACGTCAATCACTTCTTTCACAGTAAACCCCTTACCATTTCCAAGATTAAAAATCTCGGCTCCACGATGTGTCATCAGGCGTTCTACAGCAAGTCTGTGAGCAGTTGCTAAATCTAAGACATGAATATAGTCGCGCACGCATGTTCCGTCTGTTGTTTCATAATCAGTTCCAAACACAGTTAAATGATCACGTTTTCCAAGCGCAGCTAAAATGACTAGGGGGATTAGGTGCGTCTCTGGACGGTGATCTTCACCTATAGGCAATGTATGATGTGCTCCAGCTGCATTAAAATAACGAAGACTAATAGAGCTTAGCCCATACGCTTGATAACACCATGACAACATGTGTTCTATCGCTAATTTTGTATCTCCGTAGGGGTTGGTTGGAATCGTAGTATGTTCCTCCGCAATCGGTATCTCTGTCGGTTCTCCATAGACAGCAGCAGTTGAAGAAAATACCACTCGTTTGATCCCGGCCATAACAAGTGTTTCGAGTAAATTACGCGTCTTACAGACATTGGCTTCATAATAAGCTAGTGGTTCATGTACACTTTCACCGACAAGTGAGTGTGCGGCAAAATGCACAACCGTATCAATTGAATGTTGTTTACAAATTTCTAGTACTAACTTTTGATCAGAAATATCGCCTTCATAAAATGGGGTATCGAAAATGGCCGCACGATGTCCTTGGCGCAAATTATCTAATACGACGACTTCATATCCCATCGTGCGTAATTCCTGCACAGTATGACTACCAATATACCCCGCTCCACCAGTCACTAAAACGGCCATCGATCCATAACCTCCTCTGTCACTTCATGAACACCATCTCCAACGTCACTCACGTAAAAACTTGGTTGATAACCAACCTTACGCTGATACACTTGAGTAACAAACCGTTCAAAAGACGCTAGCTCTTGTGTTTGTACAAGGCTGACTGTGCAACCGCCAAAACCTGCTCCAGTCATACGCGAGCCAATGCAACCTGGTGCCTCATTGGCAGCCGACGCCAGTGCATCCAAATACTTACCAGTCACCTCATAATCATCGCGTAATGATTGATGAGATTCGTTCATAAGTGTGCCAAAACGCTCAATGTCATGTTGGCGCAATGCATTAGCTGCTGCAATCACTCGAGCACTTTCTGTCACTACGTGCCGCCCGCGTTTCACTAATGTATCATCTTTCATATGACTGGCGACTTCTTCCCACATACTCTCCGTTACATTTGCCAAATGCAACACATCTGGATAAATAGAATGTACCGCTACAAGCACTTCCTCACACTGACTGCGCCGCTCATTATATTTTGAATCAGAAAGTTCTCTTCGAAAATTTGTATTAGCAATGACTAACTGTACATGATCCGTCTTAAAAGGAATCTGTTCATAGCTGAGATCCGCCGTCTGCAAAAGCAAGGCATGATGCGCCTTGCCAAAACCCACTGCAAATTGATCCATAATACCGCATTTAACACCCACAAACTGATTTTCAGCCTGTTGTGCCAGTAACACTAACTGCTTTATAGACATTTCACAGTGCGATAAACGATTGACAGCAAAGGCTGTGACTACCTCCAAAGCAGCTGAACTCGATAGCCCAGCTTGGCTTGGCAAGTTACTCGCGAAAAGAAAATCCGCACCTTCAAATGTCGCACCCGCTTGACGCATGACCCACAACACGCCTTTAGGATAATTGGCATATCGATCATCTTCTTGATACTGCAGATGTTCCATATGCGCCGTTACCTCATGGTCAAAATTCAATGAATGAAATCTCACGATGCGATCGGTACGCGGCCTAATAAATAGCCAAATACCTTGTGTAAGGGCAGCTGGAAATACATATCCTCCATTGTAATCTAAGTGTTCACCAATTAAGTTCACTCTCCCAGGAGCAAAAAATACGCGCACTTGATGTGCTGGACCTGGAGAAAACGTTGTAAAAGCTTCAGCTACTTGCTTCAATAATTGATCATTCATCTTATTTCTCCCTCCGCAGTTGTGGCGCGATCCACAGCCGCACGCAAAAATGCAGCCGTTTCTTCCACCGCCATCGGATTGCATGGCGCCCATGCACCAGTCTCTGAGGAAGCTAAATACTTCATTTTAGACTCGTCACGTAAAGGGGGATAAAACTCAATATGAAAATGATAATAGGATTCCACATCAGATCCATCCACAGGTCTTTGGTGTAGTACCATCATATACGGAAATTCACGCGAGAAAAGCTCGTCCATACCAGCTGTGAGACGCTTTACGATCAGTGCAAGATCATCTCGTTCATCTAAAGTGAGATCAGGCAATGCAGTTTTATGAGCCTTACTAACAATAAATGCTCCATACGGATAATCAGAAAAAAAGGGGATATAACTAATAAAATGCTCCGTTTCTACTACTACCCGTTGTGAAAATCTTTTTTCTTCCTGATTCATTTGACAAATCAAGCACTCTCCATGTTCATGGTAGTGTGCTTTCGTTGCATTTAGCTCTGTGGCTATTTTCATAGGGACATACGGATAAGCATAAATTTGACCATGTGGATGTGGCATTGTGACGCCGACCTCGCGCCCACGATTTTCAAAAATCAGCACATAGTGATGGCGAGGATCTTTTTCTAATGTAACAAATCGGTCCGTCCACACATCGACAATCTTGCGAATATGCGTGACCGTCATCGTTGATAATGTAGCCACATGATCTTCTGAATACAATATCACTTCACATTTCCCATAAGCTGGAGCTGTTTTATATAACGGCGTAGATAAGACATCTGATTGTGGGGGATTCCCTGATAGTGCAGGAAAATCATTGTCATATACGTATACATCGTAATGATCAGGTACTTTACCTGACCCAGGACAAAATGGACAATCATCTTTAGGAAGATTCGGCCTCCCTTGTCTCCCTGAAGCTACCATGGTCCAATCTTGCAATAAAGGATTATATCGGAGTTCTGTCATGATCATTCTCTTCTTTCAATAATATCATTCATCATATGATCGCATAAACCTCTTGAAGTATAAAGCAAAAAAGACAAAGATAACACAAGACTTATGTACATGCGCCTTCGCGCACACAGAAGTCTTGTGCTATCAAGCAATGACACTGACACCATGCAAAAACCATGATTTTATACTACTGTGTAAGCATCTCCATCACAATAAAACGCAATAAATCACCGCGACTAATCACACCGATCACCTTGTTTTCTGTGTTCACAACAGGCAATTTTTTAAATCTCCGACCAGCAAATACCTCAATGATTTCTTCAAGTGGTGCATCTACTGTTGTAAAAATAAGTTGACGGCTTGTCATGATCTTCGTTACAGGTTCTTCTAACATGACTTGAACGCGCTCAGGCAGTGAATTTTGTGCTGTATAGAATGTCATAAATGTAATCGCATCAATTGAATGATTCACCTGTGGTTGCAAATGGCGAAAGACATCGCCAACCGTAACCATTCCCTTAAGCTTACCATCTTTTGAAGTGACAATCACTCCACTCACATTGCGTTTTGCAAACAGCAATAATAGTTCCCGAATCGATGCATTAGGGTCAATGGAAATGACATCACGAATCATAAAATCCTGTGCAGTATTCATAACATATCACGTCCTCTATAGAAATTAATGAGGCAACCCATTAGGTTGTGCTACTATTTCTCTATCATACGTCATGTTGGATGTGATGTGTTCATCTAATTGTAAATCTTTGATGTCTTGTAATATTACCGCATTTGCACCAGTAAGTTTCGTCTTGACACCAGGAATACTGGAAAAGGGGACAGTCAATTGAACATTCATTTGCTCACTATTCAGTTGATAGCCATTTGCGGTTGCTAATACGGTAAACGTAACTTCTGTTTGCATTTGATTTAACACACGAGTCATAAACTCTTCAGAGCTTTTACTACTCATACCGCTAGATTGTGACAACATGGGCATAGAAGAAAACAATCCTTTGATTATTGCATCCATTTTTTGTGTATTTAATGAACCCTCAAACTGATACCCTCCGCTTATAGGAATAATAGTCATGTCCTGCAAAGCACCAATGGTTAGCGCTGCACCTCCCAATTGATTCGATAATACAGACTGGAGGTCATACAAACCAGGAATGTTTTTCCACCCAGAACCCGAATTCATATAAAGATTCCCATTTGCCACATACTCCTGAACTTCTGTTAACGCAGAGACAGGCATGTTATCAGATGGTGATGGTATCATCGTCACTTGTGAGGACAAGACCGGTTCCCCATCGTTAAAACCCTTATTTTCCTCAATATTCATGTGCAGCGTATTTTTCATTTGTTGAAGGATACCCTGAGCCAAACTACTTTGCGCACCCTCTGTCGTCAGATCACCTGATGTCTGCATGATCATACTAGCTTTCAATTGCATGTACGGAGACGCCATGCTTTTCTTCAATGCTTCACGCAACACGGATGCTTCTGTTTGAGTCATGTGCCAAGACGCAGGTACACGTTGCGATGTAGTCTGCATATCATTTTCGATACGAGTTACAAACAGCACCTCATCTCGCAATGTCATATACGGATGATTGATCAACCCATTCAAAAATCCTTGTTGTTTAGCAAAAGCAAACGCACTTTCTCCATTATTTAAATGAACATGAAGAAAATTCACTGCAATTTGTGCAGCCTGACTGGCTGTCACATCGGAATTTGCCCCAAAAAATGTAGACGAAACAGGAGACAATAAGTGTAACTGCAATGCTTTATGCACATAGCCCCACAGATAAGAATGAGTTGCTACATCCTTAAATGGAGAATGACCTGATTGATCTGGTGCTTGTCCCAAAATAGCTAAAAAGTCATAAATAAACTGTGCTTTCGTCTGATAGTAAGGTTTAGCTACTGGACGCGCCAAGATGGCTAACCCTAGCTTCGCAAGTTCTTGTTGACCGGCAACAGTTGGATGAACATGTCCAGGTAGTACATAAGTAGACAACTGCTGATTAAATGCTTGATATGCATCAGCTACAGCCAGATGATCCTCTGAACCTTCTGTTGCAATGATAGCATTCTCAGATCCAATCAGCAGTTCACTGATCATACGCAGTTTTACATAAGATTCCGGAATGGGATCATAAATATTGTAGAGAATAATTTGTGCCTGTGGATTGACAGTGTGTATTTTTGTAAGAATAGCATGGAGGTTTTGCCCAAATGTAGCGATTGCATCAACAAACTGCAACTTTTCTGCGGAAGTGAGTGTGGGTGGTTGACCTGATGCATGTAACAGGCCATCTTTAATCGCTGGCTGTAAGATATCATTGCTACCAATATCTACTGTAATAACCTTTGCACCACGAATAGCTGTCATAAAACGTGGCGTTGTCAGCGCCTGCAGCAAATTCCCAGATGTCCACCCCGGCACTCCAAGATCAGTGACTCGATACCCCTTTGCAGAACCTATTACATATGGGAAAGCTTTTTGTGATGGCGCTTTATTATTACCAAGATTGTAACCGAATGTAATCGAATCACCAAGTGCAACTAATGATGGCTGTGATGTCTGCGTCGTTACGGAAGTGTCTGCCATTGCAGCTGGTGCAGATAGCATGGCAAAAATGATACTCATGATAGCGAGACGAGATCGTTTACCGCGTTTCATGGAATAACCCCTCTCTACAATGTGCATTCTATGAATTTTATTTATTCTATTCGCGATTGTAGACCTATTTCCTTCTATAAATAAATATCATTTATGCTATATTATACCTGGATAGCTTGGCCGAAATGATTCATACTGACATGGAGGTTTAATGAAGTCGTCACTATTGACATGCACTGATTAATACAGTATTATGATTAAGTCATTACAGATGACCATGAAGGGATGGGATCATATGAATACAAAGTTTCTCATTATTGTACATGCGAGTGATACAGAAGGTGCAAAAGCTGCTCACGCTTTACTTTACGCAAAAGAATTGAATGAAGCAGGGATTGAAGTTAAGATCATGTTTGATGGTGCTGGCGTAAAGTCGCTTGCTGGATTCATCACAAATACAGAGCGTCCAACACACAATTTATATCTGCAGTTAAAAGAACAGGGAATTATAATTGGCGTGTGTGAGTATTGCACAACAGCCATGGGTGTTGCCGATCCTGTACTACAATCCGGCATTATGGCACTTAATGAAGTCAATGGCCATCCAAGTATTGCAGAATATGTGAAGCAAGGCTTTACACCTATCATTATGTAATCCCATCGTAAAGGAGAGAACGATTGATGAGTGATAAAACAGCAGATCAACTGAGGGAAGAGTTAGTACAAGTTGCACATCGTTTATTTGATGCAGGTGTTATGTTTAAAGGAGAACACGCCAATTTGTCAGCGCGTTTAGGAAAAGATCAGATGGTGATTACACGGGGTGGAAGCGTAGCAAAATTATCAAAAGAAGATTTTGCTATCGTAACATTAGATGGTACCGTTGTAGAAGGTCATGTTGAACCAGTACTTGCAGAAGTCATTGAAATGCATGCTGCAGTATATCGGGCACGTGAATCAGTGGGCGGTATCATTCATAACCATGCGCCCCATATCACTACGTTTGCGATTGCACATCAACCTATTCCTGTCGTGTACGAACCATTGTTGCGGTTTGGCATCACAGAAGCAGTACCAGTTGTTCCTTGGGCTCCTAGAGGGTCTGCAGAATCAGTAAATGGCATTGTAGATATTGTTAAAAATCACCCTGGTTTGCCAGCAGTCATTTTAGCTAATCATGGCGTCTTAGCATTTGGTGCAACACCACTTGCAACAGCGCAGATTGTTACAACTCTTGATGAAGCTGCAGAACTGGTTATCCAAGCACGTATGATCGGTGGAGAAAAAGCATTACCACAAGCAGCATTTGCAAAAGTGCAAGAGCATATGTTGCAGTTTGCTCAAAAATAATCGTTTCTCACATACAGCCACATAATCTGTGTTGTTCATGACACTGATTATGTGGCTGTTATTCATGCTAGATAGGGTTGTTATGGGCGTACAACGATACCTTCACCCGCGGCCACTCGACCAATCACGTGTCCCACTTGACCTTTAACTCTTAAATCTGACAAAACATTCTCAAGTTTATCAGCAGAGACTGTTACTAAAAGACCCCCTGAAGTTTCTGGAGAAAACAAAAGATCTTTTTGGAAAGACTGTAAGTTAGGTGAAAACTCTATCGTTCCTCCAAAATACTCTTGATTTTCCCATGTTTTCGTTGGCCAATAACTCCCATCTTTCGCCTGAATAAGCGCTCCTGGTAATACAGGAATGGAATCATACGAAATATCAAACTGTACATGAGAAAGGTTAGCCATTTCTGACATATGCCCAAGCAAAGCAAAACCTGTTACATCAGTTCCTGCGCTCAACCGATGTGTTATCGCAACCTCTGAAGCCACCTTATTACTTGTTAGCATACTTCGCTGCGCTATGTCTAGATGTTCCTTGGCTATCACAGCGTGTTTTCCGCATTTAGCCAATAATCCCGTTCCAATTGACTTTGTCAACACGACATAATCTCCAGGTTTTGCATTGCCTTTACGCAATAATTGGTTAGGATTCGCAAAACCAATAACAGCTAATCCAAACTTTGGCTCTTCATCTTCTACTGTATGTCCACCGACCACCAGAGCGCCTGCTTCACGAACTTGCGTAAAGCCTCCCTCCATGACTTTGGTCGCAATTTCAGTAGGCATATCTTTTGGAAACCCAACAATGTTTAACACAAGTGCTGGTCGTCCGCCCATCGCATAGACATCACTCATAGAATTAACGGCTGCAATGGCACCCCACATATATGCGTCATCCACAACAGGTGTAATGAAATCCGCTGTAAAAACAAGTGCCGTTTGGTCATCCATCTGGTACACTGCTGCATCATCCGGTTCAGAGATACCAATTAGTAACCGTTCATCTGTACGTTGTTGTTGCAATAATGGCCTCATCATCGCTGCAAGGTCCCCCGGACCTAATTTAGCTGCTCAGCCAGCGCAAGAAGTAAAGGCGGTCAACTGAGACCAATCTCGTTCAAAAAAAACATTCATGATAACTCCCCCTTTCATTGCGCAGGTTGTGGCATCTGAATCATTGTAAGACATCGCAGAGTAAGAGACAAACTTATTGACATAAAAAATCCTTTATCGCAAAACAAATGCGATAAAGGATCCACTCTCACCATGCTTTGTTACAGATGATGAAATGCGCTAAAATTCACATACAACATGTAAATAGCCACCACGATAATGACGCCTGAGAACACATAATTGAGCATTCGCTTACTCTTACTTAGCCTTGTGGCTAACATGGTGCCAAGAATTCCACCGACTATACCGCCTGCAACATATTCAAGAACGACCATCCAATCCACAAGTCCACTCGAAGCGTAGTTTACAGCTGTCGTTAATCCAAATGTACCTACCGAGAAGAGTGAACTCCCAATAGCCCAAATCATAGGCATGCCCGTTGAGAAGAGCAATCCAGGTACGATGAGGAATCCCCCACCAATACCAAAGAATCCAGATACAATACCAACGATTAGTCCAGCAGGAATAACCTTCGAAAACTTAACGTCAACATCTTTTGTAAAATCTGTTTCTACATTCTTTTTTGGTTTTAACATGATGACTGCAACGACCATCATCAAGATAGCAAAAAGAAATAATAAAGCCTTCCCATCCATATCTTTACCAAGCGTCGAACCAATATACGCACCGATTGCACCAGGTATTGCAAATGACACGGCAGCTTTCCAACGTACATTTCCTGCTCTTGCGTGTGGAATAAGATTTAAATAAGCATTAATTGCTACTGCAAGCGCAGTGGTTCCAATCACAAGATGGGCATTATGCATACCCACAACATATAGCAATAGCGGAACGGCAAGTATCGAGCCACCCCCGCCGATTAACCCTAAAGCAAATCCGACAACACCACCAGATAGAATAGCGAGTACGACTTGCAAGGGCGTTAGATCCATTGACATCGCTCTTCCCCCTTAACATCCATTCAAATATACATTAGTTTACCCATTGTTCCGTGTGTCTAGAGTGCGCTGTAACGAACCGTATCACACGGATGACCCGCGCTTCATCCAGATTTCCCCCTTGATGCTTGCTACAACCCATAAGTAGCCGCTTTGTCCGGTTATTCCTCCATGATATGATTTCAGTGGTCCTCTTTATCGTAGCGTGAAACAGTACAATTTTTGATCGGGAATTACCCTACCTTACAGGCCAAAAATCGGGTAATGTACGAATTTGTTCACGACATTGGCAAAGAATTTACCACAGGGGGTATAATAGCATAGGTGATTATGTGCATTCCACTAAAGTAGTTGGGATTTCATAGAATCGGTTTTGAAATTAGCCCATGTTGCAATGCATACTGTATCAAATCCACACGTG
Organism: Sulfoacidibacillus ferrooxidans; assembly: GCF_022606465.1. Classification (NCBI taxonomy): domain Bacteria; kingdom Bacillati; phylum Bacillota; class Bacilli; order Caryophanales; family Alicyclobacillaceae; genus Sulfoacidibacillus; species Sulfoacidibacillus ferrooxidans. The sequence continues at coordinate 303,989 of NZ_JALBUF010000001.1, forward strand.
ACTCCGCACCGATGCGCTCCACAATACGTGCTCGATGAGCTTCGACCGTCTTAACACTAATATGCAGACGATCCGCAATTTCTCGATTGGTATAACCTTGTGCGATCAGTGCCAATATCTCAGTCTCTCGCGGAGTAAGAACGCTACTAGAAAGGGATTTGGATGGAGCCTTTAATAAGTCAAGTAACTTTTGTCGTATCTCCGGGCGAATACGTGGCGGCAAATACGGTGTTCCTTTGGAAGAACTTGTGGATCGAATCGCACTAATAATTTCTTGACTAGAGTCGTGTTTGAACAATACCCCATCCACTCCAGCTAGTAACATCCGTTCTAAATGAACCTCATCATCAAACATTGTCAACATGAAAATACGTGTATGTGGTACAGCTTCCTTAATTCTTCTTGCAGCGGTTACCCCATCTACTCCACGTGGCATATGAACATCAACTAACATCACATCTGGTTGTTCTCGAATCGCTAATGGAATGGCATCGTCCCCCGTCTCGGCCTCTCCAACAACGTGAAACCCAGGTTCTTCTTCAAGTAATGTGCGCACACCTTGACGCACCAATGCATGATCGTCAACTAAGATAATTCGGGTACTTTGCATTGTGCTCACTCCCTTGTTCCACTACGTGGAAACTGAATGCGAATCTTCGTCCCTTGACTAGGCGACGTTTCAATGTCAAATGTTCCTGCGATCGCTCGTGCCCGCTCTTGCATATTGCGTAATCCATAGCCCATATGCTCTCGATCTTTATCAGGCAATACAAATCCGACTCCATCGTCTTCAATTTGTAATAATACATTTTCATGATCATCTGATTGAAAGAGTAAAATACTCACATAGCGTGCTTGGCTATGCTGCAAGGCATTGCGAATGCCTTCTTGAACAATGCGATATACCTGGACCGCAACAGATGCAGTCATTTCATCATCTTCCTCTAAGTCTGTAAGAAACTGCACAGCGCAATGATCTGTTGTCAATTCGTCCCGAAGCGATCGAATGGCTGCCAATAATCCAATATCGTGAAGGACTGCCGGATACAAGCTGCGCGATAGAACTCGTACTTCTTGCATACAAGATCGCAAACGCTCCTGCAATTGATTTAACTTATCGGTTAATGATGCATCTTTAATATGACGTTGCAAGTGTTCCATACCCAGGCTAATTCCATAAAGTGTCTGCGAAATACCATCGTGCAATTCTTGGGATAACCGTTTTCGTTCATCCTCTTGCACGTTTAATGTGTGATGTGTGAGCCTTCGACTCACTGCAAGTTCTTCCTCTTGTCGTTCAACGGTGACATCCCGCACTGTAATCACCATATCACGTCGAAAGTTGCCCTCATCAGCTGTTAAGAACGTCCGACTCATACCAACTGGTACTGGTCTGCCCATTTTAGTCGGCATTTCCGACTCAAAGTAATGACGCTTCGGATCAGCCGCAAGTAAACATCGCTCACTGCCAGTCTCTACTTTGCGAGTCTGACAGTACAGACAATAAGGGACTACATCACCTAATAGCCAGCCTGTAAGGCGAATCGCGGCAGGATTCACAAATACAATTCTACGCTGTGGATCCATCACGATAATTCCATCGCTTAATAGAAAAAAAAGTTGGCGTAACCTGCGATATTCCTCTAAACGCATCGCACTAAAACTAAATGTAGAATTACTTAACCGAATCACTCGCCGTGGCAAATGTACACTCACACTACCCATTCGATCACCCCGTCACAAAAAATTAGAATGTAGAGTCATTCATAAGGATTTGCTAATTAGACAAACGTTTGACTACTAACTGTAATGATTTTACTAGCCTATTGGCTATTTAGTGACGAAACAAGGTGAGAGAATTAGACTTGCCACGGTTTAGCCTTAAGTGTACGGTAAACGTGGCACATTCGGAAACAAGGGTTTTGCCCTAGTCGGGTTTTACCTGACACCTTTTCATTGGTATGCTAGCTTAAGATAATGAAGCAAACGCATCATTACATGCAAGAGGAGGTTAGCATTTATGAACGAGACCGATATGGTCCGTGCGCTCTTCGGAATTACGTTAGCTTATCATATCACTTATGCAACGATGGGCGTCGGAACACCATTTCTCATCTTTTTAGCTGAGATTATGAGTCTACGGACGAAAAATCCACTCTATCGACTATACGCTAAGCGTCTAACGCGAGTAGCAATTTTAATAGTAGGTGTTGGAATTGTAACAGGAACTACAGTTGCTGTTATGCTGTCTGTACTTTGGCCGAAGTTTATGGAAGTCGTTGGCCAAATCATTAATTTACCGTTTGAGCTTGAAGTATTTGCGTTTATGTTAGAGTCATTATTCCTTGCCATCTATGTCTACGGTGGTGATCGACTCAGTCAAAAGGCGCGAATATTTACATCTTTGTTTGTAACCATTGGTGCTGGATTATCAGCATTACTGGTTACGGATGTCAATGCCTTTATGAATACACCAACCGGCCTTATTTATGCACACGGTCAAGTACAACATGCAAACCCTTGGGCAGCTATGTTCAATCCATCGATGCCTACAGAACTTGGCCACGTACTGGCTTCAGCATATATGGCTGTTGCTTTCGTTTTTGCAGCAGCTGCTGCAAAAGGACTGTTGAAACCACATATCACAGAGTTTGAAAAACGCTATCACAAACAAAATTTAACGCTAACCGTTGCAGTAGGAGGAATCGCTGCTGTATGTACGGCTTTTTTGGGAGACGCATCTGGAAAAATGCTTGCAGTCTATCAACCAGAAAAATTAGCCGCAGCAGAAGGACTCTTCCATACAACACGTTACGCTCCATTAGTCATTGGCGGTATTGTCAGTGCATCGAAGCAAAAAATTATTGGTGGCATTCCAATACCAGGGCTTTTAAGCTGGCTTGCAACGCTTCATTTTAGTGGTAAAGTACGCGGTCTAGATACATTTCCACGTTGGACTTGGCCTGCTCTTATGCCAGTTCACTTGATGTTTGATACGATGGTTGGTATTGGCACATTTGCGATCGGCGTGGCATTTGTCTATTTCTTTTATCGCTATAAAATGCGTTCAAACCCAACACCTCGTTGGCTTTTACGTGTGATTTTTATCACAGGGATCCTATCCATGATTGCGATTGAAGACGGCTGGGTATTTGCAGAGGAAGCTCGTCAACCATGGATTATCTACGGGATGATGACCGTTTCTCAAGCCGTAACTACGACACCTGATATCGGCTGGATGTTTGGTGGTTTCATGCTTCTTTATACTGTATTACTTATCGCTACCGTATGGGCACTACGTCATTATTTTAAAAATCACCCATTGCGTGAAGATGACAACATCGATGACATCACTGGCGCGCGCACAGATTCGGGGGTGCCACAATGAGTTTGAGTACTTTTGGAGCAGGCTTTCTATGGTTATTGGTCCTTGTATATTCGATCTTAGCTGCCATCGACTTTGGTTCGAGTTATTGGCGCTGGCATTTCCATCTACGAGGTAATTGGCGCGCAGAAACGGTCGCAGTTACCTATGTCTCTCCTACGTGGGAATTGATCAATTCATTTTTGATCGTCATTCCAGTAGCCTTAGTTGGTCTATTCCCTGTAGCAGCGTTTGCTTACGGTACAGTGTTAGCCTTACCGGCCACCATTCTACTCATTTTACTTGCACTGCGTGGTGCATACCTCCAATTCGGGTACGCATCAAGTCGCTTTAAAAAACAAACAATCTACATTGCAGGTATCACTGGTTTCCTTCTCCCTGGTGTATTTATCAGCTTGTTGCCGATGTCACAAGGTGGATATGTCACTCAGTCAGGATCAAATTATGTACTCTTGCTCGGACGATTTTTTTCAAGCCCTGTCGTCTACATCTTTATGGCATTTGGGATCTCCCTAGCGCTTTATCTGTCAGCGCTCTTTCTTGCTCGCTATGCAGACTTAGGTGGTCTTAAAACTCCATATCAACGGTTTCGTAAAGCCGCGTTGTTGACAGGGCCGCTCAGTCTATTTTTAGGTGCTTTGGCATTTACTATTCCTACGCCAAATGGAATACAGTTAATGGCACCAAGTGGCAATAATCTTGCATGGGAAGTACTGATGACTATTTCCATCCTATCGTTCATTGCCAGTTTTGCACTTCTGTTCTTCAAGCGAAGTCGATCGAAGTCAACGTTAGGTTCATTGTTTATTCTCGGCTTAGCCATCACACAGATTATTACTGCACAGTCTGCTTATGCGATTAGTCATGCAAAGTATATTTTGTATCCTTTGCTCACCTTTCACGCAGCTGCGTCAAACACAGCGATGTTTACAGCGACGCTACTTGTTCTCATTGTAGGTCTAGCGGTCATGACACCTGGACTCTTGTGGTTCCGACGATTATTTATTGTGGACGCAAAATATGTGGCTACACATACAAGTGAACCGCACTAGACTAATCGTACACACGCAATACCGTAATTGAACTTACGGTATTGCTTTTTTTACATGAGTTTTTTACATGAGTTAGAGATGGACTAAATCATATGATTAACAAATCACATGAAGTGCCAAGACCTTTAGCAAAAAACAAAGGCCTACATAAGATACCAGTGCACGCAACCACATCAAACAAGAAATACAGTAATCATGCAGTATAGATATTGCGTCCATTGCACGCCACATACATCCTGTATCATGATGATCTTGTAACAAAATTCTTTATCATTTATATAACGATCACTGCCTATTCATTGCGAGAATCATTCCTACTATATCGTGCAAGTTTTTTAATAAATAAATGTAAAATTTTACGGCAGAATAGCGCTACATGCCAGTCAGTTATGATACGATATACATGTAAAAGTATAGACATATGTGAAGAATCTTCATTCATTAAGACATGCGCTACTCAGAGTATCCATGAATCGGGAGGAAAATTAAGGGTATCGTTACCGATGCAGACAAGTGATTATACGGTTCTTATTACAGGTGGTTCCTCTAGAATTGGACTAGCATTTGCCGAGCGTTTTTTGGATGCTTAGATCGTTGATAGTCATACAAAAAAATACATATGCTGAAAGGGGTATTTTCTTGGCATCAGTAGAAACCACAAAAACCGGAACTTCTATCGTGACTCGTTTAGTAGCTGTCATCTTACTTCTTGGTGTTTCCTATATACATCTTGTACTTATTTTTAAAGTGATGGGTATTAACCACACGCTCGCGATATTATTTATGTTAAATACAGTAGGTGCCATTGTTGCTCTCATAGGTGTACTTCGTGATGCTCGGTGGATGGGATGGGGATTTGGCATCGTAATGGCAGGTGGAGCCGCTCTTATACGCACAGCAATGAATAGCTCCCCTAGTGTGACTGCATTTGTAATGGGCAAAATGAGTAAGATTCATGGGGTCGATCATGCTATACATGGTCATGCAACAAGTGTCATTCATAAAAGCATGGGTTTTTTACCCGCCATCCCAAATGCAGACCCTGTTTCCCTAGTGATTGAGTACGCTTTTGTCATAATAGCCATTTTTGCACTCATTTCGCTTTCTCGTCATCAACAACACCCTATGAACTAGTTGCGCTTCCAAGTGGATCAAGCAGTGAGGATTGGTGTGTCGTATGACCCAAACAGTTGAATAGATATTGATCCATCTGTAATAGTTACTTATTGAGGCACTTCAACCGCCCTAAATACAAGTAACCGTAGTACCATATAGCTAATAGAAGAAGAGGTAAACATGGCAATCCCTTTTGACAAATCGCTATTAACCAAAGCCGATTTAGTCAAGTGAGCAAGTACTTGGTTCGAAAAAATAGCTAGTATGAGATCATTGATCACCATATTCACAGCGCCTTGAATCCAAAACAACCATATTTGTCTCTGACTAGAGTTTGCCGAATCAGCAAATGTCCATCTTCGATTAAGCAGATAGCTTGTTGCAAGGGTGCACAAAACAGCGATGGTATTATATGTTAGAAGTTGAGCGGAAAAATGGGTTGGCCACAGGACCATGAAACCATTCAATATCCCAATATCTACAGAGGCATTGATCATGCCCACTAAAAGGAAGCGATGATACCGTCGAGTGAAAAAACGCTGTTGTATACGTAATGTTTTGTTTTGCACCTGAGCAGCGATGTAGTCCACTATTGACTCCTCCTAGGGTCGTGATCCATACCTGTTGTAGACAAACGGCACATGCAATCCCTATTCACCTCAAATTGAGGGATTGCGGCACTAGATGACCAATACGCAATGTATCATTTAGTTTAATGAAGAATGAGCATGCCATTCACCCATGATTCCTGTGCCATTCATCATGTCACCTACATGAGCATTAAACTGCGTGATGATCTTGCTCTTGAGCAGCTGTCATTTTTCCACTACTAACTCGTTGATTTAATTGCGCTTGAAAATTGGCTTCCACATCAGAAGTCAATATAGCTGTAGATACACTTTGCTCTTGTGTTACAACTTGATGGGTAGGCGTTGTCGTTGGAGTCGCTGCAAATGCACTGACCCCTCCTAAACCTCCAAATATACCAGCTACACTCAATACCGCAATAGAATGAAGAGCAAAGGATTTCCGTCTTTTTTTCATCAATCGAAATATCTCCTAAGTGTTTAGTTTGTGTTGCTAAACTAGTTATATCAATATCATTTTTAGATTCTATTAGAAATCAGTGTCATTTTCTTCTTGACAAAGTCAAACACTTTTAAAGATAATCCATAAAATATACATTAGACTTTGTGAAACTGATGCTTATGCTTTATCTACATCTTTATGACACGATCCGATTTTGCGCCATCCATCCATAGAAGCGATAGACATATTCTTGTCAACCTGCAATACATCTTGTTTGCAGCATATTATACAAAATAGATGTGTCGAAAAGCATCTAAAAAATCATAAAAGTGTTTCTTGAGAAACACACGACAAAGACGTATGATCAGATCATAACCATGTACTGTACGCAACGAAGAGAGCGCACGGACCACTCTGACATTCAATGCGTTTTAGTAGTGAAGATGGATATTCATGAATGGTTTTCCATATTAATAAAGGGGAAGTGTCAGAGGATGTTGTGTCCACATTGCGGATCCAAAGGTCATTTAGAACAAACAGGATTTCGCTCAGAATACGAGCTTTTTCATTGTAGTGTGTGCGGTATCGATTACATTGCATATGCTTCAGGCAACGGTGAATTTAATGAACCCGTTCCACTAAACAGACACGAGCACCATGCAGCCGAAGAGCAGTAACTCTTCTTAAACCTAAAAGCAAACGAAAAAATAAACCTTATCACAAACTCGATACTCAGAGTTTGCGATAAGGTTTGCTATTTGTATACCCTTGTAACATAAAAGGAAAGCTTACTTCTCAACAGCTAACCCATCTTTATGCCACTGAGTAAAACCTCCAGCTAAATTGCGGATCTTTGTAAATCCATTTGCACTAAGAATACTTGTGGCAATCGCTGAACGTGCACCAGACTGACACTGTAAAATAATCTCTTCGTCACGAGGTATTTCGTTCAATCTACCGCTTAGCTTTCCAAGCATGATATGTTTTGCGCCAGGAATATGACCTTCGCCCCACTCCGCAGCATTGCGCACGTCAATGACATGAACGTTACCCGCAAGTACATGTTCAACAATTTCAGTAGGTGTCGTTTCTTCGTATTTATTTAGTGTAACACCTGATTTTTCTACCTCAGCAATAGCGGAGAGATTGAAGAAACCAGGTACATTGTCGATTCCAATTGAGTGGAGATCATGTACCACTTTTTCCACACTATCACTTGCAGCTAAAAGATACACTGGCTTACTGTAATCAACAAGCCATCCAGCCCAGTTAACAAATGCTTTATTGTGAGGAATGTTAATCGTACCAGGTACATGACCTTTACGGAATTCCGCCGCTAACCGCGTATCCACAACAAGTGCGCCTGACGCAATGAGATCCATAAGCTCAGATGCAGGCATTTCTTTCGTTTCCACTGCATCACGAAGTAAAGCTGGACCCTCTTTGTTAAATTTCTTCATCATAGCAAAGTACGCAGGTGGCTCAGGTTGTCCTGCAAGCAATGCCGCAACAAACTCATCTTCATTCGTATGCGCGAGTGCCCAGTTAAACTGTTTTTCATACCCTACAGTACTCGATGGAATTGCACCGAGAGCTTTTCCACATGCACTTCCTGCACCATGTGCTGGCCACAATTGCAAGTAATCTGGAAGTTCTTTAAAGCGTTTGAGCGATTGAAACATTTGCTTTGCTCCCACTTCTGAAGAGCCAGCTACACCAACTGCTTTTTCTAGTAAATCTGGTCGACCTACATCTCCCACAAAGACAAAGTCCCCTGAGAAGATACCCATCGCACCACGCGAATGATCACCGCCATGATCCTCAAGTAAGAAGGAGACACTCTCAGGTGTATGACCAGGTGTGTGCATAACTTGGAAGAAAATATTTCCAATACTAAAGCGGTCACCATCTTTAATAAGAACATGTTTCACTTCATTAATATATTGATGTCTCCATTCAGGATCACCTTCAGCAGACAAATACAGTGTTGCGCCGTGTTCAACACCTAGTTCACGAGCGCCTGAAGTAAAGTCAGCATGTAAGTGTGTCTCAGTCGCTGCAATGATCTGTAAACCTTCTTTTTTTGCCGCCTCTAAATATGGAGTTACATCACGTGCAGGATCGATCACAATAGCAACACCACATGCTTGACATCCTACAAGGTAAGATGCTTGTGCGAGTTTCTCATCGAAAAAATAACGAAGTAACATTGTTTATCCCCCTCAGATTATGAATTTAGAGTCATTCCAGGTGTATGTGAACTTGTTGCCGTTTTCCCTTTAACCGTACTTGCACGATCACGTTCACTCATCACAGCGAGCATTGCATTGGCAAAACGAAGTCCACGCTGCATCGTCGGATCTTTTAGAAGCTTAAGTGCTCCAAACACAGATATAGAACTGCGATCTTTGCTTGCGCGAATTTTAGCTTCATTCATCATTGACAGCCCATCTTGCATTTTACCACGAACAGGCTCTGTCCATTCGGCTACATTATGCGTCAACTGCGTTAATGTATCTTTATCCGTCACAATAGATTCAGCTAAATCCGCAACCTGCTCCACCAAAGATAAAACTTTCACCAACTTTGGCAGTTTATCAAGTAATGAGATGAGACTAAGAATGGTGTTTTTATCAATACTAACGCCACCTAAGTCCGCATCAAATCCTGCCAACATCCCTTTTAAACTCTCCTTGTCACTAAGTACTGTCTGTACAAACTCCATGGAGCGTTCCGCTGAATCAAGCATCCCAATAAGTTTCGGCAATTTTTGCAATGCTAATACAAGCGACTCCTGAACATCTGTATCAGAGAGGGTGAGAAGGAGTGCATCGTCAATCGTCGTATTCAATCCCGCTTGCACGTCTTCCATACTCTATCCCTGCTTTCCCTATAAATTTGCATGAAAAAGGCATAAGGCTTTCTCAATCGCTTATAACAGGCCCTTTAGCATGCCGTCCCAATACACAACAGGGAGCAGTTCTTTTTTAAGCAAATACATGCTAAAACGCTCTACACCTTGATCAAATGGGAATGTTTCCATTGGATTTAGATCGTAGTCAAACTCGGCTAATATGAGACTTCCATAACCTGTTACTAGCGGACATGATGTATAACCGTTGTATTTTTTAAGCAACGCCTGATCATGCATCAATGAAAGAAGATTTTTTTCTACAGTTGGTGCTTGCTTACGAATCGCAGCACCTGTCTTTGACGTCGGTAAATTAGAAGCATCGCCCAAACCAAAAACATTAGGATACTTCTTGTGTTGAAGCGTAAATTTATCCACATCAACCCAACCATTAGCATCTGCAAGAGGACTTTTCTTGATAAAGTCAGGTGAACTCATCGGTGGAACCACATGGATCATATCGTATTTCATAACCTCTTGTTGCTTGGTATCCATATTTTCAAATACGGCTTCTTTTTTATCTGCGCGAATCTCTACTAAATTGCGTTTATAAGCTGTCTTAATACCTTTACGCTCAATAACCTTATCCAGTGCGTCTGCATATTTTTTTACCGAGAAAATACTTCCTCCAGCTGAAGCAAATACAACTTCAGTTGCATCGCGTACACCAGCTTTTGCAAAATGCTCTTCTGCAAGATACATAATTTTTTGTGGTGCACCACCACATTTAATGGCTGTATTCGGATAAGAGAAGATCGCCCGACCGCCTTTAAAGTTGCGGATGCTTTCCCATGTGCTATCTACATAGTCGTATGAATAATTACTGCATACACCATCTTTACCAATCGCCTCTTTGAGGCCTTTAATTTTATCCCAATCAATTTGAATGCCTGGTGCTACTACGAGATAATCATAGTGAACTTTCGTACCACTTTTTGTCGTAAGATAATTGGCATCTGGTGTAAACTCCGTTACCGCATCTTGCATCCACTTCACGCCATCAGGTATTACACTAGCTTCATCGCGTTCTGTAGCTTGCTTTTGAGCGGCCCCACCACCTACTAACGTCCACAGTGGTTGATAATAATGTTTATCAGATGGATCAATAACAACTACATGATCACGAAGTGATTTTGCTGCTCGTACGAGACGCGATGCAACGGAAATACCACCGCTTCCTCCACCAACAATAACGACTGTATAATGCATATCTTGCGCCATTTCTTTTCCCTTCCTCTCGTTACGCTCTTTATTCCAAGCGACGAGCCTCCCCACAAGTTGCTATATCAAATAAGCAACACACCTAAAACATATGGGGTCGGGAGTTTCATCGCTTCCTGCTAAACTATCATAACTCTTATAAAAAGCTTTTCTATCGGGAAAAACCCTACCATGTATATTATTCGTAAGCGGATACATAAAGTCCTTCTTTTTATGGTGATTTGTGCACTTGTGAACTGTTCCATTTTTCGATAAGCTAAATCGACAAAAGAACGTTTCAATGTACATGTTGAATGTCCATCATTTTTCATAAAGGAGGATCGCTTGATGTGGATCATACAAGATACATTTACGAAGTTCGTATACCCCTTTTGGCTAGATTTCGAAAAGAACTTTACCTTTTCTACAGCATCTGACATGATTACACAATTATCTGTGCCAATACCAGATGATGAACATACTGTTCCATTGTGGGTTGAGTCACCGTTTCAGGATTCAGAGCTAGACAACATGTTGCCTTATGTAAAACGCTATATGAGATTGACCCAAAATCAACGGCGTTTTCGAATACACGAAAAGGTCCTTGAACTATTCGATGATATGCAAACAAGTACTGGCGAAGATTCATCTGCGGGATTTCGCATGGCTGCTATCGAGTTGTATTTATTTTTTAATGGCGTTGGCTTCCTTACTATTGAAATCGAACCTACATTATCTTCCATGAATGAAATAACAATAGAGTGGATTGAGAGTGTCAATGCAGATCTGGCATCACTCTCTCGCGGTAAACCAATGAGACAGCGCACACCTAAGTATGCAAAAGAAGAATATTGTAGACATTCTTCCTTATTGCCACTCATGTGTGGGCAACCAGGAACCATGCGCGAATGGATCCATCATCTACTTTCACCCTTATCAGAGCAACTCGGTAAAGACTGCTGGCAGCCTATGTGCGATTCCTTTTTACCCGTATATGGTGCAGTATTATTACGCCGATCAGAATCTTTACATGTAGAAGAACAAAATAAGTGGGATCTAAACTTTCGTGAGTTTGCCTTATCTCATCTAATTGTACTACGAAAAACACTTCCTCCACACAACGGCAGTCGTTTCGCAAGGCAGAGTTTTGAGGATTCTCATTATAACTATATGCCCTATCACAATGTGATCCACACACAATCACTTGAGGGTGGATTCGTGCTTGCATACGATACTGGTGTTCATCATTTTAGTGGTAAAAATTCTCCTGCAATGCTCTCCTTTCGCACAAATTATTTCTACATGATGTTACTTGCATTGCATCAGAGAATGAGTATCTTGCGCTATGCCATGAAAGCTGCAGAGGCATCTACGATGGCTACACACGCCATAGAACTGCGTGCACTACGAGAACAGATCTACGACTTCACAGCACGCTGTTATTTTAGTCAAGCATCTTTTAGTGAAGAACGCGACCAATTATATAGGCGTTGGCAACGCGCTTTTCACATCACGCAAATGTACAATGAATTAAAAGAAGAGGTTCACGATATTGATGGCTACCTTGGACAGCTTGCGAAGGAACGAGAGATAGAAACTAAAGAGCATGAACTGCGTCAAGAAGCAAAAAAAACGCAACTTGTGACTTATATTTCCTTCATCCTATTACCGCTCTCTATTACAAGTGGTCTCATTCAAGCAAGTCCGATCATCATTCGCTGGCTTAACTTCACAATACACCCAGTACTATCAAGTTTTATTCTTATTATCGCAGCCACAGGTATTTTATTTTTACTTCGTACATTGTGGAAATTAGTCATTATGAAAAAATAATTGATCCGCCGACACAGGTCTATGGCAAACAACATGTAATAGTTGGTAGTGGCTTAGTGAATGAAGGGACGATTGTGTCGAAAGAAGGCGATAGTATGCATAATATGCTTCGAATAATTGTTACTGTTGGGCTTGTAACTGGTTACTTCATCCTTACATGGGATGCCATCAGCAACAAAAGTGCGCGGCAGTTCATCGGCAACGCCATCTTGCTCCCCGCAAGCATAATTTGGTTATGGTTATTACGCGGTACTTCACAGAACACCTAAACCGCATGTTATTTTACATTTCAATATGTGATGTATACAGAAATATCTTTTATTTCAATTTGTATAAACTCATACGTATGGAGGGTATCTTATAAGGGACATAAAAGAAAATGGTGATGATATGAGCACTTTTACAGATACCATTCAAAGTACAGCCAATCAAAATATTCAAAAAAAATCTGAGTTAGATACAACTGCTCATGAATACTGGCAGCAATCACAAGAAACATTAGAAAAAATCAGTACTATTGTACAAGAAGTCTTTCAGGAATTTGCAGGAGCAGATCCACGAATTAAACTCTTTATGCCTCATTCCACACATCTTACTGGCGCACTAGCACTGATCAATCATCATATTTTTGTAATACATTACTTAGCTTTAGGTCAACACGCACAGATATTATCCATGAAAGATCCACAGATGACACCCAATGAAGTATACTCTCAAGATTTTGATCAAAATAGCATTGTACAAAAAGTACAAGATGCACTTTCTACATGGTTTGAAACAGCTATTCAATAACATTCATACACAAAGCGCAACATGAATCAACTGTTTAAATAACAAAACAGCATCTCCAGGTGTCTCACATCGCACAATCTCATCACTATAACGTCCCAAGAGACCAAAGCGCGCTATTTTTTGTGCCATAGGATCACTCATATCCACCATGTCATGCGAATGTGCACGAACATCACCCAGCTTTTGTGCACATATCGCACCATCCTCGTACAAATGTGGATTAGGCGTAGCGATAAATATCTTTTGGGTGCGTTTTGAAAGTTCGATCATGCCATGCACTGTGCGTTCCCATTCACCGTTTTCTAAACTAAATCCTCCATCAGTAAATAGCACCACAATAGTTTCATCCGTAAGTGTTGCTTCTCCAATAATTTCCTCCAATGCTGTCCCAAGCAGTGTTCCATATTCCCAGGATAAAGCATTGTTTTTCAAATGAGTGAATTGTTCACGAAATGATCCTTCTATAAGAAGAGGCCCAGTATGTGTAACTGCATCAGAAAAAATATAGCTATCGACCACAGCAAGTGCACGCAAACTAGACAGTAAATATAGCGCAACACCAACATAACGGCCCATGGAACCAGACACATCCCCTATAATTAAGAAGCGAACCGGAAGTCCCCGCTTTGTCATAACGGATGGACTTTTGCGATACGCAAAACGAGTAATTACACCAGAACCCGAACTCATATAGTGGCGAATAGTTCTCTTTGGATCTATATACTTATGTCGAGACTTTTGTACAACCTGTTGCATGTGCATCACTTCATCACGCTTCCATGCGAAAGATTGGCGCAATAATAATTGCCTGACATTTTCAATCGTCATATCATCAGCATCATCTAGTGCTTCGTTCATCACATGATCAACAGTTGACGACTTTTCTTGAAATTTTTCTACCCAGGATTCAATTTGTAACATCTGGGCTTCTTCTAGGGACTGTACGACTTCATCAGGTTCTTCCCTAGCGGATGGAGCATGGTCATAAGAGCTACCTGTAAGCACTCGATCTTGTCCCGAGTTTGTCGCTGGCGCAGAATCAAGATCACTCACATACTCGCCACCCCAGTTTTCATCAGCTTCATTGGATTTATAAAAAATACCACTCTCTTGTCTCATCGCTGTTTCTTTTGCTAAATAATCAGGTGCAGTTTTTACTTCATTGAACTGATGGTTTGGTTCATTCAAATGATTTGACGTCGTAGATTGTCTTCTTGCAGCCATAGCACGGTCAATCTGTGGATTGATCGATCTTTTCCACGCTCTTTTTTTCTTCCACTGTGCAATATGTGTACTTAGATCAATGAAGGACCTGTATTTTCGCCAAGAAACCACGACTGCATCGCCTCCCAGCCTTTACGTTCATCCTCTGCGTATTTTAATACAAAACCAAGGGTAACGTGTAGCGCATCAATCGTAAGATTGCCATCCGTTTCAAGCAACAATGCCTGTGCCCACTCAATGGACTCGCCAATCGAGGGTTTTTTTATTAATGATAGATCGCGTAATCGGCGCACAAGAAAACTAATTCTTCTTGCCATAACAAGTGGAATTTCAGCTTTAACTGATAAGATTTCTGCCAATTGCTCCTCACTCGGAAACGTTAAGTGTATCCATGCGATGCGCCTCATCAGTGCTGGATCGAGTTCGCGGTAGTCATTACTCGTTAAAAACACATAAATGGGAGCATGGGGATGCAGCGCCTTATCCTCTGCTACGAGATCATGGACAATCAATTCCCGCTTATCCAGATAACGCAAAAAGAAATTAGAAGTCGTCTCGTTTAATTTATCTACTTCATCAACTCGTACCACGACGGGGCTCTTCGCTAACAGACTTTGCAACAATGGTGTGCGGTTAAGATATGGTAATGAAAATGGCTCAAAATCAACTTTCAACATTTGAGCATCCATTAATTGCCTAAAAGAATTCCATGAAATTCCTATATCTGCAGCTTCAAGTTCACTATGGCACTCAATATCAATCACATCTGCACTAAGCAGACGAGCAATTTGTTGTGGCAATTCTGATTTCCCTACACCGGGTTCTCCTCGTAATCCAATTGGCTTATTTTGAGCTAAATAATGAACAATCTTTCTGCATACTTCTTCACTGATAAAATATTGATTTTTAGCTAGTCCTGCTTGCAAGTACTTTGCATCAAACTGAAAATGAGATGTTGCTTTTGCAACGGCTCGCTCTTTAGCTTCTTTAAATTCTCGATCTTTCATGCATTCACACCCAATCTTTGTGGTATACATGAGAAATGGCAATCAAAGAATCATAAGATTCTTTGATTGCCATTTCTTTAAAAAGTGCCGGGGACCGGACTCGAACCGGTACGGGCGCAATGCCCGGCGGATTTTAAGTCCGCTGCGTCTGCCTATTCCGCCACCTCGGCATAATATGTAGAAACTACACTGGAGCGGAAGACGGGATTCGAACCCGCGACCCTCGCCTTGGCAAGGCGATGCTCTACCCCTGAGCCACTTCCGCAATAAAGCCTTAAGACTCATCTATTATATCATATGTCAGTACAGGCGTCAAATGTAACAAGTTACAAGCCATGGTGGCTCGGGACGGAATCGAACCGCCGACACGAGGATTTTCAGTCCTCTGCTCTACCGACTGAGCTACCGAGCCATCATAATTACTATCATAAGATACATGATGACATGCTTATTTGTCAAACGCTTTCGTAAAAAATATCATTCTTCATATACTTTTGATTGCCCTGGCTCAAGCCACCATATTCGCTGTTCTAATTCTGCGTTATCTACAACGAGTGAGCGCAAGACTAAAGGTGGCTCGTGAATTTCTTCCCTCGTCAGTTTGAAAGCGCCCCAATGGATGGGTAACATATACTTAGCCTGGACGTCAATAAACGTTTGCAATCCATCTTTAGGGTCCATATGCATCATATGAAACCACTCACGCGGTTCATATGCCCCAATTGGAATTAATGCAACATCAGGATGCACACCTTGCATACCAGACACAAAATCATTGCGATAACCAGTATCACCCGCAAACCAAAAGGAGTGCGTCGACCCTTTCACAAAAAGTCCAGCTGATGATCGGTAGCGTTCCAACCAACGTTTTCCCCTATGGTTAACCGGAGTTAAGCTAAAGATAAAGTCCCCCTGCGTTAAGTGATCAGTTTTCCCTAATTCATAAACATGAGTAAAGCCCATATTTTTCAATAATGATAAATGTCCATTAGGGCATATGACACTAGCCTTACTACGCCTTGCAATTTTACGTAATGTCGCTCGATCTAAATGATCCCAGTGGGCATGTGATAAAAGTACGAAATCGATGTTCGATAGATCCTCCAATTGATAGCCAGCAGGTCTTTTTCGACGAACCACAAGAGCGCGGTTTGAGACGATAGGATCTGTAATAAACCGCGTTCCATCCACTTCAATAAGAACAGTAGAATGCCCGATGAATTTATAACGGATCATCGCCAAACAGCCCCTTTATCTTTCAAAAAAAAAAGCTCAGATAAATACTGAGCTTATCGTTACCAAACACTATGTAAAACATACAATGGCGGAGCTGACGGGATTCGAACCCGCGATCTCCTGCGTGACAGGCAGGCATGTTAGGCCACTACACCACAGCTCCAAGATATGATAAGGCGCAAAAAGCACGCGCTACTCACTATGCCTTGCAAAAAGTCTGGTGGAGAATAGGGGATTTGAACCCCTGACCCCTGCGCTGCCAGCGCAGTGCTCTACCACTGAGCTAATTCCCCATATACAATTAACCACTACCATTTATTCGGAGTAGTGCAACCAATTATAGCCCGCTCCAAAAAAGGTATGACACCAACTCATTCAAACAAGTTATAGTATACACTGGTAATCCTACAATTACAAGATCTCTACCGAATGATTCTTTTACTACAAAATCATTGTGTTCTATTAACTGTTGTTCTCACATGCACTGGTTCAGGCCAATTGACTAAAAATATACCTGCAAAAATAAAGATACCACCAACGAATACTTGCCATGTAATCGGTTCACCAAGCAATATCCAGCCAGAAAGCACTCCGAAAAATGGTGCAAGAAATAAAAAAGCACTCGTTTTACCAGGATCTCCATGTTGCAAGAGATAAAACCAAATAGAAAATTGTACGATAGACGCCATCACTGCCAGCCAAAGCACAATAAATATAGATGTTTTATCCACGATAAATACAGGGCGCTCAATAAACAATCCGCCAATCAATAAAATGATTCCGCCAAATAACATTTGATATGCGGTCAATACCCAGATATTAAAACGATGGCGCCACTGTTTAATCATCAGTGTAGCAACCGCCCAAAAGACCGCCCCTAAGAGACCAAGCCATGTACCAACATGAAGGTGCAGTTGTAATCCAAGGGTCAAAAAAACGCCTAAAAATCCTAGAATAACACCACCCCATTGGACCACTCGATAATGTGCACGCATAAATAGTGTCGCAAAAATTACGACAAGAAGAGGATTTACAAATGTCAAAATTGAAGATTCACTCGCTGTAATTGTACGCAGGCTCAAAAAAATACTTCCCATGACACCAACCGTTTGAAATAAGCCTATGAGTAAAATTCGCATCCAGTCTCCAAGTGTTCGAGGACGTGGCAAATGTCTAGTGAACAGAGCCATGAGAAGCCCTGCCAACGTGAAACGTATACCAAGAAGCAAAAAAGGAGACACATAGTCAAGCGCAATTTTAGCAATTGCAAAAGACGATCCCATGAGAGCCGTTGTTAGCAAGACAAGTGTCACAAACCATGAGCGACTTTTCATTTATTTAACTCCTGTCTACAATAAAAGAAACGATTAAGCCGTACGTTTTTCAGCATATGCAGCAAGTAACATAAAACCTTCTCGCATACTTTTTATAAATGCAAAAGATAAATCCAATCCCGCCTCCTGCTAATGTCCTACCACTCATTTTCCTAGCAACATAAGCTCGAATTTCATCTGGTAAGCGACGACGGCTCATCCATGCGCCAAACAAGCCGCCTAGCAGTATCTGCATGATCATCGTACCAATTCCAAAAAATGCACCAGGCGTCCATCCAACCCAAGCACTTGGCATCTGAGGTGCCAATACCGTGTATATAATCACTGCAAAAGCACCAATGCCCCACCCTGCAATAAAGCCATGTACAAGTGGCATGTAGCGCGGTAACGCTCGTGGTAAAGTGACAAGAGAATGATCCTGCCCCTGTTGTCGTTTCCTAAAATGAAATAAGTGCCATGAGTTCCCTTTATTTAAAATATACATCCCAGACAAAAACATCACAATCCCTACAATGAGGTAGACTTCAAATCCCACCCGGACTCGAATAGTTTCCTACTGAATAACTAAACGTAATCGGCCATGTGTATTCATCAGGCGTTATACCATGAACCATTCCAAGAAGTACTGCGGTAATTAAAATAGTCAGTACAGATAAATGTCCTGAAGGATTCCAAAGATTAATTCCCTTAACTGGCGTTCACCCTTTCATACACATATATAAGAACAAACTAAATAATAAGGGTAAACCACCTGTTTGTAAATAGTAATTAATACGATTTTATACGTAGCCAATATTTCCGTTATCAATTGGAATATGACACATAGTTAAAAAGCTACTGGGCAATCTAATGCAAGGCCACAAACCTTTGATAGGGAGATGAACTGTATCGCACATAAAATAAGAAGTCTACATGTATCTCGTTTGTTTCAACTCATTGTAGCAACCACAGCTATCTCATCCATATTCACAGTACAGGCGTATGCAACTGAAATGCAGCCACCTGCACCACCTGGGCGGCCGGAACCGGTGCATATTGAAAGTAGCATACAAGTCAATCAAGATACTGTCATGAAGGCCGCTAAGGCCGGTCGCGATGCGTATAGCAGCGTCCTTGCACCATTTGCAAAAATAAGTATCGATGACGCAAAAAAAGCAGCATTAGAAAAATTCCCTGGAACGGAATCCAAAGACGTTAGCTTGCATGCAGTCAGACAAAATCTCGTCTATCTCATCATCGTGGAAAACAGCGAGGCAAGACATCTCGTAATCGTCGATGCTGGCAATGGAAAAATTCTTGCTGTTCGATCAATGTCTATTCGTTCGCACATCACAAGTGCACGACATTTGTAATCCCACTTGGCATCCATACAGTCTCAAAAATAACACTTATCCTGCACATACAAAAAAGAGCTGGGATTTATATCCCACGCTCTTTTTCTTGTCGCTCGCTTTTTATCTAGATCAGACAACCTGAACTAGCTCAATACTTCAATTTTTTGCTCGCTAACAACAATCGGACCCACACCTCGTGGCAATTCTACCGATTCACGGCGAGTAGCTCCCAATGCCTTGGTAATATAATCACATGCTACATTTGGATCAATGCGATCCCCACATGTATAAACATCGATACTCGCATAACCATGTTCAGGAAAACTATGAATCGTCAAATGTGATTCAGATATAATTACAACGCCACTTACACCTTGTGGAGCAAACTTATGAAAAGCGACTTCACGAACTTCTGCACCAGACTCAAGCGCTGCGGATACCATCACCCGTTCAATGCCGTGAAGATCATTTAAAATATCTGCTTTGCAACCCCATAGTTCTGCAATTACATGACGTCCAGCTGTATCCATACCAAAACATCCCCCTTTATCATGAAAATCCCATACCCTCCCAAGCATGGCGGGACCTACGTCATCCACCACGGGGGAAAGTTAGTCTTGTGAGGTCCTAACCCTTTAAGAGGATGCTGGTACCTATAATGTTGTCACTTCTGAACTCTCTGTAAGAGGTACGAGTGTTAGTATAAGACCATAGGTTACAATTTGCAACCTCCAAATTTCCAGTACACATCAAAACAATTCAGTACCTGCTGCTATCTGATCTATTGTATCCTGTCTCCCTATCTACTGTGCATCAGCATTAGCCAATTTACTGCTTGTGCGCAATCGATCAGGACTTAGTCCCACATCGATCGAAATCCACCATATTCCTTCATAATTTGTTCGTAAAGATCGGGGCGTTCACGTTTTAACTTTACACGCATGCGTTTCCATGAATATGATTCTGGACCGTAATATTCATATACGAGATTCCATAATTCAGGATCTTGTTGCCGAACTAACTGAAACATCTCTTCTACTACAATACGCGTATCATGTTGTGCACCTGGGCTCCATATGCGTTGTGGGAATACAGCCTCTATCAAAGTGGCAAAGTTGATATCCAGAATATAATGCAGTTGAACTGAAACAGGAGCTACGTAACGAGCAGCCTGCAATCGTTTTTTCCCAATGGGATCCTCTGTTTGAGGGTCAATCCCATGGACTAATTGACGATACGCCTGTAAATGTGTTTCACCTAGTTGCCTATAGATCGGATCATCATCTTCGCCAGGAGGAATAAATACGGTAGCCTCGTTTGCTCGCAACCCTCCGCAAGCGCGCATATTGATCGTCGTGTATGTAGTCAGATGATCATAAACTACTTTTGATGTGTGAAATTCAAACCGAGCTGACTCTCCCCGAAAAATGGCCAATGTATCCCCTTTACGAATAATACTAAGTGGCCTTTTCACATTATCAATATCATCCTTGCCAAGATATACAGCAGCTGCATGAGCGAGCGAACTACGAAATGGATCAGAATAACGTAAAAGGTTTACTTGAGTATTCATCTATGAACGTAACCTCCAATTACAAAATAATATCGCAGTTGTACATTATGGTTATACTATGAACCAAGTCTTAACCAGTCCTTTCTATCATACTACGATTTTCACAGTGCACAAAAAAATGATTACATTTCACTTTATACCATAAAAAATCGACAGATAGGGAGCAGTAACACCCCTCTATCTGCCGTGTAATATGTGTGTACTACATCATAG
Organism: Sulfoacidibacillus ferrooxidans; assembly: GCF_022606465.1. Classification (NCBI taxonomy): domain Bacteria; kingdom Bacillati; phylum Bacillota; class Bacilli; order Caryophanales; family Alicyclobacillaceae; genus Sulfoacidibacillus; species Sulfoacidibacillus ferrooxidans. The sequence goes on from NZ_JALBUF010000001.1 coordinate 325,228, forward strand.
ATGATTGGCGATCCGCTTGCATCACTGAATTCACATTTTGATAGGATGTATCCATTTGGCCTCCATACGATGAACCATAGTTCATCCCATTGGCATAGCCACCTGAACTTCCTTTTGAATTGCTATAACCTGTTCCAGACCCCATGGATTGTGCCTGACGATCAGCATTCATGACAGACTGCATCGCACTCGCATTGACCTGGCTTGTATAGTTCATACTTTGTGATGGTGAGTACGATGGTGTTTGGGTATTGTAATTGCGATAACTAGGCGTATTTTCATCTTGCATAGACTGGCGATCCGCGCTCATGACTTGATAGACACCAGAAGATCGAGGCTCCATACTGCCACTAGAATACGTTGATTGATACGATCCTGTCGCTCCATACCCTGTTTGATATCCGGAAGATGAACTCCCAACGGTTTGCTGAAATTGTTGCATTTCTTGCGCTAGCTGCTGTGACAATGCGGATACTTGCATGCACATTTGATTCATGCGCTGCAATTGCTGTTGCATGGCTTGTTGCATTCAATCGCCTCCAAAGGTTTTAGTTGTGAATTCAAGCGCTAGTGTGCCCGATAGTGAGCAGAGTCTATACGAAACTCTATAAAAATAATGGTGCAAACATGTAACATGTTTGCACTCCCCATATCGATCGATCTATTCCCTGTAAAACTTGGATGCGTGAAATCAGCGTTACTTTTGCACACTATAACAGACGAACGCCCATAAGGTAGGTGACATCATTTGATCAATGGTTTTCTTCAACTCTCAAAAAACGCATGTGCAAAAACGTGGATATGGATGTTAACGGGCATCCTCATCGTGATGACACCTGCAACTGTCAACGCTCAAACAGAAAATTCTGCCCCAAAGGACACTCAACATATTCCTAAGTGGTATTCGCATGCATCTTCTCAATATGGCGTACATTGGTCTCTCTTGGCAGGCCTTGATGTCTATGGTGCAACAACAAAGCCACCTGCAGGAGTTATTCGAGCGAAAGGCGTTCCGATCGAGGTGACTGGATACCGTTTTACACAGCAAGAATGGCAAGGTCTGTTTAATCCAGTACAAAATGATGAGAATGCAAAGCGCATTATTTTATTTGAAGGACGCGGTTTAGATGGTGATCAAGATGGTAAGGCAGATCAGAACAATCCTTATGACAGAGTCTCTGCCATTGCAGCATGGCTTCATCAAGGTGGTACAACTGAACAAGATCAAAGCAATCAACTATGGAAGCACTTTGAAAACGGAACAGCTGTCGAACGTATTGTTGCTTTAAGCCATGTTTTTAAATATTTCGGTACTACGCAATTGTCCGAACGCACTTTCCCGTTACACAAACGCTATAGCTATTCCTATCGTGATACGTGGGGTGAAGGACGTAATTTTGGTGGACGACGTTCTCATGAAGGTACAGACATCTTTGCAAGTTATGGAACTCCTGTACTTAGTACATGTTATGGCTATATTGAATTAATTGGATGGAATCGCCTTGGCGGATGGAGAATAGGGCTTCGCAGTGCAGACAATACGTATTTTTATTACGCTCATTTATCATCTTATGCTAGAGGAATTCATCAAGGTATGATCGTTCGTCCTGGACAAGTGCTCGGTTATGTAGGGAGTAGCGGATACGGAAAGCCTGGAACATCCGGAAAATTCCCACCGCATTTGCACTTTGGTATTTATAAAGACACGGGGACTACCGAATGGGCGTTTGATCCTTATCCACTATTAAAGAGGTGGGAAAAAAATTCACAAACAGTCATTAACCCACCCAAAAAGGAAACAAAAGATCAGCCAAATCGACCTGTTACGTAATCCTCTGTTCGTTTATCATTAGGTGTGGTAAATAATTCCGTCGTTGTTCTCTCTTCAATCATCTCACCAGCTAGAAAAAAAGCGGTACGATTAGCTACACGTGCAGCCTGTTGCAGATTATGAGTCACGATGACAATCGTATAGTGCTCTCGCAATTGATCAATCAGTTCCTCAATTCGCAATGTAGAAAAAGGGTCTAAAACAGATGCAGGCTCATCAAGCAATAAAACATCTGGTTTAAGTGCAAGAGCTCGTGCCATACACAATCTTTGCTGTTGGCCGAGCGTAAGCTTGCCACTAGACTCATATAAACGATCTTTTACTTCAGACCACAGATTAGCAATGACAAGTGAATGTTCTACTTCATCTGAAAGATGTTTGAGACGTTTTCCATCCCTTAATCGTATGCCTATCGCCACATTTTCAAAGATAGACATCGTGGGAAATGGATTGGGCTCGGCAAAAACCATTCCAATTTTTTGTCGAGCCAATATTGGATTAAGATCATAAACATTCTCTTTTCCAAGTAGCACCTGTCCGGACATCGTTGCTCGAGTCGCCGTTTCATGTAATCGATTAAGACAACGAATAAATGTAGATTTGCCACTACCCGGTGGACCGATGATAGCAGTTACAGAATTGGAAGGCATATAGAGAGACACTTTATGCAACACCTCTTGCGTCCCAAAACATGCTGATACGTCCTTGGCATATAAAGTTTCACCCATACCTGTTCTCCTTTTTATTCAATGATCTTCTGATCTAACCACGCTGCGATAGTGTAGAGAACAAATACAATAGTAAGTAGAAAAAATGAACTGATTGCAGCTTGATTCAATTGTCCTGTTATTGCTGTGTGATAAATGTCTAAAGATAAGAAATGAATTGGCGTTCCAAATAACATGACTGGTGCAACCGTTCCAATCGTCCGAGCAATCCCCAAAAAAACACTTGCAATCAGTGCCCTTTTTGTCATAGGTAATAAAATCCGAAAAATCACTTGTATTCTACTGGCTCCAATTGCATAAGCAGCTTCACGATAATGCAAAGGGATTCCCGAAAATATTTGTGCAAATCCTTTTGCTAATTTTGGAGCAAGAAAAACAATAAGAGCTACCACAATCATTTGCCATATAATGAATCCTCTATCGATGAGTCCTATTCCATATACACTCATACCAATTAAGATACCTGGCATACCCGCTAGTACATCAATAAATAAACGAATCGTACGAATAACAAAAGATGTTCCATATTCAGTGATTAAAAATGCGCTGCCGAGAGCAAGTAACGTTGAGATGATCAATGCTATAGAAAGCAATGATAAAGTTTCCATAATAATATGTACAGCAAAATGAACATCATCTAATGCAGTTTGACTGAAGATACCACTCGCAAACAATGGTCTCATCACTAAATAAAGAACATTACCTACAATACTTATCAACGTAAAGACACTCAATATAGTAAGCAGGATAATAAAGATAGAAATCATAGAATTTTTAAATTTTCTGCGCAGACCATAAAGATGTATCTTTACCATAGTTGAAGTCTCGCTGCAGCAAGTGTTTTAGGCACATACATTCGAGCCACTGTGTAAAAGATAAAGGTGCATATATAAAGTAGCAATCCAGCCTCAAATAGGACGGAATGACTAAACTGCCCATGGCCGTGATTCCACTGTGTTGCAATCACACTTGTTAACGTATCCGTTTTGGAAAATAAAGAAGTAGCTATCTGTGGCTCACTTCCAATCACCATGACAACTGCAACCGTTTCTCCCAAAGCTCGTCCCAACGCCAGTAAAACGGCACCAAAAATACCGCGTCTTGCATAAGGCAGGATGACTTCGACCGTTGCTTCATTGATCGTAAGACCAAGCGCTAACGCTCCCTCCACTATACTCGTAGGTACTGCCATAAGCGTTTCACGAGTCACTGCAACAATCGTTGGTATAAGCATCGCACCTAATGTTAAGCCAGCAAGTAACAGTCCTTCGCCATCAGTATGATGTACTGCTAGGAGAATCGATTGATGCCTCATAGTAAGTGATACTATTGGTGCAATAAATGTAAGCCCCCACAATCCAAAGATCACACTAGGTATTAGTGACAACCACTGCACAAGTGCAGAAGAAAGTCTCCGTAACCATCTAAGTCGCATCCGCGTAATTACGAGGGCTGTCGCTGTGCCAACGACCGTGGCTAGCACCACTCCAATCAATGAACTGATCACAGTTGCTTCTATCCACGGCCACATCCCAAATAACTGGTCACTGGGACGCCATACTGTTGCCCATAAAACACTTGGACCAAACTTGATCATTGCCGGCCACGCATGTATAAGAAGTTCACCAAGAACTACGCCCATTAATAAAACGACGAAAGCGCCGGAACCCGCAATCAATAGGACAAATAGTATATTTCCTACCCCGTAGCGCTGCTGTTTCACTCTATATTGTCCTCTCTTTGCCACTCCATGTTCATGAATAGTAAACTCTAATCCATTCCATTTTAGAGGAGGATGCTCTATAGAGCAATATATATTTGGAGATGACCCTTCGGTCATCTCCAAATATATATTGCTTAATCCTGCCCCTCCACATCATGTTGTGGATGCATAAAACGATCCACCGTCATATTTGTCTGTAATCCTGCAATAGTATCTTCTGTCACCGCTTTATCCACGCCTGGGTCTCCTTTACCGACCCATACGTCACTTGCCATAATTGCGGGATCTACATCTGTCGACCAATGATCAAGTGGAGTATCTCGCCATGGAGCCTTTTTTTCAGTCATCTAACCCGCCCCTTTCGTCATTCTCTTTTTAGAATGTCCTGTTCTGACAGTCATATGTCCCCTCTTGCAATCGTATATATGTGGCAATGTATCCTTGTCCAATCATTAAAGAAAGGTGGCGAACGATATGACAGATGAAACGGTTTCCGATACCAATCTTCCCAAAACATCGCCAGAAAAAAATTATGCTCGTACTACAGGTTGGATTTACTTAGTTGTAGCTATTACTAGCCTGTTTACAGACAATCTCTGGCACATGCTGCACTTTTCTACATCGGCGACAATAGCCAGTTTCGCCATTGGACTCACTGGATTAACCATATCGCGATCAAGCAATAACACGTATCATCGTTACTATAACTTGTTTGCAGGAGCTACCCTTACGGTTTGGGGACTAACCGGTACACTGTATCCTCAGTGGTTCAAAACAACACCACTCCCACTTGATAATGGGTTACATGTCATTACAGGCATTTGGGGGTTTTACGGAGTTGGATCATTATTCTGGTCTCGTATATCGCGTAAATCATCGTGAACTAGCACACACTATCTCTGCATTCACAATTGAAGGAGGGGATCATTTTATGCTTATACGCGATCTGATGACAACAAACGTTTTGACATGTAACGAATCCACAACGATAACTGAAGTAGCAAAACAGATGAGCAGTCAGAACGTCGGATCTGTCCCTGTTGTTTCGGGCGGAAAATTGTCCGGTATCATCACAGACCGCGATATCGTTACCAAATGCATTGCCACTGGCTCGGATAGTCATTCGATGACAGTGAGTAGTTGCATGACAAAAAATCCAGTCACCGTGTCATCAGATACAGATGCACACGATGCTGCGAGAATGATGGCCACAAAACAAATTCGTCGACTACCTGTTGTCGACAACGGAAAGTTAGTGGGTATATGCGCACTAGGAGATCTAGCTGTTGTTGATATTCATGTAGATGAGGCTGGCGAAGCACTTAGTGGTATTTCCGAACAAACCCAATTACACTAACAGAGTATTGTCCAAATCAAAAAGAAGGTCGCCGTGGTGCGATCTTCTTTTTGATTTGGACTCATACAATTAATGATGCCCCCGCGATGCGGGGGCTTTGGAATAAGTCAATTTGCAATTGTGACAAGCTACTTACTGTCGACCTGCTAATTGTTGCTCCGCTAATGCAACTAATTTGCGGGTGATATGGCCACCAATCGAACCCGTATCACGAGTTGTCATGGTACCCCAATATCCATCTTGCGGCGGCTGAATACCTAGTTCTCCTGCCACCTCATACTTCAATTGATCGAGCGCCCGACTGGCGCTTTTAACAAGTAGCGTGTTGGATTTTTGTCCTTGTGCCACGCTTACCACCTCCTTCATGGTAGTATTTTGCCCGTATTGAAGGAGTCTAGTCTGACACATATTGGAGATTAACGTTCTGACATGGAAATATAGGCGCGCCTTTTGATGCCAACATACTCAGCCCGTGGGCGAATCAAACGATTATTACGATACTGTTCTAACACATGAGCAGTCCAACCAGAAATTCGACTCACCGCGAACACAGGTGTAAACACGTGAATCGGAATTCCCATCATAAAGTACGTAGATGCAGAGTAAAAGTCCACATTTGGATAAAGACCTTTTTGTTCTTTTACTGCTTGCTCCACAATGCGAGACATTTCATAATAAGTGGTATTTCCTTCACGTTCACCGATTTCTTTGGACATTTCCCTCAAATGTGTAGCGCGCGGATCTTCCGTATGATATACACGATGACCAAATCCCATAATGCGTCGCTTCTTAGCAAGAGCATCTTTGATCCATTCAGGTGCTTTACTTGGCTCGCCAATTTCTTTTAACATGAGCATAACTTGTTCATTTGCCCCACCGTGAAGTGGACCTTTTAACGCTCCAATGGCAGAAACCGTTGCTGAGTAGATATCTGACAAAGTACCCGCAGTAACACGCGCAGCAAAGGTCGATGCATTTAATTCGTGGTCAGCATGAAGAATGAGGGCGATTTCAAATGCGCGCGCCGTATATTCATCAGGTTCTTTACCTTGTAACATATATAAAAAGTTAGCTGCATGGTTTAATCGTTCATTTGGCAAAAGAATCTCCTGCCCACTTCGATAACGCTCAATAGAAGCGACCATCGTGCTCATCTGTGCAACAAGTCGCGTAGCTTTTTTAATACTACCTTCATACGAATTATCTTGATCATCTGGATCGTACAACCCAGCAAGTGAAACGAGCGTCCGAAGCATTTCCATGACATTACCATCTTTTGGCATCATCTTTAATGCAGCCAATACTTCTTTATTTAATGCGCGATTTGCACGAAGTTCTTTATCAAAATCGCTCAACTGCTCTTTTGTCGGCAATTCACCATGCCACAAAAGATAAACAACTTCCTCGAAACTGGCAGATCCTTTCACAAGGTCGTGAATATCGTAGCCTCGATAAACCAACCGACCCTCGTCCCCATCAATAAAACAAATCTCAGAAGATAAGGCGACAACATCTTCTAAACCTTCAATAAAATGCCCGTCCGTCATATAAATCCCTCCAAAGCCGAAAGATTTTACACCCATTATACGCACTTCATTATACGCTTCTAGACAGAATCTACAACTTGTGACGAACTTCACTTATTCATTACATTGCACACATTGTGATATAATGGAATAGATTAGGGAGGTTTACTATGCACCAATATTGGTTTTTTATTGGCCATTTCCCTGTAAGGGCCTATAGTACCTTATTTCTTCTGGCCTTTTTACTTGGACTTGGGGTAACTGTATATTTTGCAAAAAACGAGGGAAAATCAGATCTCATTGAACATATTGTAAACCTTGGCCCATTGTTATTTATCGGTGGACTGATTGGTTCTCGCATTTGGCAGGTATTCTTTTTTGATTGGGGATACTATCGACTGCATCCAGGGCAGATTGTAGCTATCTGGCATGGTGGTTTATCCATTCAAGGTGGTATTGTGGGTAGTCTGATTGTGGGTTTCATTTATATCCGCAAGTACGACCTGCATTTTTGGGAACTTGCAGACTTATTTGCTCCAGGAATTATCTTGGGACAAAGCATCGGCCGCGATGCCAACCTAATGAACGGAGATGCATTTGGTTCGCCAACTGGAGGCGACTTTGGATTACTGTATCCCAAAAACACCCTAGCGCGTGCCACCTATGGTGATCAACCGCTTTGGCCTGCAGAAGTGTGGGAAGGTCAGGGCGATGTACTTATTTTCGCCATCTTGCTCATCTTGAAGCTAAAACGCTGGCCACGCGGATGGATTTTTCTCTTTCAAACGATTCTTTATAATATAGAGCGATTTCTCTTAGAAATGCTCCGTGGGGATAGTCCACGATTTCTCTTCCACTGGGATGCCGCACAATGGACAAGCGCACCAGTCATCGTCCTTTGTGTCGTACTTTTCCCCATATTACTATGGTTTGACAAAAAACATGGGCAGTCAGTTATCACTTCATGAACTGCCCCAGCAGTTCAGAGCGATGATGTTCCCATTGCAAGTGCTGGATCACATTCTTCAAAGAGGTCCTATCAGCTTGTACTCCTTTACCTCACCCCCATATATGCCACGATCATTTCTTACTTCTGTTCATATCATAAGTTGTATGTGTATGATCATCACTGGATTATGAGGAGTGGTGGTAGATGCCTCCAAATAAACCGGAGCCAACTAAAGAAGACATTCAAAATTTAACACTATGGGCAGACTGGATGATGCCAGTTGGACAATGGGTGATCACAGTTGGTGCGGCCATGGTCGCAGCAGGCCTTACAGTTAACTACTATATTGCTCGGCGCAAAATTGCCAAAGAAAGGATCACTGACTCTGATTCAGGGAAACGACCACTATGATAACTCAATCATAGATCACTTTAAAAATAACTCTCCCTTTGCAATTTCCCGTAGTATTTCGTAGGATATATGCTATAGGAAAAGATTCCTAACGAAAGGGCGCGTGGAATATTCAACTGCTATTTTTAGGGACTGGCGCTGGGGCACCCACACCAAAACGCAATGTCTCATGCACAGCATTAACATTTGACCAAGGTTCAGAGATATGGTTATTTGACTGTGGAGAAGGCACTCAACAACAACTAGCACGTGCAAGACATAGCGTAGCGCATGTCAACCACATTTTTATTACACATTTACATGGAGATCATATCCTTGGTTTGCCCGGATTATTAGGCAGTCGCTCGATGCAAGCGCGCGTGACTGAGCCACTCATGATTTTCGGGCCGCCAGGGCTACGGTCCTTTTTGACTTGTGTATTGGACGCAACACAAACGACTTTAGGATTCCCCCTTACTATTCATGAGATCGAACAAGATGGAGTTATCCTTGAGAATGCCCATATGACAGTGGAGGCAAGACAACTTGTACACGGTGTGAAAAGTTTCGGTTATGCTTTGCTTGAACATGAAAGGCCTGGTCGATTTCATAGAGATCTCGCCCAATCTGCAGGTATTCCTGAAGGACCGCTATACGGCCAACTGAAACGTGGGTATGATATACGCTTGCCTGATGGTCAAATCATGCTTAGCAAAGAATTTGTTGATCCACCCATTCGCGGTAGAAAAATTGTCATTTTAGGTGATACTATTTCTTGTGCAGCTTCTTTACAGTTAGCACAATGTGCAGATGTTTTGGTACATGAAGCTACATTTTCAGATGAACAACGTCAACTCGCACAAATCAGTATGCATTCTACTGCGGCACAAGCAGCAGAACTAGCTGTACATGCGCACGTCTCTACACTCATCATGACACATATAAGCGCACGCTATGAAGCACAGTCTACTGATCACCCTCTGCTACAAGAGGCAAGAGCTATTTTTGAGCACACCTATCTTGCTGAAGATTTTTCTGTTTTCTCCATACCTAGGACTGGCCTCGTAGCAGAGGACGCAAGATGACTTAGATCTTTTCCTGTGCCGTCTGTACAGCGCAGTCAATTTGATCTACATACTTTAACCCGCTACCTGTATTAATACTGACCACTCGCTCACTCGCTTTAATAAACCCGATCTCACGCAACTTACGAACACCTGCCAATGCAGCTGCCCCCTCTGGGCATGCGTGAAACCCATCAAGACGCACTATGTTTTGGCGTTCTTTACGTATATCCGCATCAGAAACTGCGTAAGCGATCCCTTCTGTCTTTGCAATAATGGATAGGATGTGGGCATCAGCAAGCGATTTTGGCACACGCATACCGTAAGCGATAGTTTCGGCATTTTCATAATAAGTAGATACTTTTTCGCCACTCTCATATGCTCTTACGAGTGGCGCACAACCTTCTGCTTGAATGACCACCATTTTCGGAAATCGACCTTCTTCAATCCAGCCTAGTGACTGTAGTTCTACTAGCGCTTTGTAGATGCCAACCACACCTGCTCCGCCCCCAGTAGGAAAGACAATCACATCAGGAACTTTCCATGATAATTGTTCAGCTAACTCAAATCCTATGGTCTTTTTACCTTCTAATCGATACGGTTCTTTAAATGTTGACACTTCATAAGCGCCCGTTTGCAACACATAATCTGCTACGAATATTCCTGCCTCTGCAATGGTCCCTTCGAGTAATCTCACATCTGCACCTGTATAACACGTTTCAAGATAGGGTACTCGCGGAGCTGATGTGGGCATCGCGATGAGCGATTTCATGCCAGCGCGCACTGCGTATGCGGCCCATGCTGCACCTGCATTCCCATTGGTGGCGAGTGCAATCTCCTTTACACCTAACTGTTTAGCGCGAGAAATGCCAACAGATGCTCCACGAGCCTTAAACGTTCCTGTGGGAAGTACACTTTCATCTTTAACTAGTAACAAGGGGACATCCATATCTTTCGAAATATTAGGCAGTGTCATTAGAGGTGTCATGACCTCATTCATACTGATCATGTAGTCAGGGTGAGTAACTGGAAGTAATTCGTGATATCGCCACATACCCTGCTTTCTTTCCGCCAACTGATCGCGTGTCCATTCTCGTTTTAAGGAGTCCATGTCATATTGCACAAAAAGTGGTGAACCACACTCACACATTTGTCTGCGGAACTCCGTGCCATACGTTTTGTCACATGTTGAACAAGCCAAATGGGATAGCCCACTAAACATTCCCAAACGCCTCCATGTAAAGATCCTGATTCAACAGCGTGAATACCCTGCCAATCCTCAATACGATATGACAAGATCGATCAATGAGTGAATAGAACCATTCTATAGAGAAATAGAGATGACAATCTCGAGTGACAAGCACACTCTGTGATACACTGAAACTTGAAATGTCCATGGGTGCTTTACTATGTAGGAGGAGGTAACATTCCATGATGCGTACAGTGTGTAAGGGTAAGATTCATCGGGCAACAGTCACAGAAGCACGATTAGATTACGTGGGGAGTATTACTATTGATCAAGATTTACTTCTTGCAGCCAACATCCGCCCGTATGAAATGGTCCAAGTCACCAATGTTGCAAACGCCACACTATGGCAGACATATGCTATACCTGCTGAAGCTGGATCTGGTACCGTTTGTTTAAATGGCCCTCCGGCACGTTTATTTCAACCAAGCGATCTTGTCATTATTCTCTCACTTGGCATCATCGACGATAAAGAATACGAATCTACCATATCCAAAGTCGTGCATGTGGATCAAGTCAACCACATCACCTCAGTAGAATCACATCCTCTCGCACAACTACTAAAAGAAATGCTAGAAACAACCCAATCCATATAACAGAACCGCAGTCATCAACCCTTCCAGCGTACCCATCACCACACCAAAGTACGCTGGAAGGTTAACCACCCTAAAAATCTTTACTGACAACCCTATCAATTCATAGTATAGTTGACAAGAATTCATCAAAAGGAGGTTGCAGATTTGGTTGCTACACATCACCATGTAATTCGTTGGGTACTGCTTGCGATAGTCATCGTCGCATTAGGCATTTATTTCGCTGTTCGCCGTAAAAAATAACTGATTTTACACATCTATACCGTTTTCACTATGTAAATACATAAGGCGCAAACATCAGTCTGCGCCTTATTATAAGGTTGATACTGTCTATGACTCCTATGATTCCTTTACACTTTGAAGCAGCAATTGGTGGCTTACTCATTGATACCGTTGTCGGAGACCCCACATTTTTCACTCATCCTGTGATCTGGATCGCACGCCTAGCACATTTTATAGAACATAAGTTGTACGCACAAACATCCTCCGCTTTATCGAAACGCATTCGAGGTACTATTTTGGCATTCGCTGTTTTAGCCATTGTTTATACGGCTACCGCATATTTCATTTGGCTTGCCCATTTGGTCAATCCATGGCTTGGCATTGCGCTAAATGTATGGCTACTCTCGACGACCATCGCTGCAAAAGGGCTAGATCAAGCGGGAAAAAGAGTGTTACGCCCACTACAAGAAGGAAATCTCTCTGATGCGCGAATGTATACAGGATATATCGTTAGCAGGGAAACAGATCATCTTGATGAACCAGAGCTGGTTCGTGCAACCGTGGAAACGATAGCAGAAAACATCGTAGACGCAGTCGTATCACCGTTATTTTTTGGGATTTTAGGTGGTGCACCGCTCGCCCTGCTGTATCGAGCAGCCAATACTCTTGATTCTTTATTTGGTTATAAAAATGATCGCTATCTAGATTTTGGATATGCTAGTGCTCGTATCGATGACGTGCTCAATATGATTCCAGCACGAATCACGCTCATTCTCTTAGCTTTGGCCGCACTTTTTTTGCATTCTACTCCAGCCAAAGTAATTCGCATGGTGCATCGGGATGCTAAAAAACACCCGAGTCCGAATAGCGGTATTCCCGAAAGTGCCTGTGCAGCTATTCTTGGCGTTCGCTTAGGCGGAGAAAATCGATATCACGGAAGTACACACTTTCGAGCCTACTTAGGCGATCCTATTCGACCACTCAATCAGCAAACGATCATCGGTGTCACACATATATTATGGACGACTGTCATTTTGTTGTTTGCCATTTGCTTCATTGGAATGATTATCTAACGTTATGCAAAAACCAGAACAAGCGTTCGCTAAAAAACTCAGGTTTTTCTAAATGTACATTATGTCCCACGTCAGGACACTCTATCATCGATACAGATGACATGAGAGCACTTATTTCCTGCGCAATATTTGTAAATTTATGATCTAATTGACCAGTAAAAAGAAGAGTTGATGCCCTTATATTTCCAACCAAATCCCAATAACTCATTTGACTTCCTGTGCCTACGCCAAGCAAACTATAGGCTAAACCATCAGGTGATTGTGAAAGGCGTGTTTTTTTTTGTCTCAATAAACGCTCGTTTGGCACTTGATGTTGTGAAGCAAACAAAGGTATTTTTTCCCAATAACGTACGAACTCCTCGATTCCATTCCTTTGGATACGCTCTGCTAATTCTGCATCCTGGCGTGACCTAACCTCTCGTTCTTCACGTGTACGAAGACCTGGCGACGCACTTTCTAATACCAGTTTTGCTATTCTAGAAGGCGCAAAGAGTGCATACGCAAGTGCCATTCGACCACCCATTGAATATCCGACAAGATCGATCACTGGAATTTGTAATGTTGAGAGTATGGAATCGAGATCTCTCATAACATATGTCATTCCATATCGCTTTGCATTCAAAATGATATCTGTTTTACCATGACCCAGTGCATCAATGGCCAAACATCGTTTATTAATCGCGTATTGTGATTCGCCAAGAAATAAAAAATCTTCTGCTGAACCTGCAAATCCATGCAATAAAACAACTGGTGCTTCTCCCTGCTCTACTTCACCACTAGTAAAGTCAAGCACATGATAAGAAACATCATTAACTACTATATGACAAGATGTGCTTATCACAATAAAACATCCCTGCAGGCAGAGAATATTTTACGATGCATCTCCACATTCAATGCTCGTACCGTACGTAGCTCAAGAACTTGCAATCCATGATTCTCCATAGCCGCATTCATTTTGACTTCGAAGTCTGACCAAGTATGCACCTGATGATAGGAGCCTCCATACATCTCAATGACCGATTGAAATTCAAGGCCATGTGGTGTCTCAAAGTATGGGAAAACATCTTCTTGTGTAGCTTGCGGTAGAAAGGAAAATATACCTCCCCCATCGTTATGCACTAAGATAATCGTCAAATCCAGCTGATATTGTTTCGCTATTAAAAGGCCATTTAGATCATGATAAAAAGATACATCGCCAATGACCAATACTGTTTTTCTAGAAGTTCCTGCGCAAGCCCCAAGCGCACTTGATACGATCCCATCGATGCCACTTGCCCCTCTATTGGCCAACATAAAGAGTGACTTATGCATCTTTGGAAAAAAAGAATCAACATCGCGCACTGGCATGCTATTGCCGACAAATAATCTTGCATCAAGTGGCAATACACGTGCAAGTTCTGTAAAAATGCGCCCTTCAAATAAATGGGGTAAATCCTCACCTACATACTGTTCCTCAATGTGCTCTACCTCAAAAACTTGACGCTTCTCTATACTGTCATTCAACGATAACCAATGTTGTGCAAACAATGATGTTTCACGTTGTGGCAACAACTCTTTTAACTCAGAAAAAAGGATAACCGGATCTGTTAGCCATAATTCAGAAGCCCGAAACAGAGGATCTCTCCACTCATCACTCTCATCTACTACAATTTGTCGCACATCATCTAACTTACTAAGATATGCTCCCAAAACTTTAGACGTAGGTGCTTGCCCTAAACGAATAACGACATCGGGTTTTAACTTGTCCCATATCTCCCCCTGCATCAGATCGCTATGACGCAATAAGGTGTCGTAGCGATCTACCACACAAGTAAGATCCACCTCTTCTGAAACTGCGCGCATTTGCGATAAGGGATCTGCCAGAACTGGAAACTGTAGACGAGTCGCAACTTCTAACAAAGGAGCGGCTAACTCTTGTTGAAACTGTGGTCCAACAACAAATAGACCATTTTCTATCGATGTGAGCATCTTAGCAAGATATTCTAGCCTTGATGCCGTCAACTGTCTTTGCCCACTCTCTATATGCAGCCCTTTTGGCAACTGTGTGTTTACTTCATCTTGTACTTCATACGGCGGCAACAACGGCTCACGAAATGGCCAATTGATATGAACAGGTCCTTTGGGTGTAGATAGTGCGATCGCAACAGAACGCGCAGCAGTTGACCGAGCATGCGCCAACAGCTCCTTGGCTCCATCTGGAGTAGGCATTTCTATACTCCATTTAACGTGTGCGCCATATAACCCTACTTGCTCGATGGTTTGATTGGTTCCTACATTTCTTAATTCTGTTGGACGATCAGCAGTAAGTACGATGAGCGGTACGCGACTATACCGCGCTTCTACCACCGCTGGCAAGTAATTGGCCGCAGCAGTTCCCGAGGTACAGACTAGAACAACTGGTTCTCCAGATGAACGCGCGAGTCCTAACGCAAAAAATGCAGCAGAGCGTTCATCAAGTAATGTCCACGTCTTACATTCACCATGCCGAGCAAAAGAAATAGTAAGCGGTGTGGATCTAGAACCAGGAGATATACAGACATGCTTCACTCCAAGCTGTGCAAGTTCCGAAACAAACGCTGTAACAACATCTAAATGGGGATTGATTGACATATATTTCACTCCTGCTCTAACGCCGTTTGCATAGGCAATAACTTCCATTTAGTTTCAGCAAACTCTGCTAACGGATTGGAATCAGACACAATTCCTGCACCTGCAAAGAGCACCGCTTGCTGATCATCGATCAATGCACAACGCAATGCTACATTAAAAGCTCCATCACCTTTTACATCCATGAAGCCCAGAGGACCCGCATAGAAGCCGCGATCCATCCCCTCTTGTGAGCGAATTTCTTGCATTGCTGCACGTTTTGGCAAACCAGCAACAGCTGGGGTTGGATGTAACCGTAACACTAAGTCAAGCACAGTGCTCTCATGTGAAATATCCCCGGAAACAGGTGTATACAAGTGTTGTACATTGGCAAGTTGGCGAATAACAGGTATTTCGGGAAATGTGAGATTACGAACAATATCTTGAACATCTTGTACGATACCATTTAAAACGTGCGCATGTTCATTGCGATCTTTAGAACTCTCAAGCAAATTTCTAGCTAGCTCGCGATCTGCCTGTTCGTCTTGACCACGTATGGTTGTCCCTGCTAAGCAATCAATTTGGATATGGCCGTTTGTACTTTGCACGAGACGCTCCGGTGTCGCACCCATAAATATTTGATTCTTCCACATGACAGCAAACAACACACCGCTACGATACCGCATTTGCAAATCACGTAAAGCAGTTCCCATAGAAAAAGATTGCTTTCGTTGAAGGACAACACGACGTGCTAATACCACTTTTGCAAACTTACCTTGTGTTATCTTTTCCGAGACATCTGCTACTGCCCGTTGAAATACTAAGCGATCCGTCGAGGTTAGCGTTGGATTGACTACTTTAACACGATCCTCTGCTTCTTTGACACGACTTTTGAAACCCTTTTTTTCACATAACATCTGTACTTCGCGCGAAAGCAACTCTACCTCGCTTTGGACGTCTATCTCATGTGTCACTGCAACAGTCATTAATAATGTGGTCCCATGCTCATCGTCGCGAAAAAGTAAATGCGGCAGAGTAAATAGGCCACTTGGCCACATACTCCACACGTCATCGCGCGGTGCACGTGGATCAAAAGCAAGCTCACAAAAAAACTGCACGTGAGTAGCATCTTCTCCGACCAATTGTTTATTTACGCTACTCCAGTATGACCGAATATCATCTAACACAGTTGCATCCTGCCACATCTGACTCACAGTTGTGCCAACCGCTAACATATGTCCAAATGGTTGATCAGCATCGTGCCAAAGCACTTGAAAATCTACATTCAGTTGATTTTGTTCAAATGAATCAATCCAATCAAACTCTCTAGTAAAGCGAATCTGAACACACGCAATAGCTGTTACTCCAGAGTCCATAGCTTGCATTTTTGCGCGAGTCACAGTAGAGATCAATCTCTCTTCATCTTGTTCCGTCCATAGTCGTTGTATTTTCCCTTGATCTATAGCCATGAGTGTAGCTCCCTTCGCAACAACTTACCAGATGCGTTGCGCGGCAATGCATCTGCTGTCACGATGCGCTTTGGCACTTTATATCCTGCCAAGCGCTGTCTGCAATACTCTTCTAGCGCCTCTTGATTCAATGTTGCACCAGCTCTCAAAGTGACAACCGCAAAAGGAATTTGGCCAAATCGCTCATCAGCCATCCCAGCAACACCTGCTTCAACGACATCTTCGTGCGTTAGCAAAGTAGCCTCTATTTCCGCAGGATACACATTTTCACCACCGGAAATAATTAAGTCCGCACGCCGATCAAGTACAAACAGATACCCCTCATCGTCAACGTATCCAATATCACCAGTATAAAACCAACCATCGCGAAACGCTTGCTCGTTTGCTTTAGGGTTATGGGCATATCCTGAAACAATAGTAGGTCCACGTAAAATAATCTCGCCTTCCTGATACGAAGGCACAAGTCCATCTTTACCCATGATGCGCACTTCTGTGAATGCTAATGGCTGACCTGCTGAACCTAACTTGCGCAAGCTATCTTCTAGACCGAGTGTAGCTACTTGAGAATTAGATTCTGTTAAACCATAACTCTGAGACACTGGTACATTTTCTTTTACGCAAACTTCTAAAAGAGAGCGCGCCGCTGGGCCCCCACCTAAAAGGATATTTCGAAGTGTCGTAGGGTAAGCTTTTGTCTTTGCGCGAAGCATCTGTGTTAACATAGCAGGCACAACAGATAGTAGCGTAACGCCATCTTCATCTATCGCCCGATTCACCTCTACAGGATCAAAACTCGCATGAATCATCGCAGTTGTGCCATAGATGACACTTCGCAGCAATACAGATTGCCCACCCACATGAAATAAAGGGAGCGGAGTTAGCCAGCGATCATTTGGCTGCACACCAAGACGAATGGCCGATCCAAGTGCCCCCCACAGATGATTGCCAAAGGAGATTAACGCTCCCTTTGGTAAGCCTGTTGTACCCGAAGTATACATGATACACTGCGTTGCCTTTAGATCAATGTATTCCCTGTACACAGGCGTTACCTGATCGTCCCAGCGTTCTCCATTTAATTCCAAATGAAGTGGAGGTGCATCTTGTAATTCCATAAGTGCTTTTGTTGTTTGCATAGCAAGTTCCCTGTGCGCGGAATCAAAAACCAAGATGCTTACACGTGCATCATGTAACTGAAAAGCTAACTCAACAGGTTGTAAACGCGTATTTAGCGGGACAAGAATGCCTTCTCGTTGAATCACACCGTGAACCGTCGCTGCAAACACAAGACCGTGCCGCGCAAGTAAGGCAATGCGATCCCCAGGCATAATGCCAAGGCTCTTCAATGTTCCCGCGAAAAGTCCCGCACGTTCATACAGTTGACGATATGTCCACTGTTTACCTTGAAACTCAATAGCCAATTTATTGGATATGCGTTGTCGATCCAGCCAATCTGGCACACGTTGATCTACTGCATGCGCAAGCATAGCTTCTATCGCCATGAACCACACCCCGCTCACTTTAAAGTTTGCATGTTAGGGAAGTCGAGGGAATTTCCCGAAATCAGGCGTGCGTTTCTCTAAAAATGCATTTTTACCCTCATGCGCTTCTTCTGTCATGTAATACATCATGGTTGCATCGCCAGCCATTTGTTGTAACCCTGCTAGCCCATCTGTATCCACGTTGAAGGATGCTTTTAAAAACCGAATGGCCATCGGACTCTTCGCTAGAATCTCACGCGCCCAATCAACTGCTTCTTCCTCTAGTGAAGCAAGTGGTACAACTTTATTAACAAGTCCCATGTCAAACGCTTCTTGCGCTGAATACTGGCGACATAAAAACCAGATCTCTTTAGCCCGCTTTGTGCCAACTGTCCGTGCCATAAGTCCTGTTCCATAACCAGCATCAAAACTCCCAACGCGTGGCCCTGTTTGTCCAAATACAGCATTGTCAGCCGCGATCGTTAAGTCGCACACTAAATGCAATACGTGTCCTCCGCCTATCGCATATCCTGCCACAGCAGCGATAACTGCCTTTGGAAGTGTACGAATTTGTCGTTGCAAATCAAGCACATTGAGCCGCGGTATTTCATCTTCACCTACATACCCGCCTTGTCCGCGAACACGTTGATCTCCCCCAGAACAAAACGCTTTATCTCCCTGTCCTGTAAAAATAACCGCCCCAATCTCAGAGTCATCACGCACCCTATTAAAGGCATCACTAAGTTCGGCGACTGTCTTTGGCCGAAATGCATTGCGAACCTCTGGACGATTAATTGTTATCTTTGCGATACCCTCTGCTTTTTCATAAATAATATCCTCGTAGTCATAAACTTTTTCCCATGTTATCATCATGCATCACAACTCCCTATTCAATCAGTATGAGCAGACCGGTAAGTCTCTAAGTCAAAAGTATAACAGACTCATCAGTCTGTGCCAAGATCGTTACTCCTATATACGACTTGTAGGAATGTCCAAGACATGTTATCGTAATTTCGATTTCATTAGAAAGTAGGTTTTGTCATGTTCTCTCATTGGTTCGGAATTTTATGGCGATTAATGCGCCCCCCCACTCTTACAGCCTCGCTGACACCTGTCCTTGTTGGAACAGGTCTTGCATTACAACACACTCCGCTTCGAACAGGACTTTTTATTGCGATGCTTGTCGCAGCCCTTCTCATTCAAGCTGCAGCCAACATGATTAACGAATACGCTGATTTTAAACGCGGCCTAGATACAAAAGAAATGGTTGGCATTTCAGGAACGATCGTACGCGATGGTGTTGCACCCAAAACAGTACTCACTATATTTTTTATTACTATCGCTATTTCGCTCCTCCTTGGTGTCTATATCGCAATGTCCACATCCATATGGGTAGCAGTAACGGGTATCCTTAGTATGGTCTTTATGTATCTCTACTCAAGTGGCCCACGCCCTATTTCATATACGCCATTTGGTGAAATTACCGCAGGGGTATTGATGGGTCCTATCATTGTCTTAATTAGCTATTTTATACAAGCTGGCACACTCTCCATCACAGCAGCCGTTGCATCCATTCCCATCGGCCTTCTCATTGGAGCCATTCTTCTTGCCAATAATATACGCGATCTTGAGCATGATCGTCCCGGTGGACGCAAGACGCTCCCTGTGATTCTTGGACGCACACGTGCCATCACACTGTTGAACTCGGTATTCATCATCTCCTATCTCATACTTGTTATTCTCGTCATCACAAAGACGCTTACCCCGTTTAGTTTAGTAGCATTACTGGCTTATCCATTTAGCGCACGAATTAGAAGCATGTTTACACAAGCAAAAAATTCCACGCAATTGCAGAGTGCATTTAAAGCCACATCCCTTACCTTAATACGATTTGGGTTTCTCCTATTCATCGGACTTATCGTTGGTGCTTCATTCAAATAAAAATCACAAAAAGGAGGATGGGTGTCTGCATGATCGCAGACACCCATCCTCCTTTTAAAACAAGTGAATCTTACGATTGCGCTGTAGTTGCCCAGTCCTGAACGCTTGATCCCTCAAGAAACTTTTCTACATCCATAGCTGCTTTACAACCTGATCCAGCTGCAGTAATTGCTTGGCGATAATGAGAATCTGCTACATCTCCACATGCAAAAACGCCAACAACATTTGTCTCAGTAGTAACGCCATTAGTGTTAATATAACCTACCGCATTAGCATCCAATTGACCATTTAAGAATGCTGTATTTGGTGAATGTCCAATGGCTACAAAAATTCCTTCTGTTTCAATGACACGCTCTTCTCCTGTCGTAGAATCTTTAACAGAAAGACCTGTAACTTTTTTGCCATCAGTTACGACTGCTTGTGGCGCTGAGTTTAAAGCCCACTTAATTTTAGGATTTTGACGAGCTCGATCTTGCATGACTTTTGATGCACGTAGTGAATCACGACGATGAACAATCGTTACTTCAGAAGCAAACTTGGTTAGAAAAGTCGCCTCTTCCATCGCAGAATCTCCGCCACCAACTACAATAATTCGCTTACCCCGAAAGAAAAACCCATCACAGGTAGCGCAAGTAGACACTCCGTGTCCAATCATCTCTGTTTCTCCATCGATTCCAAGCAGTTTAGCCGATGCACCTGTTGAAATAATCAAGGCTTCAGCCTCAAACTTCTCCTCACCATTTACGGTAACTGTAAAGGGCCGTTTGCTTAAATCAACATCTGTAACATACCCAGTATAGAATTTCGCACCAAAACGCTGTGCTTGTCTCCTCATCTGATCCATCAAAGTAGGTCCCATAATTCCTTCTTCAAAACCTGGAAAGTTTTCAATTTCTGTTGTTAAGGTCAATTGTCCACCAGGTTCATTGCCTTCAATTACAAAAGGCTCTAAATTAGCACGCGCCGCATAAATAGCCGCTGTGAGTCCCGCAGGTCCAGTCCCTAATATCATTACGCGATGTTTTTCCACTGTCATGTCACCTCTTGATAAAATATAAGCACCATCATCTGTACATACTTAGAGAGGTTGTTCAAAAAGGGGTCAGAACTCCCCGGCGCATGGCAGCGTCAGCGCCAAGAACGCTCCCTCACGTACCCAAAACGTACGCTCAGTCCACATTCTTGGCTTGCTTCCTTGCACTGCGCGGGTCTTACCTGCCCCCTTTTTGAACAGGCTTTTAGAACGAAACCATTCATCTTTAGTATACCTTATTATATTCGATTGGCAATCACGTCAAAGAGACACTCCAGAGACATTTAATCAATCAAATCTATAACTGCAGCATTTTCTGATTGCGCAATGGTAAGATTCAATTGTTTTGTCAAGTCTACATCCTCTTGTAATGCACCTTCTTTTAACTCGTCTTGAACAATACGAACAACTGGCCGCAATGGGATTTGATCATAGATTGACACAACAATACCGCTTCTCCCATCACTCAACGTAACACTCGTTCCCAGTGGGTATAGTGCAACCCGTTTGCTAAAAATAGAGACTAAATCAAGATCAAATGCAATTCCAGCTTGACTAAACAAATACTCCATCACTTGTGCAGGGACCATACCCGCTCGATATGAGCGATGCATGACCATCGCATCATAAACATCAGCAACCGCTATAATTTTACCAAAAATATGAACTTGATCACCTTTTAATCCCCGAGGGTACCCGCTCCCATCTATCCGCTCATGGTGCTGATATGCACAATGTGCCACAAGATAAGATAGCTCATGTTGTCGACTCAGTGCCTGATGTCCCCATGTCGCATGGCTTTTCATGATCTCCCACTCTGGTTTAGTTAGTTTATCCGTCTTATTTAAGACGCTTTCAGGAACCCACAACTTCCCTATATCGTGTAACATCGCACCTGTTCCCAAATCAAGTAACATTGCGTGTGTCATGCCTAATGCATGTCCTAAAATCAAACTATAAATGGCAACATTCATCGAATGCACATATGTCCCTTGATCATAGCTTGCCACAGCAGCCAGATCTTCACGAATGATTGTTGTATTCTCGAGTACTTCCACTAACGTTCCTACATGTGCTCGCAAATCCTTTGTAAACTGCTGGCCAAGCGCAATACGATCAAATGAACTTCCTTCACTTTTCCAAAAGTTCCATCTCTCAGAAATCGTGTGAATCACCTGTGCTCTTGTTTCCTCTGAAACTATCGCTTCATAAGTGATCCCTTCAGATAATTCATCATCTATGTATATGTACGGGAATTGTTGTTTAATTTTTTCAATATATGTACTCTTAATGGATTGCCCCTGCTGCAGTAAAATGCGCCCTGTCTTATCATACAAAGTTCGTCCCAGCAACATTCCCTCTTGCAACAGGGCTGTTGAAATCTTTCTAGCCAAGCAAAAGAGCCCCCTTCAGTATCTTTGTACAGCATGTATTACTTACAAGAACTTAAAAGGAGGATGATACGTTCCTTTTTCAGTAACGATGGCTGTAATCAATTCGTGCGGTGTAACATCGAACGCTGGGTTGTATACATGTATATCTTTGGGCGCAGTCTGTATTCCTCCCCACTCAATGACCTCTTGTGCTGAGCGCTCTTCTATCGGAATATCTAAACCCGATTGAGTTTTCGGATCAATCGTTGACCATGGCGCGACCACATAGAATGGAATGTGAAAATGTTTAGCCAAGATAGCCACCTGATGTGTTCCAATTTTATTTGCTGTATCTCCATTTGCAGCTATTCGATCGGCCCCAACCATCACGGCCTGAATCTTCCCTTGAGCCATAACTGTAGCTGCCATATTGTCACAGATTAACGTGACATCAATACCAGCTCTTTGCAATTCCCATGCAGTTAACCGTGCACCTTGTAATACAGGCCGCGTCTCATCAGCGTATACATGAATGGTAATTCCTTCTTCATGTGCCACATAAAATCCCGCAAGCGCCGTCCCGTATTGACTTGTAGCAAGTGCGCCAGTATTGCAATGTGTAAGGATTCCCATGTCTTCCTTTATAAATTCAAGCAAATGTACGCCCATCGCCCTACATGCACGCTCATCTTCATCCTGAATGGACTCAGCCTCGCTCTTCAACCGTTCTAACGTCGTAGCAACCAAATCATTGGGATGTCTTTGTGCAACAGCAACCATACGGTCCACAGCCCATGCTAAGTTAACTGCCGTCGGACGAGCACTCTTCAAATATACTGATTGTACATACAACTCTTTATAAAATACTTCATGATCTTTATGTGCGTGTTTTCTAAGCCCTAAATACAGTCCATATGCTGCCGTCATTCCAATCGCCGGGGCCCCCCGCACTTTCATCGATCGAATAGCTTGAAATGCATCTTGCTCATCGTTAACCACAAGATAACAAAGTTCTGCTGGCAATTTTGTTTGGTCAATTAACTGGAGTTTCTCTCCATCAAACACAATCGTCCGAAAGCTAGAATTCATCAACCTGCAACACTTCCTCCACGTGCTCATTTCCCTACATTAAAATACTGATGTCATCATACCAGAAATCGATGAATAGTTACTCAACTTTTTATAAATAGGAATACAGAGACTACATAAATTCTTTGTCACATTTCAGACAAATTTAACTCTTGCCAATATGCCGTTTAACCGTGTTATAATACAGTTATAAAAAATAGAACATAGTAGCACACAGATCGGGTGAAATAACAGGGTGATTTTGGAGAGGGGTTAACACACATGTTACAAAAATTAGTGGCGAATTTAGAGAAAAATTGGGATGAGCAACCGAGATGGCGAGGGATTACAAGAACATATTCTGCTGAGGACGTGATGCGCTTGCGCGGATCACTATCCATCGAACACACTTTAGCACGTAAGGGTGCTGAAAAATTGTGGCATCTGTTGCATACAGAAGAGTACATTCCTGCACTCGGTGCACTTACAGGAAACCAAGCAGTACAACAAGTACGCGCAGGATTAAAAGCGATCTATCTCAGTGGATGGCAAGTCGCAGCAGACGCAAACCTTTCAGGACAGATGTATCCAGATCAGAGTCTATACCCAGCGAACAGTGTTCCTCATGTTGTCAAACGTATTAACCAAGCATTGCAACGTGCTGACCAGATTGATTGGCAAGAAGGACGATCTGAAACAGACTGGTTTGTACCAATCGTTGCAGATGGTGAAGCAGGATTTGGCGGTCCATTAAACGTCTTTGAATTAACGAAATCAATGATTGAATCTGGTGCTGCAGCTGTACATTTTGAAGATCAACTCGCATCTGAAAAGAAATGCGGTCACATGGGTGGAAAAGTGTTAATCCCTACTGCACAAGCCGTTCGTAACCTTATCGCAGCACGTTTAGCAGCAGATGTTATGGATGTTCCTACTCTGATTGTGGCTCGCACAGATGCCAATGGCGCATTCCTTATCACGAGTGATGTCGACCCAAGAGATCAGGAGTTTATTACTGGGGAGCGTACAGTAGAAGGATTTTTCCGATTGCGCGGTGGGATTGATGCAGCGATCGCACGTGGATTGGCCTATGCCCCATATGCTGATCTCATTTGGTGTGAAACCTCTGAGCCAAACTTAGATGAAGCCAAAAAGTTTGCAGATGCGATTCACCGCGAATTCCCTGGCAAGTTACTTGCCTACAACTGCTCACCTTCTTTTAACTGGAGAAAAAAATTAGATGAAGAAACTATCGCGACATTCCAACAGCAAATTGGCGCCATGGGATATAAATTTCAATTTGTAACACTTGCTGGTTTCCATGCACTCAATCACAGCATGTTTGAATTGGCCCGAACATACAAAGAAAATGGTATGGCTGCTTACTCAAAACTACAACAGGCGGAATTTGATAGTGAAGTATACGGTTACACTGCCACACGTCATCAACGAGAAGTAGGCACTGGGTATTTTGATGAAGTTTCGCAAGCCATTTCTGGTGGTATTTCTTCAACTACAGCATTGCATGGTTCTACAGAAGAAGAGCAATTTGTTGCAAATGAAGCCTAGAATATTTTTAAGTTATTATAAATACAAGAAAACTCATTAAGAAGGTGAGCGATGTTAGTAAAACTAGCATCGCTCACCTTCTGACTCATAGGCAACGGGTTTATGCATCTATGCAGACCATTTCATTCAATCTCGCTGTGAGACACGCGTTTCTCTTTAAAAGCACATATTATCCAAACTTGTAAGTAATACCATGACCACCTTTAGGATAAACCCACTCAATGTTATACGTTGGACAACCAATGCGGCACGTTCCACACTCAATGCAATTCTCAAATGCAACACTTGTCATTGACTCTTTGTCCATCCAATGGTAAACATCTGCTGGGCAAAAATCTTGACACTCCTTTGTCTCGCAATGCAAACACACATCTTGATCCTTAATAATGAGATGTGATGTTTCATCTACCTTATAGCGAATCGTGTATAATTTTTCTGCAATAGAGCTCATCCGTTCATCGCCCTCCACCCTTGCGCTCCTAGTTTGACCATATTCATCAATCCTCCAGCAGCTTGAGTTACTCCTCGCATCGCTATTTTCTGTTTATCAGACTTTGGAACTCCATCCACTAAAAGCATTTGATATGCTGCTTCATTGAGTGCCTTTGGAAGTTTATCAAAGGTCAATGAAGGATCAGAATCACTCAGAAAATGATGTAATCCCTTGTATTTTTTCAAGTCTTTATGAACAAACGATTCCTTTACTCGTCGATCATAACCAGCAAGGCCAACACGTGAAAAATCCCCCGTCTCATGCGCTTCTATGATCGCCTCTGCAGCAAATCTACCTGATGTCATCGCAAGATTTGTTCCTTCGCGATGAACAAAGTTGACTAACTGAGCTGCATCACCACAGATCATCCAACCATCCCCAGACAAAGGGGGAATGGAATGAAATCCACCTTCAGGAATAAGATGACCAGCGTATTCTTTTGTTTCTCCACCTTGTAGTAACCTGCGCAACATCGGATGCTGCTTAACACCTTCTAAAAGTTCATACGGTTTTACTCGTTTTTTCTTGAGATCACTAACCATCACACCAACACCAAAAGATAATGTATCTTGATTCGTATAAAGAAAGCCTAATCCCGCCATCCCCATGGTATTGCCGACAAATTCTGTTGTAACGCCTTCATTGCCCTCAAGATTAAAGCGATCCATAATCTTCTCTTTAGGCATAGCAATCACTTCTTTCACTGCAAGCGAAACTTCATTTGGCGACCATTCCCTATGGACGCCTAGCGCTTTACCTAGCAATGAATTTACACCATCTGCTACGACTACAACATTCGCATAGAGATCACCTTGATCGCGATCCGTGCGTACACCGACTACTTTCTCCCCTTCGCGAATTACATCGATGACTACCGTTTCGTAGATATTGAGCGATCCTGCCTGCTCAGCTTTTGTAGCAAACCACTGATCAAACTTGACTCTCAGTCCTGTCCAGCAGTTATTTGGTTCCTTAAATGCTTCGTTTCTGTGTCCTATAGTGACACCCGCTTGGTCACTCAAGATCCACAACCTCTGTTCAATGACTTGACGCTCAAGCGGTGCCTCCTTCCAAAATTCTGGAATGATGTCTTCTAACTGCTTGCGATAAATGACTCCACCAAATATATTTTTTGCTCCTGGAAATTCTCCTCGTTCAATTAAGACAACGTTTAGCCCTGCCTTTGCCATGATATATGCGGCTGCACTACCCGCTGGACCGGCACCTACAATAATTGCATCAAAATGTTCTGTCGCCACCATAATCCTCTCCCCTGAGTGACAAACCATTGCCTCGTGCTCATCGTTATTCCCTCAGATACAAATAAGACGATGATCTAAGCTATTTCCCATTACAGAGCAATCCCGACAGATTCTTGACCATCCTTCTGCGCCTTAATCGCTGTACATAAGGCAGGTACAAGTGTGAATAAATCACCCACAATCCCCAAATGGGCAACTTTAAAAATAGGGGCGTTTGGATCGCGATTGATCGCTACGATCATATCTGCGTTTTGCATACCGACTACATGTTGAACTGCACCAGAGATCCCAATGGCAAAGTACAACTTAGGACGCACCGTTGAACCTGTCTGGCCAACTTGATGATCATGTGTAATCCAACCTGCATCTACCGCCGCTCGAGAAGCACCGACCACACCCCCGAGAGCATCGGCAAGATTCTGAAGCAATGCGAATGCCTCTGGTCCACCAAGCCCTCTTCCTCCTGCAACAATAATCTCCTGATCTTCCAGACTAACGTAATCATTTTGTTCCAAAAAGTCCAGCACTCTAGTTACAATTTCATCTTCTTTCATCTGTGAAGCAATTGGAATAATGTCACCGTCTCTTGTTGGATCAAGTGGCAATGCAAGAAACACGCCAGAACGAGCAGTAGCCATCTGAGGCTTAAACTGTTTACACAGAATCGTGGCTAACATCTTCTCTGAAAATGCCGGTCGACTGGCAAGCAGTAATCGCTGCTCATCAACATCTAGCTGAGTACAGTCAGCTGTTAAACCTGTCGGTAAGTGTGTTGCAATGGCACCCGCCAAATCCCTTCCCGTATATGTTGCACCCATTAAAACAATTTCTGGCTTATACTGGCCAATAACAGTCAGGCAAACTTTGCTATATGGTCGAGTGCGGTAATCTTTTAACTCTTCTGAATCGCACAAGTACACTTGATCGGCACCCCGATAAATGGCTTCCTTGGCAAGTGCAGATACGTTTGAGCCAATCACAAGTGCCGAAAGATGTGTATTTAATTTATCAGCAAGGCGACGTCCCTCGCCAAGTAGTTGCCATGAAACTTTTTTAGCTATGCCATTTCGTTGCTCCACAACAATAAGAATCCCACGATAATCAGACCAATCTTTTTCTGGCATAACGTCTCTAGGAGAGGGGCGCCTAGACTTTGTTCCCACAGTTGTATCCGTTTTGTCTATTTCTGGAGATGTTTTTGGCAAGTCATTCATCTTTATCATTTCCCCCCATCTAGGACCATCCGAGACGTGTCGCCGTCTCGCTTTGCCACAAGCGTTTTGCTATATCGGCAGCAATGGCCTCTGGAGATACACCATCGATCATCTCTGTACTAATTTGACGTGGCTCTGGCACCCATGTTTTAGAAACAATAGTAGGCGATCCTTTCAAACCAATCTTTGAGCGATCAAGATCAGGAAAATCACTGGTAGACCAAACAATGGGTTGATACCGCGCAGCCCTCAACACCCCAGGCAAACTCGCACGGCGTGGTTTATTTAATTCCGTTAACACAGTAATGAGTGCAGGCAGTCGAGTCTCCACGACTTCGACACCATCTTCAAGATGCCGATGTACTGTCACCACACGATTTATTTCATCAATATCAATAACTTTTTCTACATAAGTTAACTGATCATAATCCAGGCGACAAGCAACACCCGGACCAACTTGACCGGTATCCCCATCTAATGTCTGTTTCCCACAAAAAACAAGATCAACTGGCCCATAAACTTGCGCCACCTTTTGTACTGTAAGCGCTATCACATATGACGTAGCTAAGGTATCTGCACCAGCAAAAGCACGATCACTTACAAGGACAGCTTCATCAGCCCCCATGGCAATACATTGTCGTAAAGATTTCTCAGCAGACGGGGGTCCCATCGAAATAATAGTCACTCTAGCTCCATGTGAATCCTTAAATCGCAATGCTTCTTCTACTCCATGCAAATCATAATAATTAACAATAGCTGGAACACCTTGCCTGATCAATGTATTAGTGTTTGGATCAATGCGAATCTCACGACTATCAGGGACCTGTTTAATACACACGACAATATGCATACAGCCACCTCCGTGAATTGCGACATTTTTCACATAACATGTTACAAAATTTTGAACGTTCCCTTAATTATTTTTAGATTACTCCGATCTGTATGATTTAGCAATACTCAATTATTCATGGTATACGATCATCTTCACATAATATATCTATAATTTTTCATTGTTCAAGGTCTAATGGCTCGAATTATTTGATTAGGAAAACGAAGTATCCTTTCCTCTTCTGTGTATTTTTCACACACTAGTAGCCCACGCTGTTTCAGTTCATCAATCATGTCTTGTCTTGCCATAAAAGGCAATGTAGCAAGCTCCTCTTGAAATAATCCCACCCCAAAGATGAAATTTTCTATGACCTTGTCCGGATCCACGTAGTGCGTATTAAATCCATAGTTCACCCACTCAACTTCCACAAAGCCTGCATCTCGAAACTGTTGCACAATCTCATCTGGTTGCTTCAAATAACTACGCGGATTATTTTCATGTCGCTTTTTAGCTGAAAGTAAAATCGGTTCAAACCATTCATAGAAAAAAGGTACGTCCCATGGTGTAAAGAAAGTTGGATGTAAACTAGCAACGGTGGCTCCTGGCCTTGCTACGCGAAAAATCTCCTCCAGTGCAACAACAGCATCTGTAAAATGAAAGAAACCTACACCAAGTACAGTATCAAATGTATGGTCAGCAAATGGAAGGTTTTCTGCAGGAGCCTTTACAAAATTAACCCAATTTGCCCCTAACCGCTGCCGCTTCGTCTCTGCACGTACAATCATACCCGCAGCAGGATCTGCGCAAAAGAGTTGCCCACCCTTTCCCACGCGATTGGCCAATCCCCCACCAAATGTAAATACACCATCGGCGCAACCTAATTCAAGTACGGTAGTATCTGGAAGCACTTTAGAAAAATCTAGAAATTCACTGCGTAATCGCTTAAAATCTGGCCATATATCGTTGGATAATGTATCGTAATCAAAATACAGATTAAATCTAGAGATATGAATCTGTCGAATACGAGTATCTAAATACCCCGTCTCGGCAAGCATCTGCTCCGCTTCACGCAATACCGTTTTACCTTTTTCTGTGATTGTTACACAACGCAACTGATCTTTCATCACCATTTCATAATTGCCAAGATAGGTACCAAACAATAATTCATCATTTAACGAATAATCAATCCATGGTCGATGCCATACTCCAGTCACAAATTCTTTTTCAGGAATACAGCCATAATATGCAAGCGCATGTTGATTTTCATAGCCAGTAACGGTAGTGAATAGTTGAATTAATGGCACAAAACCATAGTCATTCACAAATTGTTCTAGTCGTTCGCAAGCCTTCCTTGCAACATCAACTGTAATCATGGTTAGTCCCAACTCATGATGAGCGATGTACACGGCTGTAGAAGCACTTATTTCATACGTAGCCGTACGCGCGATGCGATCTGGAATTGGTACATCCTGAAATGCTCGTGTGCGTACTTCATCCGTCCAGTGAAGGGCTGCAAAAGCACTTGAAACGTCACGCAGAAACTCCATCACATCTGGCCCAAAACGCAAAGACAGATCGGTTCCAGCAAGCCATGGACTAATGACAAGTCCACGTTGTAAAAAATTGCGCGTTGGTTCTGACAAATCACTAACCTTAAACAATGAAGTGCGCCCTCCCTGCGATAACATATCTAGAGTATAAGTGAAATTCATGTGCAAGAAAATCACATATGATATACTGTGTTCAATGAATTGAAAGATAGATTGTTTCTATAGGAGGCCATCATGACAGAGCCAAATAATCTTGATACTCTATTAAAAGAAAACAGAACATTCGAACCTTCTGCTGCCTTTATCGCGCAAGCTACTGTTACCGATGAAAGCGTATACCAAAGTGCATCTGAAGATCCACAAGCATATTGGGCTCAACAAGCCTCTTATTTATCATGGAGTAAGCCGTTTTCTACCATTTTAGAATGGGATCCACCACATGCAAAGTGGTTTTCTGACGGCGTTCTCAATGTCGCTTATAACACAGTAGATCGCCATAGAGAAAATGGCAGAAAAAATAAAGCCGCCATCATTTGGGAAGGTGAACCTGGAGATAGCAAAATCCTAACCTATGATATGCTAGGACGCGAAGTAGATAAAGCTGCCCACATGCTAATTCATCTGGGCGTTAAAAAAGGCGACCGCGTCGTCATATACCTTCCTATGATTCCAGAACTTCCAATCTCTATGCTCGCCTGTGCTAAAATTGGAGCCATTCATACTGTCGTCTTTGGTGGTTTTTCTGCTTCCTCACTAAAAGACCGAATCATCGATGCAGATGCTAGACTCCTGATTACAGCAGATGCCGGTTTTCGTCGGGGTGGAATCGTCCCTTTAAAACAAAATGTCGATCAAGCCATTATCGATACCCCGATAGAGAAAGTCGTCGTTGTTCAAAGAGTTGGTGCAGACGCGCATTCTACGATGATAGATGGCCGCGATCTCTTGTGGCATAAACTGATCGAGACGATGCCAAAAACCCCTTTTGCGCCAGAGCCTATGCATGCAGAAGATACTCTATTTATCTTATATACGTCGGGAACAACTGGCAAACCCAAAGGCATTGTGCACAGCTCAGCCGGTTATCTCGTGGGTGCTAATACTTCCATGCGCACCGTATTTGACATTAAAGATGACGATGTTTTTTGGTGTACAGCAGATATTGGGTGGATCACCGGACATACGTACCTCGTTTACGGACCTCTGTCCGCAGGTGCAACTGTCGTCATGTATGAAGGAGCACCAGACGCACCCGATCGGCACCGTTTTTGGAACATCATTGAAAAATACGGGGTTAGTATATTTTATACGGCACCAACTTCCATTCGCACCTTTATGAAGTGGGGCCACGATATTCCACAGAGTCATGACCTTAGCACGCTGCGACTGATGGGCACAGTCGGTGAGCCGATCAATCCAGAAGCTTGGATGTGGTACCACGAGCACATTGGACATGGTCGATGCCCTATTGTCGATACTTGGTGGCAAACAGAGACAGGTTGCGCCATGATTGCCCCGCTACCTGGACTAATTAAAACGAAGCCTGGTTCCGCAACAAAAGCAGTCCCAGGAATTGCAGTGGACGTAGTTGACGACAATGGAACTCCAGTAACTCCCGGACACGGAGGCAATCTCGTCATTACAAAACCTTGGCCATCGATGTTGCGAACCGTATGGGGAGATGATGAGCGCTTTCGCAAGACGTACTTTGGACAATTCAGTGGCATGTATTTCCCAGGCGATGGCGCTCATCTTGATGAAGAAAAATATATATGGATCTTAGGTCGTATTGACGACGTCATGAATGTCTCTGGACATCGCATCGGCACGATGGAGGTAGAGAGCGCTTTAGTTGACCATCCAGCCGTCGCAGAAGCAGCCGTGATTGGCCGCGCACACGATGTAAAAGGGCAAGCCATTACAGCCTTTGTCACAGTTAGAGACGGAGTAAAAACATCACCTGAACTCATGACTGAATTAAAAAATCATGTCGTAGTCAAAATAGGTGCGATGGCACGTCCAGAAGAAATTCTCTTTACCGCTGAGTTACCCAAAACCAGGAGCGCTAAGATCATGCGTCGCTTACTACGTGATATCGCAGAAGGGCGTGCGCTTGGTGATACCACGACACTTGCAGATCCTAGTGTTGTCGATTCATTAAAACTTCAGTACCAAGATAAAGAGTAGACTACTATTTATGTGCTTTTTCGTATAAAAGAGGGGGACTGTGTAACACAGTTCCCCTCTTTTATACGACCATTACAACATGTTCCCCCATGCAAACGATCGTAAAATCCGGAATGATCATACCAATGCGGCGTCATATCATCGAGAGCAATATTTTGAAGATAAGCTATACTAGAGTATGTAGGAATCGGAATAGGTTGATGCGATGCACCTGCGGCTGCATCAATAAGATGCGTAGCGAGTGATACGTGATCGATGCGCAGCTGGTTTGTGGCTTCAAACAAGCAACTCAACGCATAGTGAGCCGCTTCAAAACGTGACATTTGCCATAGCAAGATCATTCTCACTCCATGTTAAACATATGATACGCTTCTATCATACCATTCAAAATAGATCAGTTAACGTTTATTTGTCAGGGGTGTCACCATTGTATAATGAACCATTTCGCCGAAAAACTCCTGAGGAGATTCTAAAGGAAATATCAGCTTTACAAAGAGGTCGTCTAAAAATCTATATTGGAGCAGGTAGCGGGACAGGTAAAACCTATCAAATGTTATCTGATGGTCAAGAATTATGCACAACAGGTCTTCGTGTGGCAGTTTCTGCCGTTCACTTTGGCGGAAACCCGGCAACAAAAGAACAAGTCGGTTCATTACAAGTCATTCCTACTTGCATGACGGATGTGGGTGAAGCACAACAAGGAGATTTGGATCTTGACGCCATCTTAGCCTATGCCCCTGATTTTCTTCTTGTGGACGACCTTGCTCACGTCAATCAACTATCAGCTACAAATCGCACACGGTTAAGCGACATTCATGTGTTGCTTGATCATCATATCCATGTCATGACCACTCTCAATATTTATGACCTTGATGAAATGCGAGAAGATATAAAAAAATTAACCGGTATAGAAAGCAATCACACCATCCCGCTTGAAGTATTGGCTAATGCTCATGAAGTTAAGTTAGTCGATGTGGAACCAGACGTTATTCTCGAGCGGCTGCAACAAAATGAACGAAATTCACTGTCTGATACACCAGATGGCTTACATGATCACTTGAGTCAAGATACGCTATCCATCTTGCGAGAACTTACACTGCGCGTAGTCGCAGATGACGTGAATGAAAAGTTAGAATCCTATCGCACATTTTACGGTCTCCCTACAAACTCATCCGTAACCGATCGAGTAATGGTTGCAGTTCAATACAATTCAAATGGCACATTACTCGTGCGAAGAGGGCAACAAATCGCCAACCGTCTCAATGCAGAACTTGATATCATCACGATTGTTGATAGGAAACGAAAACTTGGGCAAGAGGAACGCGCATTTAAAGAGGCCATCACACGACTAGCAGAAAAGATAGAAGCCAACATTACCGAGGTATGTTGTAAGAGACATTCTTCGGTTGCAGACATTCTCCAACATTATGCACAAGAAAAACACATCACACGTATTGTGATTGGTCAATCACATAGGAGTCGCTTTGAGGATCTGACCAGAGGCTCTCTTGTCAATGATCTTCTGACAAAGGCAAAACAAACAGATCTGATGGTGATTTCAGATCGTCGATCGGCTGGAGGGGAACGTCTCCTTTCTTATCGACATCGCAATCTTTCATCAGTTACCTATCCAAAACTAGATGAGCAAAGCTTTCCACAAACGATGAATCATTTAAAGCGTGGCCGCTTCAAAATTTACATTGGCGCAGCACCAGGCGTTGGGAAAACATACACCATGCTGCGCGAAGCACATGACTTAAAAGCACGACACATCGATGTCGTTGGAGGTATTATCGAAACACACCACCGCCAAGGTACGGAGGAAAAAATCGGGGACTTAACGATTATTCCACAAAAAAAGATCCATTTCCGCGGTGGAGTATTTGAAGAAATGGATATGAGTGCAATCCTTGCTCGCAATCCAGAAGTAGTACTAGTAGATGAGTTGGCACACAGCAATATAGAGGGGTGTACTCATCGCAAGCGCTATGAAGATGTTGAAGAACTTCTATCAGCTGGAATATCTGTCATCTCTACGCTCAATATTCAACATATCGAGAGCCTTAATGATACCGTTTTTGAACTGACTGGCGTCAAGGTTCGAGAGACTGTACCTGATTCCATACTACGCATGGCACAAGAAGTCGTCCTTATCGATGTGCCACCGGAAACACTACAGCAGCGCATGCGAGAAGGTAAGATTTACTCAATTGACAAGGTAGAGCAAGCGTTATCTCATTTTTTTAAGCAGGGCAATCTAATCGCATTACGCGAAATGGCCCTGCGTGAAGTGGCTGATCACATCGATGACCGCCTTGAAGCCAATGACGATCGCAGTGCACTGCGCGGACCATGGCGACGAATGGAAGTCATCTATGTATGTGTCAATACAAAGTCAAAGGCAGAGCGTCTCATTCGTCGCGGTTTCCGCACAGCACAACGCTTAAAGGCAACAATGTATGTCACTTTTGTACAGGAACAGCTCATGATTTTAGCAGAAGATAAGGCGCGACTGACACAGTTAGAGGAGTTAACCAACCGACTTGGAGGAACCTTTGTGCGCTTACAAGTTCAACAACCGAGAGATCTGGTTCGCTTGTTAGCACATGATATGGAACAAAAATTAGTCACTCAAGTCTTTTTGGGCCATTCTTCACGAACAAAATACGAAATCATTCAACGCGGGTATTTTTTGCAAAACCTGTTGCGTTCTATTCGCACGATGGACGTCGTCGTCATTGCAGATAATGATGTAGATTCAAAATAACATGCTTATCCATTAAAGTTCTTCTACAAGGGACATATAAAAGAGGGGCACCATGTTTGACGAAATCATCTCCACTGTGCTCCTCCCATACAATCTACCATCCTACTTAATACGGTCATAGATAGCAGAGTATCCTCTCACTATGCTTATAAGCTTGCTTTTAACTTGATCACCATGAAAAGTTGCCCGCGATGCTGTTTAATGCGCAAAGTATCTTTGCACAATACCACTTTTCATCTTGGCCAATGTAGCTGAAGGTCCCACATGATTTTGTAAATAAATAGTGGTAAATATCAGTAACGCAAGGATAGGCGCTGAGTTTGGATCTGTACCTACACCACCTAAAACCCCAAAATCCTGTCCTAAAACCCAAGTTGCTATCAACCAAATCCACAGTACCCACCAAGTAAAATGACTGCGCTTTCCTAAAAGAAAGGACACACTTAGATATAGCATAATCAATATCATGAATGTATTCCAAAATACAGGATGTGCTTCTAGTAATGCAGCGAATTCATTAAGGGTGCTAGCGAGAATATGCGGCTGTGGCATGGAAGCCATCGCCAGTACTGGAGCACTAATTCCTTTAGCAGTCCAAAACAGCTGACTGGGTATAGCCTGCAATACAGCTAAACCTAACCACAGAAATCCGATAAAGCGTTGCATAGGAATTCTCAATAATCCTTGTTCCCACCATGCCATAGGCAATAAAAGCAATAAACCCGCAACTATATAAAAAATAACAGAACCAGGTGTTCCAGATAACCACGTTGCACTACCACTAGCAAATAATCCTCCGACACCTTCCCCAAAGATCCAAATCACGAGTCCCCACCCTATGGATAAAATGATGCCAACTTTTGTCCACAGGCCTATACCTCCTACCAATAATAAAACTCCTATAGCTAGCTGAATCCACATGGCTAACAGATCATAAAAAAAAGGATGTTGTAGCCACAAACGAATTCCAAAAGCCATCCATTCCGTAAGAAATGCAGGTTGAGATGCTGCTGCTGGTTGTACCACTCCAGATATAAACTGGTTACTCATCGCTGGTTGCGCTTGCAATGCCCCATCTAACATCCATAATAATCCTAACCCAATGCGCAATACACGATGACTCATAACCTCTATTTTTTCGTGTTTTTTCACTTTTTCTGTATCTCTTGAAGCCGGCGACATACCGTACATTCGCCATAATACATAGATCGTACCGATCATGGCCGCTAAAGCTATCACGATAAAAAATTGTTGCAACATCATATGATAAAATGCAGCTAGTCCTGTGACGGGTGCAAGACTTGCCCCCATAGTACCCCCCATCTAGGTCATCTCCTTTCACACTATAACTGACTTTAACGATTTACCTAGTTCTACTGTACTTCGTAACTGTAGTTTAGATAAGAGCATTTTTAACTTCACTTTAAACATTTCTGTTACATCTATGGCTCCTTGATAAAGAAAAAGCACGATTTATGTATACGTATAGGAGAGACGAATGTCCAGCGCAGGAACAGCTAAGCCTCATATGGTAAGGAGAGGGAGAATGAATGGAGGATATCATATGACAGAAATGCAAAATAACGTGCAATTGCTTGAGAATTTATCTGACAATCGCACAGCTGATCCATGCTTTTTACCTTTATTTTTACTGTTTGGTCTAGGTGCTAGTAATCAGGCTAGTAGTACGCGAACTGGTGTAAATAATCCCTTTGTAGGTGGTCGCATGTCTCCAACTGTACGAAAAGGGGCACCATATACTGCTCCTCCTGTCATGCAAAGACCCATGTATCCACGTGGACAGATGCCTAATCAGGTCATGACACGTCCACCTGTCTACCCATCTACCATGTCTCCCTGGATGGCTCCAACCAATTCATTTAGAAGAGGTTAAGTGGATTGATGGCAGGAGAGTATACCTCTCCTGCCATCAATCCACGATCATGATCCACTAGGGCGCTTGTAATAACGTTCTTCCTGTAAAATAAAACGCAAGGATCTGCTGATTGTTCATGCCTGCCGTCGCCCAATATTGTGAACCCCACTGCGCCATCTTTTGCGAGTGGTTAAATGGCCAATTTGGATTATTTGGAACACCTGCACGATAATCAAGCGGTCCAATTCCACCATCTGTGTAGGCATATGCATAGGGCCATATATCTTGTATCGCCTGATCGGTTTCTGGTCGACCACTCATATATTTATACTCCTGAAAGTTGGTCGTATTGTCTACGTCAAAAGTAAATCCATCGATCGTGACAGGATGTAACGTATGGTACCAAGCAAACATTTTGACGGCCATGGCTCCCGCGCGTAATGCTTCTACATTCCATTCAGGAATCCATTCATTAGGAAGAACATCAGAGCAATATTCTTGAAATCCAACGGTCTGAACCCAAAGAATTTGACCACGCGGATTATTATTTGCCCGAATCGCAACATGAATAACACTAGGTAGTGCCGTATTATAAATCGTGTGATAGGTGTATGTTTGAGCATGTGCAGGTTCTGAACTTGTGCTTCCAGCAAAAAACAGGATCAGACATAAAGCCATTGTGGCGATCCATGGCTTTTTCATCGATAAAAACCTCCTTACGCCATCATCATCAATTAAAATCCCGTCCATGTCATGTAGAAGACTCAGATCAAAATGCTACTGCGTACGTGAACTCCACGGTGCATAGTTTTGTTCTCCAGGAATAGGTGGCTGCTTTTTTAGTTTTTGTAATTCGGCATAATAGGAAACAAGACCAATATACGTATGACGATGAATATTTCCAAGCATGATCGTCGGTTCATTGCGCTGATTTTGCACAATCGGATTTAACATCACCGGTTGCACTTGTCCAGATTGAACAGGTACATCAAATACGATAGATTCATTGTATCCATCTGCAAATAAGATCGCTGTTACAGTACCCATCTTTTTTACTGGTACAAACCGTCGATCAAGCGGTGTAGCAATGCGTGCGTCATACACTCCTTCACGATTGGTCAGTCCGGATTGGATCAATTTCCCTCGGTCATCGATAATGAGAACACGAGCGCCATCTAATCTCTTCATTTGCACATTGGATACGCGAAACTCCACCGTAGTCCCACGACCAGATACAATGCCAAGGTCCTTTGCCTGCACCTGTGCAGCACTGCTCATCCCAACTTCCCCAGTCGCCAATAAAATACCTGTTACGCATGCGATCGCCCATTTTCGCATCT
Organism: Sulfoacidibacillus ferrooxidans; assembly: GCF_022606465.1. Classification (NCBI taxonomy): domain Bacteria; kingdom Bacillati; phylum Bacillota; class Bacilli; order Caryophanales; family Alicyclobacillaceae; genus Sulfoacidibacillus; species Sulfoacidibacillus ferrooxidans. Next base: position 363,965 of record NZ_JALBUF010000001.1, read on the forward strand.
AAGAGTCCCTTCTTTCTTCTGTGATCAATCATGACCTTTGTATCCTATATCGTGCCAAAGTATCCTAACATCTATCCGGTCTAGTTAATGTATCGAGCAAATTCTACAAATTTCGACACGTGCTACACGTGAAACAAATCTCGCCATTCATTGACACAAACATGTTATGCATCAGTACTGCCTGCTTTTTTTTGATACCACTGACGTGCTTCATCAAGCGCTGCTGTAGGGTACCCGCTTTTCACACCCCAGAAAAAAAATAACAACGATACCGCGGCAACGACAATCGTATCCACAGGATACGGAATTAAGTTTTGTCCACCAAACGATCCCACATAAGAGATCATAAGAATAAATAACAGATAGATAACAAGCCAAATGCCTGATTTCACATCACGTAAAAAAGACTTTCGCAAAAATGAAACGCGTGGAACAAAATAGGCATAAACCACTAATCCTAAAACCTCCATCACAATAAGTGGCCACACATTGCTCCATCCCGTCCAGTAGATAATTAAAGTTCCTACCATAAACGCCAACATAGCAATGATAGGTAATCCTCTAACAGTAAATGGACTAGCAAAATCAGTCGCCGTTTTACGAAATACCATCGCAGAAACAGGTCCTATGACATACGTGAGTACAGTGGCACCAGAGATAAACCCAACTAAACGACTCCATGTAGGAAAAGGCGCAGTCCATAATATACCTAAAACTAAAGCTAACCAGAGTGCCTTTCTAGGGACCCCAGAACGTTCATGGACTTGTCCAAATATTTGCCACCAGTAACGGTTTTCAGACATGGCCATCGTTACTCTTGAGCTAGAAGCAAAATATACATTGCCTGTTCCAGTAGGTGAAATTAATGCGTCTGCATAAAGGAAGAACGAAAACCAACCAAATCCCATAAGTGTGACCAATTGGACAAATGGTGCATTGTATTGCAATGCACCCCAGCCATGAGCCAATGCTCGTGGATCAACTCCACCTACAAATGAAAATTGTAAGAGCGTATATATGACAGTCGCCAAAAGAATAGACGTCACAATGGCACGTCCAATATCTTTCTGGGGATTGCGAGCTTCTCCCGCCAATGCACTGATCTGTCGAAAGCCAAGATATGCAAATACCACACCTGAAGTAGCCACAGCCGTAAAGATTCCATGTACTCCATATGGCATAAATCCATGACTGGAAAAATTACTATGGTGTGCTCCAATCAGGAGTAAGATGATCGTGACACTAGGCATAACAAACTTGAGAAATGTAACAATCGTATTTACTCTTGCAAAAAATTGCACGCCAAAATAATTCAACATAAAAAATAAAACGAGCAATACCACTTCAATCATCCAGCCAACGGCAGTTGGTGAACCACTTGCTTGAAACAACAAACCAGCTGGCATATACCCCCCTGCATAACTAACCACAGCCTGTGCTTCGACAGGTGGAACCGTAGAATATGCGATGATCGCTGCAAATCCCATGAGATAACTTGCAAGTGATCCATGTGAATAATTAGGGTATTTAACAATACCACCCGATTCAGGCATCCTAGCACCAAGTTCAGAATAAACAAGTCCAAGTAAAATTACTGCTATAGCGCCAATAATCCAAGCCAGAATGGCAGCAGGTCCTGCATCTTTAGCTGCTTGTTGCGATCCTAGTAACCAGCCTGATCCAATAATGCCGCCTAATCCAACCATCGTCAGATCAAGCAAGCCAAGAGATCGTTTGAGTTTCGATTGATCCATTCAATGACTGTCCCCTTTACACGACAGGAAGTCGTAGATATAGTAGAATAATAAAGCTGCATTTCATCAGGCAACTCTATGACAGTTTGCGAGTGAGTATAATGACACAAGAAACACCACCTACTTTGCGTAGATCCCTTACATGGGTTCATGGCGCAGCAATGACTACAGGCTCTGTGCTAGGATCAGGCGTTCTTATATTGCCCGCATTAACTGCAAATATCGCAGGCCCTGCCGCACTTATTGCATGGATCATCATGTCAGCACTATCATTCCCCATTGCCTTAACATTTGCGCGTTTAGCGGTTAAAATTCCACATGCAGGCGGAATTACAGCGTATGTGCGCGCGGCACTTGGCACGCGTATGAGCCGCAGTTTAAGCTGGCTATTTCTGGGCACTTTCCCGATTGGAGTGCCCATAGTAGCACTTATCGGTGCAGATTACGTCGGTAGCGTCTTTGCTTTATCCCATTGGCAAATCACCATACTTGCAGCAAGCATCATGCTGATTTCTATCGCATTAAATTTCCGCGGTATTGAACTTGCCAGTTGGATTCAGGTGATGCTGGTCATCCTGATAGCTATTTTACTTGTCACAGCTATTGCTGGTGCCTCACCACATATACACAGTGCCAACTTTCATCCCTTTGTGATTCATGGATGGTGGTCTGTGGGAACTTCTGCAGTCATGATCTTTTGGTGTTTTGTAGGGTGGGAGGCAGCGACAAATCTTACAGAAGAGTTCCGTAATCCACATCGAGATGTGGCTCTAGGTCTCATCGTAGCATCGATCGTGATTGCCATTTTGTATTTGGCACTAGCTATCGTAACAATCGGCGCTAAAGCCTATGGGGATCATTTAGGACTTGCTCCACTTAGCATACTGGTAAGTATTGGATTCGGTCGCACGGCAGGTATATTTACTTCAGTACTTGCGCTACTGATTACGTTTGGTACAGTGCATACAAATATCGCCGCTTTTTCACGAATGCTGTACGCGCAAGCGCGTGAAGGGGAAATGCCACACTTGTTTGTAACACTTCATAAAACATATCAAACACCGACAACCGCTCTTATAACCATGGGGATATTATCTGAAATTACCATTCTATATTATGGACTGTTTTCACCCAATCTAAGTATTATGATTCAACTCATCAGTGTAATGGATATGGCCACCTATATGTTATCCATGTTCTCTGCCACACGACTTCTACCACGCAATACAGGACAATGGTATACTGCATTCATTGCTTTACTCCTGTGTGCACTAATCTATCTATTTAGTGGGTGGACGATGATCTATCCACCACTTCTTATAGGACTTGGATGGATACTAGCAAAAAAGCGCCCCAGCACTACCGCTGAGACGCTACTTGAACACTCTGAGTGCACAATTGATTAGTGAGCAATGACTTTGCTTCCTTTAAAACGACGCAACATCAGTGAACTTGTCACGACGCTCACTGAACTCAACGCCATCGCTGCACCAGCAATAACAGGCGTTACAATACCAAATGCCGCAAAAGGTATTCCAAGTGAGTTATAACCAAATGACCAAAATAAGTTTTGTCTGATTTTACGCATTGTGGCTCTAGACAATTCAATCGCATCCACAATGGCCATTAAATCAGAACTCATCAGTGTGATATCTGCGGCTTCTATGGCTACGTCCGCCCCAGCACCCATGGCAAACCCAATATCTGAGCGAGCCAGCGCTGGAGCGTCGTTGATACCGTCACCAGACATCCCAACGATATGCCCCTCTTGTTGCAACTGCACGACCAGTTGTTCTTTTTGTGCTGGGAGCATCTGTGCCATGACGTGTGATTCATCGATGCCAACCATCTCTGCAATAGCTACAGCGGTTTGTCTGTTATCACCAGTGACCATATAGACATTAATCCCCATTTTTTTCATGGTTTCAAGAGCAATCTTCGAAGACATTTTAACCGTATCAGCTACAGCAATCATACCAATGAGTTCCTGTTCACGTGCGACATACATCACTGTTTTCCCCATGGCCTGTAACTCTCTGTATACATCCTCACTATCACTCGTATCAAAACCACTGCTTTGCATAAGTTCAGAAGTTCCCACATAAATCAAATCAGAGTGTGTTTTTGCTTTTACGCCAAGCCCAGGGATTGCTTCAAAGAATGCCACTTCTTGAAGCTGTTCTCCTTGGTGCTTGGCTTCTTCCATCATCGCGCGAGCAAGCGGATGTTCTGACCGTTGTTCTGCACTTGCTGCGTAATAGATAACTTCTTCTCTACGATAATTGAGTAGTCCAATCACATCCGTAATAGCAGGTTTACCATGTGTAATTGTGCCTGTTTTATCAAGCAACAATGTATCGATCTTTTGAGCACGCTCGAGTGCTTCACCACCGCGAATGAGAATACCTTGCTCAGCCCCTTTACCAGTCCCCACCATGATGGCAGTTGGTGTCGCTAAACCAAGAGAACAAGGACACGCTATTACAAGAACAGCGACCGCGTGCACAATGGCAGAATTGATATCCACCAGCCATGCATACATCATAAAGGTAATGACTGCAATGACCAGAACAATGGGTACAAAAATTCCAGACACTCGATCTGCTAATCGCTGAATGGGTGCTTTTGAACCCTGAGCCTCATCGACCATTCGAACAATTTGTGCGAGCGCAGTATCTTTTCCAACTTTAGTTGCACGAAACTGAAATGATCCTTCTTTATTCATGGTAGCCCCGATGACAAAATCTCCTACGTCCTTAGTGATAGGCATACTTTCACCCGTTAACATCGATTCATCAATCATCGACTTCCCACTGACAATCACGCCATCAACTGGTACTTTTTCTCCTGGAAGCACAACAATCTCATCACCGACCTGCACCTGTTCAAGCAATACTTCTACTTCAACATGATCACGCAAGACACGAGCAGTTTTTGCTTGTAATCGCACCAATTCACGAATGGCTTCGCCCGTTTGATATTTACTCTTGTGCTCAAGTACTTTTCCAAGCAAGATCAACGTCGTAATTAACGCAGCTGTATCAAAGTACGTATCTCCTGGAATATGCCCAAACATCAAAATTGAACTATACACATAAGCAGTAGAAGTACCTAAGGCAACCAATACATCCATATTTGGAGCTCGACTGCGCAACGCATGATAAGCACCTTGATAAAAGCGCCAGCCAACTACAAACTGTACAGGAGTAGCTAAGATAAATTGAATAAAGAGTGGCATCACAAAGGCTGCACGCGTAAAGCCAGATATCATTTGCAATAAGAGTGGCAAAGTGAGTACCGACCCGGCTACAAAGGTCCACCACAATATGTGATACGCATTTTTTTGATCTGACCGCTCCTCACTAAGTGGCTCATCGGCTACAGGACTAGCTGAATACCCAGTCTTGACAACCGTTTGTATTAATCCATCTACATCCACGATACCTGGAGCAAACTCAATGGCCGCCTTTTCACTAGCTAAATTGACATGAACATGAATGACGCCTGGAATCTTTGCTAGTTGCTTTTCAATCCGCGCCGAACATGAAGCGCATGTCATGCCGCCAATATTTAACTGTACACTCTCGCCGACTATTCTTTGATCAATTTCTTTTACCGCCATCTTATAACCCTTCCTTCACTCAATACTCACTTAAGATGCGCCTTTAACACTTGCATCAATTCCTCAATTTTTTCATCGCCCTGGTCTGTGCGAATCGCATCGGCTACGCATCCCCGCGTATGACTTTCAATCAGCGACAATTCGACTTTGCCAAGTGCCGCCTTGATGGAAGAAATCTGAGCGAGTATGTCTACACAGTAGCGGTCATCCTCTAACATTTTTTGAATGCCTCTTACTTGACCTTCAATACGACGCAACCTTATCAAAAGATCATCGCGATTTTGTTGGTACAAATGCATGCTACCACCCCTTATCCTTATAGTATACCCCGGTACCCTATAAGTCAAAGCCCAAAATAAAACCGCTTGCTCATCCAAGCAGTTTTACATGACCAGTAATGAACCGGTAATTCATTAGCAAACTATTCCAATTGAACGATAAATGTTTCTAAGTCGTTCACTGCCATCGGCCTGCTCAAAAAATATCCCTGAATCTCATCACATCCATGAAAGCGCAAAAAATCTAATTGCCACTCTGTCTCCACACCCTCTGCAATAACTCTCATTTGTAACCGATGAGCAAGAGCAATCATCAATGTGACAATCGCAGAGGTACTATCCTCCTGTACTTCGCGTATAAAAGATTGGTCAATCTTTAATGCATCCACAGGAAACCGTTTCAGATAATTTAAGGAGGAATACCCGATCCCAAAATCATCAATAGACACATGAATACCCATCTGTTTTAATAGCATTAATTTATGAATAGTCTCTTCCGTGTTATCCATGAGCGTAGATTCCGTAATTTCAATCTCCATATATAGAGGGTCCACCCCAAATTCCAAAATGATATCCTTTAATTGAGGAATAAATTGTGGATGCTGAAATTGTTTTGGTGAGACGTTTACTGCAATGCGCAAACACGAAACACCCGCTGTTTGCCACGTTTGCAGTTGTTTACACACCATGCGCAATACCCACTCACCAATTGCAATAATCTTACCTGTTTCTTCTGCAATCGGTATAAAGTGAACAGGAGGAATCGTGCCTCGCACCGGATGAAACCACCGTAAAAGTGCTTCTGCACTTGTAATCTGACCCGTAACAATATTCATCTTTGGCTGATAATAGACGGCAAATTGCTGTTCCTCCATTGCCCGTTCAAGCTCTTCTGCCATCCACATTTTTTCGTCAATCTGTGATTTCATTAAGGGTGTATAAAATTTCACAGTGTTGCGCCCGTTATCTTTTGAAACATACATAGCTGTCTCAGCGTTTTTGGTGAGAGTATAGATATCGTCTCCGTGTTCTGGGTAAATAGCTACACCCATACTAATTGTTATATGTATAGTTTGTTCATGTGACAACGCGAACGGTTTAGCCATTACATGTACCATTTCTTGTGCACAAAACACGATCTGGTCTCGAGAACTGGCCTCATTAAAAATCAGGATGAATTCATCGCCGCCCATTCTTGCTGCAAAGCGACCATCTCCACAAAATTGCACAATCCGCCCCGAAATGGCTTGCAATAATTCATCCCCTACTTCATGGCCAAGCGATTCATTAATCGTACGAAAACGATCAACGTCAAAGAAAAAAAGTGCTAACTTTAACTCTTGCGATTCCTTTACTTTCTCCATGATGTTAGTCGCCGTATCCCAATAATGTGCTCGATTAGGCAACTTCGTTATTTCATCATAAAAAGCTAACTCCTGTATCTGCTGATCTCTAGACTCCCGTTCCATGACAAGCGATGCAAGATACGCACATGATTCTACCCATGCCAATTCATCGTAAGATGGGTGCCAGCTTTCTTTGTGATGGATCGACAATAAACCCAAAACATCTTCATCACGCGATAGGATGGGGTAAGAGAAATAATTCTGTAACCCTTGTTCACACGCATAATAGTAAAAATTTTGAAATATTGGATTGCACGTCATATCTAGGGATGTAGTTTCTGCTAACTCAGAATGACCATCCGAAAAAACATCTGTAGCAATAGCAACTTGATCTAAACCACTGCTAAGCTCGCCTTGTGCCATAGGTATATTGCGTCCACCAATATAGTGCAAATGACCTTGCAAAGATTCATAACGAAATAGAGCATTCAACGTACCTGGCAACAGTGTGTCCAGTACTCGCGATAATTCTTCAACGACGAGTTCAATCTTTTCTTCTGACAAGATCATCTCAAGCAAGTGATTGTGCATACGCATCCAAACATCTGAACGCTCTTGTTGATTGACTACTTGGCAAGAGACGATTGCACCTTTATTTTTACCAGCACTCTCTATCTGCCTAATCATACAGTTCACTACAATTGGATTGCCTTGCTTGGTCCAAAAAAGCACATGGGACAATTCCTTTGAAACTACAGAACTCGTTTGACAAAGCATACAATCTGCCTCATCACGCACTACACCACTTGTCGTGCGTTCATGAAAAAGCTGGTGTGCTTGCTGGCCAATCAACTCTTCTTTTACATATCCGAGCATGGTAGCTAACTGATCGTTACAAAATTCGATCATCCCTAACGCATCTGTTCCATAGACACCAGAATCAATCACTGATAAGATCATTTCAGTATTGTATGTGAAAGGTGTTGGCCCTTTATTCATCAAGATCCCCCTGCTGTTCAATCTTGTAAATCACATCTATGATTTACATTCACATACACTTCAAAGATACAAAAACTTTATTCGACGACATTCTTGTTTTTTCGACATTTCGTTCCTTTATACATTCGTCAGAGATTAAATGAATTCCTGCTTTACTCATTCACATCTCAATTACTTTCGACAAAGTTTCTTCGGTTTCCTCCTCATTGCCCTATGCTTTGCGTCATTTTATTATATAATTAACTTACTTAAATAAATGGAGGGGCATATGAATTCGATTCAATCGATTGCGCAGTCGTTAATGACCATTCATCAACGTCTATCGGGTCGTTACGGGCCACTCACACGACCACAGCTACGCATATTAACCATGCTTGCAAAAGACCAAAGGACAGTTTCAGAACTCGCAGAACACCTAAATATCTCTTCATCAGGCGTGACACAAGCACTGGACAAACTACAGTGTAATCATTACATTATCCGCAAACCAGACGGATGCGATCAGCGTGTCGTACAAATATCCATTACACATACAGGTCTTCTCGCACTAGAAGAAGCGCAATTGCAATACGAATATCGCGTATCAGAACTACTACAACAGTTAACTAAACAACAGCAAGAGGAGCTATCTTGCCTACTACATCACATGGTGAACGATGATTTTGATCTGACACCAAGACAAACGAGGGATGGCAATGAATGAACCATCAATGACGTACAATCTAAAGGGCTGGCGCTCGCTTCACCCCGTGACGCGCCGCCTCATTGCTGCTCGCGTACTGCGCAGCATCGGGCAAGGTGCTCTTGCCGTAGACTTTACACTTTACTTACGCGCACGCTTATGGTCCGCACCAGAAATTGGTCTCTTACTGATGGCAGCAGGACTTGTCGGTGCAGCTCTTAGCCTTCTAGTCGGGGTATCGAGTGATAAAGTCGGTCGGCGCGGATTTTTACTGATGTATGAAACGGGCCTTACACTTGCGACTGCACTCCTTCTATTAGATCATAGTGCATGGGTACTCATCGTTAGCTCAGTATTGTTTGGATTTGGCCGTGGTGCAAACGGTGCCTCAGGTCCATTTGCACCAGCAGAACAAGCTTGGCTTGCAAAACACATACCAGGTACGATACGCGGCTCTGTCTTTAGCCTCAATGCAGCTTTACAATTTTGGGGGATGGGTATTGGTTCTATATTAGGAGCATTTCTTCCGCATATTTTACCAGGAGTTACAGGAGCCACAGCATATTATCCCGTTTTTGCACTTAATTTAATTATAGCCATTATTAATTACTTGCAAATTTTTACTCTATCTGAAGATCGTTCACACCATGTAGCACCTCTGACTAAGGACCAAGATAACAACAAAGAAGCATTACAAGCAGCGACGGACGCCATTCATGCTGAAAAATCAGTTCGCAAACGTGAAAATAAAGCACTATCTTTCCTTCTCATCGTCAATAGCGTTAATTCTCTTGGTGTTGGTTTAGTCGCACCACTTCTTCCTTATTGGTTCTCTGTTCGCTATGGAGTTGGTCCAGAAGCCATTGGCCCTATCTATGGCCTCACCTTTATTTTTACAGGAATCTCTTCTTTACTGGTTGGGAAACTTTCACAAAAAGTAGGGCTTACAAAATCAATTGTGCTCCCTCGACTCCTTGGTATCGTGACATTAGTCGCCATGCCATTTATGCCGAGTTTTGCTCTCGCCGCAGTACTCTATATTGTGCGTTCTATTGTCAATCGTGGTTCAGTTGGTGCAAGGCAAGCCTTTAGTGTTGGGCTTGTGCGAGATAAGAGGCGCGGATTAGCTAGTAGTTTAAATGCTGTCTCATGGAATGTCCCTGCTGCCATCGGACCTGCTATTGGCGGTTGGATGCTTGGCATGGGGTCATTATTCTGGCCATTCTTTCTTGCATCAGGATTACAGCTAGCGTATATCATTATGTTTAGCACGATGATGGGGCAATTTGACCCACAGCGGCGCAAAACGGAAACTTCACCTTCTTCACAATCGTAAGAAGGCACTGACTTTCAATCTACTTCCTCTACGACTTTACACGCTTAGGCAGAATTCGAACCTTGGATTCTGCCTTTTAGCGCAAGTTCCTGAGAAGAATGCTGTATAATTGCGCAATCAGTTCTATATTGCAGATCGCTGTTCCATAATACATAAAACTTTGCTATACTAGTAGTAGAATATTCGAACTTCACGATTGTCATTTGCTATTTATAGGAGGTATAGTACACATGGATCATTATTCATGCCCACCCGGTGTAACCATTACTGGGCCATACTCAGATGCTTATGCAGAGATCCTTACAACTGACGCTTTACAATTTGTAGCTACTCTTGTTAGAGAGTATGCTCCTATACGCGTAGCTCTTTTACAAAAACGCATAGATCGTCAACAAGCAATTGACCATGGCATCCTGCCAGACTTCTTAGATGAAACAAAATCGATTCGAGACGACCATTGGACCATAGCCCCCCTCCCAAGTGATTTACAAGATCGGCGCGTGGAAATCACTGGGCCCTCAGGAGATCGCAAGATGGTAATCAACGCCTTGAACTCTGGTGCAAAAGTATTTATGGCTGATTTTGAAGACGCTAACTCGCCTACATTTGACAACACCATTGGTGGTCAGATCAACCTGCGCGATGCGATTCAGCGCACCATTTCATTTACAAACCAAGATGGGAAACAGTATCACTTACATGATGAAGTTGCTGTTCTTATCGTACGCCCACGCGGATGGCATCTAGTAGACAAACACATTCTAGTTGATGGTGAATCTGCACCAGGAGCTATCGTTGATTTTGGTCTTTACTTTTATCACAATGCAAAAAAACTACTTAGCCTTGGATCAGGTCCCTACTTTTATTTGCCTAAACTTGAAAGCCACCTGGAAGCACGCCTTTGGAATGATATTTTTGTGAAGGCACAAGCATTATTAGAGATTCCAAAGGGAACAATCAAAGCTACTGTATTAATTGAAACAATTCTAGCCACATTTGAAATGGATGAAATTCTTTACGAACTGCGCGACCACTCAGCCGGGTTAAACTGCGGTCGCTGGGATTACATCTTTAGTTATATTAAAAAACTGCGCAATCAACCGCAGGTCATTTTACCCGACCGCTCTCTTATCACCATGACTGTCCCATTTATGCGCTCATACTCCTTATTCACCATACGCACTTGCCATCGACGCAACGCACCTGCTATCGGAGGAATGGCTGCCCAAATTCCAATTAAACATGATGAAAAAGCAAACGAAGATGCCATGAACAAAGTACGCCAAGACAAAGAGCGCGAAGCGCGCGATGGCCATGATGGAACATGGGTTGCACATCCAGCACTTGTTCCTGTTGCATTAGACATATTTAATGACATCATGCCGAGTTCCAATCAGATCGATCGCAAGCGAGAAGATATCACCGTAACTGCTTCTCAATTATTAGAAGTACCGGTTGGTCCCATTACAGAAGCTGGACTGCGCACCAATATAAGTGTTGGTATTCAGTATATTGAGGCATGGTTGCGTGGATTTGGTGCAGTGCCTATATTTAACTTAATGGAAGATGCCGCAACAGCAGAAATTTCACGCGCACAAGTCTGGCAGTGGTTACACCACCCAAAAGGTATTTTAGAAGATGGGCGAAAAGTGACGATTGATTTATTTGACCAGTTAATGCAAGAAGAGTTAGACAAAATACAACACATGATTGGCGATGAGGCATATAGCAAAGGGAAATTTGAAGAAGCTACAGCGCTATTTCGCACATTAAGTTGCTCCGATGATTTCATGGATTTTTTAACAATCCCAGGTTACGAGCAGCTCACCTAAGTGCCATTGATTGATACGCTATCATCTACTCAAACATAGCCATGGAAGCAACAGTCACATCGAGTGACTGTTGCTTCCATGGCTAGTTTTTATATAGGTTTCTAGGTGTTGACTGATCATCGTGGACGCACGCTTCACTTCTGCACATCTTCCTGGTTTTGGAATTAGCTTACCTGAATTGCATAAATCCTCTGGATTAAATACAGCTCGCACTGCGATTTGGGCTTTTAATTCAGCTTCTGTAAATAAATAGTGCATATCATTAATTTTCTCTATTCCTACTCCATGTTCCCCTGTAATAGAACCTCCGACATCTACGCATACTTTTAAAATATCTGACCCTACCATCATCGCTTTTTCCGTTTCAAAAGGAATGCTTGCATCATAGCAAATGAGTGGATGTAAATTGCCATCGCCGGCATGAAATACATTAGCAATCCGCAATCCAGAAGACACACTAATCTCCCGAATTCTCGCTAAAACTTCTGTTAATTTTGTTCGTGGAATAACACCATCTTGGACTAAGTAATTAGGTGAAATTCTCCCCATCGCGCCAAATGCCATTTTTCTACTGCTCCACCATAATGCTCGCTGTGCATCTGTTTCTGCCACTCTCACCGCCCGTACCTGGTGTTGCTTACATATATCTACGATTTGATCCGTTTCTGCTGCTACAGCCTCCACTAGCCCATCCACTTCAATCAATAATGCAGCTTCGATATCCGCGGGATACCCGACGTGATAATTACTCTTATCTACAGCTTGCATAGCTAATTGATCCATCATCTCCATAGCAGCTGGAATGATCCCTGCACCAATCACTTGGCTCACAGTATCCGATGCTTCATCGACGCGATCAAACCATGCCATAATCGTTTTCACAGCTTGTGGTTTTCGCAAGATGCGCACGGTAATCTCCGTTGCGATGCCAAGAGTTCCTTCAGACCCTATGAGCAATCCAAGTAGATCATACCCAAGTGCATCGCCGTATGTTGCACCAAGTTCGGCGATTTCCCCTGTTGGCAAAACTACTTTCGCCGCCACAATGTGATTCGTTGTCACACCATATTTTAAACAGTGCGATCCACCCGCGTTTTCTGCAAGATTGCCACCAATGGTACATGCCGATTGACTAGATGGATCTGGTGCATAATATGCGTTTTCTTTAGCTATTTGTTTGGTCAATTGTAAGTTAATAAATCCTGGTTGAACGACTGCACGCATGTTGTCATAATCAACATGCAAAAGTTGATTCATCCGCACAAGGCTGATCACAACTTCATTATTTAATGCAGTGGCACCACCGCTTAGTCCCGTACCTGCACCTCGCGGAAGAAAAGGTACCTTTTCACGATGCAACAACTGAACAATCGCTGCCACTTCTTCTGTCGTTTCAGGAAATACAACTGCTCTCGGACGACCTCGTTGCGCTACATAGCCATCACATTCATACGCATATAGCTCATTTTCTTTATGCAATACACGTTGATTCGATCCTAACACTGCAGTGAGTTTGCTCACCAATTGCATGTGATTCATTGTACCTCACGCTCCAAGCGATACGCTTCATCTAACAGTTCCACGGTATGAACCACATCCATAGTAAGCCCTTGTGCATAAAGCCCTGCTTTAATTTGCAACATGCATCCTGGGTTGCCCATAGCAACTACTTCCACATTGTGTGGAAGATCAGCCAATTTGCGCTCACGCAATTGCGCTGCCATTTCTGGATGAGTGATATTATAGATACCCGCACTACCACAGCAGCGATCAGCATCATTCATTTCAATTAAAGTGAGGCCATCGATAGCACGTAAAAGTTCCCGCGGAGCAGACCGAATGTTCTGTGCATGAGCGAGATGGCATGCATCATGATAAGTAACCGTTCGCTCCAAGCGTGACTTTGGCTTCTCATATCCTACTTCAAGTAAAATTTCAGCAATATCGCGTACTTTGCTAGAAAAAAGCTCTGCCCTTTCTCTATACACTGGATCATCATGAAATAACTCTTTATACTCCTTCATAGCTGCACCACATCCAGCAGCGTTTAACACGATATAGTCCGCACCACTTTGTAAGAACACGTCTATATTGTGTTTGGCCATCATTCTCGCTTGCTCGCGATCCCCTGCATGAATTTGCAATGCTCCACAACATATTTGATCCTTTGGTACACTCACATGAAGATGATTGCGCAGAGCAACCCGCACTGTTGCCATATGAATCTCACTAAAAAACACATCCATAACACACCCAGTAAATAGCGCAATTCTTCCCTTGGTTACCCCTTTCGTCTGTTCTGATTCTTTCGGTAGCACAGACCGTGCACTTGCTCTCGATACACTTGGTAATACGGCTTCCATCTCGCGCAAATGAGTTGGTAATAGACGCAGGGCCCCAGATCTTCTCACCACCTGTTGCACATGCGACACTTGATAGAAACGCAATAACTTTCGAATTCTTTGAAGGCGACCTGGAGAAGGAAAGATTTTGCGCAAAAATAGATCATGTAAAAATTTTTCAAGTCCACTCTGCTTTATGTGCGATAATGCCTGTCCACGTGCCTCTTCAATTAATGTCCCCACCTGTACGCCAGACGGACATACAGTTTCGCAAGCGCGACAATCCAAACAGTTAAATACAGGATCGATCACAGACTCATCGAAAGGCAAAGTACCTTCTGCCGCTGCTTTCATTAAATAAACACGCCCACGAGGAGATTCATTTTCATTTCCAAGCTGCTGATATGTCGGGCATACTTCTAAGCAAAATCCGCAATGGACACATACCGAATACAGGTCCTTAGAAATAGGATCAGAATGTAGTGACAATCCTTGGTCCACGTTAGATCCCCCCTACAAATCTGCCTGGACTTAAAATACCTCTTTGATCAATCGTTTGCTTAATACCTACAGTAAGTGTTTTTACAGCATCTTGTAATACACCTAAAGGCTCCACATCAACTAATGTCATCCTCGTTTGTGGTGCCTTTTCAATCACTGCCGATCCATCATACGTATACAATAACTCTCGACACATACGCAATACATGCAGTGTAGACGACTCGTTAAGAGGATGCACATAGAGACGCCCAGTACCTATAGGGACTGTCACAGAAATACCAATAAAAACGTTCTGATCGATGTTTACTTGCATTTCTTTAGCAATCTCCACAATGAATGTAGGTGCACATGTAAATCGAATAACTGACCGTTGTCCTGCCAAATGTGTGCGATATGAATCCCAATAATCATCGGCTGCCTTACCTGTCAAATGAGTCACTCGCAGACTCATTGCCCCACATATCGATTGAATTCTTTTCGCCTGAACCTCAGCTGCAGCAACATGTTCATCACAGCCAACTGCCAGCAAAAACTCATCACGCTCTGATAGTTCATGTACTGACATGAGTTCAAATTGACTTGTAACCATGTCTGAAGTGCGAAGTTTTGTAATTAATACAGCCAAATCGTTATACTTTACTTCAATTAAATTGACATCACTTTGTTGTGGTATCGGTTTTAATTTAAAGATGACTTCTGTAATTACACACAGCGTTCCCAAGGAGCCAATGAACAGTTTTGTCATGTCATAACCTGCTACGTTTTTAACCACCTTACCTCCTGTTCGAATCATCTGCCCATCAGGGTAGACAACTGTCAATCCAATTGTGATATCGCGCAGACTTCCATACAATGCGCGAGATGGGCCGCTGACATTTGTAGCGATCAAACCTCCTATTGTTGCTTCCTTATGGCATACTGGATCAAAGGGTAATCTCTGACCGTGAACTCGGGTAACTTCTTGCAGGGCTGTAAGCGTTATCCCAGCCCCCACAGCAATCGTCATATCCGTTGGAGAATACTCTATTACGCGATCAAGTCGTTTTAGTGAAAGAGCAATATCCACAGCTTCACTCGCAAACCCCATTTCCACTTGCGTCAAAGCACCAATCGGCATAACCTTCCATTTGTGTTCATAGGCAGTACAAAGAATATTGGTAATTTGCTCTTCATGGGTTGGTACAACAAGCACGACAGGGCTACATTGCCCTGTCAGCGCATATCCCAATTCTTCATCTATCTGTGCTTCAACGTGCAGTTTATCAGCAATATGATCTCGTATGATGCGCGCAGACTCTAAAGGAGTCATCTGAATTCACTCCCTTAAACAACTTACTTCGGTACCATAAATGATAAAACATTCGTCTGTAATACCACTAAAATACCTAAAAGTACGGTTAAAATAATGCTGTGAATAAACGTTTTACGAATAACCTTGCCTTCTTGATTTTTCAAAGAACCAGTCGACACCCCAGTTGTTACATTTTGCGGTGAAATCATTTTACTCATCACAGCACCGCTTGAGTTTGTAGCCGCCATTAATGTAGGACTTAGATGCAATTGTTTAGCAGCTACCACTTGCAAATTGCCAAACAACACATTGGAAGACGTATCTGAACCTGTAAGAAAGCATGCGATCCATCCCAGAAAACCTGAGAAAAAGGGAAAGAATGCACCCAAGGTAGCTACTGCAAGCCCTAATGTATATGCCATCCCAGAGTAATTATACAAATAGGCTAATGCCACGATTTCCATAACGGTGAGAATAGGGAATTTCAACTGCTCCCACGTATCTGCTGCAGCTAGCCAAAAAGTTTTCCACCCCGTTCGAAGAACAATCGCAGTAATAATAACCGCTACGAAAATAGGTGTGCCCGACCCTAGCGGTTGAAATGCCCATACAGCCACATATGATTTGTGGTACAGCGTCAGGTAAACCAATTTGTTGAGTCCAGGCCACTTGATGCTTTGGACACCTATGGATGCGACATTTAAAAACGTCCATATGATTACAGTAGCGGTAATCAGTATCCAAGGAGCCCAGGCTTTCCAGATTTGTACTCCATCTAATGTAATCGACTGACTAGTTATAGATGGTTCTGCCGTAGCTGCTGTCTGAATTTCTGCCTGATGAACATAAGATTGAAATTGGTCTGAATCTTTCGGTTTCCATAAACGTGTAAATAGTACGAGAACAATGAGTGCAACCATGGCTGCCAATACATCCGGCAATTGTGGACCTATATAATTAGATACTAAAAATTGCGTAGTTGCATAGGACAGTCCACCGACAAGTGCAGCAGGCCAAGCGCCTTTCAATGACTTCCAACCGCCCATGACAAGAAGTACATAAAAAGGCAAAATAAAAGCAAATAGAGGTAATTGACGTCCTACCATTTCAGACAGGTGGGCAACAGGTAGGTTGGTCACTGCACCTAATGACACGATTGGAACACCGAGCGCACCAAAAGCTACCGGAGCCGTATCAAAAATGAGAGTTAGCACAACTGCTTCAAGTACCGGAAATCCAAGACCTACTAAAAGTGCAGACGCAATAGCTACAGGTGTCCCGAAACCTGCAATGCCCTCCATGAGTGCGCCAAACGCATATGCGATAATCAGCACTTGAAGTCGGCGATCATTAGTTGCATTTTTATACATCCACTTGCGAAACAGTTCAAAAGAACCTGTTCGACGACTGATATTATATAACCACATTGCAGCAAATACGATCCACATAATCGGCCATACAGCAAATACTGCCCCCATAACCATTGCAGAAAATGCAAGGTGAACAGGTACCTGCCAAATACTTAAAGCAACGATCATACCCACGACAAGACCTGATAAAGCAGCAATCCAAGCAGGGGTGCGAATAATACCTAATAACACCAAAACGACTGCAATTGGTATGAAACCCACTAAAAATGAACTCAATAAAGAATGCCCAACAGGCGTGAGAAGTTGATCGAACAAGCGCACCCCTTCTTTCTTTACTATTAATAAAATTTAATTTTTAGATTGTTTAATAAATATTTACCTGTTTAAACCTCTAAACCTCTAAACCTCTAAACCTCTAAACCTCTAAACCTCTAGTAGTTCTACACCTACTTCCTCCTTTCCAGCTAATCGCGAAAATGAAATCGCTTTCTGTATTGTAGAACTATCGTTATTATACTCACAATCAACTTATCATGCAATTATAATTTTCAGTACATTTCACATATTTTATGATCGAATAAGATTAACAATAAAGGCAAATAACGATAAGATCGCAAATACTAGCGCAATCATTTCCTCTGTCCTAAAGGATGTTGATTGTAACCACGCAAATGCACCACTTCCTACAACAAAGAGACTAAACCAAAGGAACCGTTCCGAATGTCGATGTTGACGATCTAATCGTTTAAATACTTCACGTAATTCTAAGTGAATCGAGATATCATCTTGCTCAATTTTTTGCAAAACGCGATCTAACTCTGGTGGAATGCGCAACAAAGTTAGCCCGATTTCCCGAGCCTTAACGAGTCCTAATTCTGTAGCCGTAACTCCCTTTTCACCAAATAAATCACGCACCAAATCAATCACAAAACTTTTTACGCGATCATCTGATTCATTGGAAGACTCATTTACTTTGCTATTTAATAGAGGTAACGCTTTTTCTTCAATAATCTCCATCCAATTGATGCTAGGCCATATATTAGTAATTACCCCGCTAGCGAGACCTAAAGCACGCCCAATAAAAAGATACTTTCCTTGCATAATGAGTGGCTCATCATGCAAAAAGGATTGGAATTCTTCTAAGAACAAATCTAATTCTGGACCACGAGTCAGTTTCAATCCGCCAATGCGATCAAGCATAAAAGAAATTGCCTTTTTCAGCACTTCTCGATTCGCATGAGGTTGTAAAAATCCTAATTCATCTAAAACGCGTACAACATTCTCTAAATCGTGAAGTATAGCTCCTGTTACAAGCTGTGCAAAAAGTGTTACATCTTTCGATTCAAACTCAGCCATCATACCAAAATCGATAAAACAAATTCTACCATCCGGTAATACTAGTAAGTTGCCAGGATGCGGATCAACATGCACAAATCCATACTCTAAAACTTGTCGCAGATAAGCATCTACTAACCGGTCCACAACTGATTTAGGAGTAATTCCCCACTGTGCATACTGTTGTACATCCGTAACACGAGCACCCTCCATAAATTCCATCACAATGACACGACGGCTAATTAACGGTTGAATAACGGCTGGGACAACTAGCCAATCATCCTCTATAAATTGCTTTCGAAAACGCTGTAAATACTCTGCTTCAATTCGATAGTCTAATTCTTTCAATGTGATTCTAGAGAATTCAGTATAAATATCCCATATATTTAACCTTCGGCCAAACTTAGTGAATCTCTGCATAAAACGCGCCAATTTGCGTAAAGCGGACAAATCAATTTCAGATAAGTGCTCAATCCCCGGTCGAAGAACCTTTACAGCCACAACTTGTCCACCTGGCAAAACGGCTTTATGTACTTGCCCAAGTGAAGCAGCTGCAACGGCTGTCTGATCGAAAGAATCAAATAAGGAACTGAGTTTTGCACCAAGTTCGGATTCAATCCTGTCTTTTATCGAAGCAAAAGAATTAGGAGGAACTGCATCTTGTAATTGATTTAACTCTCTTGTAAAAGCTACAGGAAATATATCAGCACGCGCACTTAAATACTGACCGACTTTAACGATCAGCCCTTTTTTACGCAACGCAAAACGGCGAAAACGAATTCCAGCATTTGAAAAAACACGCGCTTGCGCACGAGCGCGTCGATCTCCATGTAAAAACCGACGGATCATACGCAAACGCCAATGATCAATAACAAAAGATATCGCTAAGTTAAAGATGGCAAGTGAACGAAAAAATTGTATAAACACAACATCCCTCTAACGCTTACGTCATTTACAACTCTGTAGCTTCGTGTGATGCATGAACTGGTTGTGCAACAGTCTCTGACTCATCGTCAAAAACATCAAATGCTTCGCGGATTTTTTTACGAAATGCTCGTCTTCGTGCCCTAAATTCAGTGTGGTCACACTCCGCATGCGATTTTCGATCAAGAAAACGTAAACCAAATAAAAGCAAGAATAACTTTAACACAAAACCACCACCCGATCTGCGATAGAACATCACTATCACTCCTTTACAACTAGATGTCCTCTTTGAACATAGTCCTCGAATCCTAGAAAGTCAACGACATTTAGCACATGCTATCAAACTGTAACAATTTTGATGCACATACTCACGCACATATTTCAAACATGCACTAGCATAGTTCCAAGTAATCCTATCCCATAAGAAACTACACCAACCACAATTCCAGCTGCCGTCATTTCCAATCCGCTAGCCCACCATGTACGTGCAGTAACCATACTCTTTGCTGCCCCCACTAAAAAATGAGCAATGATACTCACGATCGCAGCGGCGATCATGCCAACGACACCACCAAGGAAGATAAAAGGAATAAGAGGGATGATCCCGCCTATAAAAGTCGAGAGACTACCTACCCCAGCTGATTTCCAAGCGTTACCTTCTGAATCTTCGGCGATTCCCAGTTCTTCTTGATACATAGCTTGTGCAAACTGATCCTCATCCATGGAGAGACGTTCTGTAATTTCCTCCGCTTCCGATTGTGTAAAACCTTTTAATTGATAGAGAAGCGACAATTCTTCTCGTTCCAAAGAAGGATCATCACGTATTTCTCTTAGCTCATGTTGCATCTCACTATGGTGCAATTCGTTTTGTGAGCGTGTCGCAAGCCACGCTCCTGCACCCATAGATAGTGTGCTAGCAACAGCCCCGAAAAAGCCACTCACAAGAACTGTATGGCTATTTGCTGTGTATCCAGCCACGCCTGCAATAATGCCAAAAATTGCACCAAGTCCATCATTCACTCCATAAATAGCATCGCCTAACCAACCTGTAGATTCACGCTTATGCCACGTTTCCCTACTCAATATCCGTTGCAAAGAGTCAGCAATATGTTGTGTGGGGAGTGTAAAAAAACGGCGAATGGTTGCATCGTGATTCGATTCATCTTCGTCGATGCGGTCAATCAAATCTAAAATGTGATCATCAGGAATCAGTTGTTTTAACGAGTCATACCATTTTGCATTGCCTACCTCTATCTCATCTAACTTCCTATACACATCTTGTTTACTCATAGTGGACGAGAGTTGGCTTAACCCATCATAGTGTGCTTCAATACCGCACACTTCACTCAGTTTTGCCGCCCATATCAACGCATGCTCTCGCTCAATTTGTTCCAATTTCAATAAAATATCACGACGTTTGTCGTCTTTTTCGAGTTTTGCGGCTAGTTCATAGAAAGCAGCCGCTTCCGCTTCTTTTTTATAACTTTCAGCAAATGCTCGTTGCATCATGTCATCTTTTTGCGGCATTTGGATAGCCATACATTCCCCTCCAATCTGCATTTTCATATAGACAAATAATTTAGCTGTTTGACATTTTTTTAGCTTCAGGAAACATAATCTAGGTTTATTATATTACAAGTCAGCTGTTTTGTGTGAAGTGTTTATAGCTTTCCGAAAAAGAAATCATTCATACCCATTGGACATAGAAATACCGTGCCCATCATTCTGATGAATCCTAGGCACGGCTTCTATATTCGATATTGACTCTGTCTTCGATCGGGCATTGCCCTTACACCTGCCCCCGGGCAAATCCGATGGCAACTAGAACAACCATCGCAACAATGTATACACGCAAACCCCAAAACACAAATTTTACCCATCCGCTCACTTTAGCACGCTTCAGTTCCACAGGCTGCATGTAGTCATCAGAGCGAGATGCCACTAAATATAAGTTGTCTTTTTTCATCGTTTTTCACCCCTCTTATTAGAATAAATGTGGCATAACCACGGTTAATCCATACACGCCGTTTAAGACGACTAACAATCCAACGATCGAAAAGGCAGCGATATTTTGCCATTTTCCATTGGTGTATTTGCCCATAATACCTTTATCATTGAGTAAAAGAAGTAAGAACATCATCGCAGCAGGCATAAAGATCGATGCAATAACTTGCACAGTTAAGTTCAGAAAACCAAGTGGGGCATTTGGAATCAACACAACACCGGCTGCAACTACTGCACTCAACAAACCTGGAAGATAAAAACGCCACGCCTTGCGTGCCGGCATATTGATACTCTTTGGCCAGTGGAAAGCCTCACCCATGGCCCACGATGTACTCGCAGTAAGTGCAATCGCAGCAATCGTCCCAGCCTCTACTAAGCCAAGTGCAAACAAATCCTCGCCCATTGGACCAATCTTATTGCCAATCACAGTCAAGATCTGTTGAATATTGAAGTCAGCTGCCCCAGGCATGCCATAAACAAGGCTACCTGTCATAATCACTAAAGCAAGTGCAACGGCTACCATAGCAACCGTACCAATCGCCGTATCAATTTG
This sequence comes from Sulfoacidibacillus ferrooxidans, assembly GCF_022606465.1. Taxonomy (NCBI): domain Bacteria; kingdom Bacillati; phylum Bacillota; class Bacilli; order Caryophanales; family Alicyclobacillaceae; genus Sulfoacidibacillus; species Sulfoacidibacillus ferrooxidans. Next base: position 386,134 of record NZ_JALBUF010000001.1, read on the forward strand.
GCCATGGCGAATATCTTTAACCGTCAGCCCTTTATCCACTACAGCAGATTGTTGGAAAAACAGCATCCACGGAGCAATGGTCGTGCCAAAATTAGCGAGTACGACAAACAAAAACGCAGGTGTAAAGCCACCAGGAATATGCCACGTCGACATTGCATTCGTAACAACAGCCCAATCCGGATGAGCCATCAATGCTAAAGGAACAAATACTAAGTTGCCAAGCGCAATCCAAAGCGATACGCGTTCCCATGTATAATAACGAAGAATTAGTAAAACAATTGCATCAACAACAATCGCAGCAACTGCACTGACAATATGCGGTACTCCAAATACCCCTAACCCAAGCGTAATTCCAATAAATTCAGTAATTAGCGTCAAAATGTTGGCCAGTACTAAGTCAATAAGCGAAAACCATCCCCAAAATGCCCCGTAGCGTCCCCAAATCATCTCTGCGTGACCGCGATGTGTTACGGCCCCCAACCGCACCGTCATTTCTTGTACTACATAGGCAATAAGGCCAGAAAGCAATAAAGCAGGAATAAAGAAACCAATACCATAAGTGGCACCTGTTTGCGCATAAGTAATTACGCCACCTGCATCGTTATCCGCAATCATGACAAGGACTCCTGGTCCAATTAATACGAGTCCAAGCATAATCCGAAAAAACCAGCCCTTTTTCTCTCTTAGTGCAGAAACTCTCGCCTGATCTTTTGCGCGAATTTTGTTATCTTCGTCATGATCATTCATTTGATTTTGAATCAATTGGTTGTATGCAAGTTTTTTGCTCATCACGCATCCCCTCCCAAGGGTGTAGTAGGCCGAACTTTGGCAATACAAAACTAATCCCCGTCATCAAAGCGCAACTTTCTCGTCGACTGCCCGGGTCCGAATCCAAACCTACCACCACCTTTACGAGGGAAATGTTTTCTTGTATTTTTACATAATAAATGCCCCTGAGTCATACATCAGGGGCATTGAAACACACGCACCGTAAAAAAGGTACAAGAGTTTTAGCAATCCCCCTGGTTGAGCTTTGGCACTATACGACTTAGAGCAAAATGCTCAGCCACGTTAAGTAAAGCCTTAAGCCGGCAGTACCTGTTCAACCCATTGGCGTCTTTCGACGTTTCCGGGCAGTGGCATATATTCGTATAGAAGCCTCGCCTAACGAGGACTGAGTCATATACAATTATGAAGAACACAACACTTTCTTTCTCATGAACTATACCACTGTGCACAATCTCTGTCAATGAACTTTTGACCAGATATTTCGTTGGATGATTTTTCAAAGTATTTTGTGAGACGTCTTATCTTTATGATTTTAGTGCCCTTCCAACAACCATAGGGACGAGAAAATGTTGCTTAGCTATGCGATATTCAGTCAATTCTAATGTTGACTGCTGTAGCTCTCTTACAATATCTCGATTGAGCATGCATCCGCCTGCCATCTTGCTCCACATTGGATTGAGTGCATTTTGTATGAAACGCGGGACCGTGTGATCATGTGCAACATGCTCAAAAAATAAATATTGCCCACCTGGTTTTAGTACGCGAGCAATCTCTTCCAATACAAGCCCAACTTGATCGACCGAGCAGAGAACAAGACTAGTTAAGACTGTATCAAATTGCTCACTTTCCATTGACAGATGTTCTGCCATACACTGTACTACTTGATATTTTGCATAATGTTGTTTTAAATATTCAGCCATCGCTGGATCTGGTTCGACTAAGACGAGTTCCTTCACGTTTTCACCGATATATTGTATATCAAGACCAGTCCCCGCACCAATAACTAACGTCCTCCCTGACGCACTAGAATTGTGCATCGCCCTTATAGGACCAACATATTTCTCAAGCATTCCTTGTGAAAGGATATAGAAACGCGAAAAAATTGGATGGTTTACTTCATCCTTCAAGTCATTACCACCCCTCATCTGATCTAATGATAGGATATCAAGTCTTTTTTTCCTCGTCCACCCATGCTACGCTACTCGTGCACAGTTAAGGACAATGCATGGAGGTAAGGCATGACAGCTACAAAAAAGACATCTCATATTGATATTCAAAGTATTACAACTGGACTCAATCCTGAACAACAACTAGCAGTTGAAACAACCGAAGGCCCACTGCTTATCTTAGCAGGTGCAGGTTCCGGTAAAACAAGTGTCATGACTCGTCGAATCGCCTATCTACTAGGCGTACGTCAAGTACAACCGTGGAATATCCTTGCGATTACCTTTACCAACAAATCAGCTAAAGAAATGAATGCGCGCGTGCGTACACTCGTCGGCGATCAGGCTGACGATATCTGGATGAGCACATTCCATTCCATGTGTGTAAAAATATTGCGTCGCGAAGCAGAGCATATCGGGTATGAAAATAATTTTTCGATTCTTGACGCAGAAGATCAAAGTGCAGCGATCAAGCAAAGTATGCTGGATTTAAATTATGACATGAAAAAATTTGATCCCTCTACGATACAGTGGAAAATATCCGCAGCAAAAAATGAACTACTCACACCTGCTGAAATGAAGAGCAATTCCAGTCAATCCATGATTGATTCTATTGCAGCAAAAGTTTATCAATCGTATCAGGCCAAACTCATGAATATGAATGCACTTGATTTTGATGATCTGATTTTTAAAACGGTGGAGTTATTTGAAACGAAAGGTGATGTTCTAGACCTCTATCAGGAGAAATTCCAATATATACACGTTGACGAGTATCAAGATACCAACCGCGCGCAGTACAAATTGATTAATCTTCTAGCTAAAAAGTATCGTCATTTGTGCGTCGTGGGTGATTCTGACCAAGCCATTTACAGATGGCGAGGTGCTGATATATCAAACATCATTAATTTTGAACGCGACTACAAAGAAACGACAGTCATCAAATTAGAACAAAATTATCGCTCTACCAGTACTATTCTCGATGCAGCTAATGCGGTCATTGCTCACAATTCACAGCGCAAAGAAAAGAAACTGTGGTCTGCAAATGGCGAAGGTGAAAAGATCTCGATCTACGCAGCTCTCGATCAAACGGATGAGGCTGTCTACGTTATATCAAAGGTACAAGAACATATCGGTGCAGGGGGACAATTTAGCGATTGTACGGTGTTATATCGTGCCAATGCACAGTCACGTGCGATTGAGGAGGCTTTTTTGCAAGCAGCAATGCCTTATAAAATTTTAGGCGGTATGACCTTTTACGACCGTCGAGAAATTCGCGATGTCATGGCCTATTTAAAAACTATTGCCAATCCACAAGATGAGATTTCTTTACTTCGCATCGTAAACGTACCCAAACGCAATATTGGTGACGGAACCATTCGCAAGATGCTCGACTTTGCTCATGAACAAGATACAACGTTATTAGAAGCAATGGGCCGCGTGGAAGAGGCTGAATTAGGAGCAAAATCCACAGAAGCTATCAAAAAATTTTATACACTCATTATGAAATTGCACGATATGCAAGAAGGAATCTCCGTGACTGAGTTTACGCAAGAAGTATTGTACCAATCAGGTTATCGAGAAATGTATGAGGTCAGCCATAAAGAGGAAGATCAAAACCGTTTAGAAAATATTGCTGAACTTTTAACAGTTACGCGTGCCTTTGATCGCCGTCGCCGCGGCACACTCTCAGACTTCTTAGCAGAAACATCTCTTCTCTCTGATCTAGACAAGGAATCCGGAAAAACAGAGAACGCAGTACACATGATGACTATGCATGCTTCGAAAGGTTTAGAGTTTCCAGTTGTCTTTGTGATTGGTGCCGAAGAAACCATTTTCCCACACGCACGTTCGATGGACACCATCGATGGCGTTGAGGAAGAACGCAACTTGTGTTACGTAGCTATCACGCGCGCACGCGAAAAATTGCATCTAAGCTATTGTCTAGAACGCACCCTTTTTGGACAATTGCAGATGAATGACCCATCTCGTTTTTTGTCAGAAATCCCCGATATGTTCACAGAGCGCTCAGGGAATGATACACAGATCATCCCGCGTTGGGACATCGGCCTCACAGTGCGCCATCCCCAGTACGGTATGGGCGTCATTACGGACATGGAGGGAAGTGACGATGATCTTACTCTTTCCATCACATTTCACTCAAAACATGGGACGAAATCCATAAAACCTGCACTGACAAAATTGCGAGTCATCGATCAGTAAGTATGCATGACTTACTCTTATATCTACAGTGCTGCAGATTAGAATCTTCTTCCCATTAGCTTTTCATCGAATAACAAGCTATAATAAAGTATGGTGCTATACTGAATATAGTATCATACAGATCATTTATCTTTATTTAGGAGTGGATAGGTTTGAATCCAATTTATCAACCTTTGTTTGAACACGTTACATTAGATCAACAGGTGAACATAAAAAATCGCCTTATCATGGCACCTATGACAAACTTCTCATCGAATCCAGATGGTAGTGTATCTGACGCTGAAATTGACTACTATGCAAGAAGATCGCATGGCGTAGGTATGGTGATCACAGCATGTGCTTATGTAACTGCAAATGGAAAAGGCTTCACTGATGAAATTGCAGTCGATCGCGATGATATCATCCCAAGTCTTCGTCGCTTAGCTTCGGCCATTCAGGAACAAGGTGCTAAAGCTATTTTACAAATTTTTCATGGCGGTCGTTCCTGTCCGCCAGAACTTGTACCAAATGGCGATGTTGTAAGTGCAAGCGCAGTGGCGCACAATCAACCAAATGCTATCGTTCCACGTGCTCTTAGTGAAACAGAAATTGAAGAAATCATTACAGCATTTGGCATGGCCACTCGTCGAGCAATCGAAGCAGGTTTTGATGGTGTTGAAATTCATGGAGCAAACGGTTATCTCATTCAACAATTTTTCTCGCCGCACTCTAATCAGCGAGATGATCGCTTTGGAGGAACGCTTGAAAAGCGCATGCTTTTTCCACTCTCTATCGTCGATGAGGTGCAAAAAGTAGTTAACACTCATGCGAAAAGGCCATTTCTCATAGGGTATCGTTTCTCACCCGAAGAAACAGAAACACCAGGTATTACTATGGCTGATACTTTGCAACTCGTCGATCGCTTAGCAGATAAAAAACTGTCTTATTTACACGTGTCACTCATGGATTTTTGGTCTGTCACCCGCCATTTTAAAGACAATACAAAACCGCGCATTGAACTCATTGTAGAAACAGTTAACGGTAGGGTACCTGTTATCGGAGTTGGATCAATTCATACAGCTGATGATGCAATCAAAGCGCTACAAGCAGGAGTTGCGTTTCTGGCTCTTGGTCGTGAGTTAATTATGGATCCTGACTGGGTAAAGAAAGTTGAACAAGGACAAGAAGCAGATATTCATGTAACACTTAGTAAAGATGATCAGTCTCGTCTTGTCGTTCCAGATCCGCTATGGCAAGCCATCATGCATACTCCGGGTTGGTTCCCTGTTGTGGAACAAGTCTAATCAAACGGTAAATGGTGTTTTCTCCACTATACTTTGTCCATTTCTAAAACTCTCATTTTCGCATGCTATATAAGGTACGCTACGACGTACTAACAAGCGATGGAGGTGCAGTGATGAGACACTGTAAAAGAAGGCACCATAGAGTGCACAATCCTTACAAGAAAGAAATTTACGAACTCGCCAAAATTCTTCGCGAGGCCACCGGTCGATATATTACTATTTTCACCAGAAATGGTGACGAGACAAAAGCGTACGTCTCCGATGTAAAAAGAGATGTAGTCTTTTTGGCCCAAGCAAGTATATACGCACCCGACGGGAAACTTCGTGAAACTCTTCCTATTACCATGATCCCGATTGATCAGATTACACAAATCGGTTTTATGGATCCTGTCTTTAAAACAACAACTGCTTAAATCAATACAATACGCAAAACAAAAGAGGGAGCCGCAACTTTGTGGCTCCCTCTTTTGTTTTGCGTAACTCTTCTCCCCATGATCGAACCATGAAGATAAAAACCAATTCACCTACATGATTGATTCATGAACAAGCTACATACGCGGAGGGACGCGATGCTTTGTAGCCTGTTCAAAAGCATAACCAACTTGTAATAATAACGGTTCGCTATACGCGCGACCACAAAAAGTTACTCCCAATGGAAATCCAGATTCATCATAGCCTGCTGGAACCGTTAACGATGGATAACCTGCTTTAGCCGCAATCCCTGCACCATAGTTCGCTGGAAATACTAAAATATCTACTTGATGGTCCGAAAAAAGCTGATCTAGTCCATGAATAGTAGATGATTGCACATCACGTAAACGGCTTAAAAGATACTCCGGTTCAGTCAGTGTTCCACTCGTTGCCTCTGACTCAATCAAAATGGTCTGTCCAAATCGCAAAGCCACATCGCTACGCGCTTGATTATAAGCAATCACATCAGCCAATGAATGCACGGGTACGTTTACTGCAACCTGAGCTAAATAAGCATTGAGTGCCACCTTGAATTCATAGACTAACACTTCATAACCAGCATTTTCTTTCGTATGAGTAAGACAAAGAGATTCGGTCACCGCCGCTCCGCAATTCTTCATCACTTGAATCGCAGCATTCATCAAATTAAGTTGGCTCTCTGTGAGATCTTCAAAATAAGGTGTACGCACAACGCCAATATGTTTACCGCGTAACCCAAGCTCATCTAAAACAGAAACATAATTAGTCAATGCATGCGAAACACTAGAGAATGTGGCTGCATCCCGTTCATCCACACCGGTTAAGGCTCCTAATAAATAAGCTACATCCGTTACAGTACGTCCCATCGGTCCTGCTGTATCTTGACTATGGGCAATTGGAATGATCCCTGAACGGCTAATCAAGCCAACAGTCGGTTTTAACCCCACGATGGAATTTTGACTAGCTGGACTTAAGATCGACCCCGATGTCTCCGTTCCAATCGCACATGCAGCAAAATTTGCTGCAACCGCTGCCCCCGACCCAGAACTAGAACCCCCTACATCATGCACACCTGGTCCGTATGGATTGAGTACTTGTCCACCGCGCGAACTGTATCCATTAGGCATATCTTCTGTCATAAAATTAGCCCATTCAGTCATGTTCGTTTTCCCAAGGATCACTGCACCAGCTTTTCGCAACTGTGCAGCAACAAAAGAATCTTGTACCGCGTAGGATGTGGAAAGCGCTATAGAGCCTGCACTCGTGTGTAATTTATCTCCAGTATCAATATTATCCTTTAATAACACAGGTATACCGTGAAGTGGTCCGCGCGGGCCTGTCAGCGAGCGCTCTTTATCGAGTGCATCCGCGATAAACAGCGCGTCCGGATTCACTTCAAGAACTGCATGAATACCTGGACTTTGTGAATTAAACGCAGCAATCCGTTGCAAATAAAGCCATGTGATATCAACTGCAGTTAACTCTCCAGAAGACATCGCTTGCTGCAGATCAGGAATACCCCATTCCTCAAATTGTAGTGCATCCATCAGTGATTTCACCCCTTTAGTACTTGGTCGATACACCTCATGATGCCACCTGCGCGATATCCTTTATGAAGCCTATGACTTAATGGTCACACTTGCCTTTTGATCATAAGAGAAGACACGCAAAAAAGCAGAAGGAAAATCCGTTTCAAAACGCATGACTTTATCTGTCGTAGGATGGTGAAAGCTAAGGACACTAGCATGCAATCCAAGCCGTCCAAGTGGATCTTTGATCGCCCCATAACGATCATCGCCTACCACTGGATGTCCAATACTTTGCATTTGTACGCGAATTTGATTTTTGCGACCTGTCTCTAATTGTACTTTCAAAAGTGAATATTCACCTGTCCGATGCAATACTTCATAGTGAGTAATCGCTTTTTGTCCATCGCCTTCTTTACGACTGATATACATAATCAATGTCTTGCTCTCTTTTAGCCAGGAAATGATTGTTCCTGTATCTTGTTGCACGCGTCCCTCCACTACAGCTAGATATGCGCGCTCCACGACAACATCTTTCCAAGCATTTTGTAGCTTTTGCTGTACACTTTCTCGCTTTGCAAACATCATGACACCTGATGTATCACGATCTAATCGATGGACAATAAAAATGCGCGACTTTGGGTTTTTCATTCTCATATAATCGCTAAGAATTCGATACGCTGTATGTTCTTTCTCCGTATCTGTCCCCATAGAAAGCAATCCTGCTGGCTTATCGATCACAAGCACATCGTCATCTTCAAATAAAATCTGAACGCCATCCAAATCATCTGACGAAACTTTTCTCATAGCGAGAATAGAAACTGTCTGTCCTTGCACTAATGGGTGATCATGACGCGTCACCACTTGGTCGTTTACCATCACCTGACCATGTGTCAATAACGATTTTACTTTATTGCGACCCATGGTAGACAATGCAGTGAGTAAAAAGGGAAGCAAAGTTCCATTTTCTGATACGGTCAATGTACGATTGGCCACCATCTACGCTTGCACCAGCGTTTCGCGTTTTTCTAGATATTCATCGTAAGAACCGACAAAGTCAACTAAGCCATGCGGTGTCAATTCCACGATACGCGTTGCAACATCTGTGACGAGCTGTCTGGCATGCGAGACAAAAATCACAGTACCAGTAAATTCAGCGAGAGCTTTTGACAATGCGTCAATGGATTCGAGATCTAAGTGGTTTGTAGGTTCATCTAGTACGAGCACGTTCCCTTGTAACAAAAGCATTTTTGCGATCATTAGACGTGCAGTCTCTCCCCCAGAGAGAACTTCTGTCGATTTGTGGACTTCATCTTTTGAAAACAACATGCGCCCTAAAATGCTTCGCAGTGTTTGTTGATCTGCTTCTTCATCGAAACTGCGCAACCACTCGTAAACAGTCGTATCTTTTGGAATCGTGTCGTGATGATCCTGCGTAAAGTAAGACGGTTGCGCTGATTTCCCCCATGTTACAGTACCTGAATCAGGAGATAACTCACCCATCATCACATTTAATAACGTCGTCTTTCCAATTCCGTTAACACCTAACACTGCAACCTTCTCACCAGCGCCAATCTCCAACTTGACAGACTTTAGCACGTCTAAGTCGCCAAATGATTTTGAAACGCGATCAAGCGACACCACTTGTTTTCCGAGCGGCTGCTTTGAAGTAAATTTAATATATGGAGAAACACGTGAAGAAGGACGGATCTCTTGAATCTCAATTTTTTCAATCTGTTTTTGTCGGCTTGTCGCTTGTTTAGCCTTACTTTTATTGGCGGAAAAACGAGCGACAAAGTCGCGCAACTCCGCAATCTTCTCCAGATTCCGTGTATTATCGGCAATGAGCTGTTCGCGTGCAAGTGTACTGGCCGCTATAAAATAATCATAATTACCAGAGAACATGGAAATCTGTTTGTAATCGACGTCCACCATATGCGTACACACCGTATTTAAAAAATGGCGATCGTGAGAAATAATCACCATAGTACCCTTGTGTCCTAACAAAAAGTTTTCTAACCAACGAATCGTATCCAAATCCAAATGGTTTGTCGGTTCATCAAGTAATAACACATCTGGACGACCAAAAAGCACTTGCGCTAACAAAACGCGCAACTTGAATCCACCAATCATCGAACTCATCAATTCACCGTGTTTTTCAACGGGAATACCTAATCCCTCAAGCAACTCAGCTGCAAAGTATTCTGCAGAATATCCATCCATATCTGCAAAGGCACTCTCCAACTCTCCGACACGCATACCTTCTTCATCGGTCATTTCAGGTAATGCATACATGCGCTCACGCTCGCGCATGACTTCAAACAGTTCTGGGTATCCCATTAAAACAGTCTCAAGTACTGTATACTCATCATACTGGTAGTGATCTTGGCGCAAAACACCAACACGTAAACCAGGATTAATCGTGACTGTCCCTGAACTCTGTTCAAAATCCCCGACCAAGATCTTCATGAAAGTTGATTTCCCGGATCCATTGGCTCCGATTAATCCATAGCGATTTCCAGCGTCAAAACTCAAATTAACCTCTTCAAATAATATGCGACTACCAAATGATACGGACAAATCAGATACGCGAATCATCAATTACCTGCTCCCTTAGCTCAATAATCTAATCTTATCCTTATACTATACCATGAACAGATTGCCAGAAGGGAGCGGATATCGTTGCTTACGCCCCATTTACGGGAGTCAATCCATCACCATGTCGCATGCGGTCAACACCCTCCTCACACACTCCATAAGGGAGCCATGGACATGTACTACAAAAGCGTGGTATATCCTCTCGCACTACTCTCTCAATTATCCTTTGTTCAATATCACTCCATGTGTATGTGTTCCCAATTGTTAACCCCAAATATTGAACGATGCGTTCATCTCGATCCAATACAGCGCTCTCATCACAGTGATAAGGTTCATTTTCTGGAAAGTTGCTACACAAATCATCTGGCCCATGAACAATTGTAATAAGCGTTTGTGGATCTTCTCGAAGCACTGTATGTAGTCTAGTCATCTCTTTTACATATTGATCAGAGTACCCCATTCCGCGATACCCAAGTAAACAAAACAAGTGGTGCCCCCGTAGCAAAAACACCTTTATCCCCCCATCAACAGTCATAAAAAACACACAATATATCCACTTACTCCGCACTTGCACTTACAGTATTCGTATAAGTCCATATACTACAGCAAATGTACACAGTATGTAAGATCAGGGGTACGAGACCCCTGACAGAAAATTCATTACAGAACAGGTTCTGTAACAGAAGAAATTTGTGCGAGTGGGATTGTCACTACTGCACCTACACCTGCACCAGGTGCACCAAATGCGCCTACAACCGCATCGGGTGCTTGTGCTGCAACTAGTAATAGATACAAGTTGACATCGTCAATTGCAAGGATGGTTCCTGTATAGCCACCGCCACCTGTGCCACCTGCAACGGTAAATACTGTAACTACTTGACCGACGTGCATTTGTGGAATGGTGTCTGAAATATTGAATTTATTTACAGCCATGAAAATCCTCTCCCTACTGGTTTGTATTTTGTAAGGCATTGTGAAGCGGGGGTTTCACTTTGCCTTACATCACTATTACATGCACGTACGCTGCAAACGGTATGGACAAACATAGTGGGTCATCTTTGCTATTTTTATAGATTTAGTCATAATCCACACCATATATTGCCCTGAGTAAGGATCATACAGATCAACCATCCTACGTTTGTACAGCGTCAATCAAAGCAATGACAACTAACTCCACAAGGGGGACAATCATTTGGATAAACAACAAACCAAAAGTGTCGCGAGTATCGCTGCAAAAAATGTAGCAGATACAGAGATCGCTAACGAACTAGGAAGTCTCCAATCACAACTAAGTCAACTACAAGGAATGATGAAACAGATGCAATCTTCATCCAACCAACAACCATCTGCAGGACAAGCACAATCGCAATCTTCACAGCCCACGATGCAATCTGGACAACAAGCATCACAACAATTTGCCCCGATGCTATCCTCCATCAAGAGTCAAGCACAGCAACAGCAGCAACAAGGTTTCCAACAATTACAAACCGCAATATCACAAGCCACACAAATTTTAAACTCGGCAGCGCAATCTATTCAATCCAGTCAAGTGATGGCTCAGATGAGTCAACTAATTGATCAAGCAGAACAACAAATGCAACAAATGTCCTCTGGTCAATCATCATCACAACAATCTCAACCTCAAGCTTCTTCCTATAGTGGACAAACAACAGGTGCAAGTCATTCGTCAGGTCAAAATCAATCATTCGATCAATCGCAATCCTCATTCTTACAATAAAAACACAAAAAATGGAGCAGGTTTCTCTCTGCTCCATTCAATTCATCCGATTCACGCAACCATGGATATAAAAAATCTACAATGCCATAGCCATTGCTCCATTGCCTTCAGTAAACTGACTATTGTAGAGATCTGCATAAAAGCCTTTAGCTTCAAGTAATTCCTGATGTGTCCCTTGTTCAATGACATGACCCTGATTCATGACCAAAATGAGATCAGCCTCCCGAATGGTAGAAAGTCGATGTGCAATCACGAAACTTGTACGTCCAGACATTAAAGCTTTCATCGCTTTTTGAATATATACTTCTGTTCTCGTATCCACACTACTCGTCGCTTCATCTAAAATTAAAATAGCAGGATCGGCAAGAATCGCACGTGCAATCGTTAGCAACTGTCTTTGTCCTTGTGAAATATTGGACGCTTCTTCATTTAAGACGGTGTCGTATCCATCAGGAAGCGTTCGAATAAAATGATCGGCATGCGCCGCCTTAGCTGCCATAACAATGTCTTCTTCTGTCGCGTGCTCACGACCATACAAAATATTTTCTCGTATCGTTCCATGAAATAACCATGTGTCTTGCAAAACCATGCCAAACATTTTACGCAAATTGGTTCGTTGCAACTGCATAATATCTACACCATCAATGGTGATCTTGCCATCAGACACATCGTAAAATCTCATTAATAAGTTCACCAAAGTAGTTTTGCCAGCTCCAGTAGGCCCCACGATGGCAATCGTTTGCCCTTCTCGCACATCCATATTCATATCAGTAATCAGCTCAACATCTGGTTGATACCTAAAGTTAACATGTTCAAATTGCACATCGCCCCGTGGTGAATCATTGACAACAGCACCAAGTACATCTGGTTTTTCAACAGGCTCATCCAATAACTCAAATACACGCTCCGCAGAAGCTAATGTGGATTGGATAACATTTGCGATACTCGATAATTGTGATATCGGTTGAGTAAACTGTCTGGCATACTGTATAAACGCTAAAATATCTCCAATTTGAATGACGCGACGGGTGACCAGTACTCCACCAATAACGCTCACTAACACATATCCGATATTTCCAATAAAATTCATCATAGGCATAATGATGCCTGATACAAACTGCGCTTTCCAACTAGAATCATAAAGTCTCGAATTGATCTCTTCAAATTTACGTATAGACTGTTCTTCATGGCCAAATGCCTTCACAATTTGATGTCCAGTATACATTTCTTCTACATGTCCATTTAATTCGCCAAGGCTCTTTTGTCTGGCAATAAAATGTATTTGCGACCTTGTAGCAATCATTTTTGTGACTATAAAACTAAGCGGTAACGTCAATACAATAACAAGCGTCATCAACCAATTAATCGTTAACATCATTACGATGACACCAATAAAGGTGACAACTGCAGTAATTAATTGTGTTAAGCTCTGCTGTAACGTGCTACTAATATTGTCAAAATCATTGACAAACCTACTCAAAATTTCTCCGTGCGGTCGAGAATCATAAAAGCCCACGGGCAGGTCTGAAAGTTTACCCATTACCTGTTTACGCAAATCATATACAGCAGTTTGTGCTACCCCTGCCATCACGTATTGCTGTACATAGCTAAAGATAGAACTAAATACATACAGCCCGCCTAATAGGATGAGTAAATGTAGAATTTGAGCAAAATTCACTCCTCCACCTGGCACTCCTTTTATTTTTAACAAGTACCCTTCAAATAAATCAGTGGTGACATTACCTAAAATATACGGACTTAAAATACTAAAGATCGTCCCTAAAATAGCCGCTACAAAAACGATGAGTAAACGAAAGCGGTAGGGCCGAAAGTATCCGACCAGACGAAAAAGTGTCCCTTTAAAATTTTTAGCTTTTTGCGTAGGCATAAAAGCTCCACCAGGTCCACCAGGCCCTCCAAAAACACCCGGTCCACGTCCAAATGCCGACATTTCTTTACGATCTTTACTCATGCGATCTCCTCCTCAGAAAGTTGAGATTCGACAATCTCACGGTAGACTGAGCAGCTGTTCATTAACTCTTTGTGTGTACCGATCCCCGCTAGCTTTCCATCATCAAGAACAATAATGCGATCCGCGTCCATGACTGTACTCACACGCTGTGCAACAAGTATTACCGTGGCACCTGCCACTTCCTTTTTTAACGCCGCGCGCAAATTGGCGTCCGTTTTAAAATCCAGTGCAGAAAAACTATCGTCGAAAATATACACTTCTGCTTTTCTGACTAAGGCGCGTGCGATGGCTAAGCGCTGCTTTTGACCACCTGATACATTGGCGCCACCTTGCGCAATCACAGAATCAAATCCATTCTTCATCGTTGCAATGAATTCATATGCTTGCGCTACTTCTGCTGCTTTTCGCACTTCTTCATCTGTTGAATTTTCATTGCCATAACGAATATTTTGCGCAATCGTTTCTGAGAATAGAACGGCCTTTTGTGGAACAAAACCGATCTTTGCGCGCAAGTGTGCTTGTGACATTTCGCGTACATCTACCCCATCCACCAAAATACTGCCACTATCGATATCATAAAATCTTGGTATCAAATGAATGAGTGTTGATTTTCCAGAACCGGTTCCACCGATAATTGCAGTTGTTTCACCTGCATGAATATGAAATGATAAATGCGCGAGCGCTGGCTCTTGCGCACCAGGATAACTAAAAGTGACGTCGCGAAACTCGATGTCTCCCCGTGTCTCACCGGTCATTTTCTCAGAGATAGGATCTGAAATTTCAGGTACCATCTGAAGTACTTCATGAATTCGGACGGCAGATGCTTGACCACGAGGGATCATGAAAGCCATCATAGACACCATCATGACAGAAAACATAATTTGCATAACGTATTGAATAAACGCCATGAGATTCCCAACTTGCATTGCCCCATCATTGATGCGAATACCGCCAAACCAAAGAATAGCTAGCGTCGATAAGTTAATGATGAGCATCATCATCGGCATTAAAGCGGCCATGATCTTATATACTCTGACAGATGTATCTGTCAGATCTAGATTTGCTGCATCAAATCGGTGAAGTTCATAAGGTGTGCGACCAAAAGAACGGATAACACGGATGCCCGTTAAATTTTCCCTAAGTACTCGGTTTAATATATCCACCTTCTCTTGCATAACGCGAAAAAGTGATATCCCTCTACCAAGAACTGCGTAAATGGCAAGCCCCAAAACAGGCATGACAACCACAATAATTAAAGATAATTTGGCGTCAGTATAAACCGCCATGATGATGCCACCGATGGCTGTAAGAGGGGCCATAACCATCATTCGCAGCATCATATTCACCAATTGCTGTACTTGCATAATGTCATTGTTCGTGCGAACAATGAGTGAAGATGTGCCGATTTGATCAAATTCATGTAGCGTAAAGTTTTCTACGTGAGTAAAGACTTTACTGCGAAGAATCTGCCCAAATCCAGCTGAAGCCTTAGAAGCAAACAGACCAGCGAAGATTGCACATATCCCACCAATAATCGTCACGAGGAGCATAAATCCGCCAATTTTTATGATATACGGAATATCACCTTTCACAACACCGACATCCACAATATTTGACATTAAATAGGGAAGATATAACGAAGAAAGTGACTGTAAAAAAATAAGTACAAGGACTAACGTAACAGCCGTTCGATAGGGCTTTAAATAACGTAATAGTTTTAGCATGTAGAATCATCACCACCTTGTTTTGATTGACCGTCTGTATAATAGCGAAATACTTTAGATAAGAGCACAGCCAACTGTTCACTATCTTGCTCACCTAGATACTCTGTTAACCCTTGAAATGCTTCTGAAACCACCTCCTGCGCTTTCGTCACTACATCAATCCCATCTGCTGTCAATCTGACGCGAATCACTCTGCGATCAGACTCATCCATTGCACGCTCCACTAAACCTTTGGCTTCCAACTCCTTGATTAACTGTGTTACCGTAGGGGATGTGACATGCAAACAGCTACTGATCTGTGATACCATCATTCCTTGCGGATCTGACTGTGGTTCATGATGAATACAAAATAAAACTCGAATGTCGCTTGCTTTTAGCTGTGAGTTGCTACTCCAATTAATCCAATTGATCTTTCGCAGTCTGACAAATGCTTCATATAAATTTTGGGAAGTCTCATTTTTTATAATCATCTTGATCACCTCGATAGATTTTATACTAATTTATTTGGTAACCTAATTATATGTTGAAAATAATACTTTTGCAACTCCTGTGCAAAAGGCCATATATCTGCTCACAGGAAGCATTCGATATGGCCTTTTGCGCTGTACATTTTTCTTTATACGTAATTTGGAAACACCCGTGATACATCGTCTAAAATCATGTCGCTTCCCGTTTTACGTCCCGTTGCATGATCACCTGCAAACATGTGAAAGTGGTAGGTTAACGTCTCGTCATTCGTGACGTAAATCGCTTTTGCATTAGGGACAATTTTGCGAACTGCTTGTACGACTTGTGCGGATACATTCTTTGGAATTACCGCTACAGTATGTGTGCGTCTAGGTGACAACGAATGATTCGTGTTGTCTATATGAGCCTTTTGCGCAGTCCCCGCAGTATGATAATTGTCTGCAGTCTGCAAAGTAACCCCGACGAACACACGCCCTTCACGTTCAAGTACATCGGCTGTTTCAACCTCTGGAACATCCCTTACAATCGTCTGTGACACATCCTCACGTGGAATAAACGATGTCGAAACAACGCCCGTATGATTCAATGCCGCATTATTTTGTGTCCGCGCATTTTTAAAACTTTGCGAATCCGCCTGTGGGGTGGTTGTACACCCCACAACAGGTAAAAAACCTATGAGCAATGTTGCCCCTAAAAGCCATCCCCTACCATATAACCGATTCATTTTCACTCACCTCACAAACCAGAGTGTCAATCATGCTTTGTTAATCATCAAATGGTTCACGATCTTCTCGTGTAGCCACTGTGTGAAGAGCCATCAGTAATGCTGACATGACGACTAATTGAAAGATCCACCATACAAGATCCCACCAATTGGGCATCCCTGGGCTATACGGTATATAGTACGGAATGCTTGGCCAAAATCCGCCCATATCCATCCCCCCTTTCTAGATAAAGTACACCACGATGTACAATGCTAACCAGGAAATTGTATTAAAACTCCACACCCACGCGGTCGCTTCCACGCCAAAATAGTGCTTTGGCCCAATGAGGCCTTTAGTTGAGCGAATCATCACCCCAAGCAACACAAGAAGTGATACTAAGGTAAAGAAACCACCCAGTCCTAATGAAACTAAATGAATTTCTCCAAAAGGTGAGATTGCATCATACCGGTGATCTACTATGGGCCAAACCATCGTAATCATCGCCACAATGCCAATAATGGTCACCAATTGCAATTGATGCTTCATTTGTGTCAGTGAACCTTTGGCAATAGCTTGTACAGCTCGCCATACGGGTATATTGCCAAGTAACAAAAGCAACGAGGGCAATAGTCCACCTAACAATGGATCTAACCGCGGCGATACATACGTATCAGCCAAAACGAAGCGATCATTAATTAACATAAAGTACGGCACCAACTGAGAGGTGATGAAAAACAACAAACCAAATCGATTTTGCCGCAACACCTTCGCTGACATAACAGGTCCAGTACTAACTTGTGATCCTTGTTGATCGGTCATCTCTGCCAAGCAGATACACTCCTTTCCTTCTGTGCGTAACCATCTACCTTTGCTAAGACTTCTTGTCAGAGTATGGCGTTGCAACAGCTAACTTACTGTCACTGTAATCATAAAAGCTACCAATCACTTGTGGGATTGGATCAAAGTTTGTATTTGCAGGTGGTGAAGATGTTTGCCACTCTAGTGTCTTTGAGTGCCATGGATTATTTCCGACCACAGGCCCTTTATGCCACATCCAAGCGATATGTAAAAAGTTAAATACAAACCCTAGTCCAAGAAGGAACCCAAATAACGATATTTCAAAGTTCATTGGTTGCAAGTAGCTTGGATATACAGGGACCCACCGATTCATACCTTTAAGTCCAAGCAAAAAGAGTTGAAAGAACACGCCATTGAATCCAATAAATACCCAAATGGCCCCGATTTTCCCCCAAAACTCGTTGTACATTCTTCCACTAAATTTCGGTAACCAGTAGTAAAAAGCAGCAAACCATGAAAATACCATCCCGCCGATAATCGTGTAGTGAAAGTGTGCAATGACAAAAAACGTATCATGAGCTTGTAAATTGACTACTGGATCTGCGAGTAATACACCAGTTACCCCGCCGATCAGAAAATTGAACAAGCTCATTAAAATAAACAAAGTTGGCGTATTGAGTCGCAAATTCGACTTCCACATCGTCCCTATGGCCACTAAAAATGAGAAGCCCGTCGGAATAGAGATCATCTCTGTAAAAAACGAAAAAGGAAGCATTTGACTATTGCGCATGTTGGTAAACATGTGGTGAGCCCATACTAACCCACTCAAGATCATGACGAAAACTAATCCAATAATCCCCCACTGCCTTGCAAATAGTGATTTTTGCCCCATCACCGGCAACAGTTCTTGCCACAAAGCAAATGCTGGAACGACAATGATGTATACTTCAGGATGACCAAAAAGCCAAAACATTTCCATATAGGTAAGTGGACTACCTAATTGTGAAAAGTAGGGCAATGGAATGATGGCACTTAATAAACCCATCAAAAAAGTCATTTGAATCTCTGGCAGCCAAATGAGATTCAATAAACTAACGGTCAGCATGCCCCACGCATACATAGGAATCCGATTCCAGGTCAGTCCTGGTGCTCTTTTAAAGAGAATCGTCGCCGTAAGATTAATAGACACCATCAGCGAAGAAGTAGTCAGTGCAAATACACCCAAATAATAAAACACAATGCCCGCCGGGTCTTGACCAGCCAGTGGCTCATAGCCTCGCCAGCCAGTGGTCCACTGACCAAGAATTGGACTAAGTACAACTGTCGCAATGCCAGCAGGTACGAGCCATTGACTGATACCTGACATCCTTGGATATGCGGTAGAATTGGCACCAATCATCAGTGGAACAATATAGTTGCCAAATCCGCCAATAAGCGCTACAGTCCCAACTGAAAACATCATCACTGTACCGTGGATGCCCACAGTGGATAGATAGGCTCCGGGATTATTGAAAATCCACATGTGATCTTTCATCAATTCTAACCGCATCAACATAGCTGCAAATCCAGCGATGAGAAATCCACCGAGTGAAGAAAAAATATACTGCATGCCGATCACCTTGTGATCAATGCTGTACATAAAATATTTTCTCCAATCATTTGGAACGACCCAATCTGCTGTACCGCCAAAATAGGGTTTCATAAACCCTTCCCATGCACCAACGCCAAGTAACCAGCCAATCACCGCTGCAACCCACCCTAACGTGACCGATGGTCTAGTTACATATGGGTGGTAAGGCATCCGATCAAATACTTCACTTACGAGTGTATTGACGATTAAAAATCCGATTAAGGCCCACAACAACCCGCGCACAACTGGTGGAAGCATACGTTTTACCTTCATATGCGCCGATCTCGCACCTTGCATATCGGAGACCACAGAACTCACCACAGATCCCTCCTAACCTCATCTCATTACGATTGTTGCGCTTGCAGTTGTTGCTGTTGTTTTACAAATTTCAAAAAGTCTGAGCTTGACACGATATGTACAGGAGCCTCCATAAATGGATGACCAGGTCCACATACTTCCGTGCACTGCACACGCACCATTGGGTTCACTTCAAAAGAAGTGATCTTAGTCGTATGCACATAGAGATAGCGTGTTTCACCAGGAATTACGTCTTGTTTCAAACCAAATGCAGGTATCCAAAAACCGTGAACAACACCAATATACGGATCGTACGTGTGCATTGGATCATACGAGCGCAAGACAAACTTCACTGTGCGATTTGCCGGTAAATACAGAATGCTGTTGCCATTACTATCTTGCGCTTGTGCAATATTGTATTGTGGATAGTTGAAAAACCACTGCCACTGTCTTGCAGTCACATTGACAATCAGATCGTGACTGTTATACCGTGCGCGTTCACTATTAAACATCTGCTCCACAGCTGATGCTGTGGGATGAACAAAAAACATCAGATTCAATACGATACTGATAGTGATCCAAATACTCACGAACGCCTTATTGTTATAAAACTGCTTGCGACTAGGTCTAATCTCTTGATCCCGCGCTCGAAAGCGGATCATCGAATAGATGATCATAACCACAATAAACGCAAAGACTGGCGTGAGAATTGTCAAAATAAAAGCAAACGCCGCTTCTCCATCCACCGCCTGTGTGGTCGCCGTATAGTAATAAAGGCCCTTTTGGAACAGCGCGTGTACGCCCATCTCTCCAAGAACGGATACGACGATCCACGAGATCGTAAAAGCAAGGATGTCACCCACGTACTATTTCCTCCTGTCCGCTGACCGATCTACTTGGCAGGTAAGATCGTGATTGTGCCATTCATCCCCGCCATATAATGCATGTACTGCTGCACAAAACACCCATAATCCCAATTGCCTGGTTTATTTGGAACCGTAAACGTCAAATTAATCGATCCACCCGGCTGTATTGTCGGACTAAAATCTCCGCCTGTAGCCATATTGGGTTTTGGGCCAACAAATGTTGCCTTCGCATGATTGAGAACAAGATTATCGATATGTGTTGCGTCGCTAATCGTCACTGGTACTCCATCCCAAAAATCTCTTTTGAATTGAGTGGGAATAGGTCCAAATGTAGTCGGAACGGTATCGAAACCTTGGCCAATGACCATTTCATGCCAGTGTGTAGAGCTCATATTGCGTATGGCAAGAGTGACATGATCCCCGACACGCCAAGTGAGATGTCTCGGTTCATAGTAATAATCAAACTGAAATACATGCACAGTCCCTTGCATAGGAGTTTTTTCAAATGTTCGTTGATATATCCCTTCAAGCCAATAGCGTCCAAAAAGAACGGCAATTCCTATGAGCAAAACCACCGTTAAGGTTCCAAAAAATACGCCTTTGCCCCATTCCCTCCGACCCACCGAGTCAGCACCATTGTGCGAATCTATCACCTTACTCATCTACATCATCCGCGCCTTTATCCAGTTAGTTTTTTCCATCCTACGAAACAGACACATTAGGACTGCCACCCGATACTACCCGCAGCGTATCCCACATCCCGAGTGATACATTGTTTGGATTGTGCGTTGGAAAGCGGTACAAATAACTTGCCAGATGGTAGGTTCCTGTTTGATTTGCAGTGAATGTGTACGTGACAGAATCACCTGGTACAATCCCTAGTGTAGGATTGAAGTCAAACTCCGAAATCGAGTTGCCTGCGCCCTTAAAAGCCACATGGTTGTATGCGTCGTATACGCCAATGGCGTATGGCACCCCTCCATCATTTGTGAAATGCAATCGAATACGATACCCAAGTGGAATCGTAATCATCATTTTTCCATGGGCATATCCATCATAATTTGCCCACAGATTATTGCTGTTGTACCCAGCTGTCATATAGAGATCAGCTGTTCTCGTCATCGTGTTAGCAGAGAGCACACTTGACGGATCGGCAGCAGGCGTGCTGCTACAAGAAGTGGCTAACAAGGAAATTAGCCCTGTTCCAACTAATAAAAGCGATCTTGATGACACGTCAGTTCGTCCCCCCGTTCTAAAGTGGGATGTGGAAGTTCAATCCATATCATGCGCAATCATGCCAAAGCTATACCTTGAATTTTATCTCGTCTTCATTTAGGCATACCAAATCGACTCATCCTGTTTCACATACAACCGAATAGCAATTGCCCCATAAATAACGTACATGGTTACAAGCATTACAAGACTCCCCAATTGCTGATCAGCCATCCCCTCAATAGAAAGAAAGGATAACGGCAGTCGTGTATTCGAGGCTGATAGGTAGATAGAGTACCATGGGTGGTCTGCCAAGAAGAGTAAAAAAATGATGGGCATCATGAAATTAGATGAATACGCTATGTAAAAAAGCTTTCTTCCACGAGTCAAAGGAGCCACTTCAGGTACTGGAGAAGCAATAGGCCACCAAAAAAATACTGCTGATAGAAACAAGATCATCTGCTCAAGCATATGAACCCAATTGACTGTGAGAATAAGTGAAAGGATAGGGGGAATTAAAGTTAAACTGACCAGTGCATTAAAGGTCACTAAAGCAAAAGCTGGATGTACCAAGAGATGGAATGATCGTTTACACCACTCAATCGATAGAATCGAAGTAAAGACAAATGGAGGTAAGCTAAATACAAGTAACCAAGGTAGAGCCATAGTCATCAGTAACATTTGTATAATATAGGCCGTGAATAACTTCGTTTCGGATAAATCGGCAAGTGGCCCCTGCGCCACATAAAGAAGCAAGAGTCCAAGTGCATAAGCCATGTGATGAAACCACTGATTCCTATACAACTCTGTTGTAGCGAAATGTAGAGTGTCTTTACGGCTTAATCTATGTAACAGCACATAGGCGATAGCTAAGCAGACAGTGAGAGCAACAGCGTCAGGACGGACCAACATCCACACACTATCATCGCGATTAAAGGATACCAATTAGCAACGCTTCCTCTCTTTATCGACTTGTATGCACCTATTTTTCAGAACTGATAAAGTGCAAGAAACCATAGACTTGTAGCAAATAATATGATTGTGGCTACTCGTCTGATATAGCGCAATGGTGAGAAGCCTGTCACTCGCAGCGAGTTTCCAAGCACAAAGGCACTGGATAATAGCATGGCAAGAGCCGCCATTGCAGGAGAAGCGATACCTGTCACCGCAAGCATTTGAGCGATGATATTGTAACCGATCGCCCACAATAAATTTTGGCGAATCACAGCGGTTGTCATGCGCGCAATGTAAAACGTGATGGGGATTGCGGCAATATTATTGTGTGCGAGAACTAAGTGACCAGCTTCTAGTGCAATATCCGCACTAGATCCCATGGCTATCCCAAGATCTGCGGCGACTAATGCTGGAGAATCATTGACGCCATCACCAATAAAAGCAACGTGCTTTCCATCTTCTTTCAACAAGTGAACAAGTTGCGATTTTTCAAGCGCAGTTTGTCGACCTGCATACTCTGTGATCCCGATCGCATGTGCCATTTGCGAGGTTGCCCTCTCTGAATCGCCACTGGCTATTGACACACTCATACCAGCTTTTCGAAGTTCCGCGATCACAGCATGTATGTCTTGTCGCAATTCGTCAGATAAACTAATGACCCCACAAAGGACTTCATCCATAAGAACATAGATGATCGTAAAGCCTGCATTTTGCCATTTTTCAATGCGTTCCCTCCACTGAACTGGAACTGTATCTTTTTCAACACATGCACCGACGCGAAGCACATGTCCATCGATCACAGCTTCAATACCCATACTTGTGTGAGAGACAAAAGACGTAACCTGTTTCAATGGGATGTCTAATTCACGTGCTTTTCGTACCAAAGCGTCAGCGATGGGGTGTTCTGACGGAACTTCTGCAGAAGCTACCCATTGCAATAATGCAACATTCTCTACTGCAAGATAATCCTCTACATGTAGTCTTCCTGTTGTGATGGTCCCAGTCTTATCAAAGACAACTTTCTCGATGCGCCCCGCCCGCTCCAGTGCATCTGGACTGCGCAACAATACCCCATTTGTTGAAAGCCTTTGTGACGCACCCAATATTGCAAGAGGAGTTGCGATACTGAGCGCACAGGGACAACCAATGACAAGCACTGCAATGGCCCGCAATAATGCTTGTGAAGGTGCCATATGTGCAATCAATTCCAAGTAGATCCACGTAGAAAGGGCAACCGTCAATACAAAAGGCACAAAGACACGTACGAGGCGATCGGCTAACCGATTCCAGTGTGAGTGACTCGCTTGTGCCAAGCGCACATACTGTGCAGTCTGTTCTAGTAAGGTGTCTGTTGTACGTATCACTTCTAGAATGACTCTATGTCCAAATACGCGCGTCCCCGCGTAGATGAGATCGCGCACTCCTTTTTCCACACGTTTTGCTTCTCCAGTGAGAACGGACTCATCGACTGCAACTTCACCTTTTACAATTTTTCCATCTACAGGTGACACCTCTCCGGAACTTAATACAAACTGCTCTTTACATTGCACATCGCACACGTTTTTAACGCTCTCATACCCATCTTGTAGCACTCGCATCTCCTTTGGAATGAGTCGCTTGACTACATGAAGGACGCTTTGCGCGCGCTCTCTCGTGGCATATTCAAGATTGCGGCTCAATAGTAAAAAGGTAATGAGTAGCCCCACTGTATCAAAATATAAAAATTCTTGAGTTGTGAGTAAACTGACGACACTATACCCATACGCACAAACACTTCCAATAGAAACGAGTAGATCCATGGTAGGCACACGACTCTTGATACTTGCAAAAGCACCTCGTAAAAAAGGCCAACCACTATAAAATAAAACAACTGTTGCAAGAACAAGAAGTGTGTCCATCAATACATAGCGAACAGAAACGGGGAATAGCGGTAAATCTCCTGACCATATAGGAACACTTACCATCATCATGATGGCAGTGAGTATACATGCTACGAGAAACCTTCTCATTAATAGCGCTCCAGCTAGTACGTCGCCATGCATCTGTGCAATAGGATTGGCACGGTATCCAAGTTTCCCAATGTGCGTTTGCACCTGTTCTTGTGAAATCAGGCTCGCATCAAGAGAAATTTCTGCAATACTTTGAGTAAAATCAATTTTTGCAGCCATCACCCCTGTTTTCCGTAAGAGGACTTGTTCAATTAAAATAGCGCATGAAGGGCATGTAATCCCTTCAATACGAAGTTCTACATGCCGAGGATCAAGCGCTTGTAAAACGGAACCTGTTGTGCGTTCAATATCTCCTTGCACACGATCCCAATTTAGCCCGGGTTGTTGCTTGAGAATCTCCACTTGTTCCGCTCCGAGGAAGTGATATAATTCTTTGCATCCATGACAGCAAAAGATATGATGATCGGAAGGTATCGGCAACCACGCCATTTGTCCACACAAATCGCAGGAGCGAATACTCTGCCCATTTTCCTCTATCCATTGGCTCATCGTATGACCCCCCTGTTCTGCATTCTGCTCTTCACTTGTGAGGTACGACAAATGATCAAAAGGAATAGGGACTCAAAATATTGACAACGCTCATCATCATGCCAATGACACTTATAAAAAGGCCAAACCAAGCATGTTGTTTCATCAACACTGTCCAGGATATCCCTGTTACTAATCCCATGCTATACAGCAGTACATCCGATTCAATGAGTAAAGTGCTATGTGTATCTACAAATTGATCGATCAGAATAACGCCCCAAAGCAGACTAACTGTCATCCCAAGAACAATCACGATAGATGCTAATGAACGCAATAATGACTCACATTCACCTTCCGAACGCTGCGGTAATAATATTTGGATTATCCACTTTGAACGGCTCACTGCAAGTGGACCCACAAGCAGACCTAGCAATCCTCCTGCAAGAACTAAAAGCAAGTTACAAAAAGCATGGAGTACAATCGCCATTCGTTCATCCAACGCACTGTACAAAGCTACAGTCCCACCAGACACCGCTACTACATAAAGAAGCAACGAGATGCTAAGAAGCGGGAAAATGGTTCGCTTAGATATTCCCTCCACAGTTTTAACCCTACCTTTATCAGCCATACTCTTGATTCAATCAATGGGTTATTCATCATCGTTTGTTATCATGCCCAACATTTATTCTGCTATCGTTTGCATGACATATGTAAAAAATTGTTCAAAAGGTATATGATGAAGAGTACTATAACCTTTATCCGTACATGTTAGGTGGAGTACATAGAAAGGAGAGAATCATATGCCTATTGCAAAAGTCAGAGACATGGAGATGTTTTATGAAGAACATGGTACAGGGGACCCGCTGTTGCTGATCATGGGGCTTGGCGGCAATCTTGACTGGTGGGGAGATCCATTTTTACAAGCGTTAGCGGTACATTATCGCGTCATAGCATTTGACAATCGCGGTGTAGGACGATCACAACAAGTGGAAACTGGATATACGATCGCTGAATTTGCAGATGATAGTGTGGCTTTACTCGATGCACTCCATATTCCTCAAGCACATATTCTTGGCATCTCAATGGGGGGCATGATCGCACAAGAAATCGCCCTCCAACATCCAGAACATGTAGTAAAACTCATCTTAGTCGCTACAAACTGCGGTGGACGCATGGCCATTCCTGCAGAATCACACGTTTTAGAGATGCTTGATCGCCGTAATACCACTGTTGAGGAATCCAAATCCAGACTCATGCAGGTATTATTTCCTCATGACTTCATCGAATCAAACGCAGATTTTATTCATGAAAATTGGAAACAGGTAACGAAGAAACCAACGGCTGATGTTACGTTTGGCCGACAGTTACTAGCTATACGCGCATGGAGTAGTTGTGATCGGCTCTCCCAACTGAGTATGCCCACACTCATAGTACACGGATCTGCAGATATTCTCATCCCTCCTGCCAATGCAAAGTTACTTGCACAACACATTGCGCACGCAACTTTACAACTCATAGAAGGCGCAGGACATGGCATCAATGCACAAAAACCAATAGAAACTGCTAAAGTCATCGTGGATTTTTTACAATAAAAGTAATTGTTACACCAAAACGGCACAGACTCATATAAACTGCATCTTCTGCAGTTTATATGAGTCTGTGCCGTTACTTGTTTTTCATTTACGCTTGTTTAATAAACTCCATATCGATACTCAACTTCACACTCTCACCGACCAATACTCCGCCCGTTTCAAGTACAGCATGATAATTCAATCCAAAGTCTTTACGGTTCAGGTCCCCAGTTGCTGTTACGCCAATTCTTTCATTACCCCAAGGATCGTTTGCAGGACCTACTACCTCACAATCAAGTGTTACAAGATTGCTCACGCCACAGACAGTCAGTGTACCTTGAAGTGTATATTTCCCTTTCCCGTGATCGTTTAATTCAGTGCTCTTAAAAGTAATCTCAGGGAACTTATCGGTTTGAAAAAAATCGTCAGAACGAAGATGATTATCCCGATCTGCATTGTGTGTATCTATACTTTTTGCTTCGATCGTTGCAGTGATTTCTGCATTTTTTAAGTCAGCTGGATCAGCGTCCACCGAAGCACTAAAGTTTTCAAATGTACCTCGGACGTTAGATATCATCATATGACGAACGCTAAATGCGATACTGCTGTGTGTCTGATCGAGTACCCAATGTGACTTACTCATAATATCCCCCTTATGTAGGTGTAATTTGAAAGAAGAACGTTATTTCGTTCAACCTTCACTTCACTTAGTATAGTAGCTTTATTTAATTTCGTCAATAAATTTCATTGTGCAAATTTAGCATGTGTATATTTTTAGTTATTGATCCACTCGTTCGATAATCGTAGCCACACCTTGACCGACTCCAACACACAGTGTTGCAAGACCATAGCGTCCCCCAGCATCGTGAAGTTGTTGCGCAAGAGTACCTATGATACGTGCACCTGAACATCCCAGTGGATGACCTAATGCGATCGCACCCCCGTGTGGATTCACTCGTTCTAGTGGAATTTGCAAATCGCGGATACAGGCAAGGGATTGTGCAGCAAACGCTTCATTTAACTCCACCCAATCCATATCTGTGACATCCAACCCGGCTAAACGCAACGCTTTTTTTGTAGCTGGTATCGGACCAAGTCCCATCATCCGCGGACTGACTCCAGCCGATGCCGAAACCACATACCGAGCGAGCGGACGCAAACCTAATTCCCGACCTTTTGTCTCCGATACTAGTAGCAATGCCGCTGCACCGTCGTTAATTCCAGATGCATTCCCAGCAGTCACTGTTCCTCCTTTGCGAAAAGCAGGGCGCAGTTCACTGAGCGATGCAAGCGTTGTGCTGGGACGTAAGTGCTCATCCTGTGAAACAACTGTCTCTCCTTTGCGATCTCGCACAACGACAGGTGCAATTTCTTTTGCAAATACACCTTGCGACTGTGCTTTTGCAGCCTTTTGTTGACTAGCCAAAGCAAAAGCATCTTGTTCCTCACGCGAAATGCCATAATACTCTGCGACATTTTCAGCCGTTTCACCCATGCTTTCCATTGGGAAAGGAAACTTTTCATTGCCCATGCGCCAACCGAGTGTCGTATCCCACATTGTCTGATTGCCACGGACATACTCTGTATCTGGTTTCGGCATCACAAGTGGGGCACGTGTCATACTTTCTACACCGCCTGCAATTGCCATATGCATCTCCCCTAAAGCAATGGCACGTGCAGCTTGATTGACTGCTTCAAGTCCAGATGCACAGAGTCTATTTTGCGTGACACCAGGTACATGTTCTGGTAGGCCAGCTAGCAACAAAGCCATTCGCGCAATGTTGCGATTATCTTCCCCTGCTTGATTGGCACAACCCAAAAATACTTCTTCTATTTCGGAGGAATCTACTTTTGCTCGCTCCAGAACTGCTTGTATGACGTGAGCTGCGAGATCATCCGGTCGCACTCGCTTTAGCACACCACCTTGTTTTCCAATAGGTGTCCGAACATACTCTACAATCCACACATGTTCCGCCAAGTTTATACACCCCTCATTTTCGCAATAACTACTTACTATATTCCTTGCGCAATTGTGCTGCGATAATATTCTTTTGAATTTCTGATGTACCCTCATAGATCCGCGTAATCCGCGCATCACGATAAAATCTCTCAATCGGATAATCCGCGATGTATCCAACCCCACCGTGTATCTGTACGGCCTTATCTGCAACGCGATTGTATACTTCGGATCCGTATAGTTTTAGCATGGCTGCTTCTTTAATCACATTGAATCCTTGATCAGTCATCCATGCCACTCGATAGGTCATCCAGCGTAAACTTTCGATCTCAACTGCCATATCGGCTAAATAATGTTGAATAATTTGTTGTTCAAAAATCGGTTGACCAAATTGTTCGCGTTGTAGTGCGAAGGTCGTTGTTTGATCGAGCAAGTATTGGCAGGAGCCGAGTGCACGCGCCGCAAGACCTGCGCGGCCGTTAGCTAAGATCTTTAACGCATTGACATACCCCGCCCCTACTGCACCTAACACATTCTCCTCTGGTACTATCATATCCTCAAAGTACAACTGTGCTGTATGAGACCCATGCAACCCCATTTTCTTTTCAATACTCCCGACGTGAAAGCCAGGAAAATCCCTTTCTACAATAAATGAAGTGATCCCTTTTGCCCCCATACTCGGATCAGTTACTGCCATCACGGTAAACACGTAAGCATAGGGTGCGTTTGTAATATAAATCTTTTGCCCATGTACCCGATAATGGTCTCCTTCTTTCACAGCGGTGGTCGCAATAGCCGCCGCGTTTGACCCTGCTTGCGGTTCTGTTAAGGCAAATGCACCTAGCCACTTACCGCTCGCCATGTTCGGTAAGTAACGATGTTTTTGTTCCTCATTTGCAAACTCCACAATTCCAACTGAACCTATCCCGTTATGTGCGCCAAGAATGGTCGTGTACCCGTTAATTGTTTGCCCAAGCTCTTCAAACAACGCACACTTACCTACCATCGACAGCCCCATTCCACCGTACTCTTCCGGAATACTAAGTCCAAATAAACCAAGCTCCTTAGATTTTTGCAACAGTGTGTCAGGAACTTGATTCTCTTCTTCAATCTGCATAGCTAGTGGTTCTACTTCGTGTTGAATAAAATCTCGAATCATGTCTTTCATTTTGTGTAATTCATCTGGCAACGAAAAATCCATTAGGCAACCCTCAAATCATGGTTTACTATGAAGTAGCTCAACTAAACAATACACATTGTAAGAAAACGCTGTCAACAGTACTTGTACATGACCTCGATTCGAAGTACCATTATTTATAGGTACATCGTTCCAACATGTAACGCACTATGGAAAGGGGTTACCATGCATTGTTAGATTTTTCATTAAGTCATGAGCAAACTCAATTACAATCGATGATGAAGAAATTTACGGAAACTGAAATTTTACCTTTTATTCGCACGTGGGACGAAGACCATCATTTTGAAATGCCTGTCGTCCATAAACTAGCAAAGCTTGGCCTCATGGGTGTTTGCATACCGGAGAAGTATGGTGGGGCTGGGATGGATTACAACTCACTTGCGATCGTGTGTGAAGAACTAGAGTTTGGTGACACTGCGTATAGAACAGCTGTCTCCGTACACATTGGTCTTAATAGCATGACATTGCTGCAGTGGGGATCAGAAGAACAAAAACAAAAGTACCTTTTCCCACAAGCACAAGGCAAGAAACTAGGCGCCTTTGGCCTTACAGAGCCTGACGCAGGATCAGATGCCGGATCTTTACGCACACGTGCCGTTCGTGACGGAGACTCCTATATCCTAAACGGGACAAAATTGTGGATCTCGATGGCAAGCTTCGCAGATCATTTTCTGATCTTTGCCAATGTCGATCCAACCAAAGGACATCGTGGAATTACTGCATTTATTGTCGAGCGCACTTTCCCTGGTGTAACGACGCGTCCCATACGCGGAAAACTAGGCATTCACGGGGGAGATACAGGAGAAATCATTTTAGAAGATGTGCGCGTACCACTTGCAAATCGCTTAGGTGAAGACGGCGAAGGTTTCAAGATTGCGATGTCAGCTTTGGATAATGGCAGATTTACGGTTGCTGCAGGTGCGACTGGCTTGATTCGCGCATCTCTTTTCGCCTCTGTTCGATATGCCCATGAGCGCAAAACCTTTGGCGTACCTATTGCACAACATCAACTGGTGAAGCAGATGATTGCTAAGATGGAGGCTGGGTATCAAACATCGCAACTGCTTGTCTATCGGGCTGGTTATTTAAAAAATAAAGGCGTACGCAATACGCGTGAGACATCACTTGCCAAATGGATCGCGTGTGATGCTGCCTTTGCAAGTGCCAATGATGCCATTGAAATACACGGTGCCTCTGGTTACTCCAATGAATATCCTGTGGAACGTTTTTTACGCAACGCAAAAGCACTTGTCATTTATGAGGGAACGCGGGAAATTCACACACTCATGCAGGCCGATTATGCCCTTGCATTTCGCGAAGATCAACCACTCAATCGCATGCTTCCTGCATGGCATGAACGAGATGAGTAGCATCCATTACCATACAACACTAACTCTTGCGAGGTGATTAGTACGGAGGTTACACACATTACTGTAGTTGGGTCTGGCGTGATGGGACGAGGTATTGCCTATGTGTCTGCGGTTGCCGGGTACAACACTGTATTACAAGATATCGCAGTCGAACAACTCGAACGAGCTTACGCTGAAATTGAAGCTACTGTAACTAAAGCTGTCACACGGAATCTTC
Organism: Sulfoacidibacillus ferrooxidans; assembly: GCF_022606465.1. Classification (NCBI taxonomy): domain Bacteria; kingdom Bacillati; phylum Bacillota; class Bacilli; order Caryophanales; family Alicyclobacillaceae; genus Sulfoacidibacillus; species Sulfoacidibacillus ferrooxidans. The sequence goes on from NZ_JALBUF010000001.1 coordinate 417,316, forward strand.
TTACACAAGAAGAGGCTACGTCTGCTCTCGCAAGATTGACAACAACGACAGATCTACCAAAAGCTGTGGCCAAAGCAGATCTAGTCATCGAGGCTGTTATCGAAGAGATTGGGGTCAAAATAGATGTTTTTCGCACGGCAGATGCCTTTGCACCTGCCCATGCAATATTTGCTACAAATACTTCAACCATGAGTCCAACAGAGATTGGAGCTAGTACAGGACGACCTGAAAAAACGATCGCCATGCATTTCTTCAATCCAGTACATAAGATGAAACTGATCGAAATTGTACGTGGCCTTGACACATCTGACCAATGTTTTCAAACCATTTGCGATGTCGCAAGACAAATGGGTAAAGAAACCATTGAAGTGCATGAATTTCCTGGATTTGTTACAAGCCGCATAAACTGTGTGATCGGCAACGAAGCGATGAAGATGGTGCAAGAAGGAGTCGCATCGCCTGCAGATATTGACAAGGCACTTCGTCTAGGACTCAATCACCCGATGGGACCACTAGAAATGGTCGATCTCGTCGGACTTGATGCGAGACTTCGCAACATGCAGTATTTACACGAAAAGTTAGGTGAAGTGTATCGTCCTGCTCCTATTTTAGAGAAGTATGTTAAAGCAGGTCGACTTGGTCGAAAAAGTGGCCAAGGTTTCTATACTTACCCGCAGTAAGATGAACAAATGTCATCCACTTAAAGCTCACTTCCTGTAGTGACAGATGATCTTGTATAGGCCCTAATCATAGCCAGCACCTCATCGCCATAGCGCGCTAATTTGACCTCGCCAATTCCCTTTACTGCGCGCATGGCTTCATGCGTTGTTGGCTGCATGGCCGCTAGTTCACGAAGCGTATGATCTGAAAATATGACATATGGAGGAACGTTTTCGCGCTGTGATAATACTTTTCTCCAGGCGCGTAGTTGCTCAAATAACTGATCATCAGGCACAGCAACTTCTTTTTTTTGAAAGACCTTAATAAATACTTGCACTTCGTTTTTTAATACAGCAGCTGCCTTTGACTGAAGCATCAACACCGGGTACTGTCCTGCAGTGACTTTAATATACCCATCTGCGATTAACGTTTGAATATAGCCAATAATCTCTTTCTCCGTGATCCCGCGCATTAAACCATAGGTGGTCATTTGATCCAAACCTAATTGCATGAGGCGTTTGTCCTTAGACCCTTTAAGAATAGCCGCTATCATCGTCATGCCAAAACGCTCTTTGACTCGAAAAATGCACGAGAAAATTTGCTGCGCAATCACTGTTATATCTTGACGCAGAAAATCATCCTCACAATTGATGCAATAACCACAATGCTCTACCGTATCTTTTTCACCAAAATATCGCAAGATATATGCTCTTAAACATTGCGAAGTATGACAGTAGTCAGCCATTGCCTGTAGTTTTTGATATTCATAGCGTTTGCGATCAGGCGGTAACTCACTTTGTTCTATTAAAAATTTTTGCACCTGAATATCCTGCGCACTATATAAAAGAATACACTCTCCTGGGTCACCATCGCGACCAGCACGTCCCGCTTCTTGATAATAGGCTTCAATATTTTTAGGCATATTGTAGTGAATAACAAACCGCACATTCGATTTGTCGATGCCCATACCAAAAGCATTCGTCGCAACCATTACACGCGTTTCATCATACAAAAATTGCTCCTGACTAATACTTCGCTCATCATCACTCATCCCTGCATGATAACGTCCTACTGCGTACCCTTTCTTTTTTAGCCATTCGGAAAGCGAATCTACTTCTTTGCGCGTAGTTGCGTAGATAATCCCCGCTTCTTCGCGATGCAAAGAAAGATACTCAGAAACAAATGTCCGTTTATCTTGTCCAGTCCGCACAGAGAAGCGTAAATTGGCACGATCAAAACCTGTGACTACGATATGTGGATCGCTCATATACAGCTGCTCGCAGATATCTGTAATTACTTCTGGCGTAGCTGTCGCCGTAAATGCAGCAACGATAGGGCGTGTATCAAGTTGCTCTAAAAAAGGCGCTATCGAAAGATAACTTTTGCGAAAATCATGTCCCCATTGCGATAAGCAGTGCGCTTCATCAATAGCAACAAGCGCTGGACGTAGCGTCTGCAATAGTGAAACGAAGCCTTCTGACTCCAACCGCTCTGGCGCAATATAGAGCAGTTGATATTCTCCCCGCTCGGCATTGTACAGACGTTGCCTAACTTCCTTAATCCCAAGTGTACTATTGATAAATGTAGCAGATATGCCGACATGTTGGAGTGCATCGACCTGATCTTTCATCAGAGAGATCAAAGGAGAAATAACAAGAGTCAAGCGATCATATACAAGTGCAGGAATCTGATAACAAATCGATTTCCCTCCACCAGTTGGCATGATGGAAATCGTATCTCTCCCCTGTAGAATACTTGCAATCGTATTTTCTTGTCCTGTTCGAAACGCATCATATCCATAATATTGCTGTAACAAAGCGCGCGCTTTGTGCATCCGCGCCGCATCGCTTGACATCTCTTACACCTCACGCCTCATCCACACTCTAGTGTTTGGATTACAGTATACTCTACCGTAACTATAGCACATTGAGCTTGCGAAACATTCATTTCAATAAAAAGGCCCTTTTGCAAACTTCTACAAAAGGGCTTTAGTACGTATCGATTAAGCTGGGTCCGCACTCCGATGCCTAGTTGCCAGACCATCAGCTTCATCCAATTCCGTTTTATGGTGTCGCTGTAAATACATGATATACGCTATAACACCAGCCGCAAATACAATGAAAATCGCAGGTGAAATCCACAACGGATACACAATGGGCCACACGGATTCATATAGTACAACCCATAAGATTACAGTCGAAAGAACAGGTAAGATAAAGTGGCGCACAATATGCATCTGATGCATTTGTCGGTAGAGGCGAATAACAGATAAATTCAGTAGCGTATGCGCAGCCACCAACCCAAATAATACAGCTGTAGTCAACACATTAAACGCATTGCTAGGTCCAAGTAAAAAACCAAAGATGAGGCCGACAGCCATAGCGATCGAGGCAAGAACAATTACACCCATGCGGGGAGCAGATTGCCCGTTGACTTGAGCAAAAGAAGTGTGCGCTAAGCCATCGCGGCTAATGGCATACAATATACGCGAAGAACTTGTAATGAGTGCAATCCCATCTGCAAGCGCACTATTTAAAGCCAATACAATGAGTGCAATCGCTCCAATTGGGCCTAGATAGTGAAGAAACACGACGACTCCCGGTGCGCCATTGCTAGCGAAGCTAGCCATCTGATTCAGTCCCCATCCCACTGTTAACGCATAAGCGGACAGCGTGAGTGCAGTTCCTACTAGCGCAAGAGAGATCATAGCCGCCTTCCCAACGACTTTGCCACGTGTTTGTACCTTTCCTCGTGCCTCTTCTCCTAGCGGTGCATGGCTTCCCACACCGATAAAACTGGTGATGGCGAAAATCATGCCAAGCGCAACCCCTTTAACTCCAACAGGAAACAGCGAAAATGGCTGTAGCGGAACCGCCGGGTGCACACGCGCAATAATAATGATCGATGCGACGATGAGAAAAGCAATCTCAACGAGACTAGTGAACGCGATAAATTTAATCGTCGGTCGAATACCAGCGATTCCAAGTAACAATGGCACACCAATAAAAAAGAGGACTGAAATAATCCAAATCCAGCTAGGTAACACGATATGAATCATTGCAAAGAGTCCGGGTAAAAATACACCACCAATGTAAATGGGAATACCAGCTACACTGATAATTTGATAAAAAATAACCATAAATGCTGTAAATACTGCCGCTCGTGGACCTAATCCAGCCGCCACATATCCATAGTAACCACCAGCTGTCGTTCTGTGTTTAGAAAGATGATACAGCGTATTGACCTCAATAAACATAATGAGAAAGGCGAGCAGATAAGATAATGGGAGTGCAGCCATTGCAAACGCTGCACCTGCGGTCATAAATGCGACCACATCGCAAGATGGAGCCATCCCGCTAATACTCTGACTCACTAACCCCCAAAAGCCCACTGCATTCTCTGCTAGTTGAGTGGATGCTTCTTGCCTCTTCATACATTCGCCCCCATACCGGCTACATAAGATGCATCTTCTATGTATCCATGTAGAATAAAACAAAACGTAGTAATTACGATATAATTACCATACTACAGCGCTTTGTTTTGGTCAATAGTAACTATTACTTTTAAACGATTTTATTTCTCATGTTTACCTCTATTGAATTGTTAGGTTATACTAATATAGATCGTCAATAGTCGCTATCGTTTATCTATGGACACTTAGAAGAATTGCCTCTACCTGCACAGTTATGCCCTAAGTCAGCTAAATCATACATGTGGAGGGTACATATGACTTCATATCATACGCACACAAAACTTCGCTTCATCATCTTACTGACTGCTTGGGGAATCCTTGTGGGTACGTATGACTTAGGATCTCTTTCTATTTCATTGCCACAACTCATCATCATGTGGCATCTAGATGGCTTGCAACAGTCTTTTCTTGGTTCCTCTACATTGATTGGCATGGTTTTTGGCAGTATCGGGGCAGGCGTACTCGCTGACCGTTTTGGACGTCGAAGTATCTTATTGCTGGATTTTGCTACATTTATCATCGCAGAAGTCATCAGTGCCACAGCCCCCGACTATACCGTCTTGCTTATCGCACGTTTTATTGTAGGCATTGGCATTGGCGCAGAATTTGCAACTGCATTTCCCTATCTTTCGGAGCTAATACCGGCCAAAACTCGCGGTCGAGTCATGGCTAGTGTCATGTGGGCAGCCAATTTTGGCATGTTAGCTGCATATGGTGTAGGAGCATGGTGTTTACATGCAGGACCAAGTGGTTGGCGCTCTACATTAGCGATTGGCGCACTCCTTGCCACACCTTTATTATTTTTTCGTACCATCCTTCCAGAATCAACAGCTTGGCAAAACCATCATATAACTTCTCTGAAAGAGTTTACTTCCACATGGAAAAATAAAGCCCTACGTCGCATGTTACTTAGTAATAGCTCCAATTGGTTTTTCTACCAAATAAGTGATCAAGGATTATCTCTGTTTTTACCGACGTTTTTAATGGAACAATTAGGTTCATCTGTTGTTCGTGGGGTCTTAGCCAGTTTATTAGTTAAAGCTATCACGATCCCAGCAGCCTTACTCACAGTATTTCTCATAGACCGCACAGGCAGGCGCCCTATACAATTATGGGGATTTTTCGGCCGTACCATAGGGCTTTTTGCTCTTGCGATGCTTTCCATTTCTATACCAGGAACACATAAACTTTGGGTTATACTAGCTCTCATCGTCACCTATGCTTTTGGCGCATTTGGTCCTGATAAAACAACTGTTATTCTACCGGCAGAACAATTCCCAACAGAAATACGGGCTTCTGGTCAAGGAATTGCGGAATCCATGGGTCGTATCGGTGGTATCACTGGTGTAGTCGGCTACGCCTTACTCTCCACCACGGTGAGTAACAGTGCAGGCATTCTATTATTTGCTGTTGCAGCGCTCATCGGATGGATCATCACGATCTCTAGCACAAAAGAAACCAATCATCAATCCATTACTTTTCTACAAGAATTTGAAAGTACAACAAGCATGGGAAAGTAAGTATCGCTTCAATCCGCTTTACGCACATCTAGATCTCTGCAATTTTTACATAAGCCGCGAACCTCTATATGGTAAGACCTCATATCAAAATGATGCTCCTGCACTGCAGCACTGATATCAATCTCTGGCAAATACACATCCATCATCATTCCACATCGATCGCAGATCAGATGGTGATGGTTTACAGTATTTAAATCATATCGACTCGCCTTGTCTCCATACCGCAATTCGTGAATGATATCCGCATCAAGAAATGATTTTAGCGCATTATAAACTGTGGCAAAACTAATCGCAGGAAAATGATTCTTTAAATGACTATAGATCTCCTCAGCGGTCGGATGAACTTGGCCCATCTGCTTCATTGTTTCAAGTATTGCTACTCTCTGCGGGGTTACACGTAGCTCTGCAGCTTTCAGTATCGGTGTCGCATCCCACTCCTCTTGCATGTGCATTATCAGTTCCTCCTCTTTATATGCTGTTGCATATCAGTATAAGTGTAGTATAATTACGGCGTGAATAAACAATAATAATTCTAATTAAAACTCAGGAGGTTACCCCATGTCTACCACAGAACAGCAAACTTCACTTCCCCAATTAAATGAATTTGCTCCAGATTTCGATGCTGTATCCACGCAAGGTAAAATCAAGTTGAGTGACTTTAGGGATAAGTGGGTCGTTTTATTCTCCCACCCTTCTGATTTTACTCCTGTTTGCAGCACCGAATTCATCGGTTTTGCAACGAGAGCTGCAGAATTCGAAAAGCGCAACGTCCAGTTAATTGGATTGTCTATTGATAGCGTACACTCTCACCTAGCCTGGTTGCAAGACCTAGAACAAGTTTTCGGAACAAAAGTGCCATTTCCAGTCATCGCTGACCTTGATATGAAGGTTTCCAATCTATATGGCATGATTCACCCTAAAGCGGCTACAACAGCTGCAGTACGTGCAGTATTTATCATCGATGATAAGGGCGTTCTGCGTGCGATGCTTTACTATCCCATGAGCGCTGGTCGCAATATCTCAGAAATCTTGCGCTTAATCGATTCGCTACAAACCACTGATCAATATGGGAATTCAACACCTGCAAATTGGAAGCCTGGTGATCCAGTCATTGTTCCTGCACCAACTAGCGCAGATCACATGGAAACGAAAGAAGAATCTGAAGCCAAAGGGCTAGATTATAAAACGTGGTATTTGCGCCTAAAGACTCTTTAAAAAGCGTCTGAACTGATGTAGCACAATGTTGCCGCTACCTGTAGTAGCTGTTTTCATTGCAGTTGGGGTACACAGTCTGTGAAAAAGAAACTTCAAGTTTTTCCGTATGACGATGTGAGAAGAGCCGACATTTAACTTTGTCGACTCTTCTCAATTTCTTCAGCCCGTTCATTCAAGTACGTCCAACGTTCAATGAGATGATCTATCTCTAGCTCGAGTTTTCTTTTCTCCTTAAAGAGCTCCTCAATCTTTCCATAATCACTTGCTGCTTGCTCCATCTGCTGCAAAATCTTGTTAAGAGCCTCTTCAGCGTTTGCAACAAGCTGATCAATTTGTTCGAAGTCTTTCTGCTCTTGATACGTAAATTTCAGTGTCTTGCGCCGTTGCCGGGAATGGTCCGTCTTATCTAGCTGCTCTGATCGTTGTCCATGGCCATCGACTTGTTTAGCAAGATCCGTTAGCATCGGGCGTTTAGCAAGATAATCTGTAAAGTTGCCATTGTATGAAGTTATCTCCCCATGGCCTTCAAACGCAAATATCTTTTCAGCAACTCGATCTAAAAAGTAACGATCGTGAGAGACAACAATCACTGCACCTGCAAAATCATCAAGAAATGACTCCAAAATAGAGAGCGTAGGAATATCCAGGTCATTGGTTGGTTCATCAAGCAAAAGGACATTTGGCGCTGACATTAAGATGCGCACTAAGGCTAATCTCCGCTTCTCTCCACCTGACAATTTAGCGATAGGCGTCCACTGCATAGATGCAGGAAATAAAAAACGCTCTAATAACTGTGCAGCAGAAAGTCGTTTGCCATCTACCATATCAATCCATTCTGCCTCTTTGCGAACATAGTCGATGACACGCTCTGTCTCCGTCATGTCTTCATGTTCTTGTAAAAAGTATCCTATCTTCACTGTCGCACCAATGGTCACTGTGCCCTGATCAGGAACGAGTTGTCCTGCCATGATCTTTAAAAGTGTAGATTTTCCACTCCCATTTGGCCCCACAATCCCAAGTCTGTCATGCCGCAATACAAGGTATGTAAAATTGCGAATCAATATCTGTTCTCCAAAACCTGTATTTACATGTTCTAATTCAATCACTGTTTTACCAAGCCGTGAAGCGACCGATGATAATTCTAATACATCATGCGTAGCTGCTGGCGCTTGTTCTAATACATCGTAATAACGTTGTGTCCGTACTTTAGACTTTGTACTTCGCGCTCGAGCGCCACGCAATATCCAATTTATTTCATTGCGCAAAAAGTTTTGGCGCTTCTCTTCAGATGCTCTTTGCGATTCTTCGCGAGCAAGTTTTGCTTCAATAAATGCGTGATACCCGCCAGTGTATCGATAGATATGACCAAAATCCAATTCAAATATGCGATTGACCAAACGATCTAACAAGTAGCGATCATGTGTAACCATAAATAATGCACCTTTACGTTTTTGCAAATATTCCTCTAGCCACATCGCATGTTCATGATCGATATGATTGGTTGGCTCGTCTAATATCAACAAATCACAAGGCGAAATGAATGCGCGCGCAAGCGCAACGCGCTTACGCTCACCACCTGAAAGCGTGCCCACCACTCGTTCAAACTGCGTGATACCTAGTTTAGTAAGAATCGTCTTTGCTTCATGTTCAAGTTGCCAAGCCGATGACTGATCCAACTGTTCTTGCAATCGGATCAATTGACGCTGATAGGTTGCACCCTGATCCTCTTGCAGTAACAATGCTTCGTACTCACGCAATAAACGCATAACGGGCATATCACCTGCAAAAACCTGGTTTAAAATCGTCTCCCCCTGATCAAAAACCGGCTCTTGCGGAAGATAGTGTATCACGGCACCCTGAGACAATGCGATGTTTCCTGTCTCAGGTTTTTCTAGACCTGCAATCACTTTCAGTAGCGTGGATTTCCCCGCGCCGTTAACCCCTATGAGCCCAATGCGCTCGCCTTCTTCAATACCAAATGATACGCGATCTAATAATGTCTTGTCTCCATATGTTTTGGATACATTTTCAACTGATAGAATATTCATCTTCATACCCTCATTCGCAACACGCATTGAACATCATCTCACGCGATGATCCGTTTATTTCAACTCATTGCGCACAGTCATTTTCATCGTTAATCCACCCCGAACGCGCAAGGACACAGATGGTTCAGGATCGATTACTGCATCTTTTTGTAACTGCACATGTCTTTTCTGTAGGATAACCGCTAAAATCAACGTTGCCTCCATTTTAGCAAAAGTATTGCCAATACAGGTCCGGCTACCTCCGCCAAAAGGAATATACGCAAACTGTGGCCAAGTATGCGGTTGATCATCTGCAAATCGCTCTGGTATAAACTGTTCAGGATCATCATACCATGCAGGGTTACGATGCATGACATATGGACTAATAATAAGCGACGATCCTGCAGGGACAGTCACGCCCAATACAGTGATCGGTTCGACTGTCTCACGTAAAATGGTCCAGGCCGGTGGATACAATCGCATCGTTTCTTGCAGTACCTGGCGCATATACACAAGTTTGCGCACATCTTCAAAACCCGGGCGACGTCCCCCCAGTACATGATCCAGTTCATCATATAGTTTATCTGTCACTCTTTTGTCTAGTGCAAGCCGATAAAGCACAAAAGACAACAGGTTTGCTGTCGTTTCATGACCACCGATGATCAGCGTCGCCAATTGATCGCGAATTTCATCATCTGGTATCAAATCCTGATCTTCTGTGCGAACTGTATATAAATAATCAAGAACATTGAGCGTGCGACCACTCAACATAGTCGGCGTTCCATGTGCTGTGCGCGTACATTCATCATCCGCTAGTCGCGCGACTCGCTCCCTCCCTTGCTGCATCACCCGCAATATCACAGCATCAAATTCATGAACTAACCGTTTATGCTTGCGGTTAGCTGGAAGAGGCAACCATAGTGGAAAGGTGACCGCACTTAGCAATTTATGCGCGCTAAATTGAACACTATGTTCAATAATATCATGCAAATTTTCTCGATCTTCTCCTACTTCTACACCAAATAGTGTTTGAAATACAATGTCGAGTGTCAATTCTAAAAACTGCTGAGAAACAGGAAACCATTGATCTTTAGGCCAAGTCGCTATACGTTCTTCAGTGAGGCGCACGATGTCGTCTGCTGCCGCTGCAAGCATTCTCGTGTGAAACGCAGGTTGCATGATCCGCCTTTGCTGTGCGTGTTGCTCCCCTTCACTTGTCAACAACCCACGACCTAGAGTTAGGCCCAATATCCGCCCCGACTTTCCTTTGACAACACTTTGCTCAGAGATCGCAAGGACTTCTCGCACCCACTCTGGATGATGCAGAATATACGAAGGTTGACCGCTCACAGAAGGAATCTTTACGACATCACCAAGTGGCTGCGTGTCCATCAAAAATCCAATTGGATCCTTACGAAAGCCGATATATAGTTTCAGTGGATTACCAGAAAGTGTTGCCAACTTGCACGTCACGACAATCACCACCTCTTCTTATCCTTATTATGTTCATTCATCATCTATATAAGTAACTATAAAATCCATATTAGAGCCTGTTCAAAAAGGGGGCAGGTAAGACCCGCACAGTACAAGGAAGCAACAAGCCAAGAATGTGGACTGAGCGTACGTTTTGGGTACGTGAGGGAGCGTTCTTGGCGCTGACGCTGCCATGTGCCGGGGAGTTCTGACCCCTTTTTGAACAACCTCTATTATGAAGTTACCATCCGCAAATTCCAGATGATATACTTGAGAATAGCTTGATCACACTCTCTAGTATAAGGGGATTTATATGACACTTCGCCATAGACTGAAACAAGTTGCCCTATCTGCTTCTACTCTTGTTCTTTTATTGTCAACAGCAACAAGTACCTCCTATGCGTCATCGAGCATGACACAAGATCATATTTACTTTAACGGACAACTTGTCTCTTCTCCGTTTGGACGTATGGCCATTGATCCCAATTCACACGAGGCAACTACCTATATCCCTATTGCCTACGTCATGGCCATGCTCTTAAAGGAACTACACATTTCAAGCACTTGGAATGGTCATCTGTGGAATCTCCATGTACCGACAAACTTCACCTATGTTCCTTCTCACATTGCATCACCACATTTGAAGAACACTACGACCATCACTATTGACAATCAGCCATACATACACGTTCCATCCCTGATTGGACAAGATCCCTATACGCATAACCTTACTACATATGTGCCTATATATGATATTGAGCAGCTACTTATAAAGCTAGGCGTACCTAATAATTGGAACGGAAGCGTATGGTCTGTAGCTCCACCTGCTCATACAGCCGAAGCGTCAACGCTAAGTAACTCTGAACAAACAGCAGTCACTTACCATCAACTAACAGTCGATGGTGTTTCCGTGGCTTCTCTTTATGTTGATATAAACAATCCACACGTGATCGTTAAACCTGTCATTGCAGATAATCATTTTGGTCAAACTGCATCTCTGACTGCACTTGCACAGTCAGTCCATGCAATCGCCGCTGTAAACGGTACGTATTTTGATGCATTATCCACAATGTGGCCAGCAGGTTCGCTCTTCGTAAACGGACAGTGGATACATACAGATGGTGGAACACTCATGGGTTTTGGAGCAGGTGGTAAGGTCATCATGACAAGAGCAACCGAGTCTTTATGGATGACGATTGGCAATCGACGCGTGTGGCCATGGAAAATCAATTCGTGGCATGGTCAACCAACTGAAATCTCTATTCTTACTCGGTTGTACGGGCATTCTACCCATATTGCCAATGGAACGGCAGTTGTTGTACAACATGGCGTCGTCACAGCTATTACTTACGGCAACACCAGCATCCCGGAACATGGATACGTCGTTGAATGGGGGAATTCTCCTTACAACCAAAATTTCTTACAAAACGTTCATCTGGGCCAACTGGTTCAAAGTAACGTAACCGTCTACAATCAAAGAAAACAACCAGTCAATTTCTCAGGTATCACACAAGCCATAGGTGCTGGACCTATGCTCGTCAATCATGGTCAAATCGTCCTTGACCCAGCAAGCGAAGGATTCACAAGCACATCCCTGATAGACTCACAAACCTCGCGCACGCTGATTGGTATTACGCAGAATCATACCCTTGTCCTAGCTGTCCTATCTTCAGCTACGATGCAACAAGAAGCATTGATCGCACGAGACATGGGACTCATACAAGCGATGAATCTCGATGGCGGGGCATCAAGTGGAATTTATTTTCATGGTCAATCATTGATCGCTCCAACACGCAATTTAGCAACTGCACTCGCAGTCATTGATCAGTAGACAACGCTACAGTGCTCGGTCATCATGAAAACTAAGAAAAGAGTAAATATCACGTGAGAAACCGTTTTTTTATATCTGCAGTTGGTACAATACACGCATTGACCTTGCCAAAAATCCGATAGCGATAGCGTGCCACGACATCGTATACGAGATCACGCAATCCTTGTGGAATCCATATGAACAAAGGATAAATCAGTGGCCAAGGGCGTTTTAACTGTCTACATACACGTAGTGCTGCCGTCGATTTTGCATAGAGCTGCCCTTGTTCTAACCATAATACAGAATCAAGTTGCTGGTCTAACAACCTATCCCTATCCATCATTGTACATTTAGTCTGCATGATGCGCTGTCCAGCATCTGATTGTATGGCTGCAAAAGCAATACGTCCACTTGGATCGTGACGAATGACAAAGGTGACCGATGCAGCGCATAACTGACAGACACCATCAAACAACAACACATAGCGAGGCAATTTGTCTCCCTGATCCAGCGGCGTCAATTCCATACTCACACCTCGATTAGATGACACAGCAAGTCACGTGAAAGTAGGCGATATCCAGTGAAAACAATCGTCATTACCGGTAGCACTAAAGGACTAGGATTTGCACTAGCTACATCCTTTTTGGAAGCGGGTCATCGAGTGATCATCAGTGGGAAAAATCAACACCTACTCGATCAAGCTATGCAAAACCTTGCCTCTCATCAACACAGAGTATCCGCCAAACTTTGCGATGTTCGCAACCATCAAGATATAGTTAACTTATGGGATTTCGCCACCACAACATGGGGCGAAGTCGATATTTGGATCAACAATGCTGGTATCAATCAACAAGGTGATGCATTGTGGGAACTTTCCTTTGATGATATCGAGCGTGTCATACAAACTAATCTTCAAGGGATGATCTACGGTACAAAAGTAGCCTTACAGGGTATGTTACAACAATCGCATGGTCAAATATACAATGTAGAGGGTTTTGGTAGCGACGGCATGCAAAGACGCGGGATCAATTTGTACGGCACAACAAAGCGGGCTCTTACACACTTCACCACCGCATGTGCCAAGGAAGCAAGCGACACTCCAATCCAGGTCGGCTTGCTTTGCCCAGGCATGATGATCACTGATCTATTGCGCGATGAAACGGGACACATACGCAATGAACGGCAAACCAAGCGGATATTCAATATTCTCGGAGATCGTCCAGCTACTGTTGCTAAATTCTTTGTTCCACACATCCTACACAATAAAAAAAACGGAGCACACATCGTATGGCTAACAAAGCGCAAAATACTATGGCGCTTTGCTCGCTCAAGTTACCATCAACGCGACCTATTTGAAGACTGAGCTTCGTGGTCTACACTCATGCAACTGTGATTTAACGTGCAGGTTTAGAAAAATCAATGTGTTCTTCACGACCAGGCTCCATGAAGACAGTCGTCACAGAAGGTTGCGTAGTAGCCACCACTTTTCCTGCACTAATGACATAACGCGCTTGTGGTTGGCGTCGAATCAAGTCAAATGCATTTGTTCCAGGAAGTAAGATGATATTCGCTTTTTTCCCAACTGCAATGCCATACTCCGATTCAATATCGAGTGTTCGAGCCGCCCGCTGTGTGACCATCTCAACCGTTTCTGCAATTTCTTGCATTCCTGTCATATGCGACGTATGCACAGCCATATGCGCCACCTGCAACATACTTCCTATTCCTAGTGGGTACCATGGATCGAGCACATCATCATGCCCAAGGCTCACATTGATTCCCGCTTGCCACATCTCTTTGATGCGCGTTACACCTCTGCGCGCAGGATACCCATCAAATCTTCCTTGTAAAGTGATATTGATCAGTGGATTAGCGACCATATTGATCCCTGATTTTTTTAGCAAACGCATCAACTTATACGCATATGCACCGTTATACGAATGCATGGCGGTTGTATGACTGGCTGTCACCCGTTCACGCAAACCTGTTTCTAGAGCAAGAACTGCCATTGTCTCAATAAACCGTGATTGTTCATCATCTATTTCATCGCAGTGTACATCAACTAACTTTTGATATTTTTGAGCGAGGCGAAAGCACACATGTAAGGACTCTATTCCCATCTCACGCGTATATTCATAGTGTGGTATGGCACCTGCAGCATCTGCACCAAGACGCAGTGCTTCTTCAAGTAATTCTGCTCCCCCCGCATAGGATAAGATGCCTTCTTGGGGAAATGCGACAATCTGCAATTGTACAAAGGGCGAGACGATTTCTTTTACCTTCAGTAAGGCTTTTAGAGCTGTTAAATTAGGATCACATACATCCACATGCGTCCGCACATGCAGTATACCATTGGCTACTTGCCACTTTAAGGCGGTTAACGCGCGTTGTATCACATCTTCTTCAGTCAGCGATGGTTTGCGCTCCGTCCACACCTGAATCCCTTCAAAAAGCGTGCCACTCTCGTTATACCTTGGCTCTCCAGCAGTGAGTACGGAGTCTAGATGAATATGTGATTCGATAAAAGGCGGTAACAGTAAATCGCCTTGCCCTTCGATCTCTTCCACTGCATGCTCGCGAATCGAAGCAGCTATATTTGCAATTATCCCGTCTTGCACACCTACATCCACAGCATCATCTCTTCCAAGCATACGTACATTGCGAATGATTAAGTCGTACACTGCTATTCACCCCAATGTGCGCGAATAAACCCATCGCGCCCAGATCCTATGCGATAGCGTTGATAATGCGCTGTTTTTTTCTGATAATAATCCTGATGATACTCTTCTGCAGGATAAAAAGTGGTGGCAGGAACAATCCTTGTCACTATCGGTTTTGTAAAACGACCACTTTGCTGCAACTCTTCTTTTGATCTTTCTGCCTCTTCACGCTGTGCTGCGTCGTGATAAAAAATAGCTGTCTGATACGATGATCCGCGATCATAAAATTGACCACCTTCATCCGTTGGATCAATTTGCTTCCAAAATAGATTCAATAGCGTTCGATACGAAATCACCTTGGGATCAAAAGTAATTTCTACTGCTTCCACATGCCCCGTCGTATCCGAACACACCTCTTCATATGTAGGGTTTTCCTTGTGGCCACCTGTATATCCTGATACAACTCGAATAACGCCATCCCACTGATCAAAAGGCTTCACCATGCACCAAAAGCATCCACCTGCAAATGTTGCTTGTTGAAATTCTTGTGATTCTGTTCTTTCAGTCACTTCACTCACTCCTTTTTTATCCACCTTCAACTATACGATATCTTGTGTGTGAAGGAAACCATGATCATGGATGAGCCACATAGTACACCACACGTGTACTATGAAAACAGCAGGGTTCCTGTTGACATAGGAACCCTGCTGTTGATTGCACATTCTTCCTTCATTCTGTGTATCATAGATGTCCATGAAAAAGTGCTTTGATGATAGGGCCAGTTTTCCAATCAGCCAATGTCTTTAACGCATTATTGTCATCAAAAATCAGTAGTAATGCTACACCCATCATCAACAGTCCTGCACCACGATCCACCCAGATCATGCGACTCCCCAATGAGCGAAAAGCGCGCACAAGTGATGACGAGAATATAAATGTAATAAAAAACATCACAGAAAACCCTGCACTATATACCAGTAAAACAAGCAATGTCATCACCCATGATACATGCAAACTAGCCACCATCGTCAGTGCTACAATGAGCGTTACCTGCCACCCAAATGCAAGTGTAAAACCTGTGATGTAAGAACGAAATAGAGATGCACTTCCAGCTGCATGCTTTCCTCCTGCAAGACCACGATCATGCAACCATGGGAGATGTATCACACCAAAACGCTGTAAGCTGAGCATAAGTAATAAAAGCCCACCTACTACCCCTGAATAATCCATCCATCCATTAAATAGGCGACCAATGAGTGCCGCAATCATACCGAGTATAATAATAGTCGTTGAAAACCCTACAACAAAAGCAAGACTATGTCTCAACATCGCGCCCTTTACTTTACCGCCAACCGAGACCTCGGCTGCTGTGCCACTCAGGTATGCAACATACGCTGGTAGCATCCCGAGTAGTCAAGGGGCGCAAAATGACACCATGCCAGCTGCTGCAGAAAAAGCCAAGATGACGATATTCATTGCGTATCCCCCCTACTACAAAACGTATAACCTTTACAGAGATGCATCATTATATTTTGCACGTAACACCTGTGCAGCATCAGCGCAAGCGCGTAGTTTTTTCACGGCCTCTTGTGATGAATTCATGGGTCGTTGCGCAAATGTCCCAAATCCACAATCAGGATTTAAAAAAATGCGTTCCTTTGGTAGATATGCAAGTGAGGACTCCACTTTATTCACGATATCGGAAGCCAATTCGACAGTAGACAATCGCGGATTGACCACTCCTAGCCCCACTTCCGTATCACGCAAGGCCTGTAATGCATCGAGTTCACCAGCACGTGGTGTCGCATATTCAAGCACCAATTGATCCACTGCAAGACAGGCTAAGTAAGGCATCAATGGTTCATAGGGGCCGCGCAGCAATACATCTTCCTGTGTACTCCAATTGCCCCGGCATACGTGTACGCCAAGCCTTGATCCTCGTCCACGAAACCCTTCTACCACTTCATTGATCAAATCAGTGGCAAACTGCAATTCTGCTTGTGCATCGACTTTTGCAGTTAAAGCTCCACACATAAACGTGCGGTTAGCATTTTTCTGTGTAAAAACGAGTTCAGTCAACACGGGTTCATCCAATTGAATAAAATCCGCACCGGCATTCACTAGATCTTCTAACTCTTCTCGCAATATGCGTACCACATCTTTTGCCAACGCTTCTTTAGTAGGATAAGCAGCCTGTGACAATCCTTCAACCCACATGGAGCGCGTAAGGAGATAGGGTCCTGGTAACGCGACTTTGATCGCACGATCAGTATGCTTTCGCAAAAACAAAAACTCATCGAGCGCTAGCGGCTTTGCACGTGCAATCGGGCCCACTGCTACGGGATTAGAAAGAGAAAAGGCCGGAACATCCAACGTCCCTAAAATTTCTTCAAACCCAGCCTTATCCTCCACATAATCAAGCAACTCTGCAACGGTTAACATCTTTACATGATGAAGCTTTTCAGCCACGAAAGAGATGAAGTTATCGCGCCGTTGTTCCCCATCAGTCAAAAGATCAACACCCGCTTCCTCTTGCATGCGAACGCTCTCTAGGATGGCACCTTCCGTAATGCGTAAAAACTCCGCCTCATCCATCCGCCCCTCACGTTTATCACGCAGTGCACGCAATACTTCACGTGAACGCGGCCAACTACCGACTACCGTGACAGGAAAGAGTGGCAACTCTTTACTCACAATGGATCACTCCATTCTAATGATTCACAAAGAATGACATACCATTACAGCGAAACTTCTATACGAACGTCTATTTTTGTCGCCTTGCGCAAAGTCTGATAAAGCGGAGAACGTTCTAGTACTTTTTCAAATAGCTGCTTAATCTGTAATTCATCCGTTGCTGTCGCAACATACAAGACCACGGTAATCTGATCTATTGCCGGACTACCATCGTCCTCCAATAGCAGAGCATACAGTACATTGTTTAGCGTTGCTCGAACCGTGCACTCTACTTCATCTAGAACGACTTTAGAACGCGATGCGACTGCTTTTAATCCCACAACTAAGTCAGAACCAAGTGCACTAACTACAAAATCTAATCCTGAAGGTGCATCGACTGTTGCACCAAAGTCTGCTGATTGGCCTGCTAAAAAGCTATGGTTACGAGCATATACTTTCGCGTGTAACCCTTCGGCTCCGCGTATTCGTACAGACCATGTATATCCTCGTGCCGCTTCAAGTTCAGCTTGCAAATGAGATTCACTAGCCTTCTTTTGAATAAAGAAGGCGCGATACGTCTCATATACTTCTACCCCTAGTAATTCATGGCCAACCATTCTACACCACGCAGGTAGGTCTACCGCTACAGAGTCATCACGACTATGTACTTCTAATACCCCATGATCTTGAATAGAATCCATGGCTTTTTTTATAATTAGTAACAACCCAGATCCACAATCTAGATCTCCGCCATCGCACAGACCATCAGAATCCCATTGCTTGTGCATGGTTATTCACCCGCTTCTAATAACTGATACATGCAGCACCTTGTGCAAGGTATTCAATCAACGATGCTCCGCCAACAATGACTGCACCGGAAACCAAATCTTTTTCTACTAAATTGCGTTTCTTCGCACATGGACTGCAGACCCAAAGAGTTCCACCGGCCTCACGAAAATTAGTGAGTAAATCGATTAAAGGTGCAAATCCTTCTTCATGAATGTCATCTGCATACCCCTGTTGTGCTAAATACACACCTTCTGTGCTGAGAAAAACAACTGTTTCTTGGCCTGATGCTACAGATGCATTGGCTACTACAAAGCCAAGTGTTGCCTTATCCGTATCATTTTTTGCTGAAGTAATACTAACGACTATTTTTGCCATAGTTTTTGCCTCCTCATCTCATGTCTAATCAACTACATGAGTATACTCTAAAACAAGCAAAATAAAATATTTATTATCGATATATATTCCATAAAGTTATGATTTAGATATAGTACACAAATAAAAGTCGCCAGAAAAACTTCATGGCGACTTTTTATTGTGTACTATGAATGAAATGATGTTCAGACCGATATAGGAGCAATTGGATAGTTCCGTCCAATATGCGGTACGACTAGCAACCCAGAATGAGGTGCAGGCATTTGTTCTGGATGGAACGTGTGCGTTGCATACAACACATCTGGATTAGCCTGTTCAATACAGGCTTGCAAATACGCGGGATCAGCATGTCCTGTGCTGCGTACGGAAACCATGTCCACTCCAAAAGTCTGTAACCAATTAGTTACATTGGCATATGCCGGATCATAGGCCCCAAGTGGAACCCCATCTGAGTGAATATAGATAGCACCATTATGTGGCTGTATATCTACTAACTCAGTGAGATGTTCATAAGGCAACTCGACCAAAAACGCAGTTTGGTCGTTAGCCAGCTCTTGTGCATTCACTGTTTGCACGTCTAATCCAGTAAGATAGGAAGGCAATGACTCTGCTGCCTGAGTTGCGCATACATACACAGCTGGTCGACTCTGCTCATACTGCACTGGGGCAAGTGTACGAAAAAGATGAAGTGTCGCTGGCGTCAATACCAACTTTCGCGAAACGGCCTGTGCCGCTGCAGCAAATGCAGCGATACGCTCAATGTTGCGATGATATAGTGTAAAAAACACAGCACTCCGATTTTCCATCGTCTTAGCCAGCATGTGTGCCATATCCTTTTCAGGTACAGTATGACGACCGCTAGCTTCCCCAGCACGCGTTCCCTCACTGATGAGAGCGTGTGTTCTATGGGCTCCCAAATACTGAAAAAAGGCTTCCGTTTTATCCGGATGGTTACCGTGTCCGCGAAAATCCCCTGTATAAGCAATCGTCCCACTTAGCGTCTCCACAAAAAAACCAGTTGCACCTTGAATATCATGATCGACTTCTAGCGGCAACACGCGAAGCGATTTCCATTCGATCCATTGTCCATAAGTAAATACACGAATATCGTCATGTTGTCCAATACCTTCACCAATTACCTCAAGTTGCTGATATAACTGATAACTAGGCTCACTCATATAAATTGGAACGGAAGGATCCAACAGAAACAGTAACCCGACATGATCCAAATGAAAATGGCTAATAAACACAGGCAAATCATGTCCTTCTTTAGATCCAGCATACAGTTTAGGCAGATTTGGAATAATACCAAGCGCCATATAATCATCGACTTCTCGGCCCGGTCGCGGTCTTAAAACGGTGTCAAAACTACCAAAACCAGGTGCAAATGTAGAGCCGAAGTCAAACAACACTTCGCTCTCCCCACTTTGCACATAAAGCTTAGTTCCACCGATCACGTTAATTCCGCCATATAAGGTAAAGACAGCTTGCTTACTATCAGATTGTTTCATAACAGCCTCCCTATTAACCTTTTAATCCTCCGCCACCGGCATAGACACCCTCTAAAAATTGCCGCTGAGCTACAAGGAATAAGAGTAAGACTGGCAATGTAGTGTAAACGACGGCAGCCGATAAACCCGTCCAATCCGTCCCGTTTGTCCCAAGAAACGTAGCTAATCCCACTTCCACTGGCTGAACGGATGGACTACTAGTCATAATATAGGGCCATAAGAAACTATTCCATGAGCCAATAAAAACATACAGTGCAACGGTGATGAGAGCAGGTCGGGCTGCCGGGACACCAAATTGCCATAAATATCGAAGACGACTTGCGCCATCGATCTGTGCGGCCTCCCAGTATTCAATCGGTAGCCCCATAAAAAACTGTCGCAAAAGAAAAATCCCAAACACAGAGGCTCCCCACGGTACAATTTGTGCCCAATACGTATTTAACCAGTGAATATCCGCTAATAAGATATAGTCTGGGATCAGTAAGACAGTCTGCGGAATCATCATAATGGCGAGGAAAGCGGCAAAAATCACCGATTTCCCCGGGAATCTCATCGTAGCAAAGGCAAATCCTGCAAAAAGTGACGTGAATAACGAGAGGAGCGTAGTCACTAATGCAATAAAAATCGTATTAGCAAAGTATTGTAACCAAGGTGCTTCACTCCATGAGCGAGCATAATTAGAGAAGTGCCCATGTGGCAAAAATACAGGTGGAAATTGCATCGACTGTCCCTGAGTATTGAGCGATGTGACAATGACCCAATAGAAGGGAAGAATAAACATTAGAGCGATCACCACAATGATGGCAATTCGAATGACAGCCCAAACACGTTTTCCCACCATGATCATGCACCTTGGCTGGTCAACGCTTGCTGCGCTTTTTGTGCTGCAGCTTGAAGCGCTTGGCTAGCAGGTACATGCTGTGTTAGTACTTCTGTGATCGCGTCCCCAATATATCCAACTGCTTGTTGCATACCCGCAACTGGTGGCGTTGGTTTCGCATACTGCAGTGATTGGGTAGCTATCTGTTGGTATGGATGCGTTGAATAGTAGCTGCTCATTAAAGCTTCCGCTGATTGACGAACTGGTAAATAACCAGTAGTCTTTGCCCAATATGCGGTTTGCTGTGGTTCTGTCAACCACTTCATAAACTTCCATGCTGCTTGTTGCTGTGCAGGCGTTGCCTTGGCAAACATGACAATGTTTGTGCCCTGCATCATGTTTCCTTGTCCGGAAGGACCAGCTGGAAGTGCTGCCACATCCATTGTGAACTTCCCATTCACTGCTTGAACGTTGTATGGGTACGATGCAACTGTACTCAAGTCAAATGCTGCTCTCCCAGCACCGAGCGCTGTCTGCCCAGGATAATTGGTTCCGAGCTTTAAGGCTCCTGCTTTATACAGGTTATTAAAATAGTTCATGGTCTGAATTCCTTGTGGAGAATCAAATGCAATCTTCCCATTTTGATATAAATGTCCACCAAAGGAACGCAATACAGAGAGCCACAAATAGGTCCCATTCCCTGGAGCAGTTGGATTGCCTGGATCCATACTCATCGCCCATGTCCCTTTAGACTGCGAGGTGACTGCACTAGCTACTTGAGCAAATTGGGTCCAAGTAGTTGGAACCGCTTGGCCCATCTTTTTTAACTGATTGGCGTTATAGTACATGACAAAATCACTCTTATTAAACGGCATCATCCATATCTTACCATCCGGTAAAAATTGATCACTCCAAACACTTGGCCAAAAATCACCCTGAGCTTTAGCAGATAGTCCATTCTTCCCATTGACAAACGAAGTGAGTGGAAGAATCGCTTGAGATTGCGCAAAGTTTGCCGCCCAATCTTCATAGGCTTGCCCAATCGTCGGTGGATTTTGTGCGGCTATTGCTGCTTCTTCTTTTGTGAGTAATACGCCATAGCTTGGTTCTGGCATAAGCGTTACCGTCACGGATGGATTCTTTTGCTCAAATTGATTAACTAAGTGAGTCAGTGCAGATGCCTGTTTTCCAGAAGACATGGCTTCTGCAAATGTAATATTGACAGTACCACTAGTAGTAGCCCCTGGATTCGCTT
Source organism: Sulfoacidibacillus ferrooxidans (assembly GCF_022606465.1). NCBI lineage: Bacteria > Bacillati > Bacillota > Bacilli > Caryophanales > Alicyclobacillaceae > Sulfoacidibacillus > Sulfoacidibacillus ferrooxidans. Next base: position 439,573 of record NZ_JALBUF010000001.1, read on the forward strand.
GATTCTGCGGTGTAGCTGTCGTACTTGTCCCACAACCTGTTAATAAAAGTGCAAACGCCCCAGATAAAAGCCCAGCTGTTCGAAAAGATCGTTTCGTGATATGTACTTTTTTTGAAACATGTCCTATATGCAATGACTTCATTACAAATCCCCCTCTTTATCTATGATCACACTCTGCGTAACGCTATCTATCCTTCTGTGCTCATAAAACAGGACTTTATCTATCCCGTCTATACGTGCCGCGCTCTTGAAACTCGCATTTGTACAAATGTCAGCGCAGCCGTAATCAAAAAGATAATGACAGCTAAGGCAGCTGCATATCCTGTATGGTAAAAAACAAACGCTTGTTGATACAAATAAAAGCTCGCAGTAGTCGTTGCGTTAACCGGACCACCTCCTGTAAGCGTAAAAAACTGAGTAAATGCCTGCAGTGCACCAATGGTATTAATAACGACAACAAAAAGTGTAGTTGGCGCTAATAGCGGCCATGTGACAGCCCAAAATTCCTGCCAGGGAGTAGCTCCATCAATGCGCGCAGCTTCCCCTACATCAGATGGAATGGTTGTAAGTCCTGCCATAAAAATGACGACGTTAAACCCAATTCCATGCCATAGGGTATAGATAATGACAGAAGGCATAGCAAATCGCACCGATTGCACCCACCCAATCGTAGGGAGATGCGCCATTTGTAGCAATTCATTAAATAGCCCGAATTGGGGATTGAATAACCACAACCAAACAATCGATGTTGCGACGACTGGCGTCACATACGGAACAAAAAACACCAAACGAAATAATCCACGACCGCGAAATGGACGCATCAACAACATGGCGATCAACAGTGCCCCAAATACACCAACGGGCACCGATCCTACAACAAAATATAGAGTCATCCATAAGCTATGCCAAAAATCGGCTGATTGAAGCAATTGGGCATAGTTCCCTAACCCAACGAAGGTCGACATCATCTGATTGAGAAAATCCCAATGATATAGGCTGATATAAAGAACGAAGATCGCTGGCCCCACCGTGAATACTAGAAAAATTAGAGCGGAGGGTGAAAGGTACATGTAGGCCGCCAATGCCTCTCGTTGAGTACGCTTCAAGCTCAAAAATGATCCCTCTTTTATGATGGTGTAAGATATGGTAGATGCCAAGTAACAACCACTTACTACGATTATTCACTGTTGCAACTCAGACACAACACAATAATTCTCCCTTGTGTTGAGTATACCATCCGGTCATCAAATACATGTAAAGACACGATAACTATTTTGTAAATAACCAAAACGCAAAGCCTAAAGGTGATTATTTTTTAAAATGTGATCAACCCCTTTAGCATCATAGCAAAAGGGGTTGAAAGCCTGCAGCAAGTACACGTTAATCACTCACAACACTAGCCAATCAACTCCTAGATGGTGTTGAAACAGCTACTCTTTTTGCTTCTTTACTGCCGTTTCTCTCTGATTGGTACACTGCCAAACATACAATAGACAATACTACAGGTACGACGGTCCATAACAGCGCAGTGTGATCCTGGTAGGTCATCCCAACATAGAATACAACGACAGCTGTCAAGGCAAAGGATCCCACCGCTATTAGCGGTTTTATTAACACAAAAAATCCAGACACTAAACACAAAACGGCAAAAACGAAGTTACCTGCCCCATCCCCCTCCAATTGAGGAATGTGTTGTGTCACACCCACTTGAGCGATGACTTCCGCTTGTAGCCCTGCATACAAAGCAAAGCTAGCTGCAACGAATACGATGAGTGATTTTAGTAGTAATTTTACAGCCAATGCAAACCCCTCTCTCCTTAGACAGATGCATGTGCACACACCTTACCCCATCTCACGTGCAAAGTCTGTCGAAGAAACAGAGGAGTTCGAAAATATCAACAAAAACGCATACTACACAAAATGATCATGTAGATCGCTCTAGCAGACCATCTTCATTTTACTCTTGATGATCCCATTGCCAATCCTTAAATTGTTCACGCAGTGCTTTTTTATAAAATTTACCTGCTGACGTTCGAGGAATCTCTGCAACAAATACAAAATCGTCAGGTAGCCACCATTTTGGGAATCGCTCAGAGAGAAATTGAAGCAACTCTTCTTTAGAAACCTGTCTGCCTTCTTTGAAAACAACAGCTGCTATTGGTCGTTCCTGCCACTTCGGGTGTGTCACACCCACAACTGAAGCTTCTAATACATCAGGATGATCCATGAGTGCTCCCTCTATGTCAACGGAGCTTATCCACTCACCACCTGATTTAATTAAATCTTTGGTGCGATCGACAATCTTCATATACCCTTCTGAATCGATATTGACCACATCTCCAGTCTGAAACCAACCATCCGCGGTGAAGTTATTTTGTAGCGTCTCATCACCATAATAACTCCCTGTGATCCAGGGCCCACGGACTTGTAATTCTCCCATAGTCTCTCCATCACATGGGACAACGCCATCCTCATTGACCGCACGCATCTCTACAAATGGAACCGCCATCCCTTGCTTCGCCCTTGTTTGATAACGTTCTTTATCTGTTGCGAAAGCCATATGTGGTTTTAACCGACTGACTGTGGCAGTAGGTGTTGTTTCTGTCATACCCCAAGCGTGTATTACTTCTAAATGGAAACGATCAAACGTACGAATTAATCCTTCTGGTACAGCAGATCCACCTACAGCCATCCTAATACGCTGTAAATTAAAGCGCTGTGGCTCCTTTTCTAATAGCTGCGCAATACCAAGCCAGATCGTCGGAACACCTGCGGCAAACGTCACCTGCTCTGCTTCAAATAAGTTCAGCAAACTTTGCGGGTCCAGATGTGGTCCTGGCAGCACCTGCTTAGCACCTGCCATAACGGCCGCATACGGTACGCCCCACCCATTAGCATGAAACATGGGTACTACAGCCGTTACAACATCTCGTGAAGAAATAGCAAACGTGTCCACGTTCGTTATAGCAAAACTATGTAATACCATGGCGCGGTGAGAGTAAACGACACCTTTGGGCCGACCTGTCGTACCCGATGTATAGCACATGGCCACAGCATCGTCTTCGGATATCTCTGGATATGCAAAATCACCAGTAGCTGTAGCCAATAAATCCTCGTAGCTTTCAAACCCCTCTGGTATCGGCAATCCTGAGAGTGGAACAACAAAAATTCTTTCAAATTGTACTTGTGTGACGATTTGCTTCACAAATGGAAGTAACACATCATCAACAATAAGAAAGCGATCTTGCGCATGTTGCACGATATAAGAAATATCATTAGGATGCAAGCGGAGATTTAACGTATGCGTGACCCCACCTGAAGCCGCGATGCCAAAGTACGCCTCAAGATGCGCATAATGATTCCACATGAGTGTCGCCACTCGATCACCGCGTTTAAGCCCAGCTAGTTGCAACGATTCGGCTAATTGACGAGATCGATGATAAAAGTCAGCATAGGTGTAGCGATGGAGCGTGTGATCAGGCAACCGCGATACAACCTCAGTCTGTGGATATAACTGAACCACTCTTTCTAGTATATGGTTCAAAGTTAATGGAAAGTTCATCATCGTCGCTTGTATCATCATATAACCCCCAGTGAGAATGACTGACCTCTTATTCTAGCTAGTATGCAGCATAAATTCATACTTATCAATTGATTGCTAACTATGTTACACTTCATCATGTCAGTCTACTTTTAAGCTAAAAGTATCTCTGGTTATATCAAGAAATTTTATGACTAAAAAGGACTATCATGCTAAAAAACAAGACGTATACCCAACATGATCAACTCATTCATCGCTCGTCAAATATCACACAATCCTCCACGTTAATGGGTAAAACCTTATCAGAAAATACAATGATAAGCATGCTTGATACAAAGGCGACCACTTCCCGCATCTGGAGCATCCGTATATTTGCTATCATTTTATGTCTTATCTTCATTAGCAGTCTACCGTTTGCCACACGTATGACAATTGTCGTTAAACCCTTCTTACCTTCTGTATTATCCATTATGATTGTATCAGAATGGATAACTTCATTCCTATTTTTCGGACAATTTTTTACTACACGAAGAATCGCGTACGCTTTTCTAGCAAATGCCTATCTGTATTCTGGTTTAATTATTGTGCCACACCTTCTCACTTTCCCAGGCATTTTTTCACAAAGTGGGTGGCTAGGTGCTACTTCACAGACAGCTATCTGGCTTTGGGTATTTTGGCATGGTGGCTTTCCACTTGGACTAATGATTTTTGCACTTGCCGATCGTACTGGAAAACGCACTGCAAGTGAGAAGCGAATCTGGCATTGGATCATCTATTCCTTTGCGATCACGCTAAGTATAGTTGCACTAGAAACTCTCCTAGCCATACATTACGTTTCTTATTTACCAACACTCATTAAAGGGCGCAACTACTTTCATCTCTTCACATCAGGCGTAGGTCCTATCGTTTGGCTCATAAACGCAGCCGCAGTCTTGTCTGTCACTTATCCCCAAAAACCCCGTGGAGCATTACGGATGTGGATAGCTATCGTTGCCTTTGCCTCATGGATCGATGTGACGTTGACACTATACGCAAGTGGACGATATATGGTTGGTTGGTATGTGGCGCGGTTTACCAGTCTTATAGCCGGGCTCGTCATACTCCTCGTCCTCTTAGGGGAAATAGTGCGGTTATATCATCAATTTGCAATACAACAGGTACATATCTCCTATTTGGCTTACCACGATCCACTAACAGGACTTGCTAATCGCAGGTTGTTTTTAGAACAGTTACAACACTACCTATCCACAACATCTGAATCGACTTTTTTTGCTGTCCTCGCACTGGATTTAGATGGGTTTAAGAATGTCAATGACACATATGGACATGAAGCAGGTGATCAATTACTACAGGAGATTGCTAACCGATTAACTCTTTCTGTACAACCAGAAGACGTCGTATCACGATTCGGGGGAGATGAATTTACTCTCCTAGTAACGTCTGCAAGCAATGATGCGGATATCTTGCACATAGTAGATCAGATTCTTAACTCAGTGGTTAAAAAGGTCGTTTTGCAAGATGGTGAAGTCGTTAGCGTAACTGCAAGCATTGGCATAGCACTTTATCCCCTACAAGCCAAAACAGCCCAAACACTACTACGCTGTGCAGATCAAGCGTTATATACAGCGAAGGATCTCGGTAAAAATCAATATATATTTGGCACTTAAGTCTTAATAGGGATACACTATAGAAATATCTAAGTTAAAAGCATCTACTATGGCAAGGGGGAAATGATGGTGAAGGAAATTCCGTTGCGTCGTCGCGGTTTGCTAGCAAGTCAGCTTGTACTCGGGTGTATGGGGCTTGGCGGGGAGTGGAATCAAAATCCCATTACTGCACAGCATGTATTGCATGCACACGCTGCTGTAGATGCAGCTTTATCTATAGGTATCAACATGTTTGACCATGCTGACATTTATACGATGGGTAAGGCAGAAGAAGTATTTGGACAAGTGCTCAAAGAGCGTAAGGATCTTCGTGAACACATGCTCATTCAATCGAAGTGTGGTATTCGTTTTGCAGATCACGAAGGCAATCCAGGGCGTTATGATTTTTCTGAATCCCACATTTTACATAGTGTCGATGGTACATTATCCCGATTGGGAATCGAATATCTTGACTTTTTGCTTCTCCATCGCCCAGATCCACTAATGGATCCAGAAGAAGTCGCCAGTGCACTACATAAGCTGAAAGCATCTGGTAAGGTCCGTCATTTTGGAGTGTCCAATATGAGTGCTGGTCAGATTCGCTTATTACAAGCCTATTGTGATGAACCACTAATCGTAAACCAACTTGAGATGAGTCTAGTGAAAATCGGATGGCTTGAAACGGGTGTTCATGTAAACCAAGAGGCAGCAAGAAATAACGTGTTTCCAGAAGGTACAATGGAGTTCTGTCAACTTGAGAATATCCAGATTCAAGCATGGGGACCTCTTGCTAAAGGCGTACTTTCCGGTCGCGCTGATTCCAATCAAAGCGACTCTATTCGCGCCACTGCTGCACTGGTGTCGGACCTCGCCAAACAAAAAGAAACAACGCCTGAAGCGATTATTCTCGCTTGGCTAATGACTCATCCAGCAGGCATTCAACCGGTGATCGGCACAGCAAACCCTGATCGAATTCGCGCATGTGGAGAAGCCAACAAGATCTCACTCACTCGCGAGGAGTGGTATAAGCTATATGTCACTGCAAGGGCTAATCCACTACCCTAATCTTCGCAGCACTCTTTTATATAGCCATAGATGATCGCAGTGAACGAGAGGAGCTTGCAAAATCTCCTCTCAGTCTAAGGCCTTAAGTAGATCCAGCCGTCCGCTTGTAGTTTTACAATTTCAGCAACCCCAGAAGGAACCACTTGAATTCCAGTGATCAGTTGATCTTCACTTGTATTCGTTCCACGCATCGTGTTTTGGCAAATCCCTACCTGAACTCCAGCTGGTAATTCGATGGCTCGTTCCTTATGGAACGCAAAAATACCTGGACCAAATGAGATCACCTTAATCTCTGCCTCGGGCATTGCCTTTAGTAAATGTACAATATTATTCACCATAAGCGGCCACTTGGTTTGATCCGATTCATTCCACTGAATAACTACTCGATGTGCTGTCATACGTTTGAACCCCCTCACTTTAGTGCAAACTTCCATATAGAGCATACCAGATGTGCGCAGAGAATCCTACTATTCGTCGTACTACCCTATATAAGGAGAGATCACTGCAGTCATGCCTCCATTGCGTTATTTTATCGGATGCGTTTTAATGGCAGCTATCTCCGTCTTTCTTGAGAAAAGTTCACATATTTCTTCTGGCGGCGTGAGTGGCCTTAGCATTGGAATTGGCGATATTCTACATATCAGTACAGGATTCGTCAACCTCATCATAAAAGCTACCATATTTTGCACTGTGTTTATTTTTAGTGGCAAAAAAACTGTGATTTGGACAGCGATTGGTGCTGCTTTGACAGGTACAAGTATGTGGTTATTCGAGATGCTACCCATCGACGCAGATTGGCCTCAATGGCTCGCCTTTTGTTTAATTCTACTATTTGCAAAACTACCAATGGGTTTACTCGTGTCAAAAGGATACTCCACAGGTGGGTATACTGCCGTAGCGCAAGTATTGTTACAACGCGCTCACATCCCACTCTGGCTATCATTATTATTTTTAAATATGTTATCGATTACTGCCATGTATATTGCACATGGATCCATTTCTGGCGCTCTAAGTCTAATTGCAGGGATTGTTGCAGGCATTGCCACTGAACTATGGGCCATGTTGTCAAGCAAGATTCTTGATTCACCCAAAGTTCACATCAGACACCATCCTGCGTAAGATGAAGATGAGATGGTGAATCCGATATGGATCAAAACATCCTGTGTGATCGTACTTGACTCCGCATTGCGCTACACTATGAAACCTTTTTCTCAAGACAACGTCTAAAGAGTAGACATGACATTGAGGAGATGGGATTTTGCGCAAAAAACGGACATCCATGATCACAACACTTATGGCGATCTCCACAGTAGCCTGCTTAGCACTACCCAAACAAACGTATGCTGCAACAGGTACATCAGACTTGTCCACACAGATTGCTCTCAATGGAACAACTATTGAAACGGCCATGCACATCGCAGTAAACGACCCTTGGACACATCATCTCACTTCATGGCTCCCCATCTATTATCTAAATGAAGCCATGCAACATATGCAAGTATCTGGGACATGGAATGGAACAACACATGTATGGAATCTAACTCCTAACACCAAACGTTTTGTCTTACACATGCACTCCCTACCAACAAGCAGAACCATGGCCCAAAATGAAATGGCGATTGCTATTCATAGCGTCATCATAGAATATGCACCAAAACGTGTGGCACTTGATCCATATAGTGGCGTTATGACAACTTACGTCCCTGTATATTACATTGAGCAAGCCCTGGCACATCTGTCTGTTCAGTCTTCATGGAATGGTACCGACTGGGATATGCGTGCAACCACTGTACAAATCACTCCGTCCTTGCCGTTGCAAGGTCTCTTTATGATCAATCAAGAAGATGGCTGGGGACTATCTGGTCACCATATTTGGCGTACGACAAATGGTGGACTCACGTGGAATAATGCCAGTCCTTTACCGTTTTCAACTGTACGATTAGGAGACAATCCCATCTATAAGGTACGCGGTGGTGGTGCTGACTTCCTCACTGCATCAGATGCCTGGATAGTTCAACAAACAATGAATACACAAGGCCAATATGTAGACACGCGAGTCGATTACACCACTACAGGTGGACGCACATGGCACGCTACAACTATTCCAGTGGCCGGTTATGGTGCATCTCTTTCATTTGTCAACGCACAGGACGGATGGCTGATGGTTGATATTGGAGCAGCTGCCGGATCCGAAGGTGTTAAACTCTTTCATACAACAAACGGTGGCGTATCATGGGAGCTCTCTGCTACAGGTGATATGAATCATACCGCGATTCCATTTGGCGGCAATAAAAATGGCATTGCCTTCTCTACACCCACACATGGCTTTATGACAGGTGAAAATGCACTCTATGGATTTGCATGGTTATATCAGTCAACAAATGCAGGTATGTCATTTACTCGCCAACGATTGGCTATTCCATCATCGCAAAACCATTCACCACTCAACATATTTCCTCCGCAGTTTTTTGGACAACATGGTATTTTACCTGTTTTAAATGGGCTTGGAGGATTGATGATATACGATACTACAAATGATGGAGAATCTTGGTCGCCTACTGCTCTTTTACAACCTTCAGGCACCCATAACCAAGTGCAATTTGTTGACCCAATCAATCAACAGACAATCTACGTTCTAGACACGAAAACCAACAGACAGAGCAATGCCATGGTTTCTGGTACTCTCTATGTCACTCACAACGGTGGTAGCACATGGTCAAAAGTTCAAAGCGGTTCTGAGTTTGCGCAAGCTGAGCAAGTTGATTTCGTAAGCTCGCAAGATGGATATTTGCTCACTGGATCCCCAGGTTCAACTAGTGTTGTGTTTCACACGACAGATGGTGGTTATATGTGGACCCCTATGTCACCTACGGTTAACCGTTAGGCTGTTACACGCCCTTGTGCGCGCGCAGCAACGTATTGACCATAGTCAACGCAGCAAGATAATCCCGCACTAACTAACTAGATCATTTGATGATTGGTACTATATCCATCCATCGATACGAATGAATAGCTCAACAAGGTGTAGCGCACACGCTGTGACTGTGTGCGCTACACCTTGTTGGGTAGCTTTCAACTCTATAGCGATTCCCCACTATTTTTAGTAGCTTGAAACACCTTACTAATCGCGCCCATATTGGCTAGCACATTCACTGCATCTGCTGGGATAAAAATCGTACTAGCTGGTCCCTGCGCCATGTTGCTTAGTGCTTCAAATGACTGAAAAGCGAGTACCTGCTCATCCAATCCCGCAGCAGCCAACATTTCGATGCGATTGCGCTCTCCAGACGCGACAAGGCGAATTCCTTCTGCACGTCCTGTAGCCTCCAAAACGATCGCTTGTTTTACACCTTCTGCACGGCGAATATTGGCTTCTTTCTCCGCTTCTGCGCGTAAGATGGTCGACTGTTTTTCACCTTCTGCACGCAAGATAGCAGACTGTCGTTCCCCTTCTGCCTGAAGAATATTGGCGCGTTTTTCACGTTCTGCTTTCATTTGTTTTTCCATAGACGCTTGAATCTCTGTAGGTGGATGGATATCAATGACTTCTACTCGATCAATCCGCACACCCCAAGTCTCTGTTACTTCATCTAATGATTGCCTTAATTCAAAACTAATGCGGTCACGACCAGACAACGTTTCATCCAGTTCCATATGGCCAACTACTTGACGAATATTGGATGCCGTAATGTTCTGAATCCCCTGTACGAAATTTTGAATGTTATATGTTGCTTGCTGTGCATCAATCACCGTATAAAAAAATACCGTCTCAATCTTAATATTGACATTATCTTTTGTGATGACCTCTTGTCTTGGAACGGTCACTTGTTGTGTGCGCAAATCAAGTTTTTTCTTTACTCGATCAATAAAAGGAAAAATAATATTGAGTCCAGGACCTAATGCGCGATGGAAGCGACCAAACCGCTCCACGATAAATACTGTTTGTTGCCCTACAATACGCACCGATCGCCACACTAAAAGCAGAATCAAAAGCACAACAATCACTAAAATCACTACATTTGATAATCCTGCCATTGAGAAAGTCTCCCCACCTATTTTGTCTTACCACTTATGGTGCAAAGCTTACTCCTGTCACTCCGACACTACTCTACGCACAATCAAGAGAGAACTTTTCACTGCAACTACGAGGACTCGATCACCTCGTTCCACAATTGCCTCTGGGAATTCGCCCCGCGCACTCCACGTTTCATTGCCCACACGTACCATCCCTGTCTTTCCTTCCATTATCTTTGACACCATCACACCTTCTTCACCAACTAACCGTTGAACATTCGATTGATAAGTAGAAGTTGGTGATCCTCTCCAACGTTTAACAAGTGGTCGCGTCAGAATTAATAAAATAATGGACAAGAAGATAAACACGAGCAATTGTATGCCAAAAACATGTAGAAACAAGCTAAGGATCCCAGTTACAAATGCGGAAAGCGCAACCCATAATAAAATAAATGTCGTACTCAACAGCTCAATGACGCCAAGTATGACAGCAAGAATGATCCACACAAAGGAACTCATGTCCCACACTTCTTCCTCAAGTCATCATATAGATGACAGCAATTCTTTAGCTTCTATCATATTTTGTATTTGATACATGCGCAACCATCGGTTTCATCAAGCGATGATACTTTCCTAACATCAATAGCGCAATAAGCATAAAGAAAATAGGCAAGCCTCCAAGCAAGAAACGAAACCCAAATACAGTTCCCGCATTTTGAACTTGAAGTTGACTATTATACCCGCTAACCGAAAAGAAAATTGCCATAATTGCATACTGAACAGATAGACCCAATCGAACAATAAATCCGTTCATTCCTAGATACATACCTTCACGCCGACGTCCCGTGAGAAATGCATCATAATCAATCACATCTGCAAGCAATACATTTAACAATACGAGGAAACCAGAGATCGATATCCCCATCGAGAAACCGGTTACAATCACGCTAATCGGTGACTTATCAAATAAAAATGCGAGAATGGTTCCCATGTATAAAACGGTACTAATCATAGCCGCTTTTACAGTTGACATGCGAATTGCAATTTTAGCCCAAATAAATGATACCGGCATCGCCACTAAAAATATCCCACCTAAAAAGAGACTGCTTTGTAGCGCAGACATATCCACTACGTATTTTGTATAAAACGATGATACGGTAGTAAACATTGTTGTAGACAATTGCACTAAAAAACTGGCCACTACATACATGAGAAACCGTTTGTTTTGAAAAGTTGCTTTTAGTGCCTTACCTAATTGAAATGATTCTTGACGATAAGTCGGATTTTCAAAGGAGCCATAAAGTGAAACATAAATGGATACGACGCTAATGATTGCAAAAATAATAGCCATCGTCGACCAGCCCAATGTCTGTCCGAGTGACTTAGAAAGTGCGACGCCGATAATAAGTCCTATGATCCCAAATACTTGTTGCATGGCAGATACATACACACGAGATTTTTCCTCTTGGTACATTTCAGGGAAGAGACTCCCTACGTTAAGAGCTGTTAATGTAAATCCAATATCAAAAATAAATGTTAACAGTAAAAAATAAACCAATAATCCTTGGGGATGTAACATGGGAGGAGAAAATAAAAAGTAAAACGCAATGCAAAAAGGCAATCCAGCAGCTACGATGTAAGGAATGCGTCTTCCCCACTGCGTATGGGTGCGATCACTAAAATGCCCGGCCAATAAATTCAACCCTGCATTAATGATCCCGTACACGATCATACCAGTAGATAACTCGACACCTGATACTTTTAGTTGTGTTACATAAAAAAATACGGCAACCGTATTAAATGCATTCCACAACATATTTATGCCTAATTGATTCGCACTATACGCCATTTTCTTTCTTAATGGAACTACATCGAGCGATTCTATCTCCATACGATCTTTCATAACCTACCTTCCATCACCATATTTGCAAACTGTTCGATGATGCCTCTCCTCTCGTTACGAGATTAGACATTATGCTAGAACATACTTTGCAAATTGGCAATAGAAAAATAAGTTTTACTCATCCGTAGATTGTTGCTGTGAATCTGTCCTGACCTGCAGCTCGGCTAACGATTTCTTAATACGCCAATGAATATAGAAATACAGCAACAATAAAATCACTACAACCATGACAATAGGGATCATCTGACTCTGCCAATGTTGACTTACGTAGCCCCACGCTTTGACGATTAAACCACCAAACATCACAAAAGTGGCTGTCCATAGAAAGGAAGACACAAAAACTACGGGAGCAAAAATAACCAACTTGACTCGATTGATTCCCGCTACGTAGGGGATAATATCGCGCACAACGGCAATATAGCGAGAAATCACTAACGTAACAATCGTGTATTTTTGAAATAAAACTTCACTCTGTTCCAATCGTTTGGGCGTTAACAACACATATTTCCCGTATTTCAGGATAAATGGCCGCCCTAACAGACGACCGATACCGTAAGCAATCATAGCACCGGTAAATGTCCCAAGTCCGGCTACAATAATAATCAATCCTGGATTCAAATGATAATGTGGATTTTTTGATAAAATTCCAGCTGTCGTCAATTCTGTTTCGCCAGGAACAATTAAAATAAAATATTCGAGTGCGAGCAAGATAAAAAGTCCAACATAGCGAAAAGTCTCAATCAAATGCACAATATTCATTCACTGTTCTCCATTCATGACAAGTACTTCCTTTTAACTAGATCATTTAAAATAACCCAGTCACTTGACCACTTTCGTCGAGATCCACTTTTAATGCATGTGGATGTTTGGGTAACCCAGGCATCGTCATAATATCTCCTGTGAGACACACTAAAAACTCTGCACCAAGCGATGGGCGAATGTCGCGAATCGTAATCGTGAATTCCTGCACATCACCTATAAGACTAGGATTATCAGAAAATGAATAAGGTGTTTTAGCCATACAAATGGGCAAGTTGCTCCACCCATGACGGTCACAGTCTGCCAACTGCCGCTTCGCTACGTCAGTAAATTGCACAGTTCGCGCTCCGTATACTTTTTTACAAATAATTTCAATCTTATTAAGTAAAGATTGCTCGACATCATAAATAGGTGCAAAGCTCATCTCGGAATGGTCGATTGTTTCCATAATAGCTCTCGCCAATTCCATACCGCCTGCACCACCTTTAGCAAATACTTCGGTAAGTGCTACACGAAAACCATGTTCTGCACATAGTTTCTCGACATGAGCAAGTTCGGCATCCGTATCTGTCGGAAAGCGATTGAGTGCTATAACAAACGGTACATGATACTCCGATACAATGCGTGCATGATGTGCTAGATTGGCAAACCCGCGCGTGATCGCAGCTAGATCCTCGATCGTGAGGTCCTTTTTAGGAATGCCTCCATGGTATTTAAGAGCGCGCACAGTCGCCACAATCACAGCTGCGCTTGGTTCTAATTGACCACGTCGACACTTAATATCAAAAAATTTCTCAGCTCCTAAATCGGCTCCAAATCCAGCTTCTGTGACGACATACTCGCCTAGTTTTAACGCCATTTGCGTGGCAATCAGACTATTGCATCCATGAGCAATATTGCCAAATGGTCCACCGTGAATTATGGCCGGCGTATTTTCAATAGTCTGCACTAAGTTTGGGTGTATCGCATCTTTTAGCAATGCAGCAAGTGCACCCTGCACGCCAAGATCAGAGACAGTCACCGGAACATTTTCATAGGTATAGCCAATGAGCATACGCGCTAAGGCATCCTTTAACTCTGTCGCATTTTCCACCAAACATAACAACGCCATAATTTCCGATGCCACGGTGATGTCAAATCCAGCCTCGCGTGTCACGCCATTGCCTCGACCACCTAGACCTATAGCAACTTGCCGCAAAGACCGATCATTGATATCTAATACGCGCCGCCATGTCACCCGATCCGGATCGATATGCAGTTCGTTGCCTTGGTACAGATGATTGTCAATTAGTGCAGCGAGTAAATTATGCGCTGTGGTGATCGCGTGAAAGTCTCCAGTGAAATGTAAATTAATATCGCTCATCGGGAGCACTTGGGAATACCCCCCACCCGCAGCCCCACCTTTTAACCCGAAATTCGGTCCAAGGGAGGGTTCGCGAATGGCTGCTATCGCACGTTGCGACAATTTGTTTAGGGCTTGAGCAAGGCCAATCGTCACTGTAGATTTGCCTTCTCCAGCCGGCGTCGGACTCATCGCTGTCACAAGAATTAACTTTCCATCTGGATGATTTTTCATTTTTTCTAAAACGTCCACATGAATTTTTGCTTTATATCGTCCATAGGGTTCCCACTCTTCGTCTGCTAACCCTAACTGTTTTGCAATCATCGCAATGGGAAGCATCGTCGCTTCCTGTGCAATAGCACTGTCACTTTTCATCAAAATCTACCCACCTCATGTTTAAGTAAAGTCACTTCATGAGTTTTATGGTATCGAAATATGATGTATTGTCAAACCAAAGGTTCGGCATACTGAGCTTGTTATCTCTAATTACTTCCGTTAGTATAGTAACAGACTATACAATAGTTATAGAATCAAGAAAGGGGATTTTATTCATGGCGCAATTATTTACCCCATATTCCATAAAAGACCTACATCTAAAAAATCGAGTCGTCATGGCACCCATGTGCCAATACTCCGTAACTGCTAAAGATGGTAAACCAAATGATTGGCATTTTGTTCATTACACAAGTCGTGCTGTTGGTGGAGCCGGTCTGATCATTACAGAAATGACTGATGTAGAACCCGATGGACGCATCACAGACTATGACTTAGGACTATGGTCAGATGAACAAATTCCGGCATTTCGCCATATCGTAGACTCCTGCCACACCTATGGAGCGAAGATTGGCATTCAGATCGCCCATGCTGGTCGCAAGGCAGAAGATGCTCCTGTACCCGTCGCTCCATCAGCCATTCAGTATCCTGGAGATCGTTACAAGATGCCACGTGCCTTAACCACAGATGAGGTTAAGCGCTTAATTGAGAAGTTCGGTCAAACAGCAAAACGCGCGCTACAAGCTGGTGTCGATACTATCGAATTACACGGTGCACACGGTTACCTTATCCATCAATTTCAATCACCACTAACCAACCAGCGTTCGGACGAGTACGGAAAAGATTTATCCCGTTTTGGCGTCGAGGTCATTCAAGCAGTCAAAGCCGAATTGCCAAGCACCATGCCATTATTGTTACGCATATCAGCCATTGAATACGTTGCTGGCGGATACGGTATAGACTATAGTATCGACATGGCAAAGCAGTATCAAAAAGCAGGCGTTGATATGCTGCATGTCAGCTCTGGTGGTGAAGGCCCCATCGGTTCAGCAGGTCGCCCAGGCAGCTCACCAGGTTATCAAGTACCCCTAGCTAGAGCTTTGAAACATGCACTCACTATACCCATCATTGCTGTAGGGAGGCTGGAGGATGCAGCACTCGCTGAAGCGGTCATTGCAAATGAAGACGCAGATCTTGTTGCTATAGCGCGTGGCATGTTACGCGATCCATACTGGGCACTTCATGCAGCCACTGATCTCAAAGAAACTCCAGATGCGCCAAAACAGTACGCGCGTGCGTTTTAACCCTCCACAACAGCATGGTGGGCTTGTAACATCATAACAACACTACAGGTACAGAGTAGCTAGAAGTCTAGCTACTCTGTACCTGTATACATGTGATGCAGTTATTTTAGTCCTGATACACCCACATAGCGATCAAGAAATGTGGCAATCTCTCCAAAAACCAAGATGCGGTTATGCAATTTCACTAAACCATGTCCTTCATCTTCTAAGCGAACGTACTCTACAGGGTGATTGCGCGCTCGTAACGCAGTAACGATGCCTTCTGCTTCCCCGATTGGAACGCGTGGATCATTGGCACCGTGTGAAATGAACATCGGACACATGATATCATGAACGCGATGACTCGGTGCAATTTCATCAAAGAAATCCCCATCTTGTTCCACCGTGCCATATTCAGGCTCTCGCAAGTGTCTTCGATATGGACTGGTATTTTCCATAAACGTGCGAAAATTAGCGATTCCCACGATATCAATACCCGCTGCAAAAAGTGTCTGATAATGTGTTACCGCCGCAAGAACCATAAATCCACCGTAACTACGCCCCATAACAGCGATACGCTCCTTATGTGCGTTGCCTTCTGCCACTAACCATTCTGTAGCTTTAGCAAGATCGGCCACCGAATCCATGCGTTTTCGCACGTCGTCCAAGTGCACATATGTGCGACCATATCCTGAACTCCCGCGAACATTGGGAACGAGAACTGCGTATCCCCGATGGACGAAGTATTGTAAAATCGGATTAAATTCATTGCGACTTTGAGATTCAGGGCCACCATGCACATAGACAATGACTGACAAAGGGCCAGATGTTTCTGTCGGGCGATAATAGTAGGCTGGGATCATCCGACCATCAAAGGTAGGATAATGAATCAGCTCAGGTTCATGAAATGCAGAACGTGGAAGGCCGGAAATTGCAGCATACGTCACACGCGTAACGGCGGTTGTATGATCCTCTTTTTCTTTCACATCTACAGCCCAAACTTCTGCACCTACACGTGGACTATTGTGTGATACGGCCAAACTAGTCGTATTTGGTTTCCACGATACATGCCCAATCACACCAGAAGGTAATCCCAGGATCCTCTGCGCACTCACTCCTTTTTCTGCGATGTTCGCGAGATCCATCACATATAGTTGTGATGTTCCGTCCTCGTTTTTACTGTATGCAAGCATTGAACCATCAGATGATGGTGTGAGTGTCTCCGCATCCCAATCATCTTCTGTTAGATAGGACCATGTTTTCTTTTCTACATCCATCATCGCCACACGCGTAAATTCACTATCCTGATTGGTCGTAAAGAATATGTTTTTACCATCTTTAGAAAAGTGTAACGACCCGTAATGCGCCTCGCCATCGTGAGCAGTTAGCAAGATAAGCTCACCTGTTTCAATGTTGACGAGGTACACATCGTTATTTAAATTGGTAAATGATCTCGACATCAGAACAAAGCGTCCATCCGGTGAAAACTTGTGTGCATGGTTGGTGTACTCGCTACGATGTACAAGCGTATGTGTCTCTGTATCAAGATCGTACAGATACACATCAAAATTGCGCCCATTGCGTTTATTGCTGGAATACGAGAAACGATGACCATCTGCAGACCAACCGCCAAACTGATACATATGTGCAGGATCATTCGTCACATTTCGAACAGCTATCCCTTCATAATCTGTAAGATACAATTGAGCATTCTCTGTACCTGACATATCTGCGCTCATACATAATAGTTGTCCTTTGGGACACACATGAAAAGACATGATTCGATCCGGGAAGAAACTCAACTGACGCGGCCATGGAGCATCTGCTGACAATGTCCAAATTTGAGGTGTACCTGTGCTATTGGATAGAAAAAATAGCATCTCTCCATCTGGAGAGTACACTGCATCTGTCGCTTGCTTGACCTCGATAAAACGTTGAACTGCAATGGGCAAGCTACTTACACCGTGCGCGTCATGCTGTTCATGCTCCACAAAAAGATCGTTAGTCAAAGATATGTCTCCCTCCACCATCTGCTGCTTTACACTTCATCTTTACCCTTGCACATTGCCTGTAGACGGCGGATTAGACGGGACAGGTAGGTCCCCTAACTTCTCGCGCAACTCCAACTTCTGTTGTCCGCGGTATACAGTGATAATCACAGACTGGCCAGGTTGATAATCTTTCCACAATATCGCTTGCAGTGCAGTCACCCCTGTTACTGTATGTCCGTTGATGGCAACAATGACATCGCCGTGTTGCAAACCTGCACTTTTTGCACCTGCAGTCATCACTTTTACAATCCACACACCATCATGAACGGGGACGTTGGGTTGATACTGTTCAGGTACCGCAGAAAGCGACTCGGCCTCTATTCCAATGGCCGCATGTACAGCGTGACCAGTAGTAAGAATTTGGTGAACGATCATTTTCACTTCATTAATCGGAATGGAGAAACCCATACCTTGAAATCCGTGCGCTACAATTTTGGAATTATTAATACCTACCACTTCTCCTGCAAGATTACATAGCGGACCACCACTATTGCCCGGATTAATCACAGCATCTGTCTGCAATTCTGTCTGATCGCTGATCACGTCACCCGTAGCTTCATCAATCACAGGAACTGTACGCTGTGTCGCGCTAATCACACCCGCTGTCACAGAGTCTGCAAAATGCAGACCAGCCGGATTTCCAATTGCAAAAACCGCTTGTCCTGCTTGTAGAGTAGCTGAATTTCCTAGCTTTGCAACATTATTTGCTGAGAGATCACTGACTGGCACCTTTAGAACAGCTAAATCAGTATAAGGGTCATCGCCCACGACCGTAGCTGTTACGTGAACCTTTCTCCCAATGACAACTACAACCTTAGCTGCCCCTTGCACCACATGGTAGTTTGTTACGATATACCCTTTCTTACTAAAGATAACACCGGAACCGACACTCTCTTCTTGCAATGAAGTCATTCCAGTTGTGCTATTTTGCATCTCTTGATAGTTGAGGACACCGACTACTGCTGGCTCTACCTTTTTCACTGCCTGTACAATAGAATCATTGATCTTCACAGTAACCGGGCGTAGATTATGGTAACTCATATTTTGTAAATTCGGACTAGATAACGCTGGAGATGGCAGAATATTAGCGTGCACCATCAACGGAACAGCCACCAACGTCGTAGCCGCTCCAACTGCCATCGAAAGGACAATCTGTGCAATCCACTTGAGCGATGGGCGAACGCCAGCTGTGCGATTTTTAGTGGTGCGCTCTTGATCATCATTATAAAATCCCATTTCGGATCCCCCTTCTTTCTGCATCTTGTGGTGATGTACAGTAACTACGTCCGATTATACGAATAAGTCACACGCTAGCTCAATTGTCTCTACGTAGTTGTCATAGACTGTTACTTATTCAACCAAAATCATCCATAGAATGTGCAACTGTCCATGTACCGCACATTCTATGGATGGCAGAAACCCTTGCTACGATCTACTCCCAAGCCGATGGATGCTTTAGACTGACTACATCCAAGTCTGCCGCTTTGGCGTTTAACTCCACCTGTTCGATATTTTTGCATCCTGGGATCACAGAAGTTACCGCTGGATGTTGCAAACACCAGGCAAGTGCCCATTGTGCCATATCGATTCCCGCCGGTACTTCCTTCTGTTTGATCTCTTCTACCTGTTGCAGTTGTGAGGCGATGAGCTCTGCTGGACGCTTGCCGCGCACATCATTTTGATCAAATGAAGCCGTTGGCTGATATTTTCCACTCAAAAATCCACTCGCTAGTGGCACGCGTGCCAACACACCTAAATCCTGTGAAATACATGACGGAAATACACGCTCTTCCGGTTTTTGATCAATTCTGTTATAGACGACTTGAATAACCTTCGCGTGAATGTCACTTGCCTTATTGGTTTGATGAAGATTGTCATTATTTCCAAGCGATATCCCTAAGTGTCTAATCTTTCCGGCCAAGACTTGTTTATCAAGCAATGTCCACAAATCATCCTGATCAAAAGAACCATCACTACCAGAGTGAAATTGATAGATATCTATGTAGTCTGTTTGTAACGCACGAAGTGAATCCTCCAATTGCTGTAGCACAACTAGGAGACCATAGTTGCACACGACTCGCATGTCCACTGTACTTATGGCCAAACTTGGTTGCAATCACCCAGTCACCGCGCTCCCTGGCAATCGACTGTCCAATAAGCGATTCAGAGAGATGATCGCCATAGCACTCTGCCGTATCAATAAAATTGATTCCTAATTCTTTTGCTCGAGCTAACATGTCATCGACTTCGGATTGTGTAAAATCCTTACCCCACTCGCCCCCAAATTGCCATGTTCCTAATCCCACGACCGATACTTTTAATTCCGTTTGTCCAAGTCTCCGATATTTCACTGTGGTCACTCCCGCATGTTTATCATGATTACATCCTCTTACTAAATATAAGCATTACACTAAAATTCATTTTGAGCAAGTAGCCCCACATAAAAACCACGCTACGTGCACGAAGCGCGTAACGTGGCTTTTTATGTATTCTTCGTACGCTCAATAATCCAAATGTCCACCTGGTTGCAAGCGATGTCGAAATACCCAGTACGTCCATCCTTGATAAAGGATAATCACCGGAAGCAACGTCAAAGCAATGATCGACATCACCGTCAAAGAGTATGGACCGCTCGCGGCGTTATAGATCGTCAAGTTCCACAAGGGGCTAAGGGAACTGATCATGACGCGTGGGAAGAGATCAAAAAATACAGTCGCTACAGAAAAGGCAATAGCAGATGCACTAAAGATGAACGCCCAACCATCGTGTTCTGTATAGACAAGAAAGGGTACAGACAAAATAGACAGTGCGGCAAAGACAGGTAAGCTCCCCGGATCAAACCCAACCTTGATAAAAATATCCGTTTCAAAGTAACTATAGATGACAAATAGAAACATGCCAATGGTCGTCCACACACCGATGCTCTTTGCCGCCTGACGTGCTCTATGTTGCATATCTCCCGTAAATCTTAGTGTGATAAACAGTGCTCCATGCAATAAACACATCAAAGTCAAACTAATGCCACCTAACAAGGCATAAGGACTCAATAAATCCCAAAAGCTCCCTACATAGTTCATGTGACGATCGATGGGTACACCTCTCATCAGG
Organism: Sulfoacidibacillus ferrooxidans; assembly: GCF_022606465.1. Lineage (NCBI taxonomy): Bacteria > Bacillati > Bacillota > Bacilli > Caryophanales > Alicyclobacillaceae > Sulfoacidibacillus > Sulfoacidibacillus ferrooxidans. Next base: position 460,558 of record NZ_JALBUF010000001.1, read on the forward strand.
TTCGCTAATGCAATCCCCCATAAGAAGGGAGGCAAAACACTCCCAGCAAATGCAGCCCAATCCCAAAAAGTTCGCCAACTTTCACGACTGAGCTTACTTCGAAATTCAAATGCCACACCACGCGCCATCAGTGCAATAAGCAGTAAAAAGAGCGCCACATAAAACCCACTAAACAATGTTGCATACCAGTTTGGAAAAGCAGCAAACATCGCTGCACCCGCTGAAACAAACCATACTTCATTGGCATCCCAGAAAGGGCCAATACTATTAATGAGTAATCTACGCTGTTCATCTGTTTTCCCAAGGAATGGTGAAATCATCCCTACTCCAAAGTCAAATCCTTCTAGCACAAAGAAACCCATAAACAGAAACGCAATGAGGATAAACCATACGGTATTTAAGTCCATGAACCTCACCCCACCAAAAACAAAATGTATTTCTTCATCACTGACTATGTTTCAAAAAGAGGTTGAACCGCGGATGTTGCATCCATTTCATCTGGACCAATTTCAGGATCAGGTCCTTTGCGAATAAACTTCACAAAAAGGAACACATCGACAACAGCAAATGCAGCATATACCGCACCAAATCCAAGAATGCTCATCAACACGAGTGGTGAACCAACAGTCGGCGAGATACTATTAGTTGTTTTTAGTAATCCAACCACCGCCCATGGTTGACGCCCCATTTCCGTCATAATCCACCCAGTGGAATTGGCGATTAACGGCAAGCCAATCATCCATGGCATCAATTTTAAGAACCATTTTTCACGTAAGATATACTTATCTTCACGCAACCCTCGCAAAGCTCCGTATAAAGCGAGTACAATCATCAAAGATCCTGCGCCCACCATTACGCGAAATGTCCAGAATTCAATCCAAACAGATGGTACATAATTACCTGGACCATATTGTTTCACATACTTTGCCTGCAGTTCTTCAATACCTGGAACACTTCCATACGTATGGTTATACGATAGAATGCTGAGGACATAGGGAATCTTGATAGACCACGTATCGCGATGATTTTTTGAATCAATCCACGCCACTAGTGTCCACGGTGCATGATAAGAACTGGTGTGCCAAAGTGACTCAGATGCTGCCATTTTCATTGGCTGAGCGTGAATTAAATGCTGCGCTTGCGCATGTCCTACGACGACTACCAACACGCTTGAGATCAATGCCGTAAAGATCCCTATGCGAAATGACTGGGCAAACATTGTTACCTCGCGTTTTCGCAACAAATAATATGCACTGACTCCTGCGACAAAGAAAGCTCCTGTAGCAATTGCCCCTAACCACACATGAGGAAATTCTATTCTCAACTGTGGGTTGATCAGCAATGAACCAAAGCTGCGCATTTCTGCACGCCCATGTGCCAACACATAGCCCACTGGCTCTTGCATAAAGGAATTTGCTGTGAGAATCCAAAAAGCAGATAAACTTGTCCCAAGAGTCACCATCCATATCGTCAATAAGTGAACTTTAGGAGATAATTTATCCCACCCAAATAACCATGCTCCAATAAAGGCTGATTCAAGAAAGAAAGCAGCCAATGCTTCAATCGCAAGCGGTGGTCCAAAAACATCGCCAACAAATCGCGAATATGTAGCCCAATTCATTCCAAATTGAAACTCCTGCATAATCCCTGTTACGACACCAATGGCAAAGTTAATCAAAAATAATTTGGCCCAAAACTGAGCCATCCTCCGATACATGCTATCTTTTTTAACGATATATAACGTCTCCATCACACTAATGAGAAAAACTAATCCGATGGTTAAAGGGACAAAGAAAAAATGATACACTGTCGTCATGCCAAACTGCCATCGGTCAAGCCATACGGTATCCACAACCACACCTCCGCTGTTCACATCCACATGAGCACCAGCATAGTATGATCTAATTTATTCCTTTTATCCCTTTTACATTGTGTAAAGGAAGGCAAAAGAGGATTGTTCACTCTTTTGCCTTCCTTTACGATCCTGCTCTTCATCCCTACGTCAGTGCAGTTGCTTACAGTTGCACATTTTGTTCGACACGCCCAGAACGTGGGCATTCAAAAATCACTGTGACACTCGATCCAGGTGAACCTTTCACCACCCACTCCACATACCCACGCTGACTTTTTGGTGGTGCATACGTCGTCTGACTCCCATACCCATCCAAATGACCGATCGGTGCAGGCGACCTTCCTGCAACCACTTCCACAGGCCCAAGTAGTCGCGCACGCAGCCCTTCTAACATGAGTTCTTTCCCTTTTTCTGTACTTGAAGTCGGAAGAAATCCTGCATTCGATACTTCTGCCACAATGCGAAATAACTCTTCTCCTTCTTGTGTCACCTGAATAGAAGGGATAGTCAGTTTTGCAGTAGACAGTCCAAGCCTCGTCAAAAATGCACTGACTCCGACACATTCATCTAAAAGCATGTGCGGTGGTGGGTTTTGTACGACAAATTTAGGGTTTAATCCACCGATTTCTACTAGTCCAAAATCTTTGTGTTCAAATGGCATCCAGTCAAAGACACCCTCTTTTCCTACTTCCCGCTCAGCCCACGCATAGATCTTCCGTTGATCTTGTGTTCTCTCTTCTGGGGATAGGGTCATAAGATGGCGCACGCCATGTTCTCCATAACCACGTGCTCCCGCCTGTTTAGCTAGATTCCAAATCTCCACTGTAAAACTAAGGACACCAAAATGGTCGTACATCCAATCGTCTGCCGCACCTGGCATCAGCACTTTTTCATGACCAGTAGCAAAAATCTGATAATTGGAGCCAGCAAAGTATCCGCTAAGTTTTGCGCCCATCTCTGCAACACGTGTAAAAAGATAACGATCCGTTTCAGATAATACCGTGTCATCCCCTGTAGATGGCTGTCGTAAGATCACGCCGCCTGTAGTATGTAGTGCCACATATGCCGCAATATTGCGATGTGCAATAATAAAATGAGCTAGGTGGTGAAGTTCTGGTTCTGACAAAGGAAAAGTTCCAGCTCCAGGTTGACCCTTCTCACCTGCCCACCGTATAGGAAAATTGCGATTGAAGTCCATCGTCGAACGCTTCGCATCAGAAGCTCTAGACCACACAGGCAATTTACCAGATTGCGAGAGAACATCAATACGACCTTCTGGAAACACATGATAGTACTGTCCTCCCATTTCTCCCGGACGCCTTGGCCTCATAATTCGCGCATCTACTTCATCAATAGCAAAACCACCATCCTCCGCCTTCACGCGCATCGAAAGAATATGCCCATCGTCATTGACATCATCCCATATATATCCTTCTGGTGGCTCAGAGTATGGATAACTGTGTGGACTCGAACGAAATCGCGCTGGAGTGGTTAGATATAATTCTGCACCATCTACAGCAATGCGTGGAACCACGTAGACAGTATGTGAGTCAAGGAGCTCAGTTGCCTCTACATCTTTCCCATAGTTATCTAAACACCACTCGATCCAATACATAGCAACTGCATTTGTCGCCACTTCCCCTGCATGGATATTGGCATCGACAAAAATGGCAGACTTACTTTCCGCTATCCCTGTCTGAAGATTGGTTAACACTACAGCTAGCATATCTCGGCCATCACGACTCTGACCAATCACCACTACATCCATAAAATTTAGATAGTCTTCCTTCAAACGATAGAGTGCATCACACATTTCCTGATAGGTCCAATACTTAGCCGTCATCGTCATTCCTCCATTTCATATAGATGATCATATACTATCCAAGCATATGCCTGCTTAGTTTCATTAGATTACGAGTGCAATAGACGCTATTGTTTGTAATTATGTTATGATAAAAAAATAGCTAAGATATACTTTTTGAGACGAGGGATTACACTTGAATATTGTCGTGCTAGGTGCGGGAGCAGTTGGAGGATATTTTGGTGCTAAACTTGCAAAAGCTGGTTACTCTGTACAGTTTCTCGTGCGCAAAAACCGCTATGAGCAGTTAAGAGAGCGCGGGTTACAGATCGAAAGTGTACATGGCAATTTTACGATACAACCGCAACTGATTCTTAGCACGTTTGACATAGAGGTGCCACAGCTCGTCATTGTCGCACTGAAAAACTACCATCTTCAAGCGGCGCTACCACAGATTTCTGCATTAGTAAGGAATGGCGCCATCGTACTTCCACTACTCAATGGCGTGCAACACATGAACATCTTACTCGATGCCTACGGCTCCTCATCTGTACTGGGCGGCACATGCTACATCGAAACTACTCTCAATCCAATGGGAGATATCATCCATACAAGCTCACTGCAACATGTTGTTTTCGGGCAAATTGGCGATGGAATTTCAGAATCATTTCTCTCCCAAGTGGAGGACGCTTTCAGAAAATCTACTGTACAAGTAACAGCGAGTTCCTCCATCATGATAGAAATGTGGAAAAAATACCTGTTTCTTTGCACGTTTAGCGCAATTACGGCAACAACGAGACAACCCATTGGAGTCGTACGCGCAGATCCAGTCACGCTCCATTTTCTAGAAGATCTAATCGCAGAGTCTGTATCAGTGGCCAACGCAAATGGGATTGAACTCCCAGAACACATACAAGAATTGCTGATGCAACAATTTCTTGCTGTTCCAGCGAGCATGACATCCTCATTGCACCGAGATCTGGAAAAAGGATTACGCTTAGAAATTGATAGTATTCAAGGGGCTATGATTGAAATGGGACGCACATACGGCATTCCTACGCCCTCATTAGCGGCTGTATTTGCACTTTTACATCCCTACAAAGATGGACTTCCTAGCTAACTTGTTATTGTTAATCGATCCCTCTACAGAAAGTAGGGCCATGGATGCCACTTTTCCTTTGCTATGAGCCTAACAAAAAAACTGCAGAACAGATCATAAAAGAAGCTCATCGGCACATGCATCGTCCTCCACTGTTAAAAGAAGCTGTTTTTGAGCTTAGCGATTCACCACAAGCCATTCCAGCTGCAATGGATGAATTTTTAAGAACGCAAACTCGCGACACATGGTTTGTAGTGTACGACGGCCACCATGCGAGTTCCTCTCATGGTCATATTTTATTTACACCTGCATCTATGATCACCTGCAAAAGCTACAAGCAAGTACTTACCATACGCAAAAATTCTGCACATGTGGACGATGAGCCAGAAGAATTGACCTATGCAGAAAAAAGGCGCTGGTTGCGAAAAGTATGGGTGCCTGCAACCATTGGTCTCACGCTAGTTGCAGGTGGGATTGCCTATGCAACAGTCCAAGCAAATGCAAGCTTACAATCACCATTTGACACTTATTCACCTAATGCAGACAGTTCATCTTCAAACACATCTACTCTATCCAGTGCACAAAAAAATGTATCTCTACCTCCTGTAGTGAACACCCACGTGGCTCCGCAACAGGTACAAATTGAACAGCTCTCTTCACACGGGTTTACGATTTCATTTACACCTGTCTCTGGTGCCACCTCTTATGACTACAACATCATCACTTCAAATGGAACTCCTACAACAATCAATGAAGTCCCTGCTACTAGTGAATCCATTCAAACAGCGGGACCAAACGAAACCTATACGTGCCAGGTACGTGCACTTTTTTCCATCAACGGCACGATCGTCAAAGGTCCATGGAGTCACAAAATCACTACCACAACGTACATCCCCTGGTCAACGATCATCCCGCAAACAGAGGGATCTGTGGTGAAGGTAGCTGGTATTCACGATTTATCCTTTCAGTATGATGACGGAACAGGATTTTTCATTCCAGGAGGGTATATCTTAACAGACTGGCATGTGGTGAAACACTATCGCACATTTCTTCATATCGATATCCATGGATTCATGTATCCAGCCATGCTCATCGCTCATTCAGAGACAGACGATCTCGCGTTACTTAAGCCGCTCTTTTATAGCGCACCTGCAGGATTAATTGCCTCACAGCAGGTACAGATAGATATGCCAATTACCTATTTCGGATATTCATTAGGACACGCACTCCATGTTTCTAACCCCCATCTAGTCACGGGCACAAACGACACCATCCAAGTCATACACTACGGAACGCTATACAACGAATTGGAGTTTACAGGTGGCGTGGAACCAGGCGATAGTGGTGGGCCTGTGCTCAATCACTATGGACAAGTGGTCGGTATTGTCGATAACGCACAAACAGCCACATCGCCTTCGACTTATGGAAAACAGGGCGTAGATGGAGCAAACTCCATGTTGACCATCGATTCATTTTTAGCATCTGCTATACCCAATGATCTTTCTTTATTGCAACAGAATGGTTATTAAATGAGTCATCAATCGCCTACTCAATAGGTTTTAGGTGAGCCACAATTTCATCGCGCTGCGACTCGAGCATCGGTGGAAGAACTACTTTTTCACCCAACGTCGCTATATCTTCATCCACACCAAACCCGGGACCATCTGTAGCAATTTCAAATAAAATGCCATTTGGCTCGCGAAAATATAAACTTTGGAACCAATAACGATCCACTTCACCACTATTGGGAATGCGACATTCACGTAGTCGATGTGTCCATTGATGATACTCCGTCTCATTAGGTGTGCGAAAAGCGACATGGTGCACGCCACCTGCACCTGGTTGTACTACAGAAAGATGGGGTTCAACCGCCACATGCACTTCAGCATGCGGACCACCTTCCCCCATCTCATACACATACACGTTAACCGATGCATCATCTATGTGGGGGTATTGACGAAGTTGTCGCATACTAAGAACCGTTTTTAACATTAGGTCAGTACCTTGCAATTCAGGCACACTTAACATAATAGGACCTTGTCCACGAATCTGATAGGCAATTGGAACGGGACTCTTTTCCCACGGATCATGACGATCTCCTTTTCCCTGATCATCCACGAGAGCAAGCCGTTGCCCCTCAGGATCTTCAAAAAGAATCGTCATACGTCCATCTAGCTCAATGACACCACTATGCGCTACTCCTTGTTGGATAAGCCAGTGATCCCACCAAGTTAAAGCTTCTGCGCCATGAACACGCAAAAACGTCCGAATAATACTGCGAGTTCCACGCTTTTCACGAGGAGCATCCCAATCAAAGAATGTTAAGTCATTGCCAGGAGCTCCCTTACGATCTCCACTGTAAAATAAATGATAGGCACTTACATCATCTTGATTAACACTCCGCTTGACTAGACGTAATCCTAAAATGGTAGTGTAAAACTGATGATTTTCACGTATGTGAGCCGAGACCGCTGTTACGTGGTGTATCCCCATTAAATCCATATAAACACTCCTTCACTATTCCGTTTCATGAATAGATATGTTGGCGAGTTAGGGCTAGATCATTGTTTATTCCTTTAGAAAACAACATTTGATGGATATGAATATTACCCGTTCGAAACGAGGCCGCACTTGCCTGAAGATAAAGCCTCCACATCCTAATGAACCGTTCGTCAAACATACTTTTTATGGTAGGCAATGATCGTTCAAATCGAGCCGACCAATGATCTAGCGTACGCGCATAATGAGTCCGTAAATTTTCAATATCCAAAACATGAAAATTATACTCTGGGAGTAACGTAACCACTTCACGCAAAGAGGGAATATAGCCGCCAGGGAAAATATACTTTTCAATCCACGGGTCGTTAGGAATTTCAAATGGCTGCGTAATCGTATGAAGCAAGATAAGTCCTTTATCTTTTGTCACTGCTTCTATCGTTGCCATAAATTCGCGATGATTTTGTTGACCTACGTGCTCAAACATGCCAACACTTGCAATCTTATCAAACGTCTCTCCTCTTTTTGCGAGTGTACGATAATCGACTAATTCTACTTCCACTTGCTGTTCGAGATGCTGTTCACGAATTCGTTCCACTGTTTTTTGATATTGCTCAGCGCTCAGCGTGATTCCTTTTGCTTTTACGCCATAGACTGTAGCCGCGCGAATGATGAGGCTTCCCCAGCCACTGCCAATGTCCAGTAACGTTTCGTTTTCCTTGAGTTGTAACTTTTTTAGTACGTGATCAATTTTTTGAAGTTGAGCTTGTTCTAACGTGTCATCTGCCGTCTGAAAATATGCACAGGAATAACTCATGCTCTCGTCTAACCACAATTTATAGAAATCATTACCAATATCATAGTGATGTGCGACATTCTGTTTTGACTTACTCGCTGAATTTTTTTGTTTCGTGGGACGAGCACCTTTTTTCCACACCAAATCTCGATGATGGTTAGCTAATTGAATCACCGCCTCAATACTTCCATCGATGTCAACAGCCCCATTCATATAGGCTTCCCCAAACGAAACGACTGGGCTTCTCATCCATGTAAGAAGATTCGGTTTTTCTCTAAAATGAAGAATGAACGTTGGGCGATCAGCCCCATAATGTGAAGAGCTTCCGTCCCAGAAATTAACCTGATAAGAGGTCGAATTCATCCCCTTAAACAGCTTGTCCATCACATATTTCTGCAACGTCATCGATCCTTTCAACAAAATTTTATTCTCTATATTACCATATTCACTTGTTAAAAGTAAGCACGAGGTTACGTCAAAAAGACGTAACCTCCATAGGCAGTTAGTTAACAGGAACTGTGTTACATACGGTTGTATAGCTTGGTACTAACAAGAAGAACAGTACAAAGATAATGAGAAAAACGACTGCCCAACGAGTATATCCACCAAAAGTACCCATGTTCGATTTCCCTCCTTCGTAGACATAATGTACTGTATTCAGATATACACCCCATCCGTATAGGCAAATTGCTAAATAATCGCAAATCCATTTGGCACAAGCTATTCATTTTAGTTATAATGACGTGAAGATCGATCATCAGTTTTCATAGAATGGACGTGAACACATGTTGCGTTTCTGGAGAGGATTATGACCCTCAAATAAACTGATGCTCCTGGCAGGAGTAGGTTTTGGAGTTTGGACATTGATTCAAACAGTGGTAGTAAACTTCCATTTTATCCTCGCATTTTTCCACTAATAGAAAGTATATATGCCCAATCATATGAGTAATGAAGAGATTAGGAGACCATCTACATGAGAAAAAGAGCATATGGAAAGACAGGTACATCTGTTTCTGAAATTGGATTTGGAGCATGGCAATTAGGCAATGCAAAGGATTGGGGGAATATGCAAACAGCCGATGCCATAGCACTTGTTCACGCTGCCATCGATCTTGGATGCAATTTTTTTGATACTGCTCCTGGCTATGGTAAAAGCGAAGCGATCCTCGGAGAAGCATTGAAAGATAGAAGACATGAAGTGGTGATCAATACAAAGGTAGGACACACAGCTGATGGTACTTCTGACTTTTCTCCAGTAGGCATACGCAACTCCGTGTTATCTAGTCTTAAACGCCTAGGAACAGATTACTTAGACTCTGTCTTATTGCATAATCCTGCAAAAGAATTGATGGACGGCGATAGCCCACAATTCAACATGCTACGCAGCTTAAAACAAGAAGGACTCATTGGCGCCTACGGTCTGTCAATCGATACAGCGCACGAGATGCTACACGTAATAGAAAACACAGATACAGAAGTGATGGAGATTTTATTTAATATTTTCCATCAAGACACAAGAGACGCCTTTACGGCAGCTCAAAACAACAGCATTGCACTGATCGTGAAAGTCCCTCTTGACTCTGGCTGGTTGTCAGGTAAATATCATGCGAATAGTCAGTTCGAGGGCATTCGTAAGCGTTGGTCACAGGCAGATGTGCAGCGGCGAGCAGAATTGGTTGAGGATATTCGATTCATCGAAAAACCCGGGGTATCGTTAACACAAAGTGCGCTTCAATTTATTCTTGCGCATCAGGAGATCTCTACGGTGATTCCAGGAATAAAAAACATAGAACAATTGCATGAAAACCTTGGAGCAGCTACAGAAATCATGCCTGAACATATCGTCGCACAGTTACATGATTTCTGGGAAAGAGAACTCAAAACCAATCCTGTTCCGTGGTAATGGATGATACACGGTAAGATCGTCTCTGTGACATCGTGTTTAACTCATGTCACAGAGCTAGCGTCATCACTTTTTGCAGCTGCCGCATGAAATTCTCCGTTCATCCACACCTCGCGATGAAACGGTAACGATAACCCTCTTGCAAGAAAACGTTCTTGCAATTTGCGATAAGCTAGCCGTTGAACGGAAAATTGACTATACGGTTTACATTGCAACGTGGCTTCTACCGTATAGGTTGAGTCATTCAGTTGATTAACTCCAAGAATTTGAATGTCGCCTATAGCATTGGGATCTTCTTCACTAACTTCTTTTAATACCTCTTTTACAATATGCAATGCCGTATCTGCATCTGTCTCATATCCCACGTTAAATGCCACAACAGCAAGATTAATATCTTTAGAATAATTGGTCACTTGTAGAATCGTACCATTTGGAATGTAAACAATCTGACCAGTCCACACTTGCACGGACGTCATACGCATGCCCACAGCAATGACTTTACCCGTAACATTATTTGCACCTGAAGCATTGTCGATCATTACCCAATCGCCTATTCCGTATTGATCCTCAAAAAGAATAAATATACCTGCAAAAAAATCTTTAATTAACGTCTGGGCGCCAAAGCCAATAGCAAGACCTGCCACACCAGCTCCAGCTAATAAAGCAGCGATATTGACGCCAAACAGCGGCAATATGGTCAGGATGATAACAAAGTACACTGTGTACTTTAAAATATTTTCAAATAACGAGTTTAGCGTCTGTCGTCGCCGTTCATCTAGTCGAGTCTGCATTCTAAGAAAGTGGTGGATCATTCGATTCCCAATTTTAATCATGATCAACGCGATAAAATAAATGAGTAACGCTAATACAATATGCCACGCGATTACCCCTAATATATTGGTATCGCGAAAAGCCATCTGTTGTACATAATGAATAATAGGTTCCAAATCGGATCCACTCCTCTCTCAGTTCTATGACTACCCTACCATTTTTCCTTTCACTTTGAAAAGTGGTTATATCCACCTATTCGCTTGTTTACCATACGAGATCCTCTATTTTTCTATTTAGCCCATTCAAATGTCAAATGTGCCTATCATTTAGTATAATATAAAAGTTACGACCACTTGATGTATTTATCAAGTGGTCGTAACTTTTCCCTCGTCATCGTATGGTAGGTACACAATCGTTCCTATCACACATGCTCTTCTAAGCTACTCACAGGAACGTCCTGTTCGTTTTCTGGTTGATCCAGCGGATAGATCCGACACGTCTCACTTTGCTCATTGACATGTTGAATATAAATCTGTGTTTGACCCATAGTAACATCGGCCATTACTGGTGAGGCGGCAATTTCTTGCGCGCGTTGTATATCCATGTAGCACCTCCGTCATTTGCGTGATGCTTATCAACATCTCCAAAAAACCATGTATTATGCAATAGCCTCTACAATCTGTCCATTGTAGTCAGGCACTTGGCCTATTGAGTAGCGATGACTTCCATACCAAGGGATGGACTTGACCATAACCACTCTACTGTATCGTAACATGAGAAAAAACAAGTTCATCACCGAGTATCCCTACGCATCTAAAATGAACAGAACTCATTACACTCTTTCCCTTGCTTACGTTTATATCGTATCATGATTCATGTCTTCTGATAACCGAGGATAACCGAGAATCACCAATACAGAATTAGAGGAGTCTTACCTATATGCATGTCGTTCATTGGGGCATTCTTGGCACAGCCAGAATTGCAGAGTCGCAATTTATTCCTGCCATTCGGGACGTTATCGATTCAGAAATCACGGCTGTAGCTAGTAGAGATGCTACCCGTGCATCTGCTTTTGCTACCCGCAATGCAATACCTACGGCTTACGACAACTATGAAGCTCTTCTTGCTGATCCGCAGATCGATGCGGTTTATATTCCACTACCTAATCATGAACATGCTCGCTTTGCTATACTCGCTGCGAAATACGGAAAACATGTGCTGTGTGAAAAGCCCCTTGCACTACATGCACAAGAAGTTAAAGAAATGCGTGACGCGGCAACTGCACAGGGAACTCTGATGATGGAGGCCTTTATGTATCCATTTCACCCACAGTGGGAACGTGTGCGCGACATCATCGAAAAAGGAGAAATTGGTGAAGTTCGAATCATCTCCTCATCGTTTAGTTTTCCCTTAAACAACGACCAAGACATTCGTATGAATCGCAGTTATGGTGGAGGCGCTTTGTACGACGTTGGAACGTACTGTGTACATGTCAGCCGTATGCTCATGCAGGATGAACCTTTTCAAGTGACGGCACTGGCTCATTTTGATGAAAAACACGGTATTGATCTTACGTTGTCTGGCATCTTGCATTTCTCTGGAGGTAGACAAGCCCATTTTGATTGTTCATTTGAAGCCATGGATCGGCAACACGTTGACATCATCGGATCTTTGGGCTCTATTGCGATTACACATCCCTTTCGTCCGGACAAAGGGAAGGCTGAGTTAATCATTCAGACCGATTCTCATACGCGCGTGGAAGCAGTCTCTACCATCAACCAATATACAAAGGAGCTTGAGTTCTTTTGTCACTGTGTGAAAACAAACTATGTGCCAAAACACTTGATGGAACAATCATTAGCTCATGCAAAAGTGCTTGATATACTGTATCAAACCGCTCGCATCTAGTTTACTCACCTACATGATGAACAGAAGGATTCGACGATCCTGATTGTACTTACAGCAAAATACCTATGTAAGCTCGGTATGGGAAACCAGATAGAAAAAGAATTATGGGAAATAATACCCTGGATTGAAAAATGAGAACGCTCATTATACACGCCCATACACAAATCGAGTAGGAGGGGGCGGCTAGCCCCCGACCTCTCACACCACCGTACATGCGGGTCCGCATACGGCGGTTCACCTTTTATTAGACTCTATCCATCGTCAGTAGGATTTTACCGGTACTTGTTCGACTCTCCAGAAATTTATGCGCTTTAGCACCTTCTTCAAATGGAAATTTGGCACTAATCGGAATCATCAACTGGTCATTTGCAGCAAGTGTTAGCACTGCTTCAACTGATGCGCGTAAGCTCTCTTTACGCAAACGACGCGTGGTGCCCATGCTGTATCCAAGAACGGATCGGCAACTGCCATGCAACTCCGTAGTTGCTACATAACCAGGTTTCCCTGAAGCGCTACCAAATGCTGCAATGCGTCCAAAATTCGCGAGACAACGCAGATTATCGCTAAAGGCATCCCCAGCGACTGAGTCTAGGATCACGTCCACACCATGACTATCTGTGGCAGCCATGACAGCATCAGCAAAAGATCCATGGCTATAATTAATGACTACGTCTGCACCATGTGCCTTTGCAACCGCCATTTTTTCATCACGCCCTACAGTTCCAATAACAAGTCCCGCACCTAGATGTTTCGCCAATTGCAGCGCAACTGTACCAATACCACCCGCTGCAGCATGAACAAGTACGCGCTCCCCAGGCAGCAAATGCGTTACCTTTGTGAGCAATTCATACGAGGTCACCGATACTGTGAGCATGGCAGCTGCTGTATCGAAAGTGATGGTTTCTGGAATGGCATAGGTGAGCGCTACGTCTGCTAGTGTGTATTCACTATAGGACCCACCACTTGGAAACGCCACCACGCGCTGTCCCGGGACAAATGTCGTAACGCCCGCCCCCACAGCATCGACTGTGCCAGCTACGTCTAGTCCTGGTACAAATGGCGGTTGTGATGCATTGTGATACCGACCTTGTCGCGCCATCACATCAGAAAAATTAACACTTGCCGCCTTTACGCGAATGCGAATCTGACCCTCACTCGGTTCTGGGATCGGTTGCTCCACGACTTGCAATACATCCGTCCCACCAAAAGCTGTCACCACTAATGCCAACACAGCACTCACCTCCTCAGTTATCGTTGTTCATTGCGCCGTGGCAATGAGTACCATAGTCCATTGAGATCTGCCAACTCTTCTTGTGTCAACAGTGGGGCTTGTGCCGCCGCCAGACTAGCATCGAGTTGCTCTGGACGGCTCGCTCCAAGAATCGCTGACGTAATACCACGCTGCTGTGTCACCCAACGTACGGCTGTAGTGACCATATTGTAGTTGCGTTCATTACACCAAGCGCGATATTGCTCCACGGCATCAAATGTTGCCGCTTGCCAGTAGCGAGTTTGATACAGGTCACCTGCCCGCGACAATCCTCCAAGTGAAAAACGCGAACCCACTTCTACACCTTGCCCTGGTTGATACCGTCCCGTAAGCATGCCCCCTGCTAAGGGATTGTAAGAGATCATTCCTATACCTTCCTCCACACACGCGGGTACCAGTTCATCTTCAATCATCCGAAATAATAAATTGTAGCGCGGTTGGACCGACTGGATGCGCACGAGATTTTTTTGTTCTGCTAGGCCAAGTGCTTTCATCACTTGCCACGCACGCCAGTTAGAGACTCCGATATAGCGTACCTTGCCTTCTTGTACGAGGCTTTCAAACGCGCGTAGCGTCTCTTCAAGTGGTGTGGTTGCATCAAAAGAGTGCGCTTGATACAAGTCTATGTAGTCTGTTTTCAAGCGACGTAAGCTATCATCCACAGCAGACATGATGTGTTTACGGCTCAATCCTTTATCGTTTGGACCAGGGCCCATCTCTCCGTGACATTTCGTAGCAAGTACAACTCTGTCTCGCTTGCCTTCTAACCAATTGCCAATGATGTTCTCTGTTTGACCGAGCATTTCATAAGTGGAACCAAGCGGATAGACGTCAGCCGTGTCGATGAAAAAAACACCTGCATCTAGTGCTTGATCTAAAATAGCATGTGCCGTTTGCTCATCAGCCTGATTGCCAAAAGTCATCGTACCAAGGCACAATTCAGACACTTTTAATCCTGAATTCCCGAGCGTGCGTATCTCCAACGTGATCCCTCCCCTATCATCATTCTCTTCTATTGTAACGCAAAGAGAATAGATAAGACCATGTTCTCTAAGAGATCGATTGCATGCGCTGTTCGTGATAGTGATGCAAAGTTGTATTAGCCACTGCAATGGTTTCCATGCGCTCAACTGCTTTCATGAATCACATTCCTCCATTCATCATCGTATCAACTGTATCAACCGGCTCTTCCATGATCCATTTCGGTAATGGATCATCAAAAAGATCCCAATCAGTTGCTAGTTCCTCCATAGTCAATAGACATGCATCCATGTGCCGCTCAATATCATTTCGATTCATATCGATCCCGATGAACACTAATTCGTTCATTCTGTCCCCGAATTCATCGTGCCACGTAGAAACCCATTCTGGATCTGCGGTCTTGATCTCTATCTGCTCTTCCTCTGACAAAGAAGCAGCAAAATAACCCATAGGGCCCATTTGAATAGAAGGCCCTGCTTGGCTAAAAGAGAACGCAACATCATTTCTCGTAGCTAACCAGATCATTCCTTTGGTACGGATCACTGTATCTGGCCAGGTTTCCATAAAAGCAGCAAATCTTCCGGGATGAAGAGGAGATTGTCTCCTATATACGAACGAATCAATTCCATACTCTTCTGTTTCAGGGACATGTCGATCCAATTGCAGTTCTCTGATCCAACCTGCAGATTGCGAGGCCATGTCAAAGTCAAAACGCTTCGTATCCAAGATTTCACGAGGATCCACTACCCCATAAGATGTGCGAATGAATTTTGCGCCCGGCTGTAGAGAGGAAAGAATACGTTCTAATATCTGCAATTGTTCTTCAGATACACAATCGCACTTATTGAGTACCAGAACGTCACAGAATTCAATTTGATCAATTAGCAAATCCACTACCTCACGTGTGTCATCCTCACCAATTGCCTGCTTGCGATCCAGTAGCGTTTCTCCGCATGCATAATCAGTAAAAAAACGACTCGCATCGACGACCGTTACCATACAATCAAGGCGACAAACCGCAGAAAGATCAATTCCCTCCTCTTCATCTACATAAACAAATGTCTGTGCAACAGGAACAGGCTCACTAATACCGGAAGATTCAATTAAAATGTAATCAAATGATTGAGCTTCTACTAGTGACATCACTTCACGCAAAAGATCTTCTCGTAGCGTGCAACAAATACATCCATTAGTCATTTCTACCAAGCGCTCTTCCGTGCGCGACAACGTCCCTTCTCGCTTGACCATAGCTGCATCGATGTTAACTTCACTCATGTCATTGACAATAACTGCAACTCGCAATCCAAGGCGATTATGTAGTACGTGGTTAAGAACTGTTGTCTTTCCTGCTCCAAGATATCCACTCAACACAGTAACTGGTATACGCTCTGCTTGCACTTCTGTACCACCCCTTTCAACGACATAATAGCGTAATGATTACTAATTGTAAATAGTAATCATTACGCTATTATGTCCAAAGAGAGCTGATCTTCAGATAGTCAACAAGTTGCAACCTTCTGTACAGCAGCAACTCTGACTTCTGCCATTTCCGCAAAACGTATGATATCAACATTAGGAAATTACCAACTGGCAGTAAAGGATACACCAGATAAGTACAAAGCTTACAATCCAATACGCCGCGCACTAATCATCCCATACCATCATGGACACAAGGAATAAAAATCACAAACCAACACACCTTTGCTATAATGAATGTAATTCGTAAAAATATATACTCATGGAGTGATCACGCATGAACATCGCATCGCACCAAAACTTCGTAGGTCTTCCTACCGACGAGCGTTTACCCAGTGATGAAACTGTGTTTCCAGTTGCCTGGTATGCGATAGCGTGGTCACGTGAACTGAAAGATAAACCGCTAAAACGCAAAATACTTGGACAAGATATAGTGATATATCGAGATGGTAAAAATCACGTTCGTGCGCTGAACGCTTATTGTTCACATCGCGGTGCAGACCTATCGCTCGGCCACTGTACTGAGCGAGGGCTCACATGTGTCTATCATGGGTGGACATTTAGTGCAGACGGAGGATGTATTTCGATCCCTGCGCATCCTGATCGTCCTATCCCTGAATTTGCACGTGTAACCGCCTATTCCGTGCAAGAACGTGCTGGACTGATCTGGCTGTATCCTACACCTTTCAAATCAGATCAGGAAATACCAGAACTCATCCTATTTCCCGAACTTGAGGATCCCCATTTTACATTGGCTGCATACGATCAGCATTGGCAGGCACATCTTACGCGCGTCGTAGAAAGCGTGCTTGATGTTGCTCATTTAGCATTTGTGCACAAGCAAACAATTGGCAAACGCGTCCCCAAAGAGATCATTCACATGCAATTCGAGGTACCTGACCGCGACACAATTATAATAAAAAATGGAGGCGGTTTGCTTTATTATCAATTTCCTCAACAGTGGATTTTGCGGCCAGCAACAACGTCCCATAGCCAGTTCATTAACTATGTGACGTTCACGCCGGTAGATCGCCAAGAAACGATCATCTTTGGTTACGCAGGACGCACCTTTGCACGATTTATCCCAGGACTAAGTGCCATTTTCTCGCGTTATAGCCTAAAAGTCTTATCAGAAGACAAGAATATCGTGGAAAGTCAGCACCCACGCCCGATCCCTGAAGCCCTCCGAATGGAAGCGCATGTCCCTGCAGACGCACCTCAAGTCAGGTTTCGCCAGCGTTGGTTTGAATTTTTGTCCAATGATCGTGAAACAAAGATCATGTTAAAATGACTTGCACACAAAAACCCACACGGTTTACACAACACCGATAGATCTACTCTTTATGTACCAATCCAAGTTCAAGTATCGGATCAGGTAAGGGGCCATCTACATCACTTCACCGTGAACCATAAAAATCCAACTAGTGCAACCAACCCAATCGCATGATCGGCCGCACTTCCCGTCTTCACAAGCCGTATGCCTTGCCGTGCAGGAAGCGGCCACAACAGAGGTACACCACCCGCAATTCCATCGGCAATCAAATGCAGCGCATATCCTGCCATCGCAGCCTCCGCACACACTGCCCACAACCCGTGTAAGCTTATCATCATGCCCATTGAAAACAACCCAATTCCAAGCACGCTATGCGTGAACATCCGATGACTCGTAAAGATAGCCCCCATACTCCAAGCAAAGAAGGCTAGTCCAGCCACTAAGGGCATCACATGAGTGACCACACCATACATAGCGAACAACCCCACAGCTCCAAGTGCGATTTTTCGCATTACATTTGCTCGCGAGAACAAAGTAAACGTAAGCAACGCATAACCTACTATGCTAAATAGAGTCAGTGGCACATGGCCTGCAAGGAGTACATATAACGCAATGAGAAGAAAGGCAATCCGTCCGACCATCTCTGCTTTCCTTGCTAACAGCGAATGCGACTCATCCAGATCCGGTACGAGCGAACCTAAGACCGCTCCTACTACCACGAGCGCCTCTGGTACAAGATTGACCGTCCTCATCGCAAAGACCGGCTCCCACGGCAAGGAAATCAATAGTGGCGTGATGACCGTTGCTCCAAGCGCTCCGATAGCCATATGTGTGCGTCCAAGCATGCCACTCATTCCTCTCTTCAATCGGTAATGCCATATGCTGATATGAGTATCCACATGCCATTTTCCAAAATACTAACGAACATAACTGACTCTTAGTTCCTTTGCCATAATTACATACATTGAGCGTGATCACAATCAGTTTTTTCATTGGACATAGATAGCGATTAGAAGGTAACCTTTATACTGTAGTCGATTTGTTGGCATAGGAACCACAAATTACGATTGATAGTGATCTTTGAATCTTTTCCAATCCATACTCCCAACAAACACTCTATTCTTGCAGATATGATCAATAGGCTTGGACAATCGATTACAGTACCAATTATATGCATTTCCAAACCACCGAATGGTAAATCGCATGATATCTCTTATGAATACTTCTCTTTGTTCAACCTCAAATCCATCTCGTGAATAATCCGTGACTATACTCGATTCCATGATTGTTTTTACATCGCTATATTGATCACTCGAAGCAATTTCTCGATAAGTTTTAAGTCTGATATGATGAAAATCATCTTTTGTTACATAGTAGAAGAGGTATTTTGGCGAATGATACAGTGTTAAGATACCGTTTACGTCCTTTTTTACTTTATAGTGCTCATTAATCCGTTTGCTGAAAATGAACTTACTCATTCATTTCATCTCCTATGCGTCAAATCAGATCCATGAGTGGATCATTGTGCATGATTCCCCATCATCTTATCTTGCATATGATGTTTGTGAGAAACCTCCAGCTAGGACTACCATTTTGTGCTGAGTATGCTTATTGCGTGCATAGACTTGCAAGATCGATCAACATCAACTTGCAAGTCCAAACCATTTCAATTGCGATCGACCTATTGAATAAGAGCCCAAGCCAAAGCGAGGCTATCTTCTATAACTGCCAACAGATAGTCCAAAACACCATGGCCATGCCTTGAATGATACAAACAAATAACCAACAGGAGTCATCATGGGAAGTAAGGAAGTATGATGACATTTCTACTATTCGCCTACGAGGTTAGCTGTCGGGTTCGGCAAAGTTTTTGCCTATGATGCATCGTGGGCACGATCACATCAATTCACCCCAAATAGTGGTTCCCCCGTTCTCTGCAATACTCACCGCAAAGATTCAGCCCGTATAAAAATGTCACGAAGGACATTGCTTTTGAGTAAAAGACACATTTTATGATAGCATCTCAAGTGAAAAGATAAAAGTAATTTTTTCAATTATTTTACATTCGACATCCAATTGAACGTGAATACATTACTTATCCAAACGTCCAACTAGACAATTCACGGTTCAATAAACTCCAAACCATTTCAGCTAAAGGATGTCCCTACGGCAATGCGCCATTAAAAGATTTGTGTCCACAATCAGTTGTGCCCACAATCAGAGCCTATCACCAAGGGGCATCTCTTCTTCATGTGTCCTCAGGAACGTCTACTGACTTATTGGTACACTTTTCGTTTACTTCGTGAACACAGTTTTCAAAACGGTCACTGGATTGCCTGTCTCCTTTAGTTCATAAACGCGTGTACCCACCTGCCATGCAATAGTGGTAGCCAGATCATCCGCGCCTTTTGAAGTTATCGATTGCCCAGCTACGATGAATCCTTTATTGTGCAGAACAGGAAGAGAATTTATGTGCAGATAGATGGCCATGTTTTTGGTGACGCTCAATGCATCTGGAGTGTTAGCCCAAAACTGCGTAATAATTGACCAACGCCCTTCCTGCCAACCATACATATTCAACCCACCGCTGGTCGAGTGTTTCGCCTTAATTCCCATTCCAAGATTACTATCTGAACCTGATGGGACAAACTGACCAGAACTATAATCTTGAAGCAACATTATTGCATTTGTTGCAGCTGTGATCGATGGATACGTCTTTTCGCTTATCCCCGAGTCGTGTTTACCGTATCCGCTAGTAGCGGCAGATACATTCCAATGATATGCCGACGGAATTGTCACACCTTTTACTGGATACACGCTGTAGTAAACTGTCCCTGATTTGTTTGTGGCAATAACGGCTTGACCGTTGGTGAAGGCCACATAGTCACCGTTCCCAATGCCAATGCACTTCGCTGGCACCAAAAGACCTACGGTCATTCCGCCTTGTTTAGTTTGCTCCAACACATTTATAGACAACGGAAATGTCTGGACAGCACTTTTTACTTGTTGATTCACTCCCATCCACGAATAACCGAAGGCATTATTTTTGCCGTGATTACTCAGGGCACCGTACCATACCTGATCCATTTGTGGATTAACGGTAACATTCGTTTCTCCATAGTTCAAAATATAGTTTGTCCCTACGGTTGGGTTAGCCCGTGCAGTGAGTTGAACATCACGCATGAACCACGCTGGAACAGATGACTGGGGTGTTGCTGCGTGCTTCACGACGGGCGATTGTGCTTGCTGTGCATCTCCGCCAGCCGCAAATGAGTGATCGCATCCAGTAAGGGTGATCCCTACGCCAATGACTAATGAAGCGATGAAAATTGAGTTCTTCATGATACGTCCCTCCTGTTACAAAGATTACTATAACAATATAGACGAGAAAGGATCCACATTGGTTACACGCATAACAGCGCCTATTTTAGCCAGGTGTCCAGCATATTATGCCGCCCGGTAACGCTACCCCTACGTCGGTAAACGGCCCGTTTACTATAACGGACTGAAAAATCCCTCTCAAGCGATATCCGCCGAGCGTCCCAACAGGGTCTCGACACACTGACATCAGGATCCCATACCCCGCAAGAAGACTCGGATCCTGCCACGACAGGTCAGTCGTTGCAGAATGGAGGCGAGGCAATTGTTCACAGTGCCGATTGACTCCGTGTTGCGTATGAAGGTTTCTTCTTCTTGGATTCGTGCGTAGTATCGCGCTGCACAAAGATCCAGGCATTCGTTGCAATGCTATGACACTTGATACAGTCGACACGGCTTCCTGCAAGATGCCACACTTGCAAGAAGATGAGCGGTGATCGAGGGCGCATTGCTCAAACGCGAGGGAAGCGAACAAGAAATGGCTCTAATGACGCTTTTCATACTTTGCGATTTCAGTTCTTTCATGACAGGCACTGCATTTGTCATCGATCGTGAATGCACGGCAGTTTGATTGGCGCGTTCAGTTGTCTATGTAGAAATCGCGGCGGGCCCGCTGCCTTAAGACAAGCAGTCGGTTCGGTCGGTAGAAGTTTAGAGTAAATGAGACAACGAAAAAATCCGTCAAAGCTCGCTTTCCGGCCTTGACGGATGAATCTATGGTTTAGTTAACAGCGTTCCAAAATGCAGAGTTTTCCTGGCCCGCCTGCCAAAATGCAATGCCACCGAGTCCATACTGTTTAACCAGTGCTATCTTGTCCTGAAGACTAGTTTGATTTTCGTAATATATAGTGTGCGACACGCCATTTGCATCGGTGAATTGCAAATATGGCACGGAATCAGTACTATCCCATTGCGGAATGAGGTTGTCCGTTTGAATCAAGTTGTCTACCTGGTTCAAAGTTACCATTTGCGCCATAGTATTGTCATTAGAGTTCCAATCGTATCCATAAGCGCCAATTCCGAGTAGCACTTTGTTAGCCGGTATCTGCGACGTTACATAGTTCATAACTTGACTATCCCATTGCAAAGGGGCAACTGCTCCAGCACTACTTCCTGCCCAATTATAATCATAGGTCATGACTGGGACAAGGTCGGCAACTTGGCCAATGGCTCTGAGATTATATCCACTGTAGTAGGACTCACCAGCGTCACCTGGGATAGTGACCGATAGCTTTTTGCCATCGGCATGTAGCTTTGCCGCCAATTCATCGACGAAGTCTGTAAACACTGCCTGATCGCTTGGGCTAACCTGCTCGATATCGAGATCGATGCCTGCGTAGTCGTCGGTTGTCGCAATATTGACCAGGTTATTCTCCAACGTTGTACGCAATACGGAAGAATTGAGTACTGAACTTGCCAATGCACTGCTTTGACTATAGTTGGAACTCCAGTTAGTGACTGTAGCGAACACATTCATGTTGTTTGCTTTGCTGTATTGAATTAAGCGGTCAACGGTGTTCGTCCCCCCGGGCGTTGTATCGGTGACGTTACCGCTCGCATCAAATGAATAATTATCATTACTGAAGTCATTAATGCTACTGTGCGCCATAGCATCGTTCATTGAAGACATACTGGTTACCCACGTATAAATGATAGGCACCGTCGGTGTCACGACTGCCGACGGAATCGTCAATACTTCACCAACCATTAAGTTAGAGGCGGTAACTGAAGGATTGGCCTGTTCGATGGCTTGTATCGATTCACCAGTCGCCTGGGAAATTTTCCACAGCGTGTCACCCGATGCGACCACCCACTGATTGGCAGGTGCCGATATTGCTGCCGGAGCCGTTGTAGCTGGCGAAACCGTTGTATCCGTTCCCGAAGTTATGGTCAGCACTTGACCGATGGTCAAGTCAGACGGGTTGCTCAAATTATTGGCCTGTTCAATGGCTTGTATCGATTCGCCAGTCGCCTGGGAAATTTTCCACAGCGTGTCACCCGATGCGACCACCCACTGATTCGCAGGTGAGTCTATCCCACTCTTAGCATACCTCGTTACTTTCGTAATCGACGTTGATGGAATGACCAGAGTTTCTCCGACTGCTAACTCAGATGATTTCGTCAATCCATTCGCCTGTTCAATTGCATACAAAGGTACTTTTGTCATTGCTGCGATTTTAAATAGCGTTTCGCCGGCAGTTACCGTCCACATCCGAGAGAGGTCTATAACCTGTCCAATCTGCAACATGTTAGGATTCGAAATAGCGTTATACTTCTCAAGCTCGGCAATCGAAACACCTGTGCTTAGTGCGATTTTTCGTAGTGTATCCCCTCGCTTGACTGTCCATACATACTGCGTAGACGCATGAACGGCGCTCGGTAGCGTAGCTGCGAAAGCAACAGAGAATGAATTGCCAAGCATTGCTGTTGCCGTTAATAATGCAAGTCCACGCCTCATTCAGTTGATTACCTCCTGTTTGTTGATGAATAAGTAATTGCATACTAGCAAAAAACTAATAACAACTTTGTTAACATAACATAGTTTCATCCATCTCGTAATGATCAGTATTTAGTGTTTACATCCAATATATAGCTCATAGTCCACACTCTTCTTTGACACCGCTCTAGTCTTGATATGAGTTCGTCGAACCTGCTTTACCCTCCAACGCCAAAACACCGACTGAGCGGGGCTGAGACCAAGCGCCCATTCGTTCTATGGAGTCAGCTTCGTCTATTACCTAGCATTCACTACATGTTACATCACTTGAACTGGCTATTCTGTTTGTTGCAGTAACGAACCAATTTCCTTTTTTTCAGCAACAATAGTCTGTGACTTACGCTTTACTGTGTTTGCATCTGTGCCTCCAACAATCATGTCGCCATGATTGTTGGAAGTGGTGAACCATTTTTCAAACAATGCTTAAAAAAGTAGAAGACGTAACCTCAAATCGGAAACCTAGTTTTAAAATTTAAGTTATAGCCGAAGTAAGCTCAACAGTTGCAAAGCCAACGCTTCCATAGTAATCATCAAGTCAATGAGGGAAATAGGAGGAATTTCAGACGTCACCGAAATGGCGCACTTTAACATGAAAACGGGACTCGATACATAACATCCTAACCCGCAAATGGATCAACAACATCAAAAAACCCAGCCTCTACAAGGAGACTGGGTTCCTGCCACGACAGGTCGGTCGTGGTTTTGCATGGTGGAGGCGAGGGGAATCGAACCCCTGTCCGAAGACCTCGCTACAATCACATCTACGGGCGTAGTCGCTGATTTAAGGTTCGCCGCTTGATGCGCGCAACGACGCGCTCATCAGGTGGCTAGCCTGCAATGTAGTTCGCTAAGAGCCCACAGGCACCTGCTCCAGCTATCCCACTAAGGTAGCGCCTTTACGCAATCATGGGAGAAAGGCGTAAAGACGTCGCTTACTGCTTATTAGGCAGCTAAAGCGAGGTTACTGCTTCTGAAGTTGTTACGTTGTGTTTTTGCGTTTGTATTTAAGTTCGCGTTTTTTACGTGGGCGCAGCCCCACGGCCCGCCGATCATGCCCGAACAATCCCCGTCGAATCCAGAACGCCCCCATGAGAGACGTCAGGTTACTGACGTATAGTGTATCATATCACATAATACATACAGATAAAAGTAACTCAATATGGCTACTAAGGATAATTGTTGCCAACTGTTCCTTGTGTAACTCTACCGATCACTTCAATAATATGCATGCCACATCCATAGCACTTTATGCGCGCTGGCGATCGCGAAAAGCTCGTTCGATCTCGCGTGAGGCGTCGCGTTTGGCAATAGATTCACGCTTGTCATAATTCTTTTTGCCACGCGCTAAAGCAATCTCGATTTTACAAAATCCTCCACGCAAATACATGCGAAGTGGAACGAGCGCATATCCTGACTCACGTGAAGCTCCAATGAGTTTGCGAATCTCTGACTTATTTAATAGCAACTTACGCGTGCGTAGTGGTTCGTGATTAAAACGATTCCCCGCTTCATATGGACTAATGTGCAGATTATGAAGAAATACTTCTCCATGCTCCACACGCGCGTAGCTATCCTTTAAATTTGCTCTCCCTAGACGAATGGACTTAATCTCCGTCCCTGTCAAAACCATACCTGCCTCAAATGTTTCTTCAATAAAATAGTCATGTGTGGCCTTCTTATTTTGCGCTACAGTCTTTACACTTCGACCCTGTTGTTCCTGGGACGATGTTCGTCGCGCCTCATGATTTGCCAAAACGATCACCCGCCTTCATCCTACATGATCCTACATTTAAAGGATAAAGATTCAACATCGTGCTGACAATAAAATCACACTGTCAAATCACCTTTATTCTACAACGACGAGCAATCCTTAGCAAAGAAATCCATACGTAGTTCTCTGCCTCAAGCTGATACTAAAAAGTGGATATTTATCATGATCAAGTTTTGAACTACGAGATCCGTTGATCAAATTGCCCAATTAGTATGTCACATTATCGAATTTAGCAAAAATGTGTTGCTTAAATGGCTGCTTGCATATAACATAATAAGTGTCTAGGACATAAGATATCACGTAACAACACGTAGCTTCTATTGTGTTAAGCTACAGTGACAACATACCCATACTGCATCATGGGACAGGAGGCTACACCCTTGATCGATTCACTACTCAATAATCGACTAGAATCTACGCTCCGCACATCTCATACTTATTATAACCTGTCTACTGCACAATTGGTGGAGGTCGCACTCGCACGCCAAGAAGGAATCTTGACTGACACTGGAGCATTTCGCGCAACCACTGGGAAATTTACAGGACGGTCACCCAAAGATAAGTTTTTTGTTCTCGACGAACAGACAGAATCGACGATTCACTGGGGACCTGTGAACGCACAGATTGATGAATCCGTTTTCCTTAGTCTATATGATCAATCACTCGATTATATTAGCCAACATGAGACGTTCGTTTTTGACGGTTTTGCTGGTGCTTCTGAAGATGCACAACTTCCTATTCGCGTCGTGACAGAGTACGCTTGGCATAGCTTATTTTCTCGCCAATTATTTATTAAACCCAGCCAAGAAGAACTCGCCATGCACACGCCAGCGTTCACATTGATCGATCTGCCATCCGTGAAAGCTGATCCAGTCAAAGATCAAACCCATTCCGATACTTTTATCATCGTTTCCTTTAAACATCGAACCGTTCTAATCGGTGGGACTGAGTATGCAGGTGAGATTAAAAAATCGATCTTCACGATATTAAATTTTCTTTTGCCGCAAAAAGATATTCTACCCATGCACTGTTCAGCTAATAAAGCGCAAAACAGCGACCATGTGGCTCTCTTTTTTGGACTCTCTGGCACAGGCAAAACCACACTATCTGCCGATCCACACCGTCAACTCATTGGCGATGATGAGCATGGTTGGGGAGTTGATGGTGTCTTTAACTTTGAGGGCGGTTGTTATGCAAAATGCATAAACTTGACAGCAGAGGCCGAACCGCAGATTTGGAATGCCATCCGTTTTGGAACTGTGCTTGAAAATGTTGACGTAGATGAGCACACGCGCAGCGCTGACTATTCATCAGCTGTTTTGACGGAAAATACTCGTGCAGCCTATCCGATTGACTACATTCCTAATGCACTCATGCCAAGCTTTGCTGGGCATCCATCAGTCATTGTCTTTTTGACCGCCGATGCATCCGGTGTGTTACCACCGATCTCACGTTTAACAAAAGAGCAAGCAATGTACCATTTCCTATCGGGCTATACAAGCAAGTTAGCAGGAACCGAACGAGGCGTCACAGAACCAGAAGCTACATTTTCATCCTGTTTTGGCGCACCTTTTCTCCCACTACATCCGATGGAGTACGCAAGTATGTTAGGCAAAAAGATTGATGAGCATCACACGTCTGTATTTCTTGTCAATACCGGATGGAGCGGTGGCCCTTACGGCGTTGGTACACGAATGAAACTGGAATATACCCGCAAAATGGTGCAAGCTGCAGTTGCAGGTGCACTCGATCATGTAGAATGCATGATCGAACCTTACTTCGGCCTTGCCATTCCAACAGAAATAGCAGGTGTACCAAGTGAGGTCTTGCAACCAGAGCGCACATGGAAAAAATCAGAAGAGTACCATCTAGCCGCACAAGCATTAGCCACGCGTTTCCATAAGAACTTCCGGAAATTTTCCAATATCCCATCGTCCATCTTACAAGCTGGACCACGCGCTTAGCTTGTATCGCGTCTATACAGAGGACACAATGTATTAGCCAAGCTCCCGCGCTCTACACCGCATCGACAGAGTAACTACCTGTTGATGCGGTTTTCATACAGGTAGCACGTGCACATACCATCTCCCTATCTCACGATTAGTAGGAGTTGATTGACCTCTTGCAGATTAGGTAACGCTGACATTGCGCCAATCTTGCCCACAGTCAAGGCAGCTGCAGCTGTCGCAAATGCACATAAGTTGAACCACTGCGCACCATCCATAGCCAACAATCCCGCGTGTGAAATGCCTTCCTTTGCCAATCCATAAAGAAGTGCACCCATAAAGGCATCACCCGCGCCTGTCGTATCTACAACTGGCACAGTGCGACTAGCCACTTCTAGCGGTTGCTCCCATCCTTGCCGATACAAAAGAACCCCGTGCGACCCAAGTGTACTTACGATCACAGCCGGAGTGCTACTCGCTAACTCCATGATCGCAGTGTGTTCATCTTCAGCAGGCATCAGCCACAGCAACTCGTCGCGATTGACCTTTAGCACATCGACAAGCGGAAGTATGGTTTGACAAATGGCGAGTGGTCTACATCATCAGACCAGAACGCTTTGCGCAAATTCACATCAAAACTAATCAATGCTTCTACCGTCTTTGCCCGTTTCAAAAGTGACTGCACAGCTTCTCGCAGCGGACCCACAGCAAGTGAATTAGATCCAACATGGACAATCATCTCTGCAGTGATTGGTACAGATGCAACGTGGGCCACATCCAATTGCGTATCCGCACCAGGGCTTCGCACAAAATAATACTGGGACTCACCGTGTGAACGTCCGACAAAAGCTAGACTAGTCGCCTGCACAACCCGCATCACGTGTTCCGTATGTACTCCGTAGGCAGTAAGCGTATCCATTAGAAAGTCTCCAAACGGATCGCTCCCAAGAGCCCCCAAATACTCCGACTGACCTCCAAGTTTGGCAACTGCAACTGCAACATTGGCCGGAGCACCACCTGCTTGCCGAGAAAAAGTACGTGCCTGTGCTACAGACTCCGTCTCTTCTGTGGCAATCAAGTCGATAAGCGCCTCTCCGATCGCAAGTACACGGTGACTTTGCATATCTCCCACTCTCCCAGCTTAAAAGACGTGACATCCTATGCTGCATCATCGATTGACCGTTTGAAACTATCGTCTCTTATCTGTTCGCGGTAACGGTTTTTTTTCACCCTTTTCCTTCACCTGAACACCATACGTATGACTAATATCCTGAAGTAGTTGACGATCCTTTCTTTTTTTCATAGCGGCCTTTTTACGCTCTTCCTGATCTCGAGTTCCGTCTTTTGTAGAAGCACCTGTTGATGCAATATGACCCGTATCGTGTTTTCGCTCCATACCTTGCCCGCCTCCTTCTCCTCTATATCCACCCTTAGCTGGTAGTAAACTACCACGCGGAGTAGACTTTGTACGCTTTGCGGCACTCTCCTCTTGCCGCTTGCCAAATGTCGAGCGAGCCCCATCACTTTTTGTATCGCGCCGTACACCATCACGATTCGCAGTTTCTGACTTGCCATACTTTCCAGCCGAGGGTGTTTCCTTTTTCTTATGATCTCGAGTAAACTTCCCAAAACTCGGACGCTCAGAGCTGACTTCTCCACGCTTGCGTGGTCGTTGTAAAGTAGCATCATGAGAATGAATTTCCTCACCAAGCGCTATAGGATCATCTTCCTGCAGTTTTTCGACTAACACAAAATCAATCGTCAAATTTTCCTTACTCGCCTTCATTACGCGAATCCGCAAGCGATCGCCAATCCGATACACTCGGTGCAAACGCTCTCCAATTAATGCGTGCAGTTTTTCCTGATAATGATAATAATCATCATCTAAGTAGCTAATATGAATGAGTCCTTCTACTGAGTTATCCAGTTGGACAAAGAGTCCAAACCCTGTCACACCTGAAATCATGCCCTCAAACTCTTCGCCTACTTTGTCTTGCATATACTCAATCTTTTTGAGCAAATCTGTCTCTCGCTCCGCGTCGACTGCCGTCCGCTCGCAACGCGATGTCTGATCAGCCACTTCTGGCATCATGGCTTGCAATCGAGCTGTGCGCTCTTCCGACAATCCACCTTCTATGATCACCTCACGTAAAATCCGATGAATCATAAGATCTGGATAGCGACGAATTGGACTCGTGAAATGAGTATAGTGCTCAGCTGCAAGCCCAAAATGCCCCATGCTTTGTGCAGCATAGCGCGCTTGCTTCATCTGTCTTAGCATCACATGGCTAATCACTGTTTCCTCTTTGCGTCCGCGCACACTCTCAAGCAAATCCTGTAATGCACGTGGATGAATATTGCCGACTGCTTTTAAATGAAATCCAAAATTATGAACAAACTCATTGAGTGCCGTCATCTTTTCCATCTCGGGTGCCTCATGCACACGATAAATAAAGGGTATATCCATCCAGAAAAAGTGTTCAGCAATCGTCTCATTGGCAGCGAGCATAAACTCCTCAATGATCATTTCTGCAATACTTCTCTCACGTTTTATCAGCGCGAGCGGATGACCCGCCTCATCGACTTTGATCTTCGTCTCAGAAAACCCAAAATCCACTGCTCCACGCTTCATACGTCTTTCGCGTAGCCCCATAGCAAACTTCGCCATCCTATGGAACATAGGTGCAACCTCTGCATAACGCTTCGCTACCTGTTCATCTTCACCTGTGACAATGTCTCGCACCTCATCATACGTCATACGCTCTGTGGTACGAATGACAGAAGCGTAAATATCGTGGCGCACCAAATGATAATCTGGCGACCATTCCATCTCACACGTCAAAGTGAGACGATCGACTTTGGGATTCAATGAACAAATGCCATTTGAAAGACGCGGTGGTAACATCGGTATCACACGATCGACTAAATATACACTCGTTCCTCGACGATATGCCTCCCGATCTAGCGCTGAACCTTCGCGAACATAATACGACACATCTGCAATATGAACTCCGAGTATATAGTTGCCATTGTCTAACACGCGCAAGTGCACCGCATCATCTAGATCCTTCGCATCAGGACCATCAATTGTGACGATCATTTCAGAACGCAGATCGCGTCTCCGTGCTATCTCATCTGCACTGACTACATGCGGTACCGCTTCCGCAGCTAGTAGCACATCGGCAGGAAAGGACTCAGCTAGACCATACTTCCTGACCACTGACATAATATCGACGCCCGGATCATTGGGGAAACCTAAAATCTCAACGACTTTAGCTGTTGCACTTTGATGGACACCTGGGTACGCGGTAATCTCGGCCACCACTTTTTGCCCATCTGCCGCCCCATCAAGCTGGTCTCCCGGGATAAAAATATCTTGGGTCAACCGTCGATCATCAGGCTTTAGAAACCCGTAGGTGCGAAAGGTAGACAACACACCGACAACCGTTTTGTGGGCACGCTTTACCACCCGGATGATCTCACCTTCGCGCTTCCCACCTGGTACTGGCTTCATTTTGCGCACCAGGACACGGTCGCCATCCATCGCCTCCCCCAAATCACCCGCTGCGATATAAAAATCAGGTAGCGTCCGATCCAGTGGAATAACAAATCCAAATCCCCGGACATTTGCCCGTAGATGTCCGACGACAAGATCCATCCGCTCAGGCACACCGTACCGATCCGTACGCGTCCGAACGATCACACCTTCCATCTCCAATTCGGCCAATAACGACCGAAACCATGCAATAGCCTCCGGTGTGGCGTCCACAGATAACGCCACGCGCAACTCATCAAATAATAGCGGGCGGTACACTTGTTCACGCATAAAATCTACAACTTGCTGCTGTCCCTCCACGTTTAGCTAGGCCTCCTCAATCTGACGAATAAACGCTACCGCGTCTGCCCATACTTCTTTGCGATCCGTATCCACTGGAAGCATGTGCCCCGATCGCTCATACCATTTAATCTGTTTGACTTCACTGTCAATATGTTCATATATATACGTGGCGCTCTCCGGTTTCACCGTAAGATCTTTGCGCGCTTGCTGAACGAGCACAGGAATATGAATCTCATGTAATTCGTCCCGTACAAAGCGGATCAACCGATTCAAACTTCGCACCGCGCGCAAAGGAACTTCACTATAGCCACCAAGATACTGCAAAATATCGTCATTGCGAGGACGCGAAGACTTATGTACTGGATATATCCAACTAATAAGCGGAACAAATCGGGCACCCATACTGGCCAAATACATAGGCGTGCACATACTGATAATCCCCGCAATATGATAGCGATTGGCAAGGTAAAAGGCGATAAGCCCCCCCATTGAATGTCCAACTACAATCACACGCTCCGTGCGAATCGCAAGCACATTGTACGCATCATAGGCTGATTGCACCCAATCCGAATATGTGGTGTCATTCATCTCATGCACCGATGTGCAATGTCCAGATAAGATAGGAACCTCTACACTATAACCTAGCCCCGCCAAATATTCTGCAAACGGACGCATTTCTCCTGGTGACCCTGTAAAACCATGGATTAATAACACGCCTGTTGGTCCACCATGATGAGAGTACGCTTCACGATTGCGTTCACGCGTTTGCATACGTTTCCTCCTTTCCTATGTATTGCGGATGAAATTCCCCAAAGTATCACAACTTACCTGTAGATGACACATCTACAATGTCGAAGCTTTGGAGGAACATGATGCGCCATACATTCGCCCATTTTTCTGTCGCATTTCTCACTGGAGCTCTCACAGCACCTATCATTAAGAGCTATATCAGCGAATTGATCTCGCGAGAAATACACACTGTTCACAGTATGGACAATCAAGCCCTGACTCAACCGAAAGAAGCCACCTTACAGAGTACTGTAGCTACACCTGCGCCGCATGACAGCTCTTGCGTACAGGCACACATCGACAAGGACGCTTTTCTTGAATCGACGGTCTTGCTTTATGGAAAAGGAGATCAGCACATTGGCATTCGAGCAGGGTGCCGCTTACAACACCTAGTAACACTTGCAGCTTTGCCAGAAGGGAGCGTGGAACCAGAAAGCAAAAACCCTGTCCGCATAGGTCATGAACGCTATGCCATCTATATTGGTGAGCGTTCGATTCTCGATCGCGGTACGCGAGTGATGAGCCCCGCCTTAATCGAGCAAGACGTTTACATCGGCCCTGACACGATCATCACACATGCTTGTGTACGCACAGGAGTCATCATCGAACAGGGCGCCATTGTAAGCGATGTGGAAATTCCTCCCTATCGCTATATACACGCCGGACAAGTCATCCGCTCTCAGTATGAAGCAGATCAGTTGCCCTTTTGTCAGGATCAACACCCACCGGTTCAAGTACAGACCCTTTTATAATCATCTTCACATGCCTCCATCTGTACAAGAATGCACAAGAAACATGTATTCTATTAAATATGAGAAAAGGTGTCGCCTCATCCGCGACACCTTTTCCTTCTAGCTTATCTCCAAATAAAAGCATCATCCATCACAAGTTAGTGCGAAACCATCCAAGCAATCCAAATTAAATCAACAAAAAACAAAAAAGCCATCACCATCGTAACACGACCGAGCATAGGATCCGTTCCGCGATTGCGGCGAGATGCACCTACTTCATTACCGCCACCTGTAATCGCACCGAGTCCTGCACTTCGCCCTGATTGGAGGAGGACCACTGTGACAATCAAAACGCTAATGATCACTAAAACGATCTTCGCTGTTGTCAACATCACACTCACCTCCACATGAATATACTTGATAAAGTATATCACAGTTTTAAAAGACTGCGCAAACACCGTCTACACGCACCCTACTTTGATCAATGTATGCTAGAATAAATCCACCTAGCGTGGAGGAAGTGGATCCTTTTGATGGTTGCAACAGGTACAGGCCGTTTTTCTGTGAGTGTATACTTTTTATTTATCGAAGCTCTTTTTATGAATATGGGTTTTTTCATGCTGATTCCAATGCTCTCTATTCACTATCTATCGCTTGGTATGACAGCCCTCTTTGTTGGCAATCTATATGCGGTTCGCATCCTCTCCCAACAAGGACTTCAACTCTTTGGGGGAGCACTAGCCGATCGTGTGCCCTATCGTTATGTCATTCTCGTAGGTTGTCTCATTCGCTCTGTCGGTTTTGCGTTATTTGCGATCATTCCTGCAGGAGCATGGCTATTTGCCGCAGCCTTCTTTTTTGGCATTGGCGGAGCTTTGTTTGGACCAGCTGGTAACGCCGCACTTGCTTCACTTGTAGCGCCTGAGTTTCAACCGCGCGCATTTACCATTCGACAAGCAACAAGTAACATTGGCACGACCGTAGGTCCTGTTCTTGGCGCCTTTCTTGTCTATGATCATTTTACTGCGATCTGTTGGATTGCAGGTGCGCTATTTGCTGTCATTGGCGTCTTAAGTGTAGTTTTGCTACCCAATCAAGAGAGGCGCGAAAAACAGCCATCCCTTTTGCGCGGTGTCAAGGTCATTGCAAGCAATCGCGCATTTCTCCAATTTGTCTTGCTCTTTATGGGCTACTATCTTATATACCAACAAATGTATATCGCCATTCCTGATCTTCTCACCATAATACATGCACCCAATTCGGCACTTGGTGAATTATTCAGTCTAGAAGCTATCTTAGAGATTGCCGCATCCTATCCCGCGATCGCCTGGATGTCTCGCCATGGCAACAAATATCCAGCACCACGTCTCATGTCTATAGGCATGTATGCGATGGCGATTAGTTGGATACCACTTGTCTTTGGCGTCAATATCGTTGGCATTCTCGCGCCTGTATTAGGCCTGTCACTCGGGTCTGTCATCACCGTTCCAAACCGTCAAACGTACATCGCACAACTTGCCGATCAACCACACCTCGCTACTTTCTTTGGCGTGGCCTCACTCTCGATGGCCATCGGTGCATCTGTGGGTGCAAGTGGAGGGGGGTTACTGATGCATATTGGTCAGCACCCCATGGGTCCAATCGCATCGCCCCCTGCACTTGTGTTTTTTGCTATCACCGTGATCTGCGCCTATTTTTTAGGACGCCTTCCAGATAGCCAACAGCGATTATCCGCGCAGATTATAGAATGATTGGAGTCCCTCAAAGCGTGCCAAGGTACCTAATTCAGCTTCGATACGCAGGAGTTGATTGTACTTCGCTACCCGATCGGTACGAGAAGGTGCTCCCGTTTTAATCTGACCCGCATTGGTCGCAACTGCAATATCTGCAATCGTGGAATCTTCCGTCTCACCAGAGCGATGCGAAATAATGGCTGTGTATCCTGCTCGTTTGGCCATTTCAATCGCGTCAAACGTCTCCGTTAACGTTCCAATTTGGTTGACTTTAACGAGTATTGAGTTGCCAATATGCTCGTCAATACCACGCCCCAAACGTGTAGTATTCGTCACAAATAAATCATCACCAACTAATTGTACCTTCTGACCTAATGACCGAGTGAGCTTGCCCCAATTCTCCCAGTCGTCTTCAGCCAATCCATCTTCAATTGAGATAATGGGGTAGTTTGCAACCAGATGCTCATAAAATGCGATCATTTCGTCTGCCGAACGCACCACTTTCTCGCCCTCAAAATGGTACATACCGTCCTTATACATTTCTGTTGCAGCTACATCAATCGCTAAACGCACATCTTTCCCTGGCTCATACCCTGCTTTTACAACTGCCTCAAGAATCATTTGAATTGCCTCTTCGTTAGAACGTAAATTGGGGGCAAAACCACCTTCATCACCAACCGAAGTAGCCAAACCCTTTTTGCCTAACACGCTTTTCAATTGATGAAAAATCTCAGCACCCATTCGCAACCCTTCGCGAAAACTAGCTGCCCCGACAGGCATAATCATAAATTCCTGGATATCAACGTTATTATCTGCATGTTTCCCACCATTGACGATATTCATCATCGGCACAGGCAGTTGCTTTGCATTAAATCCACCTAAATATTGATATAGTGGTAATAAAAGCGCAGATGACGCAGCACGCGCAACAGCAAGAGAAACCCCTAAGATCGCATTTGCACCAAGTCGCCCTTTGTTTTCCGTACCATCAAGATCGATCATCAAGCGATCGATATGAATTTGATCGCGCGCATCCACGCCAATCAATTCAGGTCCAATCACATCTTCAACATTGGCGACAGCCGTAGAAACTCCTTTACCCAGAAACCGTGCCTGATCGCCATCGCGCAACTCCACGGCTTCATGCGCACCCGTAGATGCACCAGACGGAACAATCGCTCGTCCACTATGTCCACCTTCTAAAGTCACTTCTACTTCTATTGTTGGATTGCCACGTGAATCCAGTACCTCAAGTGCAGTTATGTCTTCAATGATCATACTTTTATAACCCCCTATTTAGACAGTTCATATCACCACTTCACCGATCACTTTGCACGGATAATGGATGAACCAGTCATTTCCTTAGGCTTTTCTATGCCAAGTAGATCAAGCATGGTAGGCGCCATATCAGCTAGAACCCCATCTGCACGTAACGTAACATCGGCAATCGTAACGATGCAGGGAACAGGATTTGTCGTATGCGTTGTACAAGGAAAACCTGACGCCTCATCAATCATGACTTCCGCATTCCCGTGATCAGCGATGATGATAGCCGCACCACCTACTGCGAGCAACTGATCAACAACCAGACCAAGGCATTCATCTGCCGCCTCACACGCTTTAATAGCCGCTTCCATCACACCCGTATGCCCCACCATATCAGGATTGGCGAAATTTAAAATCATTACGTCTAACTCGCCTTTTTTGATACGCTTAACGGCCGCATCAGCAATGCCATAGGCACTCATCTCTGGTTGCAAATCATATGTGGCCACTTTTGGAGACGGGATGAGAATGCGCTCTTCTCCCTCAAATAACGCTTCACGTCCACCACTAAAAAACGATGTCACATGAGGGAACTTCTCTGTCTCCGCAATGCGCAGTTGTGTCATATGCTGTTGCGCCAATACTTCGCCAAGCGTATTGTCTAGATTGGTAGGTTGATAGGCGACGTATCCACCTACCGACTCACTAAAGTGCGTCATGCACACATAATAGGTGTGCGGCCACTTTGGCCCACGATCAAATCCGCGAAAGTCCTCATTGGTAAATGCTTGAGAGATCTGTATGGCACGATCCGGTCGAAAATTAAACATAATGACCGCATCTTCCTCTTTTATGAGTCCGACAGGTTGATCATGATCATCGACGACAACGATAGGCAAGATAAACTCATCCGTGACAGAGCGACGATAACTATCCTCAAGCCCCTCTAGTGGATCATGTGTATGCTCACCTTCACCGTAGACCATCGCGCGATACGCCTTCTCCGTTCTCTCCCAGCGCTTATCGCGGTCCATCGCATAATAGCGACCGGCAATCGTCGCTATTTGGCCTACTCCAGTTTTCTGGCAAACCTCTTGCAGTTCGCGCAAAAATGTACGTGCTGTATGAGGTAAGACGTCGCGACCATCGAGAAAAGCATGAATATACACTTGCTCAATGTTAGCGTCGCGCGCCATATCTAACAAAGCAAATAGATGCGATTTGTGACTATGAACTCCGCCATCTGACAATAATCCGTATAAATGAAGTCTCGATCCATGCGCACGCACATGAGATATCGCACCTTGAAAAACCGGATTGTGCGCAAATTCACCATCAGAGATGGATTTACTTATGCGCGTCAAATCTTGATACACAATGCGACCTGCGCCTAAATTCAAATGGCCAACTTCCGAATTGCCCATCTGCCCATCGGGCAATCCAACAGACCCGCCGCTTGCGCCAAGAGTAGTAAATGGATAGGTTGTACGCAAGCGATCAAAGTTTTCTGTACGCGCCGCAAGTACAGCATTACCCTTTGTTTCCTTTATCCAGCCAAATCCATCCATGATTATCAGTGCGAGAGGTTTTGGTGTCTTCATGCCACTCATCCCCTTTTTAATGAACGCGTTTTAACTAAGTGCGGCAACCTGTTCCACAAGCGCTACAAATGATGCCACTTGTAAACTAGCACCGCCAATGAGCGCACCGTCGATATCGGGTTGTTGCACATAGGTTTGAATATTGTCCGGTTTCACACTACCACCATATACAATGCGAACCTGCTCACCCGCTCGCTGACCAAGTGTGGCAGTGACCAAACTGCGAATCAAAGTAGCCACATCTTGCGCATCCTGTGCAGACGATGATTTGCCACTGCCAATCGCCCATACGGGTTCATAGGCAATCACAAACGCTCCATCTAACGCACCCTTTGCTTTTTGCAATTGTAGCATCTCTAACACAATCCCTAATTGACGACTCACAACCGTCTGCGTCGCCCCCGCTTCTCGTTCACTCAGTGATTCTCCAACGCACACTATGGGCACCATAGAAGCGTCCAGCGCCACACAGGTTTTCTTCGCAACCGCTTCATCTGACTCTGCAAAAAACTGACGGCGTTCCGAATGTCCAAGAATCACATACTCACAGCCGAGATCCTGTAACATCGCCGCAGAAATTTCTCCCGTCCATGCGCCTTGCTCCGCCTCATGCATGTGTTGTGCACCCAATTTTACATGCACTTGTTTCAGCTTTTCACCTAATCCACACAATGCTGTAAAAGGAGCACAAATGAGCGCATCTACAGAAGAAGGACTCAACATATCTCGATACTCAACTAATTCCTGTGCAAATGCATCTGCTTCGTGCAGTGTCTTATACATCTTCCAGTTTCCGGCGACTAGTTTTTTGCGTATCGTCACGCCTTACTCACCCCATCCATAGGCTGCAACACAGCAACTCCGGGAAGAATTTTGCCTTCGAGAAATTCTAACGACGCCCCACCACCTGTGGAAATATGCGTCATCCGCTCCGCTAAACCTGCCTTTTCAATGGCAGCTACAGAGTCACCCCCACCGATGATCGTAACACCATGCACTTCAGCCATCGCCTGAGCCACTGTATTTGTTCCTGCCGCAAACCGTTCCATTTCAAATACACCCATTGGACCGTTCCAGATCACTGTTTTTGACGTAATGACCGCTTGCGCATAGAGTCTACTTGTCTCAGGGCCAATATCAAGTGCCATCTCATGTGCTTGCACATCGTGCACCGACCCAATGCGCGCCTGTGCATCTGCTGCAAATGCAGTGGCAAGAACCAAATCCACTGGCAGCAATAGCTCTTTACCAGCCTGCTGCGCCTTTTCCATCAATGATCGAGCCACATCCATGCGATCTGTCTCGACAAGAGAGGCGCCAAGTTCATAGCCTTTAGCCGCTAAAAAGGTGTTGGCCATGCCCCCACCTATAAGCAATCGATCGACTTTTGCAAGCAAATGTTCGATCACGCCAATCTTGTCACTGACTTTAGCACCACCGATAATTGCAGTAAACGGGCGTTCAGGATGTGTTAGCGCTTCCCCCATCACCTTCAATTCACGCTCCATCAACATCCCAGCAACCCCAGGCAATAGATGGGCAATGCCTTCTGTAGTCGCATGAGCGCGATGAGCAGTCCCAAATGCATCATTGACATATACATCTGCAAGAGACGCAAAAGCGGCGGCGAGATCTTGATCATTTTTTTCTTCGCCAGGATGAAAGCGCACATTTTCAAGCAGTAGCACGTCGCCTGGCTGTAGTTTTTCTACATGCGCTTGTGCCACAGGTCCGATGCTCTCTTCGCTAAAGATCACAGGTGTCCCTACCAATTGCTCTAAACGCTTGCCAATCGGGCGCAAAGATAAGGCAGGATCGACTTTACCCTTTGGTCGCCCAAGATGACTTGCCAGGATGATGCGCGCACCTTTTGCGCGCAACTCCTGAATCGTAGGTAACGCCGCGCGGATTCTCGTATCGTCTGTGATCGTTGTCCCATCAAGCGGAACATTAAAATCCACACGCACGAAGACTCGTTTCCCGCGCACATCCATATCTCGAATTGTTTTTTTCTCCATCTTACAGTCCGCGCTCCGCCACATAGGCTGTCAAATCAACTACGCGGTTGGAATAGCCCCACTCATTGTCATACCACGAAACGACTTTCACCATCGTACCGTCAATCACCATCGTCGATAAACCATCCACAATGGAAGAAAAAGCATTGCCATTAAAGTCTTTAGAGACGAGCGGCTCATCTGTATAGTCTAAGAAACCTTTGAGCGATCCTTCTTTCGTTGCTGCGCGCAACGCTTGATTAACCTCTTCTACTGTTACAGACTGGCTTAATTCCGCATTGAGATCAACCACAGATACGTTTGGTGTTGGCACGCGCATAGAAAAGCCATTGAGCTTGCCTTTTAATTCTGGCAAAACGAGCGAAACAGCTTTAGCTGCACCCGTTGTCGTCGGGATAATGGAGAGTGCCGCTGCACGTGCGCGCCGCAAGTCACTATGTGGCAAATCGAGAATTTGTTGATCATTTGTATACGAGTGAACGGTCGTCATTAATCCGTGAACAATACCAAACTGCTCATGGATGACTTTTGCAATCGGCGCAAGACAGTTCGTTGTGCACGAGGCGTTTGAAATCACATGGTGTGCAGTTGGATCGTACTTCTCGTGATTGACCCCCATCACAACCGTAATGTCTTCATTCTTTGCCGGGGCAGAAATAATTACTTTTTTAGCTCCACCTTGCGTAATATGCACTTGTGCTTTCTCTTTGTCTGTAAAGATACCAGTCGATTCCACGACGATCTCCACACCTGCATCAGCCCACTTTAAATCCCCTGGATTGCGCTCGGCAAACACTTTCACATGACGACCATCGATCACAAGTTCTGAACCTTCTGCACTTACATCGTGTGGAAAAATACCGTGAACAGAATCGTATTTCAATAACATAGCAAGTGTTGCTGCACTCGTTAGATCATTAACTGCAACGATCTCCACATCATCGCGCGCAAATGCTGCACGAAAAACATTTCTGCCAATACGCCCAAATCCATTAATACCCACTTTAACTCCCACTAGAATCGCTCCTTTAATATCAGTGATATCTTTCAATC
This sequence comes from Sulfoacidibacillus ferrooxidans, assembly GCF_022606465.1. Lineage (NCBI taxonomy): Bacteria > Bacillati > Bacillota > Bacilli > Caryophanales > Alicyclobacillaceae > Sulfoacidibacillus > Sulfoacidibacillus ferrooxidans. The sequence continues at coordinate 500,805 of NZ_JALBUF010000001.1, forward strand.
AATGCGTACCTACATCAGCAAATTCAAGAATCGCCCTTGCAGCACCTTCATCTGTGACTAACGCATCAATCTGGTACGCTCTTGAAGCCGCGCGAATGGCCGCACCTTTTGCACGACCTCCTGCAACTGCAATGACCGCATCGATCTCTGCAAGATCCTCTAACCGCATCCCGACGGTATTCATCGTATAGACAATCGCGCCTTGTGCGTCAAAATAATACCCAAACGCTTCAGCAACTGCTCCACTAGACTGCAAAATGGCAACCGTATCATCATCTAGTTGCCGGCGTAGTGCCATAGTTAGCGCATCGCCAATCCCATGCACCACAATATCCGCTCGGCGAATGCGTTCCGCCATCTCCTGGATGACCGGTTCTTTCGACAATCGTTCAACGGTAGCTTTGCTCAGCGACTCAGGAACATGAAACATGCGATATGTACCACCGAGCTTATCGGCAAGTTGCGACGCAATCGTGTTAGCTAACAGCTCAACACGTTCACCAAGTCCACCACGCGCAGGCAAAACTTCCACTTGTTGTGTCGATATAACCCGTGGCATCATCTCTGCCAACGTGGCCATCGTTGACCCACCTGTCACGGCAACCGTACAAGGTGGTACAATATATCCCTGCAACATCTGTGCTGCAGCATGCCCAATATCGCGCATCACCGCATCATCTTGCTCACAGTCTCCAGGAACCACCGTGACTCGTGAGATCGCAAGTACAGTCGCCAATTGCTGCTCTAATTCTCGACGACCATCCAATTTACGGATGACCTTATCCAGATCAGCCAGTAAAATTTCACCTGCATCTGTCACAGACATCCCGATCGGCCCTACGTCAATAAGACCTTGCTCTTTAAATAATTCAACATCAGCACGGAGGATCCGTTCCGTGGTTCCGAGCACTTGTGCCAGGCTACGGCGTCCGATCGGTTGGTGCAAAAAAATTCGTTGGAGAACGCGATAGCGAGAACGAAACTTTTGCGCCAATTCCGGCACTAGTCGCTGACTTGCCTGTAATAAATCCAAGTCAATCGCCCCTCACATACGTTCACGCAATCACGTATCTTCTCTTGAAGACTAGTAGGACACCATGTGTCCCACATAGACCAGGATGCGTCCCGCTATATATTGTACTATAACTTTTATCTTTCTGGAATACAAGAAAAAGCAGCGAAAGTAAACTCTACCCTTTCGCTGCCATCGTTACTGGTACTACTCGCCGCTCTGCAGAATTGGCGATGTTTAATTCTTCTCTATACTTAGCAATCGTTCGTCGTGAAATGCGAATACCACAGTGTCTAAGCTGATCGGCAAGCTGCTGATCTGTGCACGGTACCGCCTGATCTTCTTGCTCGATCAGGTGCTTTAGCTGCGCTTTCACACTCATTGCTGACACACCATCCGATTGTCCGGAAGAGAGTAACCGAGCAGAAAAAAAGTGCTTGAGCTCAAATATCCCCCGCGGAGTTTCTGCGTACTTCCCAGCAACCGCACGACTCACCGTAGATTCATGAACGCCTAATTGATCAGCCACCATTTTTAAAGTAAGCGGTTTCAATAGTGCATCCCCGAAATCTAGATAGTCCCTTTGGTATTGCACAATTACTTCAGCTACCCGTTGCACCGTGCGCTGCCGCGCTTCGATACCATGAACAAATGCCTGAGCTAAACTCGTCTGTTGCGCAACATAATCGCGCACTTCACTTTTGCGTTTCTGATGTAAAAAAGCACTGTATTCCTCACTCAATCGAAGCTTAGGAATAGCCATATCATTGGCCATCACTACATATTCTGTAGCGAGCTTAGTCACAATCACATCTGGATAAATATACTGTGTATCTTCTACAGCATACTGTAACCCAGGCCTAGGATTGAGTGATTGAATCACATCGATTGCCTTTTTTGCCTGATATTCTGTACAATGAAACTTCTGTGTCAGTTTATTTAACCGCATATGGCTAGCGCGCAATTGTGTCAAATCACCTTCCACCATACGACAAGCCAAATCACTCGTTGCACGATCTACTTGTTCTGTAGCCACGAGATCATATAATTGTAAGAGTAAGCATTCCTGTAAGTCTCGTGCCCCTACTCCTATTGGATCCAATCCCTGCAAGATACTAACTGCAACTAACACTTCGCTTTTGCCTACTCGCAAATGCGAAACAACATCGTCCACCGTGACGCTGAGATACCCTCGCTCATCTAAACAGTCAATTAGATAACTTACAAGCCTTCTTTTTCGTGTACACACATCTATCATGGCTAACTGTTCTCGTAACACATCATCTAACGTTTTGCGACGGGCGACAGCATATAAGGCTGCATCACTTTTTCGTCCAAGACCGCGCAACCGCATTCTCTCTTGTCTTTCTCTTTGCGGCCATTCTAGCATCGGATTATCAGTAATCGCTGTTGCAGCTGACTCCCATAGTTCGTGCGTAGACATCTGCAATATGGCGATCGCTTGCGCAAGCGTCTGCGTCAACGCAAGACGCTGCACCTGTTGTTGTACCAGTCGATACCCTTGTTGCACCTGCATCGCCTCCACAAGAATCTCAAACCGCAATATATTCCTTTAAGCAAGTTTCAAGCCACACACTCTCTAATTCATTATATTTCACAAGTTGTTACTAAAACAGTGATTTATAAAAATATTTTTTGGGTTAACTAATCTGTTAATTTATTCATTTACGAGATAAGCCCATCTAATTATTTATCTTTCTGCATACAATGTGATACACACCACATAGAGTCACTGAGGGAGGCGACCACTATGCATATCGGCATTATCGGCACAGGCAGTATGGGCGGAATGCTCACCACTGCATTTTGTGAGGCAGGTCACGAATCTGTGTTCATCTACAATCGAACGGCAAGTAAAGCACAACTACTAAAAGACACCTTTCCAACTGTCATTACCTTGTGTGAGAATCCTATCGAAGTCGTCTCGCAATCAGATCTTATATTCCTTTGCACCAAATTTACAGACCTCCCGCCTATCTTCGAATCCATCCGTTCAACATTACAAGATAACCAGTATGTAATTTCGATCAATAGTCACATCACACTCCGCGATCTTGAGGAAAGCCTATCTTGTAAAGTGGCTAAAGTGATACCTAGCATCACGCAAACTGCGCGCTCCGGAATCTTATTATTTATGGGTGGACGTCGGCTGAATTCACACGACGAGGACGCACTTTTTGCAATCCTACGCACGATCGGCATCCCATACGCCATCGCGGAAGATATGACGCGTGTGTACTCTGATCTGACGAGCTGTGGACCTGCTTTTATGGCAAACTTACTCTTGCAATACGTCCAAGCAGCAAAACAACATGGAGTAGAAGAGGATGTAGCAGAGCAACTGATCGCTTCCATGATGATTGGATTAGGCAAACTCATCACAGAAAAAAACATGACCTTGCAGGACGTCGTTACTCGCGTCTCTGTTCCAGGTGGAGTGACAGAAGCGGGTTTGCGCGTCCTTCAAGATGCCGATCAAGACGTCTTACTGCGCGTACTAAGTGCCACCGCACAAAAGCAAGAGGAGATGGCGCACAAAACCACGTAGTGTAAAGTTATCTACACGTACGTGGTCACTGTGCGTTTCTTTTATATTCACAGCGCGAACAGTTACACTACTACTTTGCTCTTTTCACAGTCAATTAGTTTGTCATTCCTGTTGTTTGTGCATCTTGTGGCGCAGTAGCTTGCTCAGCCAATCGCTGAACGGAGCTTGGATCGTATAACGTGTGTCCAAGCAACTGTAACGGAGCCTGCTCGACCACGACTTCTGTGCGGTATGGAATATGTCCATAAAACCACTTCGCATCTGGAATCGTTAGATGGAAGCAACCTTCAGAGGCAGGGTGGCCAAGTTTCGCTGCAACGTGAAGCAATACCTGCTCATCTTTATTCATCGGCACACTATGAAATAAGAAAATTCCATGACCGTGCCAAGATACCCAGTACTTCGCACCCATTTGATATTGGTCTGCATAAAACCAAGTACCACGCTCAGACTGAATGTGATAAACACCAAGCGGTGTACTTGAATCTGGCGCCTTATCAATTCCAGAAGATGTAATCATCGTATACAGTAAATGATCTCCTTGGAAAATATAGACAAGTTCTTGGTCGATACTCACATCAATCCACACGCGTTCATTAGGCTTTAGAACTGGATATGCTCCATCGGATGACTTATAAGGGTTATAACGCAAATATACCCCATCGATTACGACTGGGTCTGGCTTTGGCGCGTTATTTGTAGTTGGCTTTATAACAGGTTTCACATGCACTTTTGCATGATCGGATGATGTAGGTTCACTTTGCGCAAAGGCCACATGGCCTGACAGCTTGTCCACTGCAGATTCATATACATGCTGCGCGGTTGCTATAGTCGAAGCTTGGTGTGTCAACACAAATCCTGCACAAACCACTACAACTGCTCCGCCTATGATTGTCTTCAATCCCATAATAATGCCCCCTACTCACTTATTGATTGCCATTGACTTCGTGCAATTCCCCATCCATATGTCCCCAAATTTGCTTAGTTACTGTATCTTGTTGTTCCATGAGCGCCCAATGATTCGTCGGCCCATGTCCGTGACCAAGTGAAATCCCACCTGCGATAGCTGCGGTAATAAATTGCTTTGCACGTCCTACAGCCATAGTAAACTCCACACCCCGCGCGAGCCATGCCGTGAGTGCAGATGAAAAGGTGCATCCTGTTCCGTGAGTGTTTTTAGTATCTATCCGATCTGCATGAAGCTCATCAACATTTGTCCCATCATATAGGATATCTATGGAAGAACCTCCAGGTAGATGACCGCCTTTAATAATGACTCGTTGCGCTCCCATATCACATATCCGCTTTGCAGCATCTCGCATATCATCGACAGTTTCGATTCGACGCAAAAGCAAAGCCTCAGCCTCAGGAATATTTGGCGTAACTACATAGGCTATTGGTAGTAGCTGCTCACGCAATACACGTTCTGCAGCGGGCACAAGGAGACGTGCACCACCCTTTGCAACCATCACAGGGTCGACCACCAGTTTTTCAATGTGATGTTCTTTCATCGCGGCTACAACCGCCTCGATAATCTCCGGTTGAGATAACATGCCTGTCTTTGCAGCATCTATACCTATATCTGACGCAACAGAATCAATCTGTTGTCGCACAAAGTCTGGCGGCAGATCGTGTATGCCCTGCACACCCATTGTGTTTTGCGCAGTGACTGCAGTAAGAGCAGACATGCCAAACACTCCAAGCATCTGGAATGTTTTTAAATCAGCCTGAATACCTGCTCCTCCACCAGAATCAGACCCAGCAATCGTCAATGCACGCGGCAAGGATGACTGGCTCATGTTTTTTCACACCCGCTTATGATGTCAATTTTATTTCTCTAAAAAATACCGTACCATGCCTCACAAGATCATTCAAGTACTAACCTCTTGATTGCTGTAAACACTTTTGGACAGTCTATAAATGAAGGATACTTGCATAGGCTACTTATCCCATGTATACTATAAAAGTTATGAATGCGCCCGTGGTCCAATGGATAGGACGTAGGCCTCCGGAGCCTGAGGTAGGGGTTCGATTCCCTTCGGGCGCACTGTATAGAACACTTGTCTATGATGTACACGTGTTATCTATTGGGTCATTAGCTCAATGGTAGAGCATCCGACTCTTAATCGGCAGGTTGAAGGTTCGAGTCCTTCATGGCCCACTCTATACATAAACATAGTCTATTTGGATCATGTACACTTAGATAAAAACGTCTACACTACATATGAACGGCGGTTTAACAACGCTCTTCCTCATCGTCATGATAAAGAGAACCTTCCTGCAGGTTCTCTTTATTTTTTATATCATGTGAAACTAGATTAAGAATTCCCCTACAAAATAGAATAATCTATGGTATTCTACAATGAAAGCGTATGATATGGAGAGGTGAATATGAACAAAACAACTTCGTTAACTACCTATCTACTGCGCACGATCACATTAGCGGTAGTAGGAGCACTTATTTTAGTATCGATCTTTTTATTAGCAAACCATATCGTAGGCAGCGAAGCCATAACTTTTAGCTTAGAGATCGTCATCGGTGCTGTACTGATTGGATCCGCCATTAGCTTGATGAACTACCGCAGATTTTTAGCCCCTATTCCCCTTCTGATATCACAAGTAGAAGAACTGGGTCGAGGTAACTTTTCAACGCGACTTGACACGACTAAGAGTGGAGAACTAAAATCCATCGCCTATTCGCTCAATCAAACCATTGAAACACTTACTGTATTGATTGGACATGCTTTTACAACCTCCGATCAAGTTGTTGCCACTGCAGATCACTTGAATATAGCCATGGCTGAATCCGCACAAGCGACAAAGCAGATCTCTACTTCCATGTACACGATGCAAGAAAATACAAAAGAACAATTTTCACATGTCCACTCGGCAAAAAAGGCAGTTGATGCGCTAACAGACGGTGTTAAAGCCGTTCAAGATTATGCAAAACAAACTGCAGAAGCAGCCACTGCCGCTTCACATAGCGCACATCACGGTGAGGGCGTTATACAAGAAGCAATCTCGCATATGGCCACCATTCACGAAACGATTGAACAATTATCTCATTCAATCGAAAACTTAGGAACTCTATCTTTTGAAATAGGAACAATCACCAATGTAATCACGGAGATTTCTAGACAAACGAACCTACTTGCACTTAATGCAGCCATCGAGGCCGCACGGGCAGGAGAGAATGGACGAGGATTCTCTGTCGTGGCTGTAGAGGTTCGAAAATTAGCAGAACAATCCGCTGAATCAGCTCGGCAGATCAGTAAGCTCATCTCAGATATCCAAAATGATACCACAGCGACCATTCTTGCAGCCAAACGCGGTACAGAAAAAGTAGATACAGGAATTGATGCTGTGAAAGAAGCAGGATTTGCATTTGCAACCATTACAACGGCTGTTTTACAAGCTGCCGTACAAATTGAAGAAGTGTTTAAGCAAACAAATGCGCTTTCGATGCTTACAGATGAAGTCGTACATATAACTGATGTGATCAACGGTATTCAAAGAGATGCATCAGAAAATGCCCAACGCTCTGCACTCGCAACAGAAGAACAATTACACGCCTTAGGAGAAATCGCAACGACTTCTGCCAATCTTGTGTTAATGGGCGAAGAGTTACGTGGAGCCTTTGCCCAGTTTTCGTTATAAGATCATGTTTTCTTCATGGACTATGATTACACAAAAAGAGTGTGCACAGGCGACTCGATCTACGCCCAGGCACACTACAAGTGTAGTCAATAAGTCATGGGGGTACACAACTTAGCAACAGATGACTGTATATTATAACAACTAGATTATTCTATCAATATAGAAATATGAAATGATTGTGTTGAATGCAGAACTTATGTCATACTTCCAAAAGTGAAGAAAAATACGCTGTGGATTGGAGGCTTTCACGTGTTATATCGCACCTTAGGTAAGACAAACCTATCGATTAGTGAAGTGAGTTTTGGAACGTGGGCCATTGGCGGATCTTGGGGACAGGTAGATGAGCGTACCGCGTTATCAGGTCTGGCACGAGCGATGGATGCAGGAGTGAACTTTTTTGATACTGCAGATGTATACGGTGACGGACGTGCCGAGCGACTACTTGCACAAGCGACTAAAGGCCGTGAAGATTCCGTCTTTATTGCCACTAAATTTTGCCGTCAAGGAGACATTAACGATCCGTCAACCTATAGTCTCGCACAAGTCCGCGCTTATTGTGAGGCAAGCCTTTCACGGTTGCAGCGAGATGCAATTGATTTATACCAAATCCATTGCCCACCGCACGAGATCATCCAGCAAGGCGATGTATTTACTGTATTAGATCAGTTAAAGCAGGAAGGGAAAATCCGCAACTACGGCGTGAGTGTGGAGACCGTAGAAGAGGGTTTAAGTGCTATGAACTATCCAGGAGTTGCCGCGCTACAGGTGATTTTTAATTTATTTCGGCAAAAACCAGTACAGGCATTGTTTCCTCGCGCTCTAGAAAGAAATGTTGGCATACTTGTGCGTCTACCACTTGCTAGCGGTCTATTGACAGGCAAATTCACAGCAAACGCTGTGTTCGAACCAGATGACCATCGCCATTTCAATCAAGATGGTCAAGCATTTAATGTAGGTGAAACATTTGCAGGGCTCCCTTTTGCAAAAGGCGTCGAACTTGCTGAAAAGTTGCGTTTCATTGCGCAAGGAAGACATACAATGGCGCGCGCATCCATGCGTTGGATTCTCGATCATCCAGCAGTTACTTGCGTGATTCCTGGCTTTAAAACACCCCAACAAGTCGATGATAACTTAGGCACACTCGATGTCCCGTCATTTACTAAAGAAGAACTCGCCACACTACAACAATTTTACGAAACAGAAGTTCATCCCTTTATCCGCGGTGTGTATTAACGATTTGTAGACAAAACGCATCCCCTAGAAAACTACAGTGCTGGGGAATAATCTTGTTTCATCCCCTGAGAATATTTTTTATCAAACTTCCTCTTAAGAGCCTGTTCAAAAAGGGGGCAGGTAAGACCCGCGCAGTGCAAGGAAGCAAGCCAAGAATGTGGACTGAGCGTACATTTTGGGTACGTGAGGGAGCGTTCTTGGCGCTGACGCTGCCATGTGCCGTGGAGTTCTTACCCCTTTTTGAACAACCTCTCTTAAGGAATACCCCCTATTCATTTTGAAGAAACCTAGTATACTAGATTCTTAGGTTCAATTTATTTAGTTTGCTATGGAGGATATCGTGTATAAAGGACGCGTCAGTTTTCCCTTGTTTTGGATTATATGGGTTTCGTTTATTTTAATATCAGCTCTCTCTATTGCCATATCTACCTGGATGAATATGCGTAATACAGAAGCCATGTTTATCAATAACACGTACTCCCGTACCCTAGATAGGATCGAATTTAGTGCTGAACGATGGACCGTATTACCACATACAGAATATAATTTTCGCAAACTTACGCTTCCTCTTCACTTCCTAGATGGCACCCTTATCAACAATACACAAGAGTCGCTACCACTCGACTACGCCATTGTATCTACAAAAACCCACAAGATAAACTACCAGACTGTTTCACAAGCGGTTGGCCATAAAATTTACTCGCCAAATTATGCGCTATTTAAACGAAAGAAAAGTGGTTTCATAGAAGTATATACACCCCTTTTTAAAACCCAGTCCTTTTTAGTTTGGGATCATATCAATGCACATCAATTGTGGGTCGTCAATACTTCAGTTACAGGCTTACAACTCATTATTCAACAAAGTGTGATTCACAATGGAATCGTCATTGCACTATACACGTTTTCTCTTGTCACCATTCTCTCTTTCTTTTTTAGTCAACGGGCAACCACTCTTTTATATCAACTTCTCTCCATCTCAAAGTTTGCATCTAAAGAAAAACAAGAGGTTCGAAAAAAACGCACATGGATCAAAGAGTTTGACGACATTAGTCGTCTTATGTGGGAACATCAAACATTAGTTAAGCATCTTACGGAACGGGACGCATTGACTGGTGCATATAACCGCTATGCATTAGAGCGTACGATGGAACAACATTTTTCTTTACTTAAAGACATACCCACTGTTTTTGTTCTTTTTGATCTCGACCATTTTAAGGAACTCAATGACACTCAGGGCCACCAAAAAGGGGATGAAGCTTTACAAGCACTCACCCAATATCTAACTAAACTACTCTCTGATAAAGACGTTATTGCACGACTTGGCGGCGATGAGTTTGTCTTGCTTTTATTCCACACTGAGTGGTCACCTGCACTTGAACGAAAACTAGTCACGTGGGTCCACCACTCCCCACTTGCATCGTATCACTTGAAAATATCGATGGGTATCGTCGAATTGCCAAGTGAGGCCGAAGATTTTCCTGCTGTATATCGACTTGCTGATCAGCGATTATACGCTGCAAAACGCGCAGGACGTAACATGTTGACTCCACCGCACGATGCCCCGATGGTCTCTTTTACATCAAAGACTCATCATCAAGACGCCTAATAACCTGCTAGCAAATATACTTGCCTCTATGCTATTATATTTGCATAGAGGTGACTATGATGCTCGTGAACCACATCCGCTCCTTACGAATGAAAAAAGGACTTTCACAAGCTGATCTCGCAGAACAGATCGGCGTGACAAGACAGGCGATTGGCAGCATTGAGGCGTGTACCGTCGTGCCAAGCACCACGATTGCCCTTCGTCTCGCGCGCGTTTTTCATCTGCGCGTGGAGGATTTGTTTGAAGAGCCAAAAGATGAACTACTCACTATTGCAAAAGTAGATGCTACTGACGCTCTTTGGCAACCAGGTGATCGCGTCATCTTAACAGGTATTGGCTCCACTCTCACTGCGCATCAAGCGACTGTTTTAGAAGGGTATAGAATTCTTCCACTCCCTGCATCAGGTATCGTAGTGGAGTGCATCGATGCAGAGCATGTCCGTATAGAACGAGCTCCGCTTCCATCTGCCGAACAAACGCTAGTCATTGCAGGATGCGATATTGGACTGGGATTACTTGCACAACATGTCGAGCGCAAGCACCACAGTACACAAGCGATGTGGTATAACGCAGACAATCGACAGGCACTCCATAAATTACAAGTAGGACTTGCACATATGGCGGCTGTCCATTACCCAACTGGTCAACCCGATTTGCACCCACAAGTAGCTACCTTTCCTGCATTACAACGTGTGCGCTTTGCTACATGGCGCATTGGCTTTGTCGTTGCTCGTGGCAATCCTTATCCATTCAAAAGTGTGGAAGATCTATCATCAGGTCGATTGCGGCTTGTCAACCGCCCACAAGGCGCCGGTGTCCGAACCACACTAGATTCATTACTTAGAGCGCACCATATTCCTACGAGCGCAGTCAATGGATATACACGTGAAGTAACTGGCCATTTACAGGTAGTCGATGCAATTGCAACCGGAACGGCCGATGTGGGTATTACCATTGAAAGTGCTGCAGCCGTCGCTAAACTTGACTTCATTCCTATTCACGAAGAGCAATGTGATCTGCTCTTCCCACAGACATCTTCAGACGAAGGCATCGATAGAATCCTATCCCTTTTGCACTCTGACTCTTTTCGGTGGGATCTAACACGCTTTGGTCCATATGATATAGACCATACCGGAGAACTAATTTCATCTACAAAATAATAAATCCAGTAAGAAGGAGTTCATCCATTCATGAAAGCAACCACTCATTTTACAAAACGCACCACAGCCGTATGGTCCACTGCTCTAACCAGCGTTGCTCTTACAACGATTCTATCAGGGTGCGGAACACAACCTGCTTCGACAGCGGTACCCGCAGCAAAACCCTCCACACAGAGTTCCACAAACCTTGGAACTGCCAATGTAGCATACGCAGGATCATTACAACTAGTCAATGACACCGAACTTGGCCCACAATTTACACGTGCAACAGGTATACCCTACGAGGGACGCGGAGGTGGATCTTTTGGTATCGCGCACCTCATTACCAGCGGACAAATTACTCCAAATGTGTTTGAAAGTGTTGGGATTGCACCTATACAACTTTTGCAACCGCATTTATCTACTTATGCGATCGGTTTTGCAAGCTCGCCACTCGTCATTGCTTATTCACCAACTAGTCCCTATGCAAGCACCTTTAAGGCCATCGCTACAGGCGAAAAACCACTTTCCACACTTTTTACTTTAATGGAATCTAAAAATTTTCATTTAGGTCGCACAAATCCTAATACAGACCCGCAAGGCCAAGCGTTTGTCATGATGATGGAATTAGCACAAACATACTATCACTTTCCACATGGTACGGCGCAAAAGATTCTCGGAGGAGTCAATAATCCGTCTCAGATTTTTTCTGAAGAATCGATTCTCTCCCGTTTACAAGCGGGTCAATTAGATGCTTCAAGTGCCTTTTTATCAGAAGCCGTGCAACGCCACCTTCCTTATATCACGTTACCTTCTGCCATTAACTTTGGCGATCCAACAGAACAATCGGTGTATGCGACTGCTCATCTTCATCTCAGTGACGGCAAGACTGTGACGGGCGCACCACTCGAACTCTATGTCACATCTGTGCAAGGAACGCCTAATACGAAAGCTGGAGTTGCATTCATTTCTTATTTGTTATCTAAAAACGGATTAGATCTTTACGAAAAAAATGGGTACCAGTTAACTCCACCTGTGATCTATGGCAATCGAAACGCCATTCCAGCTTCGATTTTGCACGTGTTAACAAACGAGTAATTGTCTTATTTGGAGTCCATACCTGCGGTTCACCTACTCTTGCCGGCATGTACTTTACAACAGCGGTATAATAGATCTAAGATGGCAAATGAACTGTGCATGAAGCAGTCAGACATCATTGAAACCATGATTTTTGGGGGATTTTACACATGGAAGCCATTCAACGCGAAGCGATACAACATGTATTAGATCAGTGGAAAGACAAGCCATTGTACTTGCACCTAGAAACGACAAACGGCGCCTATGCAGCCCATCGTGCCGAATCTTCGATGGCAGTATGCGCTTATATTCGAAACGGGAAGATCAGTTATGAGCGTGGATCAATCACTGGTTCTGGCCCCTATCGCGTCGGCCTAAAAATGAGTGATGGATGGATTTATGCTGAGGGATTAACCGATTGGGAACTCGATCTTCAAGGTCGCCTTCTGATCGCTGGAAACGACAGCGAAGGTCGCCTTGCAGTCGCACTAGAGCTGAGCGAAACACCTTTTCCCTTATAGAGGTTGTTCAAAAAGGGGTCAGAACTCCCCGGCGCATGGCAGCGTTAGCGCCAAGAACGCTCCCTCACGTGCCCAAAACGTACGCTCAGTCCACATTCTTGGCTTGCTTTCTTGCACTGCGCGGGTCTTACCTGCCCCCTTTTTGAACAGGCTCTTATAGAATCATGGAGTACGCAACTGTTGATAGTTACACAAGAAAGGAAGACACCGATGGAACACATGTTAGTGGTCTTCCCGCATCCAGATGATGAGACATTTGGCAAAGCGGGCACGATCGCACGCTATACGAAAGCGGGAACGAAAGTGACCTTGATTTGCGGAACGCTAGGTCAATTAGGGCGAAATATGGGAAAGCCTTTTTTTGCAAATCGTGAAACGCTGCCAACTATTCGCGAAAAAGAACTACGTGATGCTTGTCGAGTTCTTGGCATTGAAGACCTGCGGTTATTAGGTTTGCGCGATAAAACGGTCGAATTTGAAGATCCAGAAAAGATCGCTGATCAGATTGAAGCAGTCATTCGAGAAGTACATCCAACGATTGTGATGACCTACTATCCAGAACATGGCGTGCATCCAGATCACGATGGTCTTTCTGCTGCGACAGTGATTGCTGTGAAACGCATCCCACCTGAACAAAGACCTGTCATCTATGGCTCTGCTGTCACCAATCACGCAGAAGAATTTCTTGGAAAACCAGATATTGTCAATGACATAACCGATGTATTAGATATTAAACTGGATGCTATGCGTGCACACCGTTCACAATCTGAAGCCATGATGGCACAGATGGAGAAAGACATGGAAGATCCAGAAACCAAGAAAAAGATTGAAAAAATGCTGACGACTGAACGTTTTTGGATTTACTCTGTCTAAGTGTCTGCATTCTGCTGATGACCACCATCTACGTTAATGAATGGTGAATAGAGCAACTCCCTGACTGGAGTTGTCTCACATGAAAAAACTAGTCGGCTACAGGACATTGTTAGAATACTGAAGTGTGGCCGACTAGTCTTTTTTACATACATATACATTTTCCATACAGGACTACCTGCGATAGGAAGATGTCCAAGTGATCCGTTGCGAACTGTAATAATAAGCAGGAGAAAAGGCCATTACAGACAAAATGACAAGAAAAATCAATGGACCGATGGTGGGAATAAAGAATAATAGCAAGACCCATGGATTCATGCCAAATACTCGTAAAAATCGTGAGGTCCATAGTAAATAAAATATGATATTAACGATAGGAATAAATGTCCATAAGATATTCCACCCACTCTTTCCAATCGTCCATAGCAGTGGGATCAAGGAAAGAAAAGGAATGTAGGCAAACCACGCAAGTTCAACTTGTGCCTTACGAAATAAAATAAAACTCACAGTACTGGTATAAAGATACAATAGCACATACACCGTACTTGGCACTGCTGATTGATAATACGCGTGCTCAATAAACATATGGGAATCACCTCATTTTTAGTGCTGCCGAAAGCGTTGCTCCTACTTTAGCATGAATGGTGAGATCTGCTTTCTCATCAATATATGTTTCATCCAAATTAACGACCACTAACTGATGATGTCCTTTAATGATATATTGTGGTAAACTCGCCACCGGATCTACTGTTAAAGATGTACCTAGAACCAGCAATACATCAGAACGTACAATACCGTAAAATGCCTCCTCAAATCCCTTAACCATTTGGCCAAATAAAACGACATCCGGTTCAAGTACTGCATCACACATATCGCCATTTTGTTCTACATAGTCACATCGAGGAATGGCGTTTTCGAGTATATATTGTATGCCATATCTGCGATGGCCGCGTGGACATTGTGCAAAATGAATACTACCGTGTAGCTCATGCACTTGCTTGCTCCCTGCAGCCTGATGGAGTCCATCTACGTTTTGTGTAAATATCACTACTTCTTTACCCGCTCTTTCAAGTGCCGCTAAAGACTCATGACCGATATTTGGTTTTGCTGCACGATATTGTTCATTCATAAAAACTCGCTTAAATGCCAGCCAAAATTCCTCTGGATGCCCATGCAAATATTCTTCAGTCATCATCGCAACCACATGGGGATCTTTCCACAATCCGTTTTCCGATCGAAAATCCGGTATTCCTGACTCTGTGCTCATCCCTGCTCCAGAAAGAACAGCAATACGCCGACTTTGATCCAAAATATCCCGTAACTGCTTGATTCCTTCTTCCATAAGTCACTCCCCCACACGTATCTGCTATACCAACTAGTCTATCTAAAGCGAAGGCACAGCCTGGACAAAAATCTCGAAGTCAACTAAGTATGCTTTCTCTTGATCAAATTCAATTCTTCTGCAAATCACAGAGAATATCTCCGGAGCTGATTCGATGAGCACAGAGAGCCGTAGCAAAATACCCATTAATGCACGAGCACTTACTAATTGAAGTTGAACATGACTCAATACAGCTTCTACCATCTCGCGTGCATCCAAATCTGTAAGAGGCATCATGCGCGTTCCAGATTTGATTTGTGGTACATCTTCACTGCTCAACTCATAATCGTGAAAAGCATATAAAGTAATGAGCGGTCCAAACAGCGAGTCAACTTTCATTTCAAGCCACATTGTCCGAATGTCCGTATGTTGTTTTTTTGCAGTTGCAACGCCCAGGATCGACAACAATTGTTCCGCCTGTTCACGAGGTAGCAACGCTAGTTCTGGTTGTAAATTTTGACGTACTAAACTACGTATTTGATCACTATCAATGTCTTCAAATACGGGCAAATCACCAGGCTCCGTGCGACAAAATGAAGCGTAATCAGCAACTTTTGCTAAAGCGCGTACAGCATGCTCTGGAAATGGATACACAGGAATACGAAGCGTTCCTGCACAAATATAATGCACAAAATCATCACCAGGAGTTAAAAAGTTTGCAACAATGGGCTTTACTTCATGAGTGTGACCCTGCTTTTCATAGTCCTGCTGTACCTCTTCGACCGCTTGTGCAATGGCTTTCATGACCCCTTCTTGGTCGGTGGCACTCACTGGTGTAAAGATCACCATGACAGCATCGACTGAGTCATCGCGCAATACTTGCGGCAACACATCCCGATAACTTTGTGCAAGCGCCTCGAACCCCAAGTTAATGACTGGCCCTACAAACTCCAATCCTTCACGAATAATTGTGTCCACAGTGATGACCGCACCACCTGCTGTATTGGTGACCACCGCTACCCGTCTTCCGCGCGGTAAAGGTGCATAGCTGAGGATGGCTGCTGCATCAAATAGTTCTAGTAAAGTATTCACTCGAATAATTCCTGCTTGCCGAAACAGAGCATCCACAGCCGTATCAGGCGCTGCAAGCGTGCTTTGGCGCGTCTTAGAAAGTGAAAATGCACTGGCGGTACGTGCACTCTTTACCACAATGATCGGTTTTTGACGTGCAATGCGCCGCGTGATGCTCCAAAACTTGCGAGGATTGCCAAATGACTCTAGGTAAAGAACAATAATTTTTGTAGCTGCATCATCTTCCCAATACTGCAGTAAATCATTACCTGACACATCTACACGATTGCCAAGACTTACAAAGCTAGACACCCCTACGCCAATGCGACTAGCGTACTCCAGCACGGCAATCCCTAGTGCACCTGAATGACTTGCGATAGCAATGCTTCCGCTAATCGGAAGTACGGGCGAAAAGCTAGCATTCATATGCACCTCTTCAGTCAAATGCAATAATCCCAAACTACTTGGTCCTATCATTCGCCTACCCGCACCGCGAATCTTGCGAAAGATCTCTTTCTCAAGCATGCTACCTTCTGGATCGCGATCGGAAAAACCGGATGCCACGATAATAATGGCGCCCACTTCTGCACGTAAACAATCATCGACAACAGCGTTTACTTGTGCAGCAGGTACGGCTATCATTGCAAGGTCAACTGTCTCCGGTACCGACAATACACTTTTATACGCTCGAACCGCTGATACTGATGTTGCCGTCGGATTAACTGGATATACGGTTCCTCTATAGTCACTTTGTAAAATATTGCGCAATAATACATGGCCCAAATGAGTAGGATCTTTCGATGCTCCAATCACTGCAATGCTATTGGGTTCAAAAAATGGTTTTAATGAGGCCACAGTAGCGCGTTTATCGCGCATCGCTCGCAAGGTGCGGAGCTTTTCAGTGTGAGATAACGAAAGGTGTAAATGGATGGTATCGGATTCATATGTACTCATAAGCTCGTATCCACTTGCTCGAAAGACATTGAGCATTGGGGTATTATCTCGCAGAACATACGCTTCAAACTGTTGAATACCGTGATTCCACGCTGATTCTGCAAGATATTCAAGTAACAATGTGCCGATACCCTTTTGCTGTATCTTATCGTCGACTAAGAAAGCCACTTCCGCTGTAGTTCCTGCATCGACTCGAACATAATTGCCGATGGCGATCAGTTCTTCTCCAGCCATACAGAGCAGGCCTAGCGAGTTTGGACCGCCATCGCCAATCATAGCTGTGATGAGATCCTCGCGCACTTCTTTGACCACATGCATAAAACGAAAGTAAAGACTTTCTGCAGATACGCGTGAGCTCAAATCCCGTATAAGCACGCGATCGGCTTCCACATCTTTAGCCATTCGCAACTCAGCAACACGCCCGTCGCGAAGTATGATCGGCTGCATGTGTCATTCCTCCTACAATCGCTTTTAAGCACAACCGATAAACTGAAATTCGATAGACATGCAAACATTTCCTGCACAATTACGATACAATAAAAAGGTGCTTACACTGCATGAAGAAAGGCGGAAATGAACATGGAATCATTCGTCCCAAGTCAAACAATTCATGAGGCCACACTGAATATACTTGCAGAACGCGGTGTGTCTATCCATGCCATCGCGCAAATCACAAAGCACCTCCAAGATCCTTATATACCTAATCTCACCATTGCCATGTGTGAAGAAAGTATTCACCATGTCCTTAGCAAACGAGAAGTTCAAAATGCCATTTTGACTGGTGTAGAACTTGATATTTTAGCGGAAGAAAAACGCCTATCTACGCCTATTCAAGCGATTATTGAATCGGATGAAAGTTTGTATGGAGTGGATGAAATCCTTGCTCTCTCCATCTTAAACATCTACGGCAGTATTGGCTATACAAACTATGGCTATGTAGATAAGATTAAGTACGGAATCTTAGCCGATCTTAATGATCATTCGTCAAAACGCGTCCACACGTTCATGGATGATCTAGTGGGCGCAGTGGCAGCGGCTGCCGCAAGTAGACTTGCTCATCGCCATCGCACAGACTTAGAAGAACAACAAAGTTAATCATTTTGTCATCGATGAGACTCTCATCGATGACAATGTGTCTTTTGACATGACAATCGTGCAAACCATTCTTTCCTTGTCCCCATACGATAAGATGTCTGCACTTTAACTAAGTAAGTACAGATATCACGTTAGGAGAAGGGAGCATGATCATGCTACACAGTTTTCGCAAACCGCTTGCTGATCTACCTGTTGCCAATGCCTCAAACACAACCTACGGCTGGAGTTCTGAAAATTGGTCTGGTTATGCACTCACATCAGATACTCAAGGAACGTATACAAGCATCTCTGGTACATGGGTGGTTCCAGAAGTCAGCGTACCAGCATCTCCAAACCCGAATTCAGAAGATAACTTTTGGACTTGGATTGCTGATATTTTTGATGGAGATGGCTTAACACAATCTTCATCATCTTACTCCGCTACTTGGATTGGCATTGATGGCTTTACTAATAGCCAACTCATCCAAACTGGTACAGCACAAAATATCGTCGATGGGCAAGCCCAATACTTTGCTTGGTGGGAAATACTACCTAACCCTGAAACACAACTTAGCACATCCCAATACCCTGTATCTCCTGGCGACGAAATGCAGGCGCAGATTGCACAACAGGCAGATGGTACTTGGAGTATTATATTAACAGATATGACACAAAATTGGACCTTCACTGAAAATGGCATTGAGTACACTGGTCCGCAAACTTCTGCAGAGTGGATTGAGGAAGCTCCCGCGTTAAATGGTGCTATCACAACACTCGCCAATTATGGGTCGATATCTTTTGAATCGACGCAAACCAATAATCAAAATCCAGAATTTACGTTATATGATGCAGGTGTCATGATACAAAATGGTCAATGGATATCTACTCCTTCACAGCCGAATGCAAATGGCAATGGATTTATCATCGGTTATGGGAGTTCCATTCCACCTGCACCAACCACAAACTAATATTCATCCTCCATCATGTAAAAGAGGACGCATAGGATTAAGTTGTGGTTCAACACATGTCGAATTGCATAGAGAGATAGGATTCTCTATGCAATTCGACATGACAGCTATATAAATCTCCGCTACAATATAAAGGGTAGCGACAGATAATGAAATCGATCTGCGCATAATGATCTCTTAGAGAGGATGCGCATGTACATGAAGCGATTGCCTATGTTGTTCTTATCCCTTTTTTGCAGTATGACTATGCTTTCTGGATGCGCAACACAGCAAACACCATCAGCAACCAACACACGTACGTTGACTGCTTCTTCTGGCACACAAAAAGTATCAATGACGTTGTCTCCAGCCCATTTTCTAGCGCTTCATCCCGTTTCAATACACGTACATATTACATCAACAGATCACGCGAGCATTGTGCAATCTGTACAAGTAAAGGAAACCATGCCTGATATGAGTATGCCTGTTCCAGCCATTCAACTCACAAAAAATGCATCTGACACCTATAGTGGAACGCTTGTGTTTGTCATGACTGGACCTTGGACAATAACGCTTCACGAAAAAACAACGACAGGAAGTTTCACTATTCCTTTTCACGTCCAAGTACAATCGTGATATGTAACGATTTAACATGCATATATTCTATGGAAAAGAGCCACCTATGAAAAGTCAACCTCATGCCATGGTACCAGCCAACAGACATAGCTGGCGCTATATTTTATCTGCCGTTCTTTTTATGGCAATGGTATCACCACCTGTGAAACAATGGCTAATTTTAAGTGAAGAAGATCATCTAAGCTCCCTGCAGGCCATCGTCTATTTGATTATTTCGATTGCGGGCATGCTTCCTGGATTTTCCTTGCAACCAAAAATTCTAGAATTTGCTACAGGTTTTAGCCAAGCATTATTGCAAAATGACTCAGATGAACGCAGAGTTGCGTATTTACATCGCACAGCAGTCATCATTCTGATCATCAGTATGATTGCCAGTCTACTTTGGACTAACTCTGCACTCAATCAATTTGTTGATCTTCATCGGGGCCTTTACGTGGAGGCCAACCTACTTGTCTATATTATGGGCTTTGTCACCTCAATTGCATGGATTTTATTGTTAAAACGCTATGCGCTTTACGGTATACTTTTTACTTCAACCATGATGATGATGATGATTGCAAATTTACTTGCCAGTCATAGTTTCTAGAGATCTTAAGGAGCGAATAACGATTGAATGGTTTACCCTTATTACTTACTGCGCTTGGCATCGGTTTACTACAAGGATTTGTCCATTGTGCCGGTATGTGCGGACCTTTTGTACTCGCGTATAGTCTCTCCCTTGGGAGTGCTACTGCTGGACAAGAAAAACAATCGTTTCGCACCATTCTAATTCGCGCACACCTCCCACACAACATCGGTCGCATTCTCATGTTCACAGTACTTGGTGCCGTCTTTGGAGCCATTGGCTCATTTGTCAATGTCGCTGCCAGAACATCAGGAATCCAAGCGATCGCCGCTTTTGTGGGTGGATCGCTTATGGTACTATGGGCGATTGATGAGTGGAGAACAGGGCACGGAGCTGGATTTCTTGAGCGCTATTCGTTACTTCGCAACAAAGGGATGCAGTCTCGCTTGCGAATATGGATGGATCGACGCGATCCCCTTGGAGCCTTTCTCGCAGGAGTCCTACTTGGTTTGCATCCGTGTGGCCTTTTGTTTGCCATGCTCATCACAGCCGCTGCCACAGGATCAGCGATCAAAGGTGCCATGTTGATGCTCGTATTTGGCATAGGCACGATTCCGTCTTTGTTGACAGTCGCTACGGCTGGTTTCTACGGGCGTAAGCGTCTGCAAGGACGCCTTTTTTCAAATATCGCAGCAACTCTCATCGCTCTTAGTGGCATTTTGTTTATTTTACGAGGAATGGTGATCAACGATTGGATACCGAGCGTGAATCCATGGCTATTTTAACTTGTCATTTATGTGAGCAACCAGCCACTACACCTATTCTGGATTCAGGATATACTTTTTGTTGTCATGGGTGTAAGGAACTTTGGCATGTACTTGGCGAAGACGAATTGCAACGACTCAAAGCCACACCAGGGATTAATTGGATAGAAGCCCGTGGGTTAGAACGACCTGGTGATTTTTTTGCACAAGAAGCAACCGATGCACATACTGTCACGCTTTCCTTAGATGGCATTTGGTGTGCGTCATGCACATTACTGATCGAACATGTTGTACAACAAACACCTGGTGTATTTGCAGCTAAAGTAGACTTTTCAACAAGTACTGCACAGATCGCCTATGATCGAGAAACGGTCTCGCCTACTGCTTTGTGTGACACCATTGGAAAATTAGGGTATAACGCAACGGCCGATGATGATGGAGATGGCAATTTGCACACGGCCGATGTCATTTTATTGCGTCGCTTTAGTGTGGCTGCTCTTCTTAGCCTTGTGATGATGATGCTCAGTGTTCCCGTATGGACCGGATATCTACCGCTTTTACCACAAGGGATGCGCCTACTTCTTAGTTATTCATTGTGGATATTATCTACACCCGTTATTTTTTGGAGTGGTTGGCCTTTTTTGCGTGGAGCCTGGTCCTCTATCCGCCATTTCGTTCCAACCATGGACTTACTGATTGCCATTGGCAGTGTTTCGGCTTATGCCTACAGTGTAGTGAGTGTATTACAAAGTGGCCAATTCGTATATTTCGATACCGCAAGTCTGCTTGTGAGCTTTTTGCTATTTAGTCGGACACTCGAAGCTCAAACAAAGCGAAAAGCAAGTCAAGTGGTTTCTCTACTCGGCCGGTTAGCACCTAAAGAAGCTCGCGTAGTCAAAGATAGTCACGTTATGTTACTACCTATTGCTGATGTAATGGTTGGCGATGTCGTTCGCATTGAGACAGGTGAGACCATTCCTGTCGATGGAACAGTCATCTCAGGTCAGTCTGCAGTCGATGAATCTATGCTCACTGGCGAATCACTGTGGGTAGATAAGCACTTAAAAGATCCAGTATATGCAGGAACTACAAACCACTCTGGTCTGTTAGAAGTCGCTGTTTCACGAGTGACCGATACGCTTTTAAAGCAGACCACGGATTTTGTCCGCAATGCGGAGAATCACACATTACGCTACCAACGTCTAGCAGACCGCATTTTAAAGATTTTTGTTCCCTTTGTACTGTTCACGGCTACAGGTACTTTTGCTGTTTTAGTGTGGGGATTGCACACTTCTATGGCCACTGCATTACTTCGATCTGTCGCAGTCCTTGTGATCGGTTGTCCTTGCGCACTTAGTATAGCTACACCTCTTGCTGTCCTAGGTGGTGTTCGCCGCCTGAATGATTTTGGGATTTTGCTTAGAAAGCACGAGGCGTTTGAACGCGCCGCCACGATTGATACACTCATCGTAGACAAAACAGGGACGATGACGCTTGGCCAATTGGCTGTAAAAGCAGCCATTTTTCATCCCGATTACCCAGATGCCCTACTGTACTCACTATCTACTGAATTTTCGTCAGATCATCCGATGAGCAAAGCGATCGTACGCTATGCAAGTGATAGGGGACTTACTCCTCTACCGGTACGGGAGTTCCGTCCAATCCCTGGGTTTGGTGTCTACGCAAATGTCTGTGATCACGATGTGACGATTGGTTCTACAGTAGGTGATGCGATTGCATCACCTGAATTTGAACAGACGGTTACAGAGTGGAAACAGGCAGGATATTCCGTTTCATATGTAGTCATCGATGACATGGTGAGCGGCGCGTACGCTTTTGCAGACACCGTGCGCCCTGAAGCATACCGTGTCGTTGCACAGCTACAGCAATCGAATATTCGTGTGATCATGGCTAGTGGTGATCACCAACGGGCAGTCCAAACCATTGCAGATGAGATCGGTATCCATGAGTACTACGCTCATTTAAGCCCTACGGATAAAGCGGCTCTTGTTTTAGATATGCAAAAACAAGGTCATCAAGTAGCCTTTCTAGGCGATGGAATCAATGACGCTGCAGCCCTCGTCCAATCAACGATTGGTCTTGCTATGGGAAGTGGTGCGGATCTTGCCATTCAATCAGGTCACTTCATCCTTGCAAAGCAAGATTTAAGAGGTATCCCCAACTTACTTGATCTAGGCAAAAAGGTCACTGGAACCATCCGCTTTAATCTTGGGTGGGCTATTATCTATAACTTTATTGCCTTATGTGTTGCCGTTGCAGGTTTTGCAAGTCCTGCCATGGCGGCATTGGCCATGCTTATTTCCAGTGCTTTTGTTCTAGGTAATTCTCTACGTATTTTCGGGTGGTCTCCTTTGCGCTATGCAAGAGGGGGGCTTATCATCGCTTCTACACTTGTTGCACTCGGTGCATTATCTTGGTTTACTTTTTAGTATATCAACTGATTTAAAAAAGGAGGGATATTCATGCATTCCATTTTATTTGCTTATCTACTAGTCAGTTGGCGACCCGCCGTCTTTCTGTTTGCCATCCTTCTTGCGATCTCATACGCTGTGGTTACAGGACCCATGGGGAAAAATCTCATCGCTTCATCATCGTATAAAAAGCCAACGCACTCGGAATACGCGGCATTTATATCCCTTTTACTTGTCTTTATCATAGCCACAGGAACGCCATTAGACTTACGTGCTCAAACACAGTCATTTGTAGCTTATATTATACAAATGTTGCTCATGACTATGGTCATGCCTTGGCTACTATTACTGAGCGTACCACAGTGGCTCACAGATGCGCTTTTGTCGTTACATGGCGTACATCAATGGACAGTAAGGTCGACCAACCCTATTGTAGCTAGTTTTACATATAATCTGATTGCAACGCTCTCACTTTTACCATTTATTTTAGACCTCAATCTAGCAACCAATTGGATCCATATCGTGATTCAAACAGCCATCATGATCTCAGCTGTGTTCTTTTGGTGGCCTTTTGCTAGTAAAAGCAAAACGCTTTCTCGAATAACTGGACTTCGCGAGTTTTTTTATATCGCGTATTCCATTGTTTTCATGTTACCGATCGTCATCGTCCTTCTCCTCGTACGCTCACCCTGGTACGATGCGTTTCATTCTTCTGGCATATCTGTCGCTACAACGATAACGATTCAACAAGATGGCGCTAAACTCATGCTAATCGGTATGCTTTTTGTATTTGGCACGTTAGGTATTCGCGTTTTACGACATTTGGATCGTTCATTTTGGTACAATACGCCATCGTGACTCGGATCAATTCTATACATGATTTGCTGGTTGCCACTTACGTTTTGATTTCATGACTACTGACAGGATTAACAAAAAGACAACTGGACTGGAATTCGGATCTGTTCCAAGTCCACCTAATACCCCAAAATCTTGACCAATCACCCAAGTCAGGGCAATCCAAACCAATGTTATAGGTACGACAAAGGGGAGCTTGGATTGCCATAACCAAGCAATTCCTAATGTGCCCATCCAAATGATAAAGATGGCATTCCAAAGGACAGGATGCGCACTTAATACATGAACAATCGCGTATAATATCGCTACAAGTGAAGCTGGTTGCGGCATCTCTGCCATACTTAGCGTAGTACTGCTAAGCCCTTGCGGACTCCAAAATCCAAAAGCAGGAATCGCCTGTACGATAGCAGACCACATCCAAAGAATGGCCATGATTCTCTGCAAATATTTCAATACATACTGTTCACGCCAACGTTTTGCAGGTAATAAGAGAAATGCGGCTCCAATCATATAAAAAAGTACGGAACCCGGATCACCCGCTAACCATGTAGCGCCATTTGAAAAAACACCACCAAAATCCTCTCCAATAACCCAAACAGCCATGCCCCACAGAATAGAAAACCAAAGTGTCAAGCGAATCAATCCGCTATTTCCGCCAAAAAGTAGTAGAATACCTATACCTACTTGAATCCAAATGGCTAATATATCAAATTGCACTGGGCTCTGACTCCAAAGCACAACAAGTGGTTCAACAAGGTTATAGAGGAACGGAGGAAGCGAGGAGATACTAGGATTGACGATATTAGGTATGAATTCAGAACTCATATCTGGTTGGGCTTGTAGCAATCCATCGAGCACCCACAATAATCCAAGCCCAACTCGCAAGGTACGACGTCGATAAAAAACTTCTCGATCTAATGGATCTGTCAACTGTTCTGAGGGTATCCATCCTTCTTTAACAAGCGAACGTACCGGTTGATGTTTTCGTAACGTAATGACAAAAAAAAGAATGACAATCACAGCTATAAAAATAGGTAGTTGCCATAGCAAACTCACATAAAAATAATGAAGAATGAGTGGGCTAGGATTATTGGTCATATCCATAATCAATGACTCTCCTTACGTATCCATGGAACCTTTACTTCTAGCACTTTGAAATGCAAAAAGAAGAATCAACAGCCCAGGTATCATTCCTGTATGTACGAGATAATGCAGTCCAAGACCAAATCCTTCGATAAGCCACCATTCCACAAGTAGTAAAAGTGTTACGAGCCAGGCCCAGAGTGGATGTTGTAAAAGCTGACGAAACGCAGTCCATGCAACAAACAACCAAATGATGATGAGCACAATCATCGTCGAATCTGCATGCGAGAACAACCAGTGGTTCAGCCATACGTGGCCCGCTAAAAGGTCCCTAGCGATGGGATCGTGCCTAAACGTAATAGTCTCTATAAGAGGGGATGCTTGTTTATATAAAAATAATCCCAGTAGTTGCCACGCCGCCGCTAAGAGAAAAAATATACCTAACGTTCTCGTTCCCCAAGTATTCATATTGACTGTATCCCATAATCTTGTAGGAATTAACAAAAGAATAGAAATGACAATGATCAGTACAGACCCACCTGGAAACAAACTAATAGGCACATGTCCAGCCGCAAAAAGTTGTCCCACACCTCCACCAAAAATCCAATCGATAATTCCAAATACTAATGAAACCCACACGCCAATCTTCCCTATGAAATGTCCTCGACCTAAATATAAGGTAAGTACAATAGAGATTTGTACTAAAATCGTAATGATATTGCACGCAGTTGGATCCCAAAACCAGATTCCACTAAAAAATCGGACGAGTTGCTGCAACCACATGGGATCAAAAGAAGAAGTGGCTTTTAGATATTGCGCTTTCGTTACTACAACCATGATTGGAAGGACTTGTACCAACGTGCTAAATGTCCATAAACCAGATAAACCCAAGAAAAGGATACGTCGTTCTACGGGCATGCGAGCTGTCGACTCTACTAAAGTAGTGGAATGAGAATCTTCCTTTTCATGATCTACTGTAGGTTGATCCCGCAATATTTTCATCATTGCATTCATTACATATCCAAAAACAACTTTAATACCAACTAGACATCCAAAGGCAAACATTACTTCGCCAAGGGATAAATAATAGTTGTCTATTAGCTGACTCATCACATGCTTCCTTTCCCATCTTTAAACCATGGTCTTATCAAAATACATCTTTTCTTTCACTGCGATCACTAAACTCTTAGCGATACAGCAATGCATTGTCGTAGCGAGAATAAGCATAAACACCAAGACTAAAGAATGGAATCAACATACCGACTAACATCACAATCAAACCTAATTGTTGATCTCCTAACACGGTTGTTCCAAATACTCTAGGTACCTGCAGATAAAAACTGTAAAAAGGATACTGTGTGAACAACAATAAGATAATCAGTGGCATCAACAGGTTGCCTGCAAAGAAAATATACACTACTTGTGCTGCCGGTCTTAATCTAGCAACAAGTGGCGTTTGACTGACAATGGGCATCCATAGGAAAATAGCTATTAAAAAAAATACGAAGTGTTCAAACACATGTAGTCCTGGATGTAACAAAGTCTGATTAAATACTGGTGGAAGGTGAAATACAACAAAAACCACGTTAAATGTAAGCGCACGGATAAATGGTTTGGATACCAGTTTATACGTTTTTGTTTGAACAATCGGTTGTACGATCGGTTCCATTAACCAAGCAGGCAATCCTGATAAAAGAAGTGGTGTCATCGCGATCATTTCTAAAATATTTTGCAGCATATAATTGCTAAAAAGCAAATGATCAGCTAAATAATCAATCGGACTACCAAAAGCAAGATAAAAAATCCACATCCCTGCCAAAAAACGCGTGATTTGTCCAGGGCTCGCAGCTTGACTATGCGTAAAAAAACGTCTACCTGAACCAACGACTATCCATATATATAAAGCTTGAATAACGAGTGATTCAACCAAAACGACTGGATGCCAAAGAGTAACTATACCAAGCCCAAAAAATTGCTGGGCAGTCATCCGCTTACACCTCCATCAACTGCATTTTTATGTGAAATTGCGATAAGTTCCTGCGGAATGGCATTAGGTGAACATTGTACAAGCGTGTTGTTATCTGCTAGTGTATCGACATGTAATAATCCGTCACTTAACTGTTGATATGGAACACTGCCAGGCTTAACATCTGGTCCTCCAAATTGATCTGGATTAATGTGCTCTTTAGCTAATTGTTTCAGAAATGAAACTGTATACGCTACTGGATAGTGAGGAAAAATATTTGTGATCGAAGCAATATTGCCGTTTGTACCTAAAATTCCTTCAACAAGACCTGGATTTTGTTTATATAACCATCCTAAAATAGCAGGGCTATCTATTGTTGTTCCAGCAGTATCAGACGATAGAGAGAGGTTAAACCACGACTTTGGAACAGAAGAAAGTGGCAAATCCAAATTAGGATCACCTTCATACTTAATCACTAAAGACATTTGCCCCGTCTTAAGGTGTTCAACCCCTTGCCACGAGAGTAACTTGCGTTCGTGGATCCCTTGAGCGAGACTTGTTGTCATAGGAATAATAAGACATAGAACAAATAACACACTTGCCGCACCGATTTGAGTAGGCAAACTATTTAAAAGCTTCATCAGGTATACCCTCCGATGTATTTGCTTGTAATCCCATATAAATCTGGTCATCATGCATACCAATCTGTGTAATCACAAGTAAGATGAGCCCTGCAAATAAGAATGTACCAGGAATCTCCCATACTGTTAATGCGCCAGCAACACCACCAACGATTGCAATGGTGAGTAAAGTCATTGCTATACGCGTCCCTTTCCAAATAAAAAAAACGGAGATCAAAGCAAGAGAAGAACAGGCAACTGTCACCCAATCCATCCATACTGCAGAACGTATTTGAGGAAAATAAAAATCACCATTATACTTTGCACCCGTTTCTGCTAATGCAACTAAAAATCCGATCACCACTCCAAAAAGAGTCAGGATCATTGAAGTAATCCGCACATGAATCCCCCCCTATATAACAAATGGGAGCAGGCGGTTCAATCCTGGTTGCAATGCATACCTGGATTGAACCGCCACTCTCACACTTTTATTATGCTATCTACCTTTTTTTGAAGGTATCGTAGCATCTAATGAATCTTCTTGTTCGCGAATATGATCAATTCGCGTGGCCCATCGGATAAGCAGTAAAACAAGAGTCGTCATTACTACTGCCTGAAAAATCCAAAACACAATGTCCCACCACAGTGGCATACCCTCACTGTAAGGAATCTTGATTGGAAGTGTCGGCCAAAAGTTATTTCCCATATCTTACGCCTCCTCTTCAACCTACAGGAAGTACAAATCAATATACATTGCAAGCCATGTAATAACGGTGAAAATCCAAAACCAAGAAACCATCTCGTAACCTAACTGGTTTTCTTCCGTAATTCCAATGCGCTTTATACGTTCACGTCCAGCATATAAAACGAGTAAGCCGATTAACCCCATCACCATCGAGAGACCAATCGTAGCAAGAAATGTTTCGCCATAGTGAGACATCGGATTCATCGGATGATACCATAATTCGTACACCTGCATAAGTGTGCCAATCCCACCGAATAACAACGTTGCATCCGTCAGACGCTTGTAGCCTAATGCGTCGCCATTTTTAACACGACGAGCGGCGCCTACAGCGGTTAGTAGACTGATAATAAGCAAAGCTGTTTCAATGCCGCCTGTCATTTGATCAAGTGCAGGCGGGACAAAGCCACCTATCATAATGTACCGCACATTAATCATCATGAAGTAAGGAACACTCATGCTAAACAAAAAGATTGCAAACGCAGATCGCATCTTACGATGCTCGATAATCTTGTCTATATTAGATAACGTCTGCGGTGTAGCTGATGCGGTTTTTGCCGCCATAAAATCACCTCCATCTCGTTTGGTTACATGGATACGGGACCGGGCGTCGTAGGAACCGTAAACGTTTCATCATTGTCGTCGTAATCATAAAATGATCCAGTAACGACAGGTTCTGCTGCAAACGATTCTTCATTCGGAGGTGAAGCAGTTTGCCATTCTAACGTCTTTGACTGCCAAGGATTTTCCTGTACTTTCTTACCTGATTTCATTGCCCAAGCAATATGAATGAGGTTAAACAGGAATCCTAGTCCCAGTATAAAGGCGAAAATTGAAATGATGATGTTCATTCCCTGCAAATATTGTGGATATACAGGCACCCAACGATTCATGCCCCGCAATCCCTGAATAAACATCAAACCAAACGCACCGTCAAATCCGATGAATACCCAAATGGCACCGAGAACACCCATTTTAGCGTTGTAAATGCGTCCTGAAAATTTAGGAAGCCAATAGTACATCGCCGCAAGCCACGTAAACACCATTCCACCAATAATCGTAAAGTGAAAGTGGGCAACGACAAAAAATGTATCGTGCAACTGTAAGTTGATCACTGGATCGGCGAGAAAAACGCCTGTTAATCCACCAATCAAAAAGTTAAACATACTCATAAGAACAAAGAGTGACGGCACAGTCATGCGAAACCGCGAACGCCAGATCGTTCCAACTACTACCATATAGGTAAACCCGGTCGGAATCGAGATCATTTCTGTAAAGAAGGAGAACGGCAACATTTCAGTAAGCCGCATATTCGTAAACATGTGGTGAGCCCATACAAAACCACTAAGCATCATGACGAAAATGAGTCCAATAATACCCCATTCTCGAGCAAACAATGGTTTGCGTGACATCACTGGCATGATCTCCATCCAGATAGCAAAAGCGGGAACAACGATAATATATACTTCGGGATGTCCAAACAACCAGAATAACTCTAGATAGGTTAGCGGACTCCCTACTGCAGTAAAGAAAGGAAGAGGTACAACGCGGTCTAGTAAACCTAGTACAAAGGTAATTTCAATCTCTGGAAGCCAAATGATGTTTAAAAGGCTAACAGCTAAAATACCCCACGCATACATTGGTAAGCGATTCCACGTAAGACCCTTTGCACGTTTGAATAAGATCGTCGTAGTCAAATTTAAAGAGACCATGAGCGATGATAATGTAAGAGCTAAAACACCTAGATAATAAAACAAGATACCGTTTGGATCATTTTGACCGAGTGGTTCGTATCCCCGCCAACCAGTTGTCCATTGTCCAAGTAACGGACTTAAAACAACAGTCATAATACCCACCGGTACAAGCCATACACTCAATGCTGACATCCGTGGGAACGCTGACGAATTAGAACCGATCATCATAGGAATCAAGTAGTTACCAAGACCACCCACAAGAGCTACTGTTCCAACTGAAAACATCATGATTGTTCCGTGAATGCCTACAGTCTCAAGATATTGTCCAGGATAGGAGAAGAACCACATATGGTCTCCCATCAACTGAATTCTCATCAACATCGCTGCTAATCCAGCGATAAAGAATCCACCAGTCGAAGACACAAGATATTGAATGCCAATGACCTTATGATTCGTATTGTACGCAAAATATTTGCGCCAACCTTTAACAACTACATTGGGAACTTCAAAACCGAAAGCCGGTAACAAAACGTTTTCCAATCCACCAATTCCGAGTAGCCAACCAACTAACGCAGCAGTCCAGCCCAGTACAACAGATGGTTGCGTGATAAATGGCGTACCGTACTGAGGATCAATCACATATGCAACGAGACAATTAACGAACAGAAATGCAAGACCTGCCCACAATAAACCGCGAATGACAGGTGGCATTATCTGTTTTTTTCGAAGTGGTAGGGGCGCATCGCCAATCCTTGCCACACTCATGCGCATCTTCCTCCCTTAATTCCCAGCTTTGAGTTGCTGCGTAACCCATTGTTTAAATGCGGATGCAGATACGATATGTACTGTTGAGTACATGTATGGATGTCCTGGTCCACATACTTCTGCACATTGTACGCGCACCTCAGGGTTCGTCTCAGTAGACGCAATCTTCGTCGGCGTTGCCACCATATACCGCGTTTCACCTGGAATGACATCCATTTTCTCGCCAAAGGCAGGAATCCAGAAAGAATGAATCACATCTAATCCAAGTGCATACGGATGATTAGGATCATACGAGCGTAAGACAAATTCTACTGGCTGATTGACTGGCAAATAGAGAACATTGTTCCCATTTGCATTTAAGGCATTTTTAATTCCGTACTGCGGATAAGAAAAGTACCACTCCCATTGTCGCGCAACAACATCTACAACAAGATCATGCTGTTCAGCTTTGGGACTCATTTCATGAAATAGTTGCTCTGCTGCAGAAGTTGTCGGATGAATAAAGAACAACAGGTTAATTACTAATGACAGCGATACCCAGATAGTCACATACGTTGCATTAAATCTTGCGCCTTTTCCGCGAAGAATACTTTCTTTTGGACGTCTGATTGCACGGATAGGAATATAAACAAGCATGAGTACAACAAACACAAAAATTGGCGTGAGCACGCGAAATAAAAATAAACTTGCGTTTAATCCATCTAAAGCTTGTGTCGATGCCGTATAGTAATAGAAATTATGCCCCCATGCGCTGACCCCTAACTCCCCCAGCACAGAAAACACTATCCATAACACGCCATACATCAGCAGATCGGCCACTGCTGGAGACCTCCTCTATACCTGCATTAATAAAGTAGCGCAATCGAGGTAATGCCTTTCCATGATTACGCAGGTAAAATATTAATCGTGCCCTTCATCCCATCTGCGTAGTGAATAAACCCTTGTACAAAGCAACCGTATTCCCATACTCCAGGCTTGTTTGGAACTGTGAATTTAAGAGAAACACTGCCACCTGGTCGTAACGTTGGACTAAAGTTACCATTTCCAGGAGCTGTAATAAGCCATGGACCAGGTTTCGGAAGAGATGTCACAATTGCTTTGTTCGTCACGAGATTATCAACCCAGTGCTCTTCGAGGATCGTAACTGGAACGCCATCCCAAAAGTCTTGATTGAATTGAATGCGCAAATCTGTAAACGCATTTGGATCGCGTTGAAATCCTCCACGACCGATCTGCATTTCATGGAAATGTGTAGGGCTTAAGTTGTGAAT
The DNA here is from genome assembly GCF_022606465.1 of Sulfoacidibacillus ferrooxidans. Classification (NCBI taxonomy): domain Bacteria; kingdom Bacillati; phylum Bacillota; class Bacilli; order Caryophanales; family Alicyclobacillaceae; genus Sulfoacidibacillus; species Sulfoacidibacillus ferrooxidans. Next base: position 533,249 of record NZ_JALBUF010000001.1, read on the forward strand.
ATGTAATGTCATGGGAGTACCTACACGCCATGTCATTTGATTAGGAATATAATAGTAATCTTGTTGAAAGACTTTCGTCATCCCTGAGTCTACTTGTAATCCGTTCAAAGCTGAAAATGCCTTTGCTACATTGGAAGATTCAAACAATGCAATAGCACTTGCCGCTAAAACGGTACTTGTGCCAATCAGGAAACTGCGACGACTCCAATCTACTTCTATCGTTTCTGACCCTTCTGGGCCATGTACGCGATCTTCTCCATCCATCGTGCAAACTCCCCTCCTGCGTCCATATTGTACCTGCTGACTAGGAGTTTGACACCACGACTTGCGGTGTTCCTCCGTTCGTGACGTCAAACCAATCCCACATGCCAAAGTTTTCTGGCCTTGATTGATCATCGATCCGCAATAACAAATCTTCCATTCGATAATTACCTACTTGCGAAGCAACGAATTGGAAGTTTTTAGAGCTACCAGGAAATACTCCTGCACCTGCATTATTGACCATAGACGATACAGATGCGCCTGCTCCTGGAAATGCGAGTTTGTCTACTGAATTATACACTCCTATGTCAAACGGAATGCCTCCATCATTAACAAAATGCACTTGCACCGTATAACCCACAGGGATATCCACAGTCATTTGACCATTAGCATATCCATTAAAATTAGCATACCCATTGGTAGAATCCGTTCCTGCCGCAATGGTTAGATTGACCGTTTGAGTTGCGTTATTGACAGAGAACCATGATGGGCTCACTGCTTCTGTCGTGCCGCAACCGGTCAAAGCAATACTTGACAATACAATGGCGCTAAGAAAGATCGTTTTGAATCTCACCGAGCTGCAACCCCCCTTGCAAAATGATGCAGTTGATACCACGACATATAAACCTTCAAATAATTATTCACATCACCTTTTTCTGAATCTATTATTATTTTGTTTTTGCTTGTTACTACAACAAATGATAGTCTGCGAATGGCGCTGTGTCAACATTTAGCCATATATCAGACTTCTTTTTGACACCCAAGGTGTTAAAATCATACTACTTATTCAGACTTTATGCAGATAAACACCTTAAACATGCTTACTCTGTTCGATTTTAACAAAAAGAAGCTGAGTCAACCTCAGCTTCTTTTTGTTAAAATCGTATGTGATGGATCCTATTATTCTCCAGATGCTGACTCAAGTGTAGCTCCCTTACCCGTCTCGACACCCGCAAAGTACCATGCAACTGCCCCTGCTAATCCAATAATCCAGATCACCATGTTAAATAGCATATATTCATGTAATCCGTAATTTTGAGATAAATAAATCGTCGCGATATACAGTCCGATACTAATAAAACGTACAAGAGCCGTATAAGTTCCACGCGTACTCGTAGGCCATACTTCGCTTTTTAACGTATCTTCAGTGAGATACGCGATATTGACAAAAATATTTAACAAGACTAGCAAAATCCAAAATAGTGTTAGATCTTTAGACCATACACTTATCGTAAGATAAATAATCAGCGTCATAATAAATGTTCCGCCGTATCCTAGTAAAAGTAATGTTTTACGGCTAATGAGATCTGCCCATATCCCTAAGAAGCCAGAGATAAATCCCGTTCCAGTGGCCACCAAAATAATTGCAGCCGTTAATGATTTAAAGTAATTAGGACCGAGCACATAAGTCATCAATCCAAACCCAGCAGTTCCTGCAAACGCCGTAGTAATTGTTACAAACAGGCGCAGAGCAACGCTTGTTCTGCGTTTTGTGGAAACAGCTACTGCATCGCTCACAACCTTTTCTCGTCGCGCATACTCTTGTATTCCATAAAATTTCGCTATCTCTACATTTGCTCTTTCTGTATATCCCTTTCCCTGAAGCCAACGAATGGATTCGGGTGTTTTATTGCGAGCCAACAATAAAATAAACAATACCACAATAAATGTAACTGCCACCATACCGCGTTGGAACGTAATGGAGTTATATACGCTAAGCAGCGATACACCCGCTAACAAAAATCCACCAAGATTAATAAAGTTTAATTATAAAAACATTGTTTTACTGCGATGGCGTGTGGGCATCATCTCATGTGATGCTGCCATAATGGTATTCATCTCGCCACCTGCAGCAAACAGCAACACAGCCAAAAAGATTAAGATCGTTAAGTACGTATGACTAAAAGCGATGCCAATCGCTCCAATACCGTAAAGACCCATCGTGCTATAAAAAGTATTTTTTCTTCCAATACGGTCTGATAAGGGTCCTGCAACGATAATACCAATGATTAGCCATAGAGGCGCCCAAGCTAGCAACAATGACTGTAATGACTTTGGCATAGCCACCCAGTTTGTAGCGATCGAGGCCATTCCAAAAATATATGACTCTAATAACATTCCAAGGCCAAATGACCAAAAGGCCCATGTATCAGTACGCGTCCAGCTTTCAGATCGTTCACTAAACGGCGATTCATCTCTAACCACCTACTCTCCTCCTTCTATTTTCATAATAAGCAGAGTGTAACTTGTCCACAAGAGAATATCAAGAAATGATTCAGTTGCTTTTCAGACAAAAATCGCGGTTATAGGAGATGTATTCCCCCTTAACCGCGATATCCTCAACAAGCTTACTGTGCCCCTGACTTTCTAAAGAGGATGATGTGGGTGATTAGGACTGACTTACACTTTCGTCCACTTTAACCGTTCCATCTTCATTGAGATACTCACGCCATGAGGTATCTTCCATTAAAGGATTCCACAGTGTAATATAAGGACCTTGTACAACAGTTGCCAAAACTTTATCATGTACTGCTTTGACATGATGATTTACAACAACACGCGAGATGCCAAACATCGCTGATTTCATATCTGCCCATTCCATATGGACAATGTACTCGGTCGGTTTCTTTTCTGCTTGCATCAATTGGAAATTGCCATCGCGTGCACTTGGAGGATTGTCCCCTAAAGTTTGTAATGCCTGATGAATACCATCTGGTTCTAGCTGGAAGCTACCTACAGCAGAAGCTCCAATTTGACGCATGATCATATATCCAAGAAAACCTGGAGCTTTTTTGAATTGTTCCATCACTTTGACTACTGCTTGTTCAAATTCTTCTTCTCTACCTTGAATGACTGAGTGATCACCAATGGCAATAATGCGTTGTCCATATGGTAAAGAGACAGGAGGAACTTCTTCACCAGCCATGAAGCTTGCGCCAAGTACAGCGGGAACATCCGTCATACCAACGTTTTGCGGCATGTCATGAGCCACAATCTCGTACACATCTTCCCAAGGGCCTTCAACAACCATGCCAAGACACTTAGAGCACAAACGGAAAATGCTATCAAACTGTTCCATGTGCATTTCTTCATGGTCTTCCCAACGCTTCCACATCGTATATTGTGCTAATCCAATTGGGTTTAGCTCGCGGTGCATATCCATCTTAGCTCCACCGAAGCGCCCTCCCATTGGAAATACCCCAACTTGAATGTGGTTTTGAAATCCTAGAAATCCACCGTGATTAGCAGTTACCATACAAACCTTCGGTCCAACACTTTCAAAAGCTGCAAAACTTTCAGGTGCATTGACCACTTTTGCTTTACTAATTGCAATGTATGGATTTGGAATTGCTAAACCCCTCCCAGGTATCGTGGTTCAAACTATGTACCTGCTTGAAATAACAGGTGCAAGAAAGCCCTTTCAACATATACCCGCAACGGTATATGTGTCAATAGTGTGTACACACCCTGAAAATATGAACAAATCTATTGTTATTGTGGCTATTCAACATCTTTTCTCTGACAATCTCGCGTTTTCAAATTGAAATAATAATTTTAAATATAATATCTATAACTACTCATATCATGAGACTTCTATAGATAGCCCATCGACCTTAGCTAATCATGCACAACCATTAGTGTATAATAGGAGTTACCATAATATAGTCATTATCTGAACGGAGGCATTTCATGTCTTTCATCATAATGCAAGATCATCCGCAATGGCGTTCTGTCCGGTTACTCATGATCAATCGTCCGGAGAAACACAATGCTTTGACACTCGCCATGTGGGAACAACTTCTAGAATACCTCTTACAATGTGATGCTGATCCATCGGTAAGACTTGTCATTTTACGTGGAGTAGACGACACTGCTTTTTGCTCTGGTGCAGATATCAGTGAATTTCCAACATATCGCGCCAATAAAGAGCAAGCAAAGCTACATAAACAGATCACCGATCGGACCACGCAACGGTTGGCCACGCTTCGTCCATTAACGCTTGCAGCCATCTCTGGCGCTTGCTTTGGGGGTGGATTACAACTAGCTACCGCATGCGACATACGCCTTGCACATGAATCTGCACGTTTTGCTATCACTCCAGTCAAATTGGGGTTCGTATATGGACCTTATGAAACCAATCTATTAAAGCGAATTGTCGGAGAGGCAACAGCGAAGGAATTACTTTATACAGGGGCATCTATCACCGCGCAAGAAGCCTTACGGGTGGGTCTCATTACAAAAATATGTCCAAACTCTACAAATCTTGAACAGTTCACCAATCAAATGATTCATTCACTATTGCAGGCTGCACCTGAGGCACAACAGATCACAAAAAAGATGTTTGAACACCTTGCTTCGGATGATGCTATCACTCACTATACAGCACTTGAACACATGGCAAACCGTACGCTTGATCGTCCAGAGTATCGCGAGGGTATTCAGGCATTTTTAGAGAAACGACAACCACATTATGCACAACAGCAAAAGTCAACTCAACATAATAGAGAATGACTACGTATATACAGCAGTGATTGCTCAGGTACCTGGTGGAACGATAGAACGCACACGCCGTTCACTCATATAGAGAGCCAAGAAAATGAAAATGGCACCTATAAAAAAGCTTGGTGATGGTTTTGCCCGCACAATAAGAAAGGACAAGATGACCCCTAGAATGGGTTGCATATAGAGAAATAAGGATACTTTAGATGCAGAAAACATCGTAAGTGCAAATAACCACAAAAAATATGCTCCTGCAGTAGCAAGCAATGCAAGATAAAAAACAGAGAGTAACTCAGGGCGTGCAATGACATGAGGTATTGGAGCGCCTTTAGCTATCCAGAGTGGGATAGAACCGATAAATCCACCAAGTAACGTTAAAGAAGTAGCTGAAAGAACGGATACACGCGTAATAAGTCGCTTAGAAAAGGCATTGTATAATGCATAGCACAAAACTGCTGCCACAAGTAACAGATCGCCTTCCAGATAGCCAAGGTCGCCTGGACGAGGTAACCCTGCGATAATCCAGGTACCTATCATAGCGACGAACAGTGCTACTTTGCGACGTGTAGTCAATGTTTCTCGCAACCACAAAGTAGCTACAATGGCAGTAAACACTGGTTCAAGCGCCATCATCACAGCTGCAATAGCAGGCGTTGATAAACCTAATCCTTTTGTTTCAAAATACACAGGAAGAGAAAATCCAACGCATCCCAATATCAGCGAAAGAAGGATCGCGTGTAGCGTAACCTGTTTGCGTTCCCGCCACAAAGCGGGTGATAGAACCAGAGCACCAGTTCCCAAGCGTACAACCGTAAGTAAGCTCGGTGGTACTTGAGTCAGTGCAATCGCAGTTGCCGGGAAACTACCTGACCAAATCACATTGGCGAGAACGACGCCGAGCAACCCCATCATCGGCTTACTTCTCATTGTGCACGTCCCTTACGATTATTATTGTAACCACTATGCAACATTGGTCGTCAAATACTGTAAGATAAGCATAAGACAAGATATTACAAGTGAACGGAGAATGGTCGATGATTAAAGGGAGATGGAGTGCACACCCCATAAGTGCAACAGATGAGGCGTCAGATCAGGAGAATCTTGTTCTTTATGCAGTTCGCCTCTTGCGAGATCCACAAAATGGATTTGTGAGTGAAATTACAAATCTTCAAGAATATATGGATAAACACCATGTGCTTGACGAAACAGTTGCTATTGACCGCTTACAACGTGATCTTAGACACCAAGAAAAGTCTAACCGCATTTATCTTGTAAAAGCACAAACCCCGGCACATGCAGTACGTAGTGCAAGCCAGAAGGCGCATTGACAAGCAATACTGTCTCTGCGCTTTCTAAAAAGAGAAGTCACCGTCTCGCATTGCATGAACAGTGCGACTAGCGTAACTCTATGCGATCAACCGTATATCTCTCTACCCGATCTTCTCTCACTACAGCACCAATACCTGGTTGCGAGGGTACAGCAAGAACGCCTGGCTTTGCAAAAGTTACTGGTGGATCAATGATATCCTCATCAAAATATCTCGCACTTGGAGCCGTATCACCGGGTAATACAAAACCAGGAAGCGATGTAACAGCCATGTTAGTAAGTCTGCCAACTCCAGCTTCTAGCATTCCACCACACCACACGGGCACATGATGTTCAATGCATAGCTGCTGTAATTCTCTGGATTCTGTTAGCCCTCCCAGACGGCCTATCTTTACATTGATCACTTTACATGCGCCGATCGAAATTGCTTTTCTTGCATCTTCTGTCGAATGAATACTTTCATCTAGACAAATTGGAGTCCTAAGTTGCGCCTGCAGAACTGCATGATCAATCATATCATCGTGGCCAAGTGGCTGTTCAATCATCATGAGATCATAATCATCAAATGTTAACAGATGCGGCAAATCTTCTAGTCGATAAGCACTATTGGCATCAGCCATCATCGGTATATCTGGAAACTCCTTACGGACAGCACGAAAGATGTCAATATCTAAACCAGGCCTTATCTTCACTTTTATTCGTTTATATCCTTGTACAAGATATCCTTCAATTTTTCTTAACAGGTGCATCGTCGTAGGCTGTATCCCAATGCTAATACCAACGTCAATCTCCTCTTTCAAACCACCAAGTGCATGGGACAATGATATCCCTTGTTCTTTAGCAAACGCATCCCAGATGGCAGTCTCTAGTGCGGACTTCGCCATCTGATTGCGGCGAAAATGCCCAAGTAAGGTACGAATCTCATCTGGATGTGTGATTTCTTTACCTAAGACAGCAGGAACGAAAAATGTGGATAGCATACTCCACGCTGTATCAGTCGTTTCCTCACTATAAAGCGGTTCAAATGATGCCGTACACTCACCATACCCTTGCACGTGCCCCGTATCGACTCGTATTAAAAGAAAATCTTTGTCTTCTTCTCGACCAAAGCTTGTTTCAAACGGTTCTTTCATTCGCATCTGAAGTCGCCTTATGGAGACACTTTTGATCTTCATTCCACACGCCCCCATATGTAGCATCCCACGTTACGAGATGGCTGATAAGTAAACTGAACGATTCGATAATTGGCAGCCTGCAAAGTCACTACCGCCTTGCGCATCGCGTCTACCCACTTCACTCGTGTAAGCATATCCGGTAACCGTTTCAAATCACCTGGAATCTCAACAAGGATCGTATCCGCAAACTCATCGATTCTATGAGAGACAGGTTGCTGCTCTCCTGTACAAGTGATTGCAAATACTGATTTCCCTCCTAGATTCTGCTCCGCTTTTTCGTTTGCGTCACAAGATCGATCAATGCCATCGATCCCCTTGGACCATTCCCATAATACGAGAAAGCGGTCTGACTCTACTCCTTCATTTAACTGATCACCTGTCATCACACCATAGCAATTCGGAATAAAATCCGCTACTTTTGCTTTTAACTTATTTACATTAAAATGGGCATTGCGACTCACAAGTGGATCAAACGTCCATACGATCGACGAATATCCAAGCGCATCTGCACGTGCTCGTTGAGCCAGTTTCAGACGATATCCAATTCCCTGATGAATCGCTTGATCAATGACAGCAGTTTCATGCGACCAAAGAACCCATCTTCCCTTCCAAAGAGCAGGAAAACTTAAACTAAACCCAATCGCCATCTCATCTTCAAATGCTAATAAAACAACTCCTCCATTGCGTGCATGTACGCTCATTTGCGCAACAGAACAACTACTATCCTGACCCCATACGGCCGTTGCCATGTGTTTACATTGCTCCAAATCCTTTAATGACAAAGCCTCGCGAATCCTATGTTTACTCATGAACTCCTCCGCAGATGCAACCCAATATACTCCAAAAGATCGTTAGTATAGATAAAACGTAAAAGGTATGTCGCATGACTCTTACTCCGACATGTTCTACGTTACCCTTATTTTACTGTACCACGAAAGACATTAGATCGCATCATTCAAATCACCTGAGGGCACTTTAAATGACGTGGAGGGATGCTCATGGAAAATGAAATGGCAGTTTTACCGCCGACAACAAAACGGGTACAGTTTCACACAAACCGAGCAGTCAATCGCGATATCGAGGCTCGCACGGTTGCAAATATTGCACGCTACACAGGCCGATCCCATGAAGCGATTAGCGATCGCTTGAAACAACTTGAGCATGAATGGGATACAGACCGTACCATTGAAACCATAGCTGGCACATTTACTACAGTTGGCACAATTCTTGGCCTTACAGTAAGCAAACGCTGGTTTATCCTCCCTACACTAGTTGGAGGATTCCTCGTTCAGCATTCTATTCAAGGATGGTGTCCACCCCTTGCCGTCATTCGTAGGATGGGAGTTCGCACTGCTGAGGAAATCACAGAAGAACGAATGGCGCTAAAAGCCATGCGGGGAGATTTTCAAACAACAGATAATGTCCATGAAGCACTCGCAGAGACACGAATGGCATAAGTCCACAGATTTTTTCATTAGAATAATGATTGCGAGAGCCGTCGCAATATGGCGGCTCTGTTTTCACTCTAGATTGAATGGTACGTTAGCTATCTTCATTAAAACTATTCTCTTTCCCGATTTGTTCCAACATAGTAATAGTATCTGTTAAATGGTTATTAAATATGCGACGTGCAACATCTAACAATTCGAAGATCAAAGGATCTGTAACAGAATAGGTGACTTTTGTTCCATCTTTTTTACCTATCACGACGTTTTTATTGCGCAATAATGCTAATTGCTGAGATACGACTGAACTATCTACACCTAACTCAGCTTGTAGTTCATTGACAAACTTATCTCCATCGCGAAGGAGTTCTAAGATACGAATGCGAAGAGGATGCGATAATGTTTTAAAAAAGTCTGCTTTAAATTGTTGCAACTTAAGATCCATTCTTTTTCACCTCTTCTTGTAAATATTCCATAGCATATAGTAAGCCCTTCATAATATCTTGTGGACGTGGTGGACAACCAGGTACGTTAATATGCAAGGGGGCAAAGGGAGTGATGGATCCTTCTTGTGCGTACGTTTTTCCAATAATACCATCCCCTATTGCGCATCCGCCAATTGCGATGATAGCTTTTGGAGAGGGCGTCGCTTCATACGTTTTTCGCAACGCTTCAAGTAAATTGCGCGTTACTCCCCCTGTTACTGCAAGTACATCCGCATGCCTTGGAGATGCCACAAAATCAATCCGCAACCTTGTAATATCATACACTGGATTCAGTAATGCATTGAGTTCCCATTCACACGCATTACAAGATCCTGTATCGACATGGCGTACGTGAAGGGCTCCCCCAAATGTTGTTGACGCTAATCGATTAAATCGATTTAATAGGTCCTCCTTAGAATACAGCCGATCATCTACAATCTCTGATGACTCCTCCATGAGTTCTTGGACAGAACGAGTCGCAACCGCCGTTTGTAATCGTTTCTTTACAAGACTCCACATCAGTTATCCCTCCTAGCGATCACAGCAAGCATAACAAAGTTCAAAACTCTTATTAATTAGCGGAAAATCAGGAATAATATTACCCGGGACTGCATAAGGTACCGCCGGCCAATTAGCATAAGAAGCAGAGCGAATGCGCAAGCGTGCAATTTGTTGATTAACTCCAATCATAACAAAGTGCACATTCTCCCCTCGTGCAGATTCACTCATCCCAATGGTATAACTACCAGGTTGAATAGGTGGTAGCTTTTTTACCCACGCTATACTTACCGGATTGTTTCCAAAAGAAAATAACCGTGCAATGATTTGTTCGATCAACTTGGCGGATTCTGTGACTTCAGCAATCCTCTGCTGCAATCTCGCCATGACGTCTCCTGCATGAAAAACAGGTACACTCCAAAGTAACTCTCCATACGCTGCATATGGAAAGTTCAAACGCACATCCCGCCTTACTCCAGAAGCACGTGCAGCAGGGCCTACGACACTTAGCTTTTCAACAATATCGCGATGTAACATTCCCGTTTGAAGCAACCGATCACATACGATCTCATCACTGAGCATCACGCTTGTGATGACACCCACTTCTTGTACAACTGCGCTCACTGTTACATCTATGCGCTCTAGTAGTGCATGGTTTATCGCTTTCGCAACGCCTCCTACGACAACCATTCCGCGTAAATATCGATGTCCAGTGACATCATCATTGAGCTGCTGTAGTTGCTCTTTTAAACGTGCGCCTTGCATCGTTCCAAAACTAAATCCTATACCCGCGCAAAGATTGCCAATATCGCCGACGTGATTATACAGTCGCTCCATTTCAGCAAGCAATGTACGTGTCCACTTTGCAAGCGATGGTATCTCAATCTGCGCCAATGTCTCTACCGCTTGTGCATAAGCGAGTGCATGTGAGACACTGCATACTCCGCATGTCTGTTCCACAAGTGTCATTGCTTCATCCACACGCATTCCCTCTGCCTTTTTCTCAAGACCACGATGCGTATAAAATAACTGTGCATCTAGGGATTCTACATTTTCACCTTCCACTAAAAATCGGAAGTGACCTGGTTCTATAACACCTGCATGAATTGGTCCTACGGGTACAATAAACTGCCCCTCTTTTAACTCCGGTGCTCGGATGTCCCGAATAACTTCAGGTAGCGGTTGATCGATCGTATAATCCCGTCGCAACGGATACACGCTCAGCCTTTGACCATGTAGCACGAGTGGACGCACATCAGGGTGACCCAGTGGTTCAATGCCAAGCAAGTCATAAACTTCACGTTCATACCACTGTGCTGCACTTACTACTGCTGAAACTGAGGGATATGTTGGATCATGTTCTGGAATATTCACCATAAGCAGCATGATGGTAGAATCAATGTCATGTGCAAAATAATATCGCAATACATACTGCCCGCTTTCCTCCCGTTCATCCGTCCCAACCATGGTGAGTAAGCGAAACCCCGCTTCAAGGTATTTCTTACAAGTATCAATAAGATCCCTATGTTCAACCACCATTTCTGTGATTGCAAGAGCCATTACTGTGCCCTCCCTTCAATGATCAAGGCTGCATGTTGTAAAACTTCTATCACAGAGTGTGGAATAAATAATCCAAACACAAGCACAAACGAAAGTGGTAGCAGAAGTGGAATAGTTGTCCAACCGACGCGCTCTTTCATCATCTCTTTGTGTGGAGTAGATCCCAGCAATACTCTCCCCGATTGGTAAACCATAACCCCAAAAATTGCAGCAAGGACAATAAGAAATAAGGCAGTACCAAACCAATGCCCTGTAGCAAAAGCGTTTGCGGATATTGCAAATTCACTTGTAAAGAGAGAAAACGGTGGCGCACCAGAAACAGCAAAAACGGCGATAAGAAAAAGTGGTCCTGTATAGGGCATGGATTGCAACGCGCCGCGCATTCTGCCCATATTTTTTGTTCTATAGTACTGAGTCATATTGCCCGCAGTCATAAAGAGGGTCGATTTTGCCATTGCATGATTGAACATCTGCAAGAGCGCAGCTACTAACCCCACTTCACCTCCGATTCCAATCGCAAAAGCAATGATCCCCATCTGTTCTACACTAGAAAAAGCTAACATGCGCTTTATATCTTGTTGAAGTAAGATAAATGGGAAAGCAACTAACAGTGACAAGATGCCAAAAATTAATACGAGATGGGAGACAAATACGGATCCCTCCATACGCATAACAATCGCAAACATACGTAAAATAGCGAAAAAAGCTGTATTGAGTAATGCTCCAGAAAGTAACGCCGAAGCTGGAGAAGGTGCCTGACTATGTGCATCTGGTAACCAGAAGTGCATCGGAGCAAGGCCAACTTTTGTTCCATAACCAACAAGTAAGAGAACAAATGACAGCAGGAGAAGATGTGCAGGTAAGGGTTGAGCTACGCGACTTAAGAACGTCCAATTTAGTCGATTCTCCGCAGGCCCATAAACTTGAACCGATGAACTATAGAGCACAACTAAGCCAAGCAATGCAAATGCAATACCAACGCTACATAGTATCAGATACTTCCACGCTGCTTCTAAAGCTTCTGCCGTGCGATAGAGTGCAACAAGAAACGCCGAAACAACTGTGGTCGCCTCAATTCCAACCCACATCATTCCTAAATTATTGACCACAGGTACAAATAGCATCGTTGCAATGAAAAGATGGAGTAACAAATAGTAACTACGCAATTGATTCACTTTTATATGTCCATCCGATACCTCATGTTGCATATATCCAATGGAATGCAATGAGGCTGTAAAGCTAACAATGCCTACAATAGAGAGAATAATTGCACTTACATCATCTGCATAGAAAAACTGATTGAACGCCTCCATCGAACCATGTTGCGCTAAATCCCATACAACATACAAAACGAACGCAAAAGTAACCACACTACCTATAACATGAAATAAAATACGAAGTGTCCTTTGAACAGTTATTACACATGCGAGACCTGTTAACACAGGAACAAGTACCATCCACAAGAGGATCATGACGAATCAACCCTTCAACCGTTTAAGTTTTTCTATACTCATACTTGATAAAAGTTCGTCCATGCGAAAAGATAGCGCCGATATCAATACCACAATGACAAGAACGTCCATAAAAATACCAATGTCGACCAAAAACGGCATTCCAAAGCTCGTAGACAGCGCAGCAAGAAACAAACTATTTTCTATCACAATAAGCCCAACTCCTTGCATAAGGGCTTTTTTATGCGTAATCATGATCAACACACCGCTAAGTAACATGCCAATGGCAATCGATAAATACACGTTATGTCCGTTACCTTGACCAAAATCCGGGGTCACATAATAGCCAATAGCCCACATCGCTAACACTGCAATCATCAATCGATCTCGGCCAAATGATTTTTCTGCTTGGCGCTCTACACCCACAGCCTGTAATGTCCGAAATAAAATATAGGGAATAATGATTGCTTTGATGATGAGCGTTAACACAGCGATGACAAAAAGATCTGTACGCCCAGTCTCAATCGCTAGTGCACCTGTCAGAAAGGACAACATCAACGATTGAAAGGATAACCACTTAATTCCTGACGAAATATAGCGAATGGCGATAATTAAACTTGTGCTAATCATTAGCGCAATTGCAGTCACATCAAGCCACACATTCACTTTATTGCATCCCCCTCACAGATTCTGACCATTCGATTTATGCACCTACATAATTAGTAAGCAAAGCGAAAATAGCTAAAGATAGCGCTAATGTTAAGAACCTCGGTACAGCGAATAGCCGCATCTTTGCAGTTACACTCTCAATAGCTGCAAGTAATCCAGCAAATAAAAGCACTTTTATGATCCAAAATGCAAATCCTTGAATCAGTCCAAATACATCCGTCCCAGTGGCCATTCCATAAGGAAAACATGTATCAATAAAAACGGTCATCCATAGAAGTTGTCTCATCCAGGCACCTAATGTCATTAAAGCAAGATGTCTGCCAGATAGATCGAGAACGGCTGCCTCATGGATCATGGTAAGTTCAAGATGTGTGTCAGGATTATCGATTGGTAAACGTCCCACTTCTGTGATGACAATCATCAAGAGCGATACCCCAGCCAACAGGTTAGTTAAGGTATAACCTGCGAACGGATGCAACAACAGAAGGAGTGAATGAGCGGCAAAGCTAAACACACCAGATGCAAGTCCTACAGCCACAATGGCAAGAAAAACTGTTGGTTCAACTAACAGTGAAATAAATAAATCTCGACTGATCCCCATGCCGCCAAAAGCACTACCCGAATCCATGCCAATCACTGCTGTTAAGAGCCGTGCAAACCCAAGCAAATAAAGAAACAGAAAAATATTTGAAGATCCTAAAAGCATATGTGATGACGCTGTAAACAGCGGAAGAGTCATAGCTGCTGTAAACACCAAAGCGATTTGTACAAATGGAACGGTACGTGTCACAAACGATGACTGATCGGAAAGAATGGTTCCCTTGCGAAAGTACTTCCTTAGTTCGCGGTAGGGTTGCCATATAGAAGGTCCTACCCTACCCTGCATCCAAGCCTTCCATCGTTTTATAACACCTTGAATGAAAGGCGCAAAGATGACTATGCCGCATGCCTGAATAACACTCACCATTTCATTTGCCTCCTAACGCACCACAATAAGTAAAATAATTACTGTAATAAATAAATAAAGTAAATACGATCGTACGCTTCCATTTTGGATTCTCCGAAAATTCTTTGCGGTACGCAACACAAGAGCCCACGCAGGATGGTATATATATCCACGCGCAACTGGTATCCTAAATGCTCGGAAAGTACGTTTAGGAGGTTGCGAAAACCCTGTTGCGCTATAGGACATATAGGCCATACGGCTGCCGCCGCAAGTCCACGTAGGCGCCAACAATCGTCGCTCCTTCCCTGCAAAAAAACGTACAAGTAACCAAACAATCCCTCCACCACCCACAAAAAGTAGCAACAACATAATCGGCAAGAGCGACATGTTAATGGCGCTATGCGCATACCACAATTGAGCTGTAGAGAAACGTGTATCCACAGGTATAGTGCGCTCTAAGATATTTACAATTGCTACCGGAAAAACACCTAGTAGTATAGGCAATACGATTCCGAGGAGCAGCGCAAACCGCATCGTAAGTGGTGCTTCATGAGCGTGTCTTGCACCTTCAGACCTTCCTTCACCCTGAAAAGCGATGCCAAAGATCCGTGCAGACATCAAGGCAACAAGTGCACCAGTAAATAATAAAGCAACCATTGTAATCATTGGAAATAGCCCAAGCAGGTGATGTAGTGTGAGGTGTGCAAACTGAACAGTATCGGTAAACAACAACCATTCACTCATAAATCCATTGAGTGGCGGAATAGCCGTAACAGCCAATAATCCAATCCCCATAGCACTTGCTGTTATCGGCATTTTGCGCAGTAACCCTCCTAAGTGATTGAGGGAACGTTCCTGCGTACCATGAATGACTGATCCTGCTCCATGGAAAAGCAAGCTTTTGAAGGCTGCGTGATTCACTGCTTGATAAAGGGTCGCTACTAACGCAATCCCTTCAATCGACCACAAATGAAAGGCAGCCGCCAAGAGAGCTAGACCACTCCCCATAAATA
This sequence comes from Sulfoacidibacillus ferrooxidans, assembly GCF_022606465.1. Classification (NCBI taxonomy): domain Bacteria; kingdom Bacillati; phylum Bacillota; class Bacilli; order Caryophanales; family Alicyclobacillaceae; genus Sulfoacidibacillus; species Sulfoacidibacillus ferrooxidans. The sequence continues at coordinate 548,579 of NZ_JALBUF010000001.1, forward strand.
AGAGACCCATATTTTCAATGCTGCTATACGCGAGTATGCGCTTAATATCGACTTCCAAGGTAGAGTGAAATGCTCCCAATATCGCACTACTTGCTCCAACTATAATCAGTAGTACGCCCCACCAAGTCTGTGGATGGAGCCAATAAAAATCGATCATGAGTAACCCATACAATGCTGTTTTTAACATGATTCCAGACATAAGTGCTGACACGTGACTAGGCGCAGCAGGATGGGCTCGAGGTAGCCAGATATGTAGCGGCATAATTCCTGCTTTCAAAGAAAATCCAATAAATGTAAATATAAAAATAAAGCTTTGTAACACAGGGGGCAGTGATATGACCATTTTAGAGAAATCGATAAAGTTATAACTTCCTGTATACTGATGCAATAAATAAAATGCCAATATAATAAACACCGTTCCTAGTTGCGTCATGGCGATATATAGTAGACCAGCTGTCGTGACCCCTTTGCGTTCTGACTCATAGATGACGAGTAGATAAGACACAAACGACATCGTTTCCCAACCTATTAAGAATGTAAATACATTCGCTGCTAAAAAAACACTTGCCATAGCAGCAATAAACAAGAGCACCCCGATATCAAGCCATGTACCATAATTTCTTTCTCGATATCCTCCTCCATATCCAATCCCATATAAAGAAGATAATGCACCTAGTGCACCAAGGATCATCAAAAACACACTAGACAATGGAGTCGTCATTAGATTAAGTACAAGAAATGGTATAGAGATATAGTCTGTAGATATCGGATAATCAACAAGAACCACTATGTGATATAGACCAAACCATCCAATAAATACAAGTGCTATTGAAAAAGCTATCGTCAGTAAGTTGATCAATACATGTGCAACTCGATACATGCCTTTCATCTCCGGATCATTATATATTACAATATTATAAGATATGCATATTATAATATATGATTTATTGTAACGTCAAGACAAAAAGAACTGCCAAGAGAAAATCCTTGGCAGTTCTGTCCAAAAGTGTTCAACAGCAGTATGGATTATTTGAAGGAAAGCTAGTCTAAGAAATCAGGCTGTAACTGTGAAATCATACTCCACAGCGGTTGAAAACTAAACCACCCTGCTATCTCTGACCCCACTTGAGTACGCGTTAATGCAGCATGTTCTGGATCAATCAGGATCGGTTGACCAGCAGCTTCTGCAAGCAATTGAGCTTGACAAGACCGATCCATGGCAATAAACCACCACGCAGTCTCTTCAACCGAATGACCCACTGTCAGTAGTCCATGGTTGCGCAAGATGACGGCCTTGCGAGATCCCAGTACTTTGCCAATTCGCTGCCCTTCTTCCACATCTAGAACTACACCTGTATAGTCGTCAAATAACGCATGATCATCATAAAAAGCGCACGCATCTTGAGTAATAGGATCTAGTAATCGCCCAAGTGTCGACCATGCCTTTCCATACATAGAATGAGCGTGAGCCGCCGCGATGACATCAGGACGTGCCTGATGAACCTGTGAGTGAATAGCAAACGCTGCGGCATTGACCATAGCATCGCCTTCAACTACTTTACCCGCATGATTGACGAGAATGAGATCAGAAACTTTGATCTGTGAGAAGTGCATGCCAAACGGATTTACCCAGAATTGGTCTACGTGTTCAGGATCGCGTACTGTGATATGACCTGCTACACCCTCGTCGAATCCAAATAAAGCAAAGAGGCGAAATGCCCCTGCAAGACGTTCTTTGCGGTATCTGCGCTCTTCCTCTACATTTTTAAATGTGGGTATCATCGGTATTCCCTTCATTTTTTCACATCCTCCTCACTTATCTATGTGTTCTGCCATACCTCATACCACTATTGCGCCACATATCCACCATCTATGACTACTGCCTGCCCTGTAACGCTGCGCGCTTGATGTGATGCTAAAAACAGCGCATAGTCAGCAATCTCTTCCGTCTCTAGTAATCTTCTTTGTGGTACGAGCGGATAGATCACTTCTTCTAAAACTCTGTCGAGTTCCACTCCACGTGTCTTTGCTATATCCCCCAATTGCTTTCGTACCAAAGGGGTATCGACATAGCCTGGACATAAAGCATTGACAGTGATTCCATCTAACGCGCCTTCTAGAGCAGCTACTTTAGTCAGTCCAATGATACCGTGTTTTGCAGAGTTATAGGCTGCTTTCCCTGCAAATCCGATGAGACCATTCACAGATGCCATATTGATAATCCGTCCAAATTGTTGTCTCTTCATGATTGGAAATGCATATTTCGTCGCAATAAAGGGGCCAACTAGCATGAGGTCAATCAACAAGCGAAATTTTTCTATTGGAAACTCCTCAAGCGTCGAAACATGTTGCATTCCCGCATTATTGATCAGGAGATGGACGCCACCCAGTTCATCCGCCTTTTCTATTAAGGTTTGGATATCCTGTTCGTTTGTCATATCGGCGGCTACTGCGTGCGCATCTAACGACTGTTCTCGAAGTGCTAAAGCAGCTTCTTGCGCAGCTTCCAAGCGTATATCAGAAATAACTACACGTGCACCCTCATTTGCAAATCGCTGTGCAATTGCAAGTCCAATACCACTTGCGGCTCCAGTTACCACCGCCACTTTACCTTGTAATGAATTCCCCGTCATGTCATACAGCTCCCTTCAATGGACTCTTCATTAGTAACGAAAGACATTACATTCATATCTCCAGCAAAACTTTGGATAGAGGAAAATGAGCCTGCTGTTGGAGGTTCCTGTTTATCTTCTACCCATTGTTCGAGATATCGCACCGCTGCCTCAAAATAAGGAAGAACAGGTTCTTGCCGTTGGCGATCTTGGATCAATAATCCATCCACATGATTTCCATGCATAATCTCGTACAATCTATGTAAGTGACCAGAACCAGCTACTCTCACCATCTTTTCGTAGCCCTTAGCGTGAAAGGCAAATGGAACAAGACAATCCCAATTTCCCGCAACAGAGAGCAATGGTTTAGAAATGTGTCCAGTCAATTCAATAGGTGTAATTCTTTCATTCACGATCTCTATCCGCTCATGAAAAGGGTACTCTCCAAGTGGTCTAGGATCTTTTAACCAATCGTTATTCCACGTGGCTTGAAAAGCAGGCCAGTCTGGATCTAAACTGTGTCCGTATAGCCATAAAGATACAATCCAATAGGATGACATATACACGTCCCAATGAGGAGATGACTGTGGATTAAGCCCTGCATCAAGTAACTTTTCACGCGCCTTATGGCGTTCATCTTTCGTACAATCTCCTCGCCAATTCATGAGAATCGGATACGCATCTATGTAAGTTGGAAGTGTTGTTAACAGATGCCTAACACCTGTATTCCATAATACGCCTTCCCATTCAACCCCGCCATCAAATTTTTCAGGGTAGCGCTCAAGCATCGCTCGCACGATATAACCACCATTACTAACGCCTGCTATGTATGTCTTTTTAGGGGTCTCTCCGTAACATTCCAAAACAAGATCATGCGCCATATCCGTAAGTAACTTATAATTTATAAGCCATTCAGACATTTGTCGACTGGAATCGCGCAATGTAAGTCCTGGAGTTCCTTTATCACAAGCTGCATATGCATACCCTTTGGACAATGCATCATCACCTAGCAAGAGATCAAGTGAATACTCACTGCGAACAGCAGGTGTGGCGCCTATCATGATTTTCCCATTCCACATGCCTTGCTCGGGAAATCGAAAGATCGCCTGTGCCGTCCCGATCTGCGTATGCCACTCACGTCCCGGAACCTGATGATCAATGCGAGGTCTCTTGTATACGAGCGCTACAGAATCAGGATTGGCTCCAACTCCCTGTGTAGTCAGATCAGGTAACCACTGCGATCGCTTCAAAAACTCACTCACGACTTGCCCCACCTACTCTCTTTCCTGCTCTATACGACGAGCCGTTTAAGCACAGCACTTACACATAGCGAGCGACACTCTCGATGTACTTTGCCACAGCAAAAACTCGTTGCTCTTGTCTATATCCACCTACTACTTGAATGCCAAAGGGCAATCCCATCTTCGTTCGTCCGATGGGCACAGACATACTCGGATATCCCAATACATTGACAAATACAAGATACGGAAGAACACGACTGCCCATATTATTATATACATACTGCGTGATTTTCCCATGAAACGGTGCTGCTGTAGGGTAGGTTGGCATAATCAAAATACCATGATTGCCTATCACATCATGAAATCGACTCCGCATTTCTTCGATTTGTCGGGGGATTGATTGAATCGTTTGCTCACTAGGGGGAAACAGTCGTGCCCCTAATAGTAATCGCAAGATCCACTTATGATACACACTCTTGCCACGTCCAGACTTCAGAAGTTCTGAAAATAAATGAAAAGTAGGTCCTTCTTGTATTTCATCAATCGTCTCTTTGCCTCGATCTTCTAAGATGATATTTTGCCACAATGCGGTAGAGCCCGAAAGTAAATTGCCATCTACTTCCTCTATCTGTACACTCGCATCACGTAAAATATCGGCCAATCTCAGCATACCATTCTCAAGTTCTTCATCTAACGGTGCCTTTTCCGAAGAAGATAACCACTTGATTGGAGTGTCTTCCATGTCGTAGTTCATGATGACGTGATCACTCAAAACTTCGTATAAAAGTTGGACATCCTCCACGTTTCGCGCTAAAACTCCTGCGGAATTCATATGGAGGTGATGGTGATAAGCCGGATATTCACCAGCGGATGAAATCCGATCATAAGTCGGTCTGATTCCTACCAATCCACATAAATGAGCTGGAAGTCTAATCGATCCGCCCAAATCACTGCCAATGCCCCACGGAGAAGCAAAAGAAGAAATGAGCGCAGCCTCTCCCCCGCTCGATCCACCGGGTGTGCGTAAAGGATCGAGCGGATGGTTCGTGCGTCCAAAAAGTACATTATCCGTTTCATGAGCCATGGTCAATGTGGACATGTTGGTCTTTGCTAAAATGATCGCGCCTGCTGCTTTGACTCGTGAAACAACAGCAGCGTCCTCCTCTGCCATGCGGTTGCGATGCTTATGCACGCCACCTGTGATGGGCAGACCTTGGACGCTGTACATTTCTTTGACCGTGATTGGCATACCTTGCAAACGAGGAGTATCCGTACAATAAGATCTCGACAACCGCTCTTGATCTGAAGTTTCTGCTTCCTTTAGAGCAAGTTCATAACGTTCATATGCTACTGCGTTTAACTTAGGATTCACAGTTTCCATACGAGTTACGTGCGCTTGCACGAGTTCCACTGAACTAAATAATTTTTGTTCCAACCCTTTTATCATCTCAGTTGCAGTTAAATGAGTCAGTTCGCTTGCTAGGTCTTTCTCTGCCATCATGGTCTTATCACCCCTATAGCAATCAGACTCAGAATATTAGTGAATTAAATTGACTGCCATCCCAATCGTTCCGATAATAAAACATGCAATCGCCAAAACAAGTGCATATCGCCGCGTCGGCTTTGCGACAAATAGAATCAAAAACAAAAAGGCTATACCAACAAGAATCCCCGAGAAAGAAGCATATAAAAACTGGTACGATGTCATCTGTAAACCCCCTGCTACATGATCAGTCAGTTGATGCTAGCAACCAATCTTTATCTATCATACCTGAAATGTCTCCAAAAAACAGGACTACGCTCCCATGTAATTTTCGGGCACCGCTCTTCCACCTTGTTGTAACAAATACATTTTGTGATAAAGACCTTGATGCACAAGTAATTCTTGATGCGTACCTCGCTCCACTACCTCCCCATTATGCAAAACTAATATAAGATCGGCATCTTGAATGGTAGAAAGTCGATGCGCAATGGCAATCGTCGTTCTTCCTTGCCGCATGCGCAATAAGGCATCTTGAATCGCTTCCTCTGTCTCCGTATCCACGCTTGCTGTCGCCTCATCAAGAACGAGAATCTTAGGATCGCGGGCCATCGTCCGTGCAAAAGCGAGCAATTGTCGCTGGCCTGATGATAAAGTGGCACCGCGTTCCCCCAATGGTTCTTCATATTTGTTCGCTAGTTTTTCGATAAAAGTATCAGCTTGAACAAACTGTGCTGCTTGCCTCACTTTTTCATCCGTTATATCAGTATTACCCAAACGAATATTTGATGTGATATCTCCTACAAATACAAATGGATCTTGCAATACAAGACCTATCTTTTTTCGCAATTCTTCATCTGAGAATTGCCTTAAATCCACTCCATCTACAGTAATTCGACCGCGCACCACAGGATAAAACCTCATTAATAAGTTAGCCGTCGAACTTTTTCCGCTCCCTGTGTGACCTACAAGGGCAATTGTTTGTCCTGGCTTTGCAGAAAAAGAAATATGTTTTAGCACATCTGTCTTGCCGTCGTAGGAAAAAGATACATCCTCAAAACAAATTTCCCCTTCTGTAATTGATGGCAGTTGATCCCCTTCTTTTACAGGTGCAAGTTCATCTTCATCAAGTAAATGAAATACCCGATGCGATGACACCATGGCTTGCTGGAACGAATTGAGTCGAAACATCATTTGATTGACAGGCTCGAAAAACTGATCAAGATAACTAATAAAAGCATATAAAACGCCAAGATTCACACGCGCAACGAAGGAATGAAGTCCGAAAAATCCTAAAACTAGTATAAGCGCAAGCAAATACAACGAATCTATCAATGGACGTAAAAGTAGACTATTGAATTTAATATTACGAATGCGCGCACTCCGATATGCGTGATTAATTTTTTCAAACTCCGCTCGCAATCGATTTTCTTGACTCATGGCCTGCACGACATACATCCCCTGTAATGACTCACTCAATTTAGCATTTAACAGGCTCAGGCGATGACGAGCTAGATGAAAAATACGCGAACTAAAATGTCGGTACAAAGCCATAATGGCCACAATAATTGGAGCAAGCACCACGCAAAACAACGCTAATTGCCTATTTAAAAAAAACATAGATATATAAATTCCGATAAGCAACACAATATTTTGTACAAACGTCGACATGACGCTCACATACATATCTTTAATGGACTCCGTATCATTGGTAATCCGTGATACAAGCATACCACTTGGCGTGCGATCAAAATAAGAAAGACCTAATTGTTGCACCTTGTTAAACACGTCAATCCGGAGTTGCGAAATGATGAGTAGAGCAACTTTTTGAAAAAGCAGTAGTTGTGTGAAATTAAACAGAGCAGTTGCAATGTTTAATCCCAAATAGGTTGCTCCTAACAAAAGCAATGGGACGTAGGGAAATCTGTGCAAAACAAGATAGTTATCAATAAAAACTTTAATTAAAATTGGGCCAAGTACATTTGCGCCTGTAGCTAAAATTAAAACAAAAAATGCAACTATTAAAATCTTAGTGTGCGGTTTTACATAGCGGAGCATCCGCATCAAGATAGAGCCCTCAATAGGCATCACTTGAACATCATCGATATCCATCATGCGCGGACACCCCCATGCTCGACCAGATCTTCTAACTGCTGACTTCGATACATCGTTGCATAGAGCCCATCTACCTTCATCAAATCCTCATGCGTCCCTGATTCTGCAATGCGTCCGTCATCCAAAACGATGATGAGATTGGCATGCTCTACAGCACTTAACCGGTGAGCAGAAATAATCGTTGTCCTCCCTTGCCTTTTATCTTTAAGCTCATCCAAAATGTGCGCCTCTGTTCGCGCATCAACAGCAGATAGAGAGTCATCTAGTATGAGGATTTCAGCGTCTAAAAGTAGTGCTCGCGCAATAGAAAGACGCTGTTTTTGACCGCCTGAAAGCGTCACACCGCGCTCACCGACTACCGTGTCATAACCCTTTGGAAATCGCAATATATCCTCATGAATTGAAGCAATTCTAGCCGCCTCTGCAATTTCTGATTGTGTAGCCATGGGCCTTGCAAAAGCAATATTTTCCGCAATAGTGGCTGAGAAAAGAAAATGATCTTGAGGCACATAAGCTATCGTTTTTCGCAATGAACTCTTTTCCACTCTGTAAATTGAATGCATGCCGATACTTACGTCACCATCTTCAACATCAAATTCCCTCAAAAAGAGTCGTAATAGCGTAGTCTTCCCACTGCCTGTTCGACCGACGACACCGAGTGTGTATCCTTGTTTCACTTTAAAATGGACAGATCGCAAACTCTCCTTTGTCGCCATTGGATACGTAAAATGATTAATGTGCACATCAATATCCCCACTGATATCTGCAGCATAAGCATCTACTCGATCTGAGACATCCTCTTTTATCGCAAGTAACTTTTGGATCCGATCATAAGAGGCGTGACCACGTTCAACAATATTAAATAACCACCCAAATGCCAACATCGGCCATATTAATTGACCAAGATACATGGAAAAAGTAGTCAGACTACCGATTGTTAATCGTCCATGTGCCACTTCATATCCTCCGACTGCAATGCTCAAAAAGTACGACAGTCCTACAATGATTTGAATCGTCGGATCAAATAATGAATCAATCTTTGCTACCGAGTAGTTTTTTGCTACCACATCTTTAGACAATGAAACAAAATTCTCTTGTTCTACATGTTCTTGACCAAATGCCTTGATGACACGCATGCCAGAGATATTTTCTTGCACGCGATCGTTGAGATCAGAAAAAGCAGCCTGAGCCTTATCAAAGCGATTATGCAATATTTTCCCATATCGACTCGTGGCATATGCCATAATTGGCATGGGAAGTAAGGCGACAATCGTGAGCTTTAAACTGATCGTAGAAATCATGGTGATCATGACCACTGCACCAGTTGTCATGGAATCGACGAGTGTTAAAATACCATCCATGGCTGTCTGTTCTACCGCTGATATATCATTGGTTGAATGCGCCATTAGATCGCCTACACGTTTTGTTTGGTAAAATTGCGGTGACATTTTTGTAAAATGATCAAATAATTGCTCGCGCAATTTTGTGGATAACTCAATAGCCGCTCCAAACAATAACCATCGCCACGCATAGCGCAAAAGATAGGTAGACACAGCCACGGCAAGAATGATACCTAGCCATAGTAAGAGATGTGCCATCGTCAAATCTTTACGTTCTATAGAATCAATGACTAACCCGACAAGTTGCGGCGGAATCAAGTTCAGTACTGCAACAACAACCAGTGTTGCAACGGCAGAGATATACCGCCATTTCTTACTCCGGAAATACCACATAAGATCAAGAAATACTCGCAAAAGATCATCTTCCCTTAAAGTGTAATCAAATGAATGTAGTAGAAGTGCAGCAACCGAGGATATGAAGAAGAAAGAATCATGAAATAAAGCCATGACATGTAGAGTCAATATATACTATATTATAAAAACTACGCAACTACTTTCGACCATACATAGGGGGCACCATTGATGACAACTGTCATATCCAGTTCTCACGCCCATTCAATTGCAGGTATTATTCTTGCCGCAGGGCAATCGACGCGCATGGGTCGCCCTAAAGCTCTTCTTGAGGTGGACGGTCGCCCTATGATTCGCTTTGCAGTCGAGGCTGCTATACAAGCAGATGTGTCTCCAATCTGGGTCATTGCGGGGCAATGGCATCAGGCCATGGCCTCTGCTTTGAGTGATCTTCCGGTAACTGTTATCTATAACAAAGACTTTCGAGAAGGAATGTCTACATCATTACGCCTTGGTATCTTGCAAGCCAAGGATGCTTTTGTACAAGGTGCTATGATTTTACTTGCAGATCAACCATTCATATCAAGCTCACTACTTTCAACATTACTTTACACCTATAAAAAACAAAAGCAGCAAGGCATATTGATTGTGCGCCCCACACACAATCATGTGCCTAACCACCCAGTCATATTTGATGCATCACTATTCCCCGAATTTTCGTCTCTTCGAGGCGATGAAGGAGCACGTTCTATCATCGCAGCACACGCCTCTCATACGCTCTTCGTGCCATGCCAAGAGCCCATGTGGCATCTTGACATCGACACGAACGATGAATGGGAACGTCTAAAGCCTGATTTACAAAAGCTTTGCGACAGGTAAACAACACCTAGAGTTGCGATGCTGTACTACTTGTGCCACTATGCTCACAGCGATCTCCTCAGGCCCTTGTGCTAAGATAGGCAAGCCAATCGGTGAATACACATAATTAGGTACTGAATCCGGAGCAAACAAGCGCTCCGTACGTGCCATGGGGCCGAGTATTCCGAGATATCGCACCGGCTGTTCCCGCAAAAATTGAACCCACGCGACATCCCATGTAAAACTATGCGTCATGACAAAAGCGTACGTTCCTTCAGGTACTACAAGTTGTTCTCTTGCTTGCGTTGGTTGCATCATAAGGAGCTCAGAAGCTTGCGAGAAGTACTGTTCCTGCAGATACGCACTGCGCGGATCCACTACAGTCACCCGAAATCCCACTTGTGCAAGCAACGCGACGAGCGGGCGCGCATCGGGACCTGCACCAAATACAAAAGCAGCATACTTCGGTTGTAGTCTATCCAGAAAGTAAAGCATCTGCGGCCCCACTTCTGTAGGCTGAGTAGCTTCATTCTTTGAAAAAGACAACAACTGTTGCGTCCACTCTTCATCGAGATGTACATCACCAACTGAACCGATCACCTGTTGATTGGCGCTTAATGCCATGGTGCTAACGTGCACGTTAACACCATGACCATCACATAGATGTTGACTTTGCATATCTATACGCCGCACCAAAAAAACAGGCTGACCCTCTTCGATTTCCTTTACAATTTTTATCCAGGTATTGCTCTCTTGTGCGTTACCACCCCAGTCAAGACGTTCAAGTAAAACATCAATTACTCCATTGCAACCTGACCCTTTACCCCAGCCTTCGTCACTTTGTGCAGCCAGGTTATACGTATACATGTACGCTTTACCATGAGTGAATACTTCTTTTGCACGATGCATCACATCTTCTTCTAAACAACCTGCGCTAAGCGTACCAAACAGTTGCCCATCCTGTCCGATCAACATCTTAGCGCCCTCTTTGCGATAGGCAGATCCTTTTACTCTTACAATCGTTGCAAGGACCATAGCCTGCCCTTGTCGCATACACTCCACTAGCTGTTCTGCAACTCCATCCATGTTTGTGCCAAGCTCAAGGGCCGGCTCCCCCCTTTTATCCACAAGTGGTCATTACTCATTCAAACCCGCTACTCGCAACAGCGCTCTTTTTACATACACAGAACATAGATGCGCTCGATACTGCGCACTGGCAAATAAATCGTCTGCCATCATACCATCCTTTGCCGCAAACATTGCAGCTGCCGCGATGTGTTCGCGGGTCAGTGGTTTACCAGTTAACGCTTCCTCTACCGCTTGCGCACGATAAGGCATGTCACCTGCACCTGTTATCGCTACGCGAATATCCTCTACAACTCCATCGCTAACCGTCACGACTGCTGCAACTCCAACGACTGCATACCCTGAAGCTGGATGAGCAAACTTTTCATATGCTCCCCTTGCGTGTGCAGACGGTATGTGAAATGACACGCTAGTAAGAACACTATTCTCAGGAAGCGCCGTGATGAGTGGGCCAAGGAAAAAATCCTCCGAGGAGAATGTCTCAGTACCTTGTGCACTCATGACTTGAAATTGCGCATCCAGCGCCAGTGCTACTGCAGGAAGATCAGATGCCGGATCTGCATGTGCGAGATTTCCTCCAATCGTCCCGCGATTACGGACTTGAAGATCTCCAATTTGGCTAGCCGTTTCAGCAAGAATAGGGAGTCGCTCACGCACTAAAGGATTCGTCATGATTTGATAGTGTGTGAGCAAAGCACCTACAGAAAGCCGATCTCCCGTAACTTTCACGGCGCGTAACCCTTCAATACCAGAAATGTCTATCAATGTTCCAGGACTTGTCAAACGCAACTTCATCATGGGAAGCAAACTATGTCCACCTGCAATTAGCTTTCCTTCTCCATCAGATGCTCGTAACAGTTCAATCGCCTCTTGTACCGATGAGGCTCGTTCGTAGGCAAATGCACTTGGAATCATGCAGATTCGCCCCCCTTCTCCATAGCTCTCCATACTTTTTCCGGCGTAAGAGGCATATCGAGATCGCGCACGCCAAACGGACGAAGTGCATCAACTACTGCATTAACCACAGTCGGTGTTGATGCAATCGTGCCCGTCTCTCCAATCCCTTTTACACCCAGTAGATTTTGCGGTGCAGGCGTTTCTGTAAACGCAGTCTCAAATTCAGGGAAAAAGTGCGCCTTAGGCATCGCGTAATCCATAAATGTCCCTGTCAATAATTGTCCTTGATCATCGTAAATAGCACCTTCCCACAGTGCCTGACCGATACCTTGAGCAATCCCACCATGAACTTGCCCTTCTGCAATCATGGGATTAATCACACGACCGCAGTCATCTACTGCCACATAACGCAATATTTTTATTTCGCCTGTCTCTCGATCCACTTCAACCATGCAAAAATGCGTGCCAAAAGGATAGACGAAGTTCACTGGATCATAAAACGAGTGTCCCTCTAACCCAGGTTCCACACCAGATGGTAGATTCCAAGCAAGATAGGCTTGCAACACCACTTCTTGAAAAGTCGCTTGCCTTACTGCTCCATCCTCATTGTTTGTGTAAAATATCCCCTTATCAAACTCAACATTTTCTTCTACTGTCAACAACATATGAGCTGCAATTTTGCGGGCTTTGTCGATCACTCGATCTACAGCAATAGCAAGTGCATTCCCACCCACAGGTGTCGTACGCGATCCATACGTTCCCCATCCCATAGCGATGCGATCCGTATCGCCATGCACAATCTCCACGTCATCGATAGGAATTCCCAGACGATCACCAACAATCTGAGCAAACGTTGTTTCTTCACCTTGTCCGTGTGGAGATGCACCAGTAAACACAGTTACCTTGCCAGTTGGATGCACTCGAACCGTCGAACTCTCCCAAAGTCCGCCTTGGAATCCCACTGCACCTGCCACCTGTGAAGGGCCAAGTCCACAGATTTCGACGTAGGTTGTACATCCGATCCCAACGTAACGGCCTTGACTTCGCAGCTCTTCTTGTTCCTTGCGAAATGTCTCATAGCCAATCATACCTATCGCCTTATCCAATGCTTGTTGATAGTTTCCGCTATCATACTCAAGCCCAAGCGCAGAGTGATAAGGGAATTCATCGGCACCAATTAAGTTCTTACGGCGAACTTCAACTGGATCCATCGAAAGTTCCATTGCAAATAGATCAACCATACGTTCCAAGAGATACGTTGCCTCTGGTCGACCTGCACCGCGATATGCATCTGTTGGAGTCGTATTAGTGAATACACCATATACATCCACTTTCGCATGAGCAAAACGGTATGCCCCTGGGACTATCAGTCCAAATAGGATGGTCGGTACACCGGGTCCCGCCGTTGAGAGATAGGCCCCCATGTTGGCCATATTGCGCACGCGAATCGCCGTCAATGTACCATCTTTTTCTCCAGCGAGATCCACATCAAGAATCATATCGCGCCCATGTGTAGTCACGAGAAAGTTCTCGCGCCGTTCTTCTGTCCATTTCACTGGAATGCCAAGCTCCATCGCAGCAAATCCAACTAGTGCCTCATCGGGATAGCAAGCAATCTTTGATCCAAATCCGCCACCTACATCAATCGCTAAGATACGGATTTTATGCTCTGGCAATCCTAAAATTCCCGATAGTAACAGTCGATGAATATGTGGATTTTGCGTTGTCACCCACATCGTTAAGCTACCAGTACTCTTGTTATACTGCGCAACTGAGGAACGAGGTTCCATCGCGTTTGGAATTAAGCGCTGCTGTACAAATCGATGACTGACATGAACAGGTGCAGATTCAAACATTTCATCGGTTGCATCCCCTGCCTGCCAATGAAAGGCAATATTATGCGGTGCATCACTGTGTACGAGTGGCGCTGCATCATCCATTGCGGCTTCTTGATTGACGACAGCTGGTAAAACCTCATATTCAACAGCAATGAGTTCCAGTGCATCTTTTGCCGCGTATAGATCATCTGCTACAACCATCGCCACTCCGTCACCCACATAGCGAACCCGATCCAACGCAAGTGCAGGGTGGGCAGTTGCTTTGATGTCAGAGTCCGGTGGAAGCCACGCAGTAGGAATCGGACCCACCCTTTGTTCAATGTCCTTCCCAGTAAATACTGCGATCACTGACGGGTGCTCTAACGCCTTAGAAACATCTATGTTTTTGATCAGGGCATGCGCATACGGGCTTCTCAAAATAGCCGCATGTGCCAGATTCTGAAGTTTGACATCATCTGTGTATGTGCCCTGTCCTGTGATTAACCGGGGATCCTCTTTTCGTTTTACAGTACCTCCAAAGACGCCACTCATTCACCTATCTCCCTTCGTACGCTTCACGATGAATGTTCGACGCAGCCACTTCACTTTCAACCGCAGAACTTTCTGTGAGATTGGCCGCATATTGAACAGCACGAACGATATTTTGATAGCCGGTACATCGACAAATCACGCCTTCTAGTCCGTGTCTAATTTCTTCTTCCGTGGGATGCGGATTTTGTTCAAGTATGCCTACAGCAGCCATCATGACGCCTGGCGTGCAAAAACCACATTGCAACCCATGCTTCTCCCAAAATCCTTCTTGGACTGGATGCAAATGATCAATCGTCCCTAAACCCTCTACTGTTGTAATCGTTTGTTTATCTGTCTGAACAGCTAGTACTGTGCAAGACTTGACTGCCTGACCATCCAATAACACAGTACATGCCCCACACTGACTAGTGTCACATCCTACATGGGTTCCACATAGTCCAAGCTTTTCTCGCAACAAATGCACGAGTAACAATCGCGGCTCAACATCTAGGGAATGCAGCATTCCGTTTATAGTTATTTCCACAGACGTGTTCGTTATCGCCATGTCCGGTCCTCCCCACATTCATGAGATACACTTAATCACACAAACCATGTAAACTACCTGTGCACTTCCCTATAACGCATGTTGTTTCATATCATCATCCACATTTTTGAAAAAACGACCCAATAACAGACGAGCAACGCTACCCATAACTCGTTGCCCCACTGATGCGAGTAACCCAGTCACTTGAATATCTGCAAGACACACAATATCTGTACCCGTATCAGTTTCGATTAAAGAAACGGGTGAATCTGCATGCAATTCTCCTGGCTTTCCATTACCATTAAGTAGTAGGCGATAAAATGAAGGTTCTACCTGTTCTAATAAACGTACTTCTCCAGTAAACAACCCTTTAATTGGCCCAACATCTAGTCCTAATTCCGCATCAAATGCGCCATCTTCTCTTGCCTGCAATCGCTTACACCCAGGTAAAGTGCGACGTAATACGTCCTCATTTTGTAGATAATCCCAAACTTTATTGCGCGGTTGTTGGAATGAATAACGAAACTCCATTTTCAAAAGTAGCTCCACCCCTCCCGTCTCACATATATGAGAAAATCACTAAAATAGAACAGTGGCGGAGAGTTTTCTCCACCTGTTCTTTCTATGCTAGCACTCTATCTTATATCTGACAATTATCATTTTATTAAGTATTCTATTTGTTATAAAAAAGCACAAGATCTAAGGAGGTTCATTTTTCCTCCCTTATCTTGTGCTTATCTGCATTCTACATAATTCTCTCCAAAGTAGTTACTTTAGTTCAATCGATACACTCGACACTCGTAGGGTTGTAACACAAACTGCTTAGGTGTTTCAGTTGCATGAACCTCATAGTTAGCCATGATTAGATCAAAAGACGTATAAGAAAGATGTTCTGGTAAAGTAAACATAGGTTGTCCATCAAAAAAGTTATTGACAACTAACCACACTTCATCATGTAGTGTTCGCGTATAGGCATAGATTTCTTTGTGATCCTCAAGAATCAAATCATACTTGCCATAAACGACGACCTCGTGTGTCTTGCGCAACTCGATTAACTTGCGATAATAGTGAAAGATCGAATCAGCATCTTGTAGTGCTTGCTCCACATTAATCTGCGTAAAATTAGGATTAACCTGTATCCACGGTTCACCCGTCGTAAACTCCGCATGTTTTCCGGGGCCCCACTGCATAGGTGTGCGCGCATTATCGCGTCCTCGCACCTGAATAATACGCATCAGCTTCTCCGGATCTTCACCGCCTGCTATGACGCGGTCTGCCCATAAGTTGTGAATCTCTACATCCTTATAGTATTCAATTCGTTCAAACGCGACGTTTGTCATTCCAATTTCTTCACCTTGATAAATATAAGGTGTACCTTGTTGCATGTGAAGAAAAGTAGCTAGCATTTGCAAATTGAACAGGCGCTGTACTAGTAGACCTGGATGTTGTACTCGGTGCAGGTGAACTAGCCTGATTGGATCCAGAATTAGTCCCACATCCAGCCACCAATCCCCATAAACCAAGCATTGCTACAGCTACAAGAGCTCCATGATGCATTTTTTCATCTATTTATATCTATTTTGAGTAAACAAGAATATTATCCCTTCCCTTTGTCCAAAAAAAAATTTGAATGGCAAGTGCCACTCAAACTAGGATGCGTACATTATGTACTTTTATATAATGTAAGTGATATAAGTATATTAAGCAGATATATTAAGCAGATGACTGCATAAATACCCCAAGCCCGTATATAAAGAGCGAGATAACGAAGCCAATAGCCATATATAGTGAGTTTACTGCCTTTTGTCCATCCAGTAAAAATAATAGACCATTTAGTGATGAAAATAAAAACAACACGACCCCAAGCCAACCTATGATGATCCATTTGGCAGAATGAGAACGATGTGCACGGTATAGAAAAATCATCGAAAGAGCAATGAGTAATACCCCAAGCCCCGAATGCCCCTCAAGAATAGGATTGCTAAATGATAATGACCAATTGAGTGCAATAAGTAATTTTTCCCAATAAGGTAGCGACTGTGTCCCGGGAATGACAGCAGGTATTGCTACATATAGGTTCATCATCATCCCTACCACGAATTGAATCAGCAATAAGATTGAAATCATCGCTGCAAAGTGATCGAGCCTTCGCATTACACTTCGCACACTCTCCCCCTCCTTTTACCACACTGCTATCCTATCACAGCTAGTCGTAGAGAGCGAGAGTGCGCATACTAGTCGATTCCATATCATGCACATAGGTATATACGGGAAAACCGTCACTTTCTCCTGGCTCTCCTATAAACTGAACACACGCGAAAATACAGATCGTTGCTTCATACGCGTGGGACGAGACTGTTGCATCTGACTTAGAATTTCACTTTGAATATAACTTACTGTCCGTAACCGCTCATCAATGTAGTCCTTCATCTCTTGTGCTTGGCGCTTGGCAAGTTCCTCTAGTTGGAGAGCAAATGCACTGCTGATCGCCTCCACATTTACTGCAGGTGCATCTACATTCACGTCTTCCTGGTCAGTCACAGCCACCTGATAAAACGTTGAAAAAACTTCGCGGATCACCGCCAAAGATAATCCTTGTGCGCGCAATTGATTGACTTTTTCAAGTCGGGATACAAGTTCCTCTGTATAGACCCTACATCCATTTTCATCACGCTCGATGGCCATGTAATCGACAAGTTCCTTCTCCCAGTTACGAACGGTTCCTTGTGATACACCAATACTTTCTGCCACTTCAGAGATGCTATACGTACGCTTCATATAGAATGGATACCCCCTGTAATATGATAAATAAGATATTCGCGCCTCCTTCTGTCGAATCCTTTGACGAACCAAGAGAGCTTTTGTCGAGTGAGCGTCGAGTCATGACTTATTTAATTTAGTGAATAAATATAGTACTATTATTCTATTGGAGGTATCTACACTTTGTCACTTTTAGATTGGACCTATCTATTTTTATTTATCACTTCATTATTTGGCGCGGTGCTTTTTTTTGGTTTTACGTTTCGATTGCGCATTTCATATCCACTAGTATTCGTCGTATCCCATGTAACCTTAGCCTCAGTGACTTGGGTTTTATTTAGCATTACATTGATTAGGCATTTGATCGGCTGGTCAGAACACCAAGTACAAAATAGTACCATAATCTATTTATTGCTTGGGTATCTTGTATTTACTTTTACATACGTGATCGGCATCTATTTCTTCTTTCGCTATGATGCAAAAAGAAAGCACCCTGGATTACAATCCATTGCGCTACATCTAGCGCTAGCAGGTCTTACTTTTGTATTCGTCACTTCCTCCTACGTTGTTGTTACTGTGACTCAAAATCACTCTGTAGTCGATCATACACTGGGTGCAAAAAGTCCTGTATGGTTCCTCGTCCATCGAGATCAAGTCATTCATAGTCATCAAAAACAATAAAGACACTCATACAGTGTATACATTAGCGTTCATCTAGCTTTTGTATGGCTGTATGAACACAATTTTTAAAAATCAGACTTGTTTATTTTTAATCAGGAGATTAGACTAAGAGTACTTTCTTTTCAAGTACATTGTAAGCGGTCCCAGATAGAATGACCTGCAGGAGGGACGGTTCTTATCATGACGATCACTAAGCACCTTGATTTTTGGCCACGCCACTTACCCACATGGCTAGAAGTTCCACACACCTCTCTTTATCATAATTTACAAGTATCTGCTATGCGTTACCCTACACGGACAGCCATTTTTTACTATGGTACAAAGGTATCCTATGAAACTCTACTTCTTCAAGTTGATAGGTTAGCCGCCTATTTACACATCGAGTGCCATGTCAATCAAGGAGACTCTGTACTGCTATACATGCAAAATTCCCCACAGTATGTCATCTCCTTTTATGCCATAGTTAGTCTTGGCGCAGTAGTCATACCCATTAATCCAATGAGTGTCACGGAAGATCTTATGTTTTATGAACAGGATAGCAAAGCAAAGATCGCCATAATCGGTCAAGAATTATACGCCAATGTAGCTCCCCTCATTAGCTCTGATTTACTATCACAAGTGATTGTAGCTACCTACTCAGATTTTATAGACTTTCAAGATGAATTTGAGATGCCAAAAGTAGTAACTACCCTTTCTCACATACCTGCATCACCAACAGTCATCCTTTGGAAGGAAGCGCTCGCAAACTCGCTTGACATACTTCCGATTGCCGTTCTTCCATCTGATATTGCTGTACTACCTTATACTTCTGGGACTACTGGAAAACCAAAAGGTTGTATTCATACACACGAAACAGTTCAAACAAACGCAGTTGGTGGTGCGTTATGGTCATATATGACAAGCAGTTCTGTCATTCTTGCTACACTTCCATTGTTTCACGTAACTGGCATGGAACACAGCATGAACGCACCCATCTATGTTGGCGCTACAATGGTCATCATGACGCGGTGGAATCGAGATACTGCTGCACAATTAATTGAAAAAACAGGTTGCACACACTGGACCAATATCGCCACGATGGTCGTCGACTTTCTCTCTAACCCTAAGCTATCTATGTATAATATATCTACGTTAAAGGGGATAGGAGGAGGCGGTGCAACATTACCTGCCGCTGTTGGAAACCAGTTACTCGCTTTAACAGGAGTTGCCTATGCAGAAGGTTATGGTCTCTCTGAAACGATGTCACAAACGCATTTCAATCCTCCTGATCGACCCAAGATGCAATGTATGGGCATCCCCTCATTTAATGTGGACGCCCGTATTATCGATCCAATGACCTTAGAAGAACTCGGACCCAATGCGGAAGGTGAAATCATTGTCCATGGTCCACAAATTTGTAAAGGCTATTTTCACCGGCCAGAAGAAACGCAAAAAGCATTTATAGAATTTGAAGGGAAAACATTTTTTCGCACCGGAGATATTGGGAAATACGATGAAGAAGGCTATTTTTTCATGGTTGATCGCATGAAACGAATGATTAATGCAGCTGGATTTAAGGTGTGGCCTTCAGAAGTGGAATCACTCCTTTATCGCCATCCTGCAATCTTACAAGCCTGTGTTATTGGCGTACCTGATCCACGCAGAGGTGAAACAGTGAAGGCATACATCATCCCCAAAAAAGAATATCGAGACACTGTAACGGAGCTAGAAGTGATGGAATGGTCCAAAGAGCATATGGCAGCTTATAAGATTCCAAGAATCGTAGAATTTGTAGAAAAACTCCCCACATCTGCTACAGGAAAAGTACTATGGAGGGAACTTCAGGAACAAGAAAAAAATAAGTAGTCTGCTGATTGGCTATAAACTTCATCTGGTGCGTAACGTATGTGTGCGACCGAAGGGAAGCGTCACGCATCCGGGCACGAAGGTGAAGCGCATGCCGTGACGCTTCGCGAGGATCCAGTGACCACATGGAAAAAGGTTCACTAGTCATTGTCAATGCTAGGATGGACTACTTATGCTACGATATATGCAATCTTTCAACGTTATGGGAGTGAAGCAAAGCATATGTCGACATTTTCACAATCATTGCATCGTTATTTCGAAGCACATGAAGATGAGCATCTTAAAGAACTCATTGAATTTCTACGAATCCCAAGCATTAGTACTCTTGAGGAACATCACAAAGACATCAACGCAGCCTGTTCTTGGTTGATTAACAAACTCACTATTGCTGGCCTAGAAAATGTGCAAGCAATTGAAACGGATGGTTATCCGTTCGTATACGCAGACTGGCTACATGCACCAGGAAAACCAACCGTATTAATCTATGGCCACTATGATGTACAACCTGTAGATCCTATTGAACTGTGGGAATCACCCCCTTTTTCTCCTGTTGTGCAAGATGACAAGATCTATGCTAGAGGTGCTACTGATGACAAAGGGCAAGTTTTTTTACACATTAAGGCGATTGAGGCTCTATTAGCACTCACCGGGGAACTCCCTATCAATATCAAATGTTGCATCGAAGGAGAAGAAGAGGTGGGCAGTTTTGGTCTTACGAAGTGGCTTGAAAATAACCAAGAGTTACTCGCCGCAGACTTCATTGTCATCTCTGATACTCCGCTCATGCAACAAGGAATCCCAGCTATTTGCTATGCTGTACGTGGTCTATGCGCGCTACAAATCGATGTACAAGGGCCACAGATGGACCTTCATTCCGGTGGTTACGGCGGTGCAGTCAGTAATCCAATCCATGCACTTGCGAAAATCATTCAATCATTTCATGATGAATCCGGTAAAATTGCCATTGATGGTTTTTATGATGATGTCCTGCACATTGACGTTGAAGAGCGCAATCAGTTTTCCACAGTTGCTCCCCCTGATGAATACCTCATGAATCAATTAGGTGTACCTCATTTATACGGCGAGCCCGGGTACACAGCCATCGAGCGAACGTGGATTCGTCCAGCCATTGATACTAACGGAATCTACGGAGGATTTTCAGGAGAAGGAACAAAAACCATTATCCCGAGTAGTGCACATGCGAAAGTATCCATTCGCCTTGTCCCCGATCAAAAACCAAAGCAGGTATTTGAACAGCTAGAGGCGCACATACAGTTACATGCAATGCCTGGTGTTATCGTGACAACAACAAGAGTAGATGAGGGTTTACCTTATGTGGCATCTCTCGATCATGTAGCAGTACAAGCTGCTCATTATGCCTATCAAGAAGCATATCAAGTAGAACCTGTCTATATACGTATGGGTGGCTCAATTCCTATCGTATCCACGTTCTCTGAGCAATTAAACGCACCCATCATCCTGATGGGTTTTGGATTGCCAGATGAACAGGCTCATGCGCCAAATGAGCATTTTCACCTAGATAACTTTAGAAAAGGGCTATTAACACTTGCTCTCTTTTTCACCCAACTTGCACAATAATATGGATGTCTCCATGACGGGCAGCACAAATCAACCTCTAGGCACTCGCCTAGAGGTTGATTTGATGCAGCGTGTATCTCTACTTATGCATACTTTGTTCGGTAGAAGCGACAGGTATGGTTCCTACCACATCTTCTTTTAGCATAGGTGGAACATCTTTTGCCCTCCATCCGATGATAATACCCACTAGAGCATACGCAATCGTTACGTAGATCACCAGATTCAAGGGCCATGCAGGCATAGGTACAACGCTTGCAACTAGAGGAATAAACATGATGATTGCACCAAGTACTGATGGAATGACCCCTCGAATGAATCCGATATGAAAATGATTTCGTTCTCTCATCCATAGTCTGATCCAACCGATGTTAATGAGAATATACAAGCTCAAACCAAGCAGATCTGCACCAGCTGCGATTGCACTAAACCCATTTGGATAGGGTCGCATGAATAATCCAAAAACTAATACAAGAACTACAGAAACGGAAAAAATTAACCAAGTAGCATAACTAGGCGTGGCATATTTTTTGTGTAGACGGCCGATCCAAGAATAAATTACACCTTCACGACCCATCGCATACATGACACGTGCACTAGCATTGGAACTCGCCAGTGCAATGCCAAATGCCGAGATCATTCCCGCAAGATTGACCGCTGCTCCCATCCAGGACCCCACATAATGATCTGCTAGTAAACTTAGCGGTAAGTTAGCAACTGCAAGCGCATGACCATTGCCAATCCCATAACCTATCGCGATGGCATACGCCACTAAAATATAAAAGAGCCCTCCGATCGTCAGGGTTACAATAATAGATAACGGAATATTGCGATAGCGATTGCGTGTCTCTTCAGCCACAGTTGCAGAAGCCTCAAATCCTGAGAATGCTCCTACGCCATATAACATTCCAAATAAGATACCCACCCAACCATTATGTGAACCTTTTGTAGAAAAAACCTCCATCGTATTGCCGTGTGCGCCACCATGAATCACGATCACAACTGCTAACACAAAAATGATCACTGATTCGACCACAAGCAATACAAGATCTACACGAGCAGACGTTTTAATCCCTCTGATCACCATAAATACAACAAGAAGCATAGCTGCTGCAGCAAATACTAACCAAGAGATGGTTAACCCGAAAACCTGACTGAAAAAACCGGAAGCAAAATAACCAAACACCAGCATATTAGCAGGGAAGTTTAACCCATATGCTAAAAACAACATCCACCCAGAGGAGAAACCAATCACCTTATTAAATGCGATGCGGTTGAATGTATAGGCTGCACCCGCGGAAGCAAATCGCCTTGCAAAATAAATAATGGAGGAAGCTGTAAAAAATGCGCCCACCATGGCAAACACAAAAGCAAGTGGCACCCTTGTCCCAGTAAATTGTGCAATAGCTTGTGGAAGAAAGATGACGCTAGCAGCCGGTGCCATATTGCCAAAGGAGATGGCTAAGGCACCCCAAAATGATATAGATCCATCCTTTAACTGTGTTGAAGTCTCTGCCATCGCATCCATTCCTTTTGTTTGAGTAGTGTACATGCTATGAAAGGGTTTGCATTTACTCTGTATATCACACTTATTTCAAATTTTCCTTTTCTATGAGATATGCCTATTTTACTCATATACTCGTTCATTTCAAACAAGTTTATTATTCCAATTTTAGTATGGACACCTGAAGTAGCATTGGATGCGATGTTGATAACCTATGTAACGATCGCACCCATTACTATTTCAGGGAATATCGCCTACTTTGATCTACATATTGCTACTTGTCATATTGCTACTTGTCATAGGAAGAATAGTCCATACGCCATCATGCATAGTCCATCTCAACTTCATTTCACTTAAAATATGACTCACAGCTTTTGCTGATACAAACGTCGTAAATGTTCCAGACAGCGGATTTTTTGCTACATAACTCATCATTTTACCTTCCATTTTCCCATTGATCCAAATGCCCGCATTCCCTTTCATCATCATAGGTGTTGTACTATGATTAACTTGCAAACTCGTCAACGCCAACTCATGCCCGTTCCACTTACTGGTTACACCAAGCTCATGCAGTTGTTGCATCACATACCATAACGGCACATCGATAGATTTTTGCATGGAAGTTCCCATACGCATCATGCTAACACTAACTGGCATTTTCATGGAATGATTGCCTGCTACCAAGTCGATGGTAGATACACCGAGCGGCATTTTACTTTTCATCCCCATGGTATCTGTGTTACTCCCTGCAAATACCTGAAGATTAGAAAATACAGCTTTTTGACCATGTAAGGTAACTGTAATCGTATAGTCGCCTTTTTTCATGTACACGTTATTGCCATAGTGATAATCCGCCAACTGTAACCGCGTTCCATACATCGCTACGGCTGAGCTCAGCGCCTGCCAATGTGTACTCCCAGCAGGTTGAATACTAATCGTAGGCATCTCATTTTCTACAACTGCTCCTGTCATGCGATTGAATATATGCGCTTCTAAATGATGGTTCACCATATGTCCGTCAAACATCATCGACATGCTAGGCATACTCATCCCAGGAATCGGAACCATAATTTCTCCATGCATGCCTTGCTTTGCTTGCGCTTCGGAAATCATCTTTGCTAATGGACCGATCTGTAAACTAATCAAATAGTCTTTGGTTTCAGCTGTGGCTACTGCAACAGTTGAAGGAAGTGCCACGCCAATGTTTCCATGTGCAACAGTCGTCCATTTGATACCCGTACCCGTTCCCGCAGCATCTGCCACACGAATATACCATCCGTTTTCTGGGATCGCCTGCAGTTTAGGAAGTGTCATGGTCACACTAGCTACTCCACTTGCATTCGCATGTAACATCGGTAACTTCCAAGCTAGAGGCCCCATCGTTCCAGCCATGCCATAATGAATACTATCCGAGTAGCTTTTACCAGGTTGTAATCCTGACATGCTTAGCGAAAGCATAACGCCCTTTCCAGCAACTACTTGCAATTGCGCTTGCCCTTTGATCCCCGTTCCAGGAAGCCCACTAATGGTCACCATATCTTGCGTTAAGCCCGTTTGTCCCACAGTAAACGGCTGTGCTGCAAAACTTGTGCCAGGCATAGCTGCCATCGTCAGTGCAACGGCTGCTGCACCTAGTATTTTTCCTGCTCGTTGTACATGATATTTACCTTTCATAACAATCACTCCTTATACCATCTATGAAATACTTCCATTTCCCATTCGTAGTATACCAAATACTTCTTTATAAAACTCCATTTTATGAGAATATTAGATTTAGATTTTCTCCGCTCACAAAATGGGCGTTTTAGAAGACATACGCCCCCACACTCAGCATACTTTGCGCGTATGTTAAACAGTGTCAAACGATAAGGGGTGAAATCATGGGCGTCTTTGGAGATTACACACGTTGGGCAGTCGTTTTTCTGATTATTTTCGTCTTATTCTTCCTCTTAGTACCAGGTTATGGGGCAACCGCTGGTTACTAACCTCACCTTGCTTTACTTGAAAGAGTGAACCCTACACTATATAAAAATTGAAGATTACCCTTTCAAACAGTAAACTGCGCGGGATACAACTATGTGTCTACTTGCGCAGTTTTCCTTCTTAGAGCAATTCAGATCGTAGAACGATTCAGGAGGTGAACACCATGTGCACAAGAACTATGGCAGAAAGCCACATTGGCCAGTTCGTTCACTTTAGGACGCAATATGGCTATCATCAAGGCATCATTGAAAAAGTGACGAACAATCAAGCCATTATTGTGTCGCCAAAGCAATATGTGCCTGCACAACTAGTTTCATCAACGTTAGATTCTAATGACATGGAGAAATTAGATATGGCGTTGGCATTTTGGGGTGGACCCGGCATGGGTGGTTATCCAGGTGCTGCAGCAAGAAGAGGGTATGCTGGCGCCCCCGGTGGATATGGCATGGGTTATGGCATGGGCGGCTACGGTTGGGCGCGCTGGGCTGTGTCCTTCCTCGCTATCTATGTTTTATTTGGATTATTTTGGTAAATTATGCTTCGTAAAAAAGGGTCAGAGCTACTTACTCTGACCCTTTTCATGTTGTCCAGTCGCTACATGCTTACACAAACTACATCCGTGATTGATTTCGTTCGTTATTTGGCAACCGATTTCATGGATAAACCTAATCGTCCTTTTTGCACGTCAATTTGAATCACGCTCACCTGTACAATATCGCCTACCGCCACGACATCCATGGGATGTTTCACAAATTGATCAGCCATTTGGGAGATATGCACTAGCCCATCATTTTTCACACCAACATCTACAAATGCTCCGAAATCCACGACATTACGCACGGTCCCCGTCAATACCATGCCAATTTCTAAATCCTCCACTGTTAATACATCCGTTCGTAATAGCGGAGGATCTACATCTTCTCGCGGATCACGTCCTGGCCGTTCGAGGGCATCGAGAATATCTTTTACGGTAGGGATCCCCTGCCCTAACTCATCTGACAATCTAGCTATAGGCATGGATCGCAGTTCCTGCATCACTGTAGCATGTGTTTGTGGATTTGCAAAAATGGCCTTTGCTCCCCCAAAACGCGCTAATAAAGCATGTACTGCAGGATACGATTCAGGATGAATGGATGTTGCATCGAGCGGTTCTTCTCCATCTGGTATCCGCAAAAATCCCACACACTGCTCAAGTGTCTTAGGACCAAGTCGAGGGACTTTTGCTAGCTTGCTACGACTAGTAAACCGACCATTTTCTTCTCGGTAATGAACGATATTTTTTACAGCCGTTTTATTAAGACCTGCCACATAGGAAAGCAAACTTGCGGAAGCCGTATTGACGTCCACACCCACTTGATTGACAGCTGACTCTACAACAGCACTCAATTGTCCATCTAATTTTTTTTGTGCAACATCATGTTGATATTGGCCCACTCCCACCGACTTTGGATCAATTTTGACTAACTCCGCTAGTGGATCTTGGAGCCTTCGCGCAATGGAAATCGCACTGCGTTCAGATACATCCAAATCAGGAAACTCTTCTCCTGCAAGTACTGATGCCGAATATACACTAGCGCCCGCTTCTGACACTATCGCATAAGGTACCAGCCGCGCAGTTTGTTCTTGATACTCTTTGACACATTGTGAAATAAAAGTTTCCGTCTCGCGCGAAGCGGTACCATTACCAATTGCAATGAGATCGATCTCATACTGTTTCAACATGTCTAGCACTGTTTTTTTTGCAGCTTCCACTTTGTTTTGCGGAGGCGTGGGATAAATGACTGCTGTCTCAAGCAATTTCCCTGTATCATCCACAACCGCCAACTTGCAACCCGTACGATAGGCTGGATCTACACCAAGTACCTTTTTCCCCCGAAGCGGAGGTTGCATGAGTAAATTGCGTAAATTCGCACCAAAAATCTCAATCGCTCGATCTTCTCCACGATCAGTCAATTCATTTCTAATCTCTCTCTCGATAGAAGGAGCCAACAGCCGTTTATACGCATCAACTACCACATCAGTTAGCCACAACCAGATCCATGACTCTTGTGCCTCTATAGAGTTCTGCCCATACCGCGTGGCCACATGCCGTTGAATCAACTGAGATCGCACTTCTTCTTGCTGTATAGTTATAGAGATGCGCAAAAAACCTTCGCGCTCACCGCGATTTAACGCTAAGATGTGATGCGGCAATATTTTATGAAGAAGCACTTCAAATGCATAGTACACTTCATATACACTTTCTACTACCGCATCTGTGGCAACACTGTGCAAAACTCCATGAGCAAAAGTCCACTGACGCAACCAACTGCGGGTGTCTGCATCATCTGCTATCATTTCTGCGATGATATCTGCCGCACCCGACATAGCTTCTTCTGCCGTTTCAATACCAAGGTCTACATTCACAAACTGATCTGCATACCTTACAATCGTCTCCCTATCATCGTGGATTCGCTCTTTTTGAATGAACCAAGCTGAAAGAGGCTCTAGTCCCCGTTCTTTTGCCACGGATGCTCTTGTCTTGCGTTTGGGACGATAGGGGCGATAGATATCCTCGACTTCTGCCATCGTTGTTGCTGCAGTGATCGCTAACGTTACTTGTTTTTCAACTTGCTCATCTGTAAAAATACCCTGCTCCTCCAAAAGCCGTATCACATCACATTTACGCTGATATAATGTCGTTTGTAAATGAAACTGAGCTTGAATGTCCCTAAGTTGATTTTCATCGAGTTCTCCAGTCATTTCCTTGCGATAACGTGCAATAAATGGAATCGTATTGCCTTGTTCAAATAATTGAATGGCTGAACTCACTTGACTTTTTTTCATATTCAACTGAAGCGCTATCCCATGTGCATAATCAGGTTCCACTAATGTTGTCATGATATGATCCCCTTCAACTTGTTTAGCCTCTTCCCACTAAAATGTACACATTACGTAACGTCGCGGCAAGTTTATCCTTTTTACGAAGAAAGCTATCGTTTCGTAAAGATCGGGTATAATGTGGACAGAGAGTCATAATACACGAACGGATCTTCGGGAGGTACCTGTGTGAAAATCGCAATATTTACTGAGACATTTCTACCCTCCACAGATGGCATCGTTACACGCCTATGTTCAACTATCGACCATCTTCTTGAAATGGGACACGAAGTAGCCGTTATTGCCCCAGACGGGTCGCCTGCTTTTTATAAAGCTGCTCCCGTACTTTCTGTAAAAGGAATTCCTTATTTTTTTTATCCACAAAAGAAATTTTGTCCTCCATCACCTAAAATCGGGACATTTCTTAGGTCCTTTAGCCCTACCCTTATCCATATTGTGAATCCAGTCGTACTTGGCTTAAATGGCATATACTATGCACGTAAAATGCGCGTTCCGCTGATTGCATCCTTTCATACCAATCTAGCCGCGTATGCCCATCTATACCACGTCCCATTTCTAGACCCAGTGGCTTGGAGTTATTTGCGGCTTCTCCACAATCAAGCCATACTTAATCTTGCCACATCCGAAGCCATGGTCGGGGAATTAAAAAAACGCGACTTTCACAATACGCGACTTTGGGCTGGGGGTGTGGATGCTGAACTTTTCCATCCCCGCCAACAATCTGATGCCATGCGTGCCCGATTAACAGGGGGAAAAATAAAAGACCCTGTGTTGCTCTATGTTGGCCGCTTAGCACCTGAAAAACAATTAGAGCGACTTCGCCCAATCTTAGACGCTATTCACCCTATTCATATCGCATTTGTTGGGGATGGTCCAGACAGAGCTCGACTAGAACATATGTTTAAACATACGCAAGTACATTTCCTCGGCCTTTTACATGCAAATGAACTGGCTGCTGCTTTTGCTTCTGCAGATGCGTTTATTTTCCCATCCACCACTGAGACGCTTGGACTCGTTTTATTAGAAGCGATGTCATCGGGTTTGCCTATCATTGCGGCTAAGAGCAAGCCCTCGGAAGAATTGATCCGGCAGACGGAGGCAGGAATTTTATTTGATTCCGAAGATCAAGAATCCTTACTACATGCAGTGCGATCACTTCTCACACAGCCTGATCTACACCATCAATTAGCGACACAAGCTCGCTCTTCCATTGAATTGCGAGGGTGGGAAATCCCAACGAAGGCGCTTGTTGAATACTATCAGGTAGCCGTGCGTGCACATCAATTACATCATCATTCTGTGACAAGTGACATTGACATTCCAGTGTAAACAGCTACATAATCAAGTGCCCAATTGTATAGTTGCAATGGTATAATTGTAGGCGAAGACATTGGAATCATATAGGTTGAGGTGACATAATGAGGATATTAATTACCGGTGGAGATGGATTTTGCGGCTGGCCAACTGCATTGTACCTTTCCCGTAAAGGACACGATATTGCCATCCTAGATAACCAATTACGCCGTGAGTGGGATCGCGAGCTAGGTATTGCATCTCTTACGCCAATTGCTTCTATGGATGAACGCGCACACGAATGGGAAAAATATGCGCAGGGCTCATTCACTTCATTTGACGTAGACATGCGGGATTATGATGCATTAGCTAGCGCAATTGCTGCATTTGTTCCAGAAGCAATTGTGCACTTTGCTGAACAACGATCTGCACCATACTCCATGATTGACCGTGAACACGCTGTATTTACTCAAACGAACAACATTGTAGGGACACTTAATCTTCTGTACATTATGAAGGACATCGTTCCTGACTGTCACTTGATTAAACTCGGAACGATGGGCGAATATGGAACGCCAAATATCGATATTGAGGAAGGCTATATCACAGTTGAATATAATGGTCGAACAGATACACTACCGTATCCTAAACAGCCACCTTCTATGTATCATCTTTCAAAAGTTCACGATAGCCACAATATTATGTTTGCATGCCGATCATGGAACTTACGGGCAACAGATTTAAATCAAGGCGTCGTATATGGCGTCCAAACGGAAGAGACACGGCTCCATCCCCTCTTATCCAACCGATTTGATTACGATCAAGTATTTGGAACAGCACTCAATCGCTTCTGTGTAGAAGCGGCAGCAGATCATCCGCTTACTGTGTATGGATCTGGTGGGCAAACTCGAGGATTTATTAATTTACTAGACACAGTAAGGTGTATTGAAATTGCAGCATTACACCCAGCTAAACCAGGGGAATTCCGCGTATTTAACCAATTTACAGAGGAATTTTCTGTTGCTGACTTAGCGTCTAAAGTGGAGCATGTCGCTTCTAGTATGGGCATTCAAGCAAACATTTCTCATCTAACCAATCCGCGTGTAGAGTCAGAAAAACATTACTATCATGCGGCACACACAAAGTTACTGGAACTGGGACTAACGCCTCACTTACTTTCGGATCAAGTCATCCGAGACATCATTGAGATGGCCCAAATGAACAAAGATCACATACAACTGGAACACATTATGCCAACTGTCACATGGTCTTAACTTATTATGCCTTGTGCTAGATGAGAAACACGCGCAGTATGGGGGAATAAATCATGGCTCAAGTGTCAAATAAGCCAGCACAGCCGAGAAAGGCTCGCCTGATTAAAGGTCGCTATCAGAGATTTTTGATCGTTGGATTGATGAATGCCTTTGTCGATCTTGCCATTTTGAATTTCTTGATGTTTACTTTCCCCACAAGATCGTCTGCGGTGTTACTCATATACAATACATTTGCCGTCATCTGTGCCATTACTACGAGTTACATCCTTAATCGCCGCTGGACATTTGCTGACCAAGCAAATAATAGTCGCAGACAAACACTGTTATTTTGGATGCAAGGAATTCTTAATATCGTGATCAATGACGCAGTACTCGCTCTTACATCTCGTTATTTTTTCCGATCCTTAAACTTGCCGCTAATCATTAGCGGCAACTTATCCAAAGCAGTAGCGATGTTTATGGCGTCGTCTATCAGTTATACTGTTTTGCGTTTTTTTGTTTTTCGAACCTCATCATAAATGGTGCGTTCGATGTTGCTTTTATTGCTTTCGTACACCTCTTATGGTACAATCATTGATATACACAATGAGGATTTTGTACATTTGCATACAAGTAGATGTACTATTAGTCATACGGGGATGTTTTTTCTATACAGTGTCAGTAAGAGTCAAGAAAACTGTCCTTAACAAGAGTTGAGGAGAGTTTTTATTTTGCATGTCCAATCGAAAGAGGGGCTACCATGTATTTTCACAAGAAATCAGCAGAAGACGTTCCTATGGAAGATACGGAAATTTGGTCCTGTACAAAAGAAGATTGCAACGGCTGGATGCGGGCAAACTTTACATTTGACGAAACACCTAAGTGCAGACAATGTTTGTCTCCTATGGAACGGACATCAAGAATGCTTCCGTCCTTAAATAACTCAAATATGGATGCTAAATAATCCACATGACACTAGAAGCACCCAAGTAAGCTGAGATAAAGATCTCCGCTTACTTGGGTGCTATTTTTACTGCGCAGTCTGTTTCATGAGAGATACAAGCCAAGCTTGAATATCCCGCACTACATTTGTATGGCAAAAATAATAATGCCATACCCCTTTTTGTAAATGTCCAACGAGCCCAGCATGTCGTAAAATAGCTAAATGCCTCGACACCGTTGATTGAGGTAATTCTAGCATGTCGCTTAAATCTTGAACACAAATTCCATTGACCTCTTCACCATCAATATGACAATAGAACTCCGTTTTCGTAAGTGCCTCAAGCAATGACCTTCGAATAGGATCCGCCAATGCTTTGAAAGCTGCATCAATATCTACAGTAACGTCGATCACCCTCATCAATACTTGTATACAGCACTAATTATGTGCAAGATGCACATCTCACTGTATATAGTATGATTGTGGCATTTTCATACTTAAAAAGTCAACCATTACAATCGAGTTCATGGCTTCACTAGTTTCTTTTTAACAAATAGATAGCTTACACCAATGATCATTGTGATAATGGCAAATGCATAAAAGGCAATTTGTTGATCCTTTTGAAATAACGCATACACGGTGAGAACAACGATCGCAACCATGGTGATGACTGTGGAAACCGGCTGACCAAATGCTAGCCGAGAAACTTCCCCTTGTCTTCCCTCTTTTGTGTTACGCCATTTAAGAAAAGTCCACAACATCATAAACCAGTAGAAAAAGGTCATAAAACTGGATGCGCTAATAAGAAAATTATAGATATTGGACGGCAAAATAAACGCTGCCCCAATCGCAATGAAAATCCCACCTGCCGTACTCGATAGAGCCCCATATGGGACATCTCGCTTAGATGTCTTAGAGACAAAACGAGGTGCTTCACGGTCTTTTCCTAAACTCACTACAATCTGATTGGCTGAAAACACAGCACCAGCCATGACACTAAAAGAGGCAACAAGGACAACCGCATTAAAGATATACGCTAATACAGGCATCCCTGCATGTTCTAAGGATAAAACAAATGGACTTGTCTTTGTGCTCACTGTCTGCCAAGGTTCAATCAATAAGAGTCCACCAATGGATAACACATACACAAGCGTCAAGATGATGATCGTCCATATGGCTCCTTGCTCAATTTCTCGCGTATCTTTTACTTCTGCAGCCGCTGTTGCAAAAACGCCAATCCCAGCATAGGCAAAAACTACGATTAACATGGACTGTAAGATACCAGTGATACCATGTGGAAAAAATCCTGCAGACGTAAGACTGGCATGTGCAAATCTACCCACTGTGGCGTGCCCGAACATGATTACGACGACAAATAGGATAAAACCAACCAAGGCAGCTATTTTTACGATACTCATCAAAGATTCTACACGACCAAAACTTTTAACACCAAAAGCATTGATCAGCAAAATCACGGCAGAATATACAGACGCAAATATCCACAATGGAACACCCGGTAACCACACACGAGTAAACACACTCATCGCCACAGCTTCACTCGCGATCGTTAACACACTAGCTAAATAATACATCCAGCCCTGCATGTACCCAGCAAATTGTCCAATATACATATCAGCATAAACTTTAAACGACCCTTCTACAGGATGTTTTGTTGCAATAGAGGTGAGTGCACCTGTAACTTGTGCGGTTAGAAATGCGCCAATCACAAATGAGATTAGTACGCTTGGACCTGCAGTGCGTATGGGTAATCCACTGCCAAGAAAAAAACCAGCTCCAATAATGCCCCCAACCCCAATGAATATGAGCTCACCCAGTCCTAAAGAACCATGACCTTTTTTTTTCGATAGATAGCTGATCTTTTGATTTCTGTGAATTAGCATACTCTGTTTACTCCGTTGCATCCAAGCTCCTCCTACAAATGATGATCTTCAGAGCTAGCATGTGATGCAACAAATGCTTTTATGCTTGATGATGGTGTTTCTCCCTCACTTACAAGAGAACAGCCCCATGAATTTGTGCGAGGACAAGGTCCACTTCAGAGAGTGGAGAAATAAAGACCAATAACTCATCCCCCGGCTTCAACACTGTATTCCCATGTGGGACAACCACTTCTCCTCCTCGTTTCACAGAAACAATGACAGCCTGTTTAGGTATACTTATTTCAGATAATGGACTCTCGACAATCGGACTCGAATGCTTTAATGGGATACTCACAAACTGCCCCACATCTCCAGTATAATCCTTTAACTGCTGTACTTTAGCGTTGGATTCAGTCGAATACAACGTATAAGCACTATACGCACGAACGACATCGCGCTGAGTGAGCGTTCCCACAACTTCATTTGTGTGATCATCTACTACGGGCAATAAGGTAACATCATGCAACGAAAAAAGACGCATCGCTTCTTCTAGAGTAGCGCTTTGCACGATGACAGGCAGGACAGAAAAATCAAGCATGGATAAAGGAGTCGTCAGCGGCATACTTTCAGCATAGGAGCGCAAGGTTTCAAGCGTCATAATTCCCTGTAATTGTTGTTGATGATCTGTAATAACAGCTACATGATCGCGCGACAGGTTTACTCCGTGATACGCTTCTACTAGTGTGTCGTCAGACGAAAAATAAGCGGTCAACGGCTCCATGGCTTGTTGCACAGAGATACGTTCTGTGGGCCGCACCTCATTGCCACGTAGGATGTGTATCCCCAGTCTTGAAAGTTTTACTGTATACATAGAGTCACGCGTAAGTAATCCATGGACTACAAAAGCCGTCACACAGGCAGCCATGACAACAGGGGTCAACTGATAATCTCCAGTGACCTCGAGTAAGATCGTAATGGATACAAATGGAGCTTGAGCAGCCGCAGCAAATATGGCACCCATACCTGCAATGGCATAGATTTCTGGATGCGGAATCAACCCAGGAACGATAAAACGTAATCCATCGCCATATAATGCACCGAGCATCGCACCAAGAAAGAGCGAGGGTGCAAAGACACCCCCAGAACCACCGGACCCAACCGTAGTGAGTGTCGCTACATATTTCAATACAAACAGAAGAAGAATGGTTCCAATGGCCAGTTGACCACCGAGTGCCAAATGGATCGATGGATACCCAACGCCTAGGACTTCAGGTGCCAGCAAGCCAAGTACTCCTACGAGTGCCCCACCTGTAATGTTTTTTACCCAAAAGGGCACACGCCAACGCTCTAGTAAATCTTCCGAAAAGGTCAATCCTTTAGAATAGGCAATGCCAAGTGTTCCAGCCAGTAAACCAAGGATAATCATAAACAAGAGCGCTATTGGATGAATCACAGGGTAGGGGATCGTTTGTAACACGGGGTGATTCCCCATGATTGCATCAAAAACTGTAGACCCTGTAACTGCAGCTAAAAAAACGGGCATAATAGCCCCCATCGCATAACTGCCTAATATAATTTCTAAGCCAAAAAAACCACCTGCAATCGGCGCATTAAATGTCGCCGCAATGCCTGCTGCTGCCCCTGATGCTAAGAGAAGGGAAATATACTTATCGGAGAGCCGTAGCCGTTGTCCAAGAATCGAACCAAAAGCGCCACCGATTAACGCAATCGGACCTTCTCGTCCCACGGATCCACCTGCACCGAGCGTGATTGCAGGTGCTATTATACCAAAAAAAGCGACACGCGGACGAATCTTGCCGCCACGCAAAGCAAGCGATTCTAGTAATTGTGGTACCCCGTGGCCTTTGACTTCTTTTGCAAAGAAATGTGTAATGAGTCCAACAAGCAATAACCCTAAAGCTGGAATCAAAGCGCGCAGTGGAGAATGTGTGACAGGTATCATAGAAAACCATGAGGCAAATAAATGAATCATACCCCTAAATAAAATAGCTCCTAGTCCACCGATCACTCCGATCAAGATCGCAAGTAAACCCACAATGATGGGTTCACGATACGGATGGATTAGCCAGCGCTGCAATGGTGACTGTTTAGGCCGAGCTGGTGCAATCACGGATGACAATACAAGATCCCCTTATGTACAATGTGAAATTTGATAAAACATAGGTGTGATAGAAGTCCACGACAAAATGAAAGTATGTACATATAGTGTACATGACTATAAGAGCAGGAGTAAAGGTTTATTTAAGCTAAACGAAACGGGGTGTCGATGTGAACGCTGCTACATCTAATTCTGTGCAA
This sequence comes from Sulfoacidibacillus ferrooxidans, assembly GCF_022606465.1. Taxonomy (NCBI): domain Bacteria; kingdom Bacillati; phylum Bacillota; class Bacilli; order Caryophanales; family Alicyclobacillaceae; genus Sulfoacidibacillus; species Sulfoacidibacillus ferrooxidans. The sequence continues at coordinate 584,385 of NZ_JALBUF010000001.1, forward strand.
AATAAAATAAAGCACAGGAATAGTGAACAGTCTCATCGCCCATCACATCATTCGCAGCAGACACCTCCTGAATCCGTGCGATGGATGGTTACCTTTCTCATTTTGCTTGTTCGCTTTATTTTTGTCCCTGTCTCTATGTACAATACGTTCCTAAACCTCTTTATCATTGTCTCCTTGTTGCTCGTCGCATCAACGACAGATTTCGCAGTTACACGTATTTTATTTTTAATCGTCATCTTCACAACATTTGAACCTGCCCAATATGGCGAACACGAGGAACAGACCAAAGGATCGTTGCTCATCCCCAAATCAAAAAGCCTGTCTTCTTGTACACCATAGAAGACAGGCTCATCTTTTCATCCCATTAGATTAAAATCACAATAGTTCCGCGCTACTTAATTGAGTTCCTTAAACTGCGTGACATACTCTTCTAAAGTATGATGTAACGCTTCACCAATGTTGGCATACGCCTCATCCTCTAAATTAGCCAAAGAGACTCGAATTGACCAATTCGGTCCATGAAATCCTCCACCATTTAGTAAAACAATGGCTGATTGTTCAGCTAAGCGAAAAAGAATATCCACTGGTTCGTACTCTTGTTGAAGATACTTTGTGAATTTTTCACCATAGTGATGTTGAGCCCATTCACCAAGATCAAACTCTGTATAATAGGCGGCATCATACGGATCCTTTCGTGCCTCTATTCCTAATCCATCAAACAATAGCTTCTTGCGGCGACGACAGATGTCTTTAGTTAGTTGCTTATATCGTCCTTTGTGATCAAGTAAGGCAAACGCTGCGAAAAAAGCCATCTGTACTTGTTGAGGTGTAGACAAACCTGCTGTATGGTTTAATGCTACTTGACGACTATCTGCCACCAATCGATCGATGAAGCGTAATTTTGAGGGATGCAACGATAGAGAACCATAACGCTTTTTAAGTTGCTCTTGCTTGACTTCTGGTAATTGCTGAATTAATTGGTCAAACACATTATGGTGTTGTACGGATATGACACCAAGTCGCCATCCGGTAACACCAAAATACTTAGAAAATGAGTAGACCCCTATCGTATGAAAGGGCAAGTCTGCCATTAACGAGTGATAATCATCTACAAATGTCCCATACACATCATCAGATATAATCATTAATTGGCGATTATGCTTCGATACAACCTCCTTTAGGAGTTCGCGAGATTTTGGGTTCATTGCAACAGAAGGAGGGTTACTCGGATTCACAAGAAACAAAGCTTTAATAGTTGGATCACATAGCTTATCTATTTCTGATTGTGGATACTGCCATGTATGAACGTCATTTTCTGTCATTTCTGTGGCACGAATCTCGACTATTTCAAAATTGTATTTTGATAGCTGAGGAATTTCAATATACGGAGGAAAAATAGGAACCATGAGGGCAATCTTATCTCCAGATTCCAGTAAATAGTTGGCGTAAAGCGTCTCAAAAATATAACACATCGCAGCTGTGGCACCCTCTACAGAAAACAAATCGAAGTTCCCTAAAGATGCCTCACTATGCGCCATTTCTGCAAGCACATAATCGTGAACAATTTGTTCTACGTGTACAAGCATTCGATCTGGAAGTGGATAATTGTCTCCAATAATGCCATCTACAAGTTCAAATACCCACTGATCCGGGTGGAAATGCCGTTGTTCAATGCCATAATTAATGATGTCCATCAGTAACTTGACACCTGGTTGCTCTCTATGTTTGTTTACATATGCGTCGAGTCTTTGGGCAATTCCATCCTGTTTTGGTTGTCCGGCAAGATCACCTTCATTCCATACTCGTCGTGTCTCTTCTACTGCAAACTGACCAAACACAAAAAAAGCTTCACGTGGAGTAGCAGCAGTCCAGTTCGGATTACCCCTCCCAGCATCCAGCATCGTTCTTGCACTCTTTTTTTCATTGTCCTTCGCCAAGCGAATGAGCTCATTTTTAAATTCAAAAGGGCTAATTCCCTCATAAGGACGCTCCATCTTGCGCCGCGATTCTTGACTCTCTTCTTGTTTATTGTCGTTCATCTGTTACAGACCCACCCCTATCCAATAACTGTATGTCATTATTTGCGGATAGGGGTGAATCCATACTCATATTCCTTAAAGATCATGATACCCATACAGGATGACTATCAGAAAGCTTATCCTAGCATAATTTTCTTAGTACGTTTCTCTTCTATTTAGCGGAGAGTTCTCTTATCCATTGCGAGTACCAGAGTATACTATCCTTAGGTGTGCGTTTTTGTGTTTCATAGTCTACGTATACTGCACCAAATCGTTTGCTATAGCCAAATGCCCACTCAAAATTATCCATAAATGACCAAAGATAATATCCGCGCAAATCTACTCCTGCTTGTAGCGCCACTGTCAGTGCTTCTAAATGTTCCTTAAGATATGCAAGGCGAGCTACATCATGGATAGATCCATCAGACTCAACGACATCAGGATAAGCTGCACCATTTTCCGTTATATAGTAAGGCAACTTCCCATACTCTTTTGTTAATCGAATCAGTAGATCAGATAACCCCTTACCATTGATAGGCCACCCCATATCTGTGATGCGATCTTGTGGGGTTACGTGTTTTCCCATCACTCCACCATGCTCATCATGTGCTATTACACCATAGGAATAGTAATTGACCCCCATGAAATCATTTGGCAAACTAATAAGATCTAAATCACCATCTTTCACAACAGATGGCATGGTTCCAAAAATATCCCCTAATTCTTCTGGATATTTCCCTTTAAAAATAGGATCCAAGAACCAACGATTAGAAAACACATCTTGATAGTTAGCTGCTCTACGATCCGCTTCACTCTCTGTTGCAGCATAAGCTGGAGTTAGATTTAAAGTAATACCTATCTTACCCTTATGATTATTTTCTCGATAAGCCTGCACTGCAAGTCCGTGCGATAACAATAAATGATGAGAGACGTCTAATCCAATCTGCGCATCAGTAATACCCGGCGCATGTTCACCCTTAATATTTCCCAAAAACGCAGTACACCAAGGTTCGTTGTGCGTTATCCATTGATTCACCCTGTCGCTAAAACGATCAGTTAATGCCATACTATAGTCGGCGAAACGATATGCGGTATCGCGATTGAGCCATCCACCATCCCGTTGTAACGCCTCTGGCAAATCCCAATGATACATCGTAGCCATAGGATTAATTCCATGAGAAAGTAATGTATCAATTAATCGATCGTAAAATGCGATCCCTTTTTCATTCAATTTACCTTTACCTTCGGGAAAAATTCTCGACCAAGCAATAGAAAAACGGTAGTTACGAATACCCAAATCACTCATCAACTGAATATCAGACGGATATAGATGATAATGATCGCAAGCAACCTTCCCATCCTCATGTCCAGATACTTTACCAGGAACTTCACAAAAAGTATCCCAGATAGACGGACCTCTCCCGTCTTCATTCACAGCACCTTCAATTTGATACGATGATGTTGCAACTCCCCACTGAAAATCTCGAGGAAGAACGTTCATCATATCTTTGATCAATTTTTCACTCATAACAACATCTCCTTAAACTAACATACGTTTTCTACTAAACACTATAGTGGACGAGTCGACTGACGAACCATAAGCTTCGTTGGAACAACATAGTGTAATGGTAAATCATCAGATTTCGAACGAATTAATCTAAACAATACTTCCGCGGCCAACTGTCCCATCTGTTCTTTATCTTGTGAAATAGTTGTTAATTGCGGATAAATATAAGATGCTGCTTCGATATCATCAAACCCCACTAGACTGATTTGATCTGGAATATCAATCCCTCGCGAATGCATAATCTGCATAGCTCCGATCGCACACACATCTGCAGAAGAAATGACAACATCTGGCCATTCCTTTGAAGAAAGAATCTTTTCCATTGCCGCTTGCCCACCTTCAAGTGTAAACAATCCATTTTGAATCCACTCAGAACATGGAGCGATTCCTACTTCCTGAAGACCACTATAAAAACCTTGTAACCGTTCAACGGCCACAGGAATTTTTAGGGGGCCATGAAGAAACCCAAACTTACGATATCCATGATGATACAGCACATGGACTAGATCTTGAATGGCGCGACGATTATCTGAAGTTACTGATCCCACTTTTGGGCCTGTAACGACATAATCCAACCCAACCATGGGTATGTCAATTTGCATTAACTCGTCCACTGCTTCCTCAGGAGTTCCTATCAACAATACACCATCTAAATCGCGATGTTTAATTCGATCTAGAATTCCCCACCGGTCAAATGGTGCTCGACGATTACTAAGCAACATCATGTCATACCCTTGTTCACCAATCGCATCTTTAAAAACATTGAGTAAATGTCCAATAAATGGATGCCGCAAACCCGTACCATCCAATGACGGATAAACAACACCGATCGTGTTTGAACGATGCGTGACAAGGTTACGAGCAGTTGCACTAGGATAGAAACGAAGTTCCTCGGCAATGCGAAGAATATTGGCCTTTGTATCTGCATTGATATCAGGATAGTTATTAAACGCCCTTGATACAGCTGCAACTGATACCCCTGCTCTTTTTGCCACATCTCTAATCGTTGCCACTATGTGCTCCTCCTGCAATGTTGTGAACGTGCCCGCTTACTTTACTGCCTATACATTCATCAAGTGACAGAACACCGTATGCTCATCACTAATTGTCGTTTTTTCTGGTTCAACTTTTGTGCACTTTTCCAGTACATGTGGGCAACGATCAGCGAAGGGACATCCCATTCGTCCTTCAAATAAATTCGGTGCTGAGTTACTCGTCTCAGGCAACGGACCACGCACAGGACTGCCAGGAGTTGCCGCCAACAGCAACTTGGTGTAAGGATGCTGTGGGTTGCGAATCAACTCAGAAGATGGTGCCGTTTCCATCACCTTACCACCGTATATTACCATGATGCGATCACCAAAATAGCGCGCAGAAGCAAGGTCATGAGTGATATACAAGTAGGAAAGACCAAATTCATCCTTTAATTCATTCATTAATTTTAATATGCCCGCTCGAATGGAGACATCTAGCATCGAGATAGGTTCATCTGCGACAAGAAATCCAGGGTTTACAGCGAGTGCACGTGCAATGGCCACACGTTGACGTTGTCCACCTGATAGCTCATGTGGAAACTTTGCACGAATGTCCGCTACAGGCGTTAATCCAACGCGAGTTAACAAATAATCCATTCGTTCATCTACCGAATCGTTATTTCTACTAGGAGTAGTCTTCAACGGAAATTCAATATGTTGCTCGATAGTGCGAATGGGGTTCAATGATCCAAAAGGATCTTGAAAAATCATTTGAATAAACCGCCTATATTCCCTTAATGCTCGACCCTTAATATGTGAAACATCTTGGCCTCGAACGAGAATTTTTCCGTGACTAGGTTCTGTAATTCGAATTAAAGCGCGACCAATCGTTGATTTCCCACTACCTGACTCACCAACAAGCGCTAGTACCTCACTATGTCCAATTTCAAAACTCACGTGATCAACTGGCCGAATAAAAGTTTGCTTTCTTGCCTTCTGTGAGATCGGAAAACGAATGACTAAGTCTTCGACTTGAACTAACGGATCTCCTTTTGCCATTTTGCGTTCTCCTCCTCCCGATCGAATAAATGGCACTCGATTAATGCGCCATTATGCTCCAAAGTGAGTGGTTTTACTGATTTGCATGTTTCTAGTGCAACTGGACAGCGGGGATGAAATGCGCACCCTGTAGGCAAAGTAATCAAGTTTGGCGGCGAACCAGGAATCCCCTCAATGACAATTTCATCTGCCGTAAGTTTTGGTATTGCACGCAGTAATCCCTGCGTATAAGGATGATGTCCATCTAGTACTTCTAGAGATGCTGTTGTTGTTTCTTCTACTATCCTACCTGCATACATGATCGCGATGCGAGAAGCAAGTTCTTGAACCAAACTAAAATCATGGCTAATAAAGAGAATTGAAAAATGTTGTTTTCGTTGAATTTCTTGTATTTGATCTAAAATCGAACGCTGCACTACCACATCCAAAGCAGTAGTCGGTTCATCCATAATTACTAATTGCGGCTTTAAAGCAATTGCAATAGCAATTACGACACGTTGACGCATGCCACCCGAGAGCTCATGGGGATAACTACGCAAATGTTTGCGATCAATACTAACTAAATCTAAAAGTGATGCTGCACGCATAGATGCTTCTTTACGCGTAATCTTTTCATGACTTAAGATGGTATCAACAATCTGTTGTTCCACGTTCATTACAGGATTCAAAGCACTCATTGCGCTTTGGAAAACCATCGATACTTGGCTCCAACGAAAAGTACGCAAATCTTTTTTGTTCATCTCGTAGATATCGCGGCCAAGAATTTTCACGGTACCTTCTGTAAGATATGCACTCCCGCGCAATAATCGCATTACTGCATAAGCAATCGTAGATTTACCTGATCCTGATTCGCCAACAAGTGCCATGATTTCATTTTCATAAATAGCAAAACTCACCTTGTTAACCGCTTGTACATCTCCATTTGACGTTTCATAAACGATAGACACTTGATTCAGTTCAAGCACAGGAGTTTTATTGTTTTCCAGCATGAACTTTCCTCCTTGTCGTTCGTAAGCGTGGATTGGTCATTTGATCAACGGCTGAGTTCATCAGAGCAAAACTCATTCCAACTAATGCAATGGCCAAACCAGGAGGAACAATCCACCACCATGCTCCGTTTAACATGGCCCCACCAGCATCAGCCCAATAGAGCATTGTCCCCCAACTTGTCGAACTCAAACTTTCAAGTCCCAAATACGCTAATCCAGCTTCAGCCAAAATAGCTCCAAGACATGCGTACATTAAGTTTGCAAAAACGATGGACAACATATTAGGTATAATCTCAATGACCATAATGCGTAGACTAGACATTCCGGATAATCTTGCAGCAACAACAAAATCCCGATTGATTAACGTCATCGTTTGAGAACGAAAAACACGAGCACCCCATGCCCATCCGGTTAACCCAATAATAATTCCATTGAGTAGCGGTGTGCTATTACGCACGTATGATTCAATGACAATCAGCAATGCGAGTACAGGCATCACAAGGAAAATATTAGTTAGCGCTGTCAACAAAGAATCGACTAATCCACCTTTAAACCCTGCATATACCCCAACTAATAATGATAAAAAAGTTGCAAGTAAGCCTGCACCAATTCCAATCATTAAAGTTGTACGAGATCCTAAAACAAACTGCGAAAATACATCTTGTCCTGTTGATGTAGTTCCAAGCCAATGCTGAGCTGTAGGAGCTTGATTTGGCATAAATAACGTAGCTTGTGGATTATACCGAGCAAGCAACGGAGAAAAAATAGCCATCAAGATAAAAAAAGTGAATATAATGACGCCTGCCAACGCCTTAGGATTGCGCAAAAACGTTTTCGCTGTAGCCCATTTTTTTGCTTTTTTTAATTGACGTAACTGATCTTTTCTTTCCTGGTCAACAACATGCACATTCATACTCATGCAACAGCACCTTCTCGCCGCACACGTGGATCCAAACGACTTAAGAGTAAATCGACAATGAAGTTAGCAATGAGGACAGACAAAGCAATAATCAAGAACGTTCCCTGAATTAACGGGTAATCTTCGCCAGTTACTGCATTGACTAACTGATAGCCAATACCCGGATAGGAAAACACCATCTCAACGAGAATCGATCCACTAACTACATTGCCAAGAGCGATGGCAAAAGAAGTGATTTGAGGTAAAATGGCATTTCGTGCTGTATAAGAAAACATCAATCTTGCAGGACTTATCCCTTTTGCTTCAGCAAATACGATGTAATCTTCACCTAATGTATTGATCATATTATTGCGCATGCCGATCATCCAGCCGCTTAGTGACCCTATGAAAATTGTAAATCCAGGAAGCACAGCGTGATACAATATACTTAATAGATAGGACCCACTCATCCCGGGAACAATACTATTGGAATAGGCATGGCTCATAGGAAACCAACTTAGTAGGAAACCGAATATATACAATAACATTAATGCAACCCAAAACGTTGGCATAGCTTGAAAAAACATGAGAGAGGTAGGTAAGACAGAATCTAATATTCCTTTTCTACGCCACGCGATGTAAATTCCAATGATCGTCCCCATAAAAACAGAAATAATTGTAGAAATACCCACTAATCCAATCGTCCATGGAAGACTAGAAGCAATCACTGATGTAACCGGTGTAGGATAATAGTTAAACGATAATCCCCAATGCCCAGTAACTAATCCTCCAAGATAACTAAAATACTGATCAATCAGAGGTTTGTGGTTAAATCCAAATTCTGCTTCAAGTGCATGAAGCGCCTGTGGGGTCATACGCCCTTGAAATTTTGCAAAAAGCACTGTGGCTGGATTACCTGGCATCATTCTCGGCAATAAAAAATTAAGAGTAACTGCAGCGAACATAGAAAGAAATAGAAATCCTACTCGATGCAAAAAGTACTTCACACCCATAGCCTCCTAACAATCGCAATGAGAGAATGGAGAGTCGGGGTACACCCGATCTCTCCAGTGCATGAAACCGTCTAATTTTTCGTTACGATTTAACGACCATGTAGATGCATTAATACAACTGCATCTGCTGCTCCTGTAAACGGTGCTGGATTGACGTATGGATTTTGTGCTGTTGGCCAACCTGTAATGTTGGAATCATTATATTCATTCCAAGTTGCAGCATAGACCAGCGGAATTGTCGGCAAAGAATTGACCATCACTTTTTCAATCTTATAGATCTGTTGTTGTTGTGCGGCAAGATTGGTTGTTTTTTCAAAGTTACTTAAAGCTTCCGTAGTAGCAGGGTTACTCCACTGCTCAATATTCCATCCGCCCTTCGTTGCGAGCATGTTTTCATATTGGTAATACGGATTAGGACCAGTATTATTAGTCCAAGAAATAGTCAATTGATAATTATGTCCTGTTAGATTGGAGTAGTATGATCCAAACTGTTCTTCCTGTACTGTTACATTAATACCAATTTGCTTTAGTTGCTGAGATATTAATTCAGAATCTGAATCCCAGTCAGTCCAGCCTGTAACAACTTGCAATGTAAAGGAAAGCGGTTGCCCAGAACTACTCTCAAAAATACCTTGAGCATTTTTCTTGAATCCTGCTTTTTCAAGAATTTGAATCGCTTTAGCCGGATTATAACTGTATGATAACTGACTGGTCGTCAAACTCGGATCAATCCAGCTATTGTCATTTGGCAACACTAAACCTGTCGGACTTGCTGGAGCTTCAAAACCATATTCACCTTCTTGATCAATCTGCTGACGATTGATGCCAAGAGAAATAGCTTGTCGAACCGCGAGATTACCCAAAAGTGGATTGGTTAAGTTGGGATACAATACTACGTCGCCATCTGGCGGGAACCAGTATTTATTATTGGGGCTTTTGGAAGAGTATACATTTTGAATGTTAGGAATAAAAATACCTGCCCAATCAATTTGTCCCTTTGCCAGTGCCAAGTCAGCGCTATCATTGCTAGTATAGGCTGGATATTGCAAATTGCGAATATCAGGTTCGCCACCATAATAGTTTGGATTCGCTTTCAACGTATACACTTCAGGGCTAAAGGAGCCAAGCACATACGGTCCTGTACCTACAGGATTTGGAACGTTTACTTTACTTGGATTGCCTAAGCTTGCCCAAATATGTTGCGGAACGATATAAGAACCTAATACAAATGCTGCGAATGGAACATCAGCTTTTTTAAATTGAAAAATAACCTGATATTTACCATTAGCTGTTACAGACGTTAACTCATTCCATACGCCATTTGTATCTGTTGCAGGGTATTTTTTAAATAAATTAAACGTGAAAACAACGTCTTTTGACGTAAATGGTTTACCATCAGACCACTTTGCATGTTGTTGCAAATTGACAGTGAGCGTCTTATCGCCATTGCTCCAAGAATAATTCGTCCCTAGAAACGGATATACATTTGAGCTGACATTATCAAAATAAAATAATGGTTGATAGATGAGACCATCTGTACCTTGGTTTGCGTTCCCTTGAAATGGGCTAAAGTTTGGTTGAAATGTGCCATATGGTGACGGAACGACCACCATCGGTTGGTTCACTACTGCAGAATTTGATCCTCCATTTGAACCCGTGGTAGTCGGTGTGGCAGACTGTCCACAACCAGACAACGCCCCAACTGCCAATGTTGCTGTAGCGGCAAAAAGCGCCAATCTACGCGTTTTTTTCATTTTTGCCCCTCCTCCGAATACCGATGTAACCGGTTTCTCGAAAACGTTTTTGAAAAACTGCACAGCAAAGCAACCTTCGCATAATGCTAAGCAAATGTACTATAAATGAAGCAGATCATTGCAACAATATGTCTTTGTAACTGCAATGTAATTCTTGTTTACATACTAATACTACTTCCAACAGGTGTCAATAACGTTTTCGATAATCTATCTTCATCTCGTAGATTACGACCACCACACATCCTGTACCTGCTCTTTAATCAACATCGACTGTAGAAAGTGAACCGCCTTTTGAAAACCTTCTTCCCTCGACATCAAACTATCTTCATGTTCTATGCTGACTGCACCCTGATAACCCACGAGTTGTAATGCACTAAGTATTTGTCGCCACACTACTTCCCCATGCCCATATCCTACCGTGCGGAAAATCCAAGAGCGATTCATCTCATCGCGAAAACTTTTTGTGTCTAATACTCCATTGATCGCAGTATTGTGAGCGTCAATCGCTGTATCCTTTGCATGAACATGAAAAATAGCTCCCTGTCTACCTAGTTCCTTAATAGAAGATACAGGATCCATGGCTTGCCAAAAGAGATGACTCGGATCGAAATTGACACCTATCGCATCTCCGCATTCCGATCGTAGGCGCAACATGGTTTCTGTATTATAGGCAACAAACCCTGGATGCAGTTCTATAGCAACGCGAACTCCCTGCTCCTTCAAGAAGATATTTTGCTTTGTCCAATATGGTATAACTTTCTCGCTCCATTGCCATTCAAGTACTCTCGCATGCTCTTCTGGCCATGAACAGGTCACCCATACTGGATTCTCTGAGTGCTCTGATTCTCCTGGACATCCAGAAAATGTGTTGACTGTTTTAACACCCAACTCTGCAGCCAAGCGCACCGTAGCTACAAAATCATCATGAAACTGTTGCGCAATCAAAGGATTGGGATGCATTGGGTTACCATGGCAACTAAGTGCACTGATCTCCAAACCGCGACTGGAAATTTGATGCGCAAACTTTCGCAATTCAGAGGCATCGGACAATAGCAACGCAGGATCACAGTGTGCTTTTCCGGGATATCCGCCTGTACCTATTTCTACACATTGCAATCCTTGTTGGGCGATATCATCTAGTGCATCCTCACGGGATTTATCTCCAAACAACACCATAAATACACCAAGTTTCACTTTGCAATCCTCCGTTTACTTCTTATCATGAATGTATAAAGTCATTGCTATTTCAAGAAAAATATACAGCTTCCCCGGTATGAGCTGACTGATAAATCGCCTCTAAAATTTCAGTCACAACAAGCGCTTCTTCGGGTTTCACAAGTGGCTCTTTGTCTAACATGACAGCTTCAATCCACATTTTCATCTCAAGATCAGCCGCATTATCTGTGTGTCCTTCAAAAAAATCGGCCCCTGCACCTTGTAACTGAACATCACTTGTATACAGTTTCCCATACTGTTCACCATGAATATGCAGTCCACCCCGCATGTCTGCTCCAGCCTTTGTACCAGACAAAGAGCACTGTGCCTCTCCAATATCTAATGTATTGAGTGCCCAACTCGATTCCAATATGATAGTTGCTCCATTTTTCATGACAATAAACCCAAATGCCGAATCCTCTACCGTAAATTTTTTAGGATCCCACGCCCCCCATGCATTGGCTGCATGCTCAAACTTACTTAACTCGTGATGACTACTACCTAAGACAACTTTCGGTTCATAGTTATTCATCATCCACAGAGCCAAATCAAGTGCATGCGTCCCAATATCAATTAATGGTCCTCCGCCTTGTTTCTGCTCATCAAGAAAGACTCCCCATGTTGGCACTCCACGCCGCCTCAGAGCGTGTGCTTTAGCAAAATAAATATGTCCCAGACCATCTTCTTCACAAACTTGATGTAGATACTGACTATCTGCACGAAAACGATTTTGATAACCGATTGTCAACTTTTTGCCTGTTCGCTTTGCAGCTTCAACCATTTTACGTCCATCCATAGATGTGATGGCCATTGGTTTTTCGCACATCACATGTTTTCCTGCCTCAAGTGCGGCAACTGTTATTTCAGCGTGACTATCATTTGGCGTACATACGTGAACCACATCAACTCCCGCATCGCTTACTAATTCACGATAATCTTCGTATACTCTAGCAGTTTCTGATCCATACTGTTTTGCTGCAGAAATGGCCTTTTCTTTGACGATATCGCAAAATGCAGTCACCTCTACATGACCCAGTTTAGCTAAACTAGGCAAGTGTTTACCTAGTGCAATTCCTCGACATCCGATAATCCCCACACGCAATTTGTCAGTCATCTAATTCCCTCCATGATCATGCGATGTACCCAAAATAAACAGCTCTTTAAAGTATTGTTTGCATATATGCAAAACTTGACAAAACACTTTCAAGCGGATCGCCCAGACATTCATCTTGCTCAACAAACAACCATTTGGATCCACTTTCTTTTGCAGTCTCTACCATTTGTGAAAGATCAAATATCCCTTGACCAAGCTCCCTAAAACCACGTCCCTCACCATTCTCCATATCTTTAAGATGAACTAACGGTACTCGTCCTGCATATTTTTGCAAATAAGCTACAGCACTTTCCCCTGCATATTCAATCCAATATAAATCAAGCTCTGCCTGAACATGATGACCCTTAGTCCAATCGAAAAGAGCGTCAAGTGCATATTGGTCTTTATCCGTTTGAAGCTCAAACTCAAACGCGTGATTATGGTAACAAAATGTAATACCATTAGATTCACAGGCATTTCCGATGATAGAAAGACTTCTCGCAAGTCGTTCATAATCACTTAAAGATTTTCTCTTATCTTCGGGGAGAAAAGGACAGACAAGATACGATATTCCAACTTCTTTTGCAAATGCAATGACAGCATCTAATTCTTGTTCAAGTGCTATGAGTGGAATATGACTAGAAACTGCCTCTAACCCAAAATCATCCATTAGTTTTTTCAACTCATGTGCTCGATAATTACCGTACCCGGCAAATTCAACACCTCGATACCCAATGTTCGAAACAGCCTCCAACGTCTTTGCGAAATTGTCCTTCATGAGTTCTCGCAATGTATAGAGTTGAATACCGAGATTAGCTTTCGTTCCACCGCCTGCTCCCATCTGTATACCCTCCAAGAAGTATCATCACTTACTTTTCTCTATATTTACGAAAACGTTTTCTCGTTGATTATTATCCTATTTACTTGCACTGTCAATAAGATGTTTCTAATTAAACTCACTCATTTTACAAGTATAATGTGCACATTCTCCTGTCATAGATAAGCTCCTTTACCATGTTCTTTCTCAAATTCAATAACTGATTTAGCTTGAAAAAATGGCATCGTGAACATGGCCAAAGTCGATAGTGAAATTAAAAAGAAAAATGGAATATCCCCAATATGATGTACCATAAGTGCGCCTGCTAACACGATCATACGCCCAAGTGCCAAAGCAGCTTCAAACCATATTCCTAACTTTGTCCTCCACACAGGATCACCCTGCATAAATAATCGGTAGCTTTGTCTTCCAGAAGACGCTGAAAAAAAGAGGCCACCTATTTGCATGAATAAAACAACAAGAATCATGAGCATAGAATGGTTTGTCATAGCTAAGATATAGCCTGCAAGAATCAAGATAATGCCTATGATGAGCCAACTATTTTCATCTACGTGTGTCCGCCGATATACAATAAGACCTCCCAGTAGAACGATCGTATATCCCACATTTAAAAGCGCAACAAAAATTTCATTGCTTGTCATATGAAAAATAAAAATCATAGAAAAAAATCCTTGAAACTGTGTCAGTATTCCAGTTGCAACCATCATAGGGAATAGCCAGCGCGTACCTGCCTTTGAAAATACAGTTTTATAACGAATATCCTGAAATAATGGCTGATCTACCGCGAATACTGGGAGCCGAAACACAAAAAATATGGCCCCAAGAGCAAGAACTACCATGATGAGAAAAGCGCCTTTAAATGCAAACCAATACACAATAGCTGATGAAAAAAGAGGGACTGCCACTGTTACGATTTGACCAAGAATCGTGTTTATAGAAAAATAGGCCGGAAAATCTTCGGATTTAAGAAAAAAATACAGAGCTGCATTATTGCCTGACCAGTAAAACCCTTGTGTGGCTCCTGCAAGCAATCCTACTAATACAATCATGAGGATTCGATCAGATGCTTGATAAAAGTATAGAGAGATATAAGAACCCACGGCAAATACTACACTCCATGCCATAACAAATCGTGCACTTCGCTTATATAAGTAACGAGATCCAAGAAGATATGTGCCAAATAGAGCCAACATGGATAGTAGATTAAACCAAGTAACAGCGAGCAAGTCGCTCCCATTGCCCCAGATAAATAAGTTCACAAAAATACTGGTAAACGTGAATAAGGTGGACATGATGTTATTGAAAATAATGAAACTCCATACTTCTCTCGAGACGTTCAACCTTATTCACACCACCTTATACGTTTCATTATATAGTACCCATCTGTATTGCAGGTGACTTGGCATGACATACTAATGGACAACAATGAAATCAATACCATGAAAGAAAGGAATGTTTGAATGAAACATGTGAAACAAATGATTGCAGCAAGCATTTTATTCTCGGGAATAGCGAGCGTTGCACCAGCACTTGCTTCTTCCATCACAACTCACCCCGCATCCATCCAAGCTCCATATGAACAAATCGCTACCTATACCGATGTGGGGACGACACCTCACTTTACAGGAATAGACCATTTGTTACATAAACTATTTGTCAGTAATTTAAAGGCGGGAACGATAACAGTCGTAGATACGGCTACAGGTAAAATGATAAAAAGCATGAAATTAGGCGGTACCTTACATACCGTAATGGTCGATCAAGAAGCGCATCGAGTGTATGTCACCGACATTGAACGCAACTTACTAGACGTAATTGATGCGAATACGGATAAGGAAATCCAACATATAACCGTAAGTAAGATGCCACACGGACTCGCATTAGCACCTATGTTGCACCGCATCTATGTGTCCAGTGTAGGCAATAACAGTGTTGACGTGATTGATTCTACCCAAATGAAGCGAATGACTACAGTCGCTGTGGGTCCTAATCCATGGGGCGTGGATGTTGATCATCAAACACAAGCCGTTTATAGCGCAAATACAGGATCTTTACCAAATGGAACAAACAATCCTAACGGCAATTCTGTGACAGAGATTGATGGACATACAGATCAACCAAAACGAACAATTGTAGTTGGCCCACATCCATGGAATATCGTGGTCAATCAGCAATCTCATGTTGTCTATACTGGTGTG